>NZ_JAMSHT010000001.1:0-663333 GCF_023805295.1 Sphingomicrobium sediminis
CGCTGGTCGGCGTGAGCCTCGGCGGCAAGGCCGGCAAGGTCGACGTCCGCGTCGGCTACCAGGCCCTGTTCAACGGACAGCGCGAAAACCACGCCGGTACCTTCCGTATCCGCCTCCCGCTCGGCGGGAACTAAGGGATCAAGGGGGACGGGTCCTCGGACCCGTCTTCACTTCCCTGCAAATCGGGGCCTGGCATTGCTGGGCCCCTTTTTTGTTGGGTGGCTGGCGATACGGACGTCCCGCCGCGAAGAAATATCTGGTCCGACGCCCTTTTTCGCGCATGGCGTCGGTTGCAACAGAAGCGAAAAGCGCCTTTAGTATCAGGATGCGCATCGGGGGAGGCGCAAGGCCATTCCCCGCCTGAAATATGTATTTCGAGTTGAAAGTGGGAACATGAACAAGACGACGACCAAGTCCAAGAAAGCGCCCGGCTCGAAGGCCGCCGCCGCCAAGGCCGCCGCTGCCAAGCAGGCTGCCGCCAAAAAGCAGGCCGAGGCCGCACCGGTCGAGGATGTCGGCCAGGCGATTGACGGCGCGCAGCAGGGCAAGGTCAATGTCACGCCGCTGAAGGCCGTCGAGATGGCGGGCACGCTCTATGCGCAGGGCAAGCTGGACCAGGCGGAGCGCGTCTGTCGCCAGATCCTCGCCGCGCGTCCCGGCATGGCCGACGCCCATAATATTCTTGGCGTCACGCTCCACGCCGCCGGCAAGCAGGACGGGGGTCTCGAGAGCGTTCGCAAGGCAATCAAGATCCAGCCCAAGGCCGCGACCTTCCACGCCAATCTCGGCGAGCTATTGCGCCAGCGCGGCGAGCTGGACGAGGCCAAGGCCGCGCTTGAAAAATCGATCGAGCTCGATGCCAACAATGCGCAGGCCCACAACAATCTCGGAATCATCGCCTACGACCAGCGCCGCTTCAAGGAAGCGGTGAAGCATTATGGCAAGGCGCTCGAGATCCGGCCGGAGATGGCCGAGGCGCTCAACAACAAGGGCAATGCGCTGCGCATCCTCGGCAAGAATGACGAGGCGATCGAGGCTTATCAGGACGCGCTGACCTATCGGGAAATCTACCCCGAAGCCTACAACAATCTCGGCACGCTGCTGCAGGCCAAGGGCCAGCAGGAAGAAGCCGAGCATGCGATGCGCAAGGCGATCCAGCAGTCGCCGCAATACATCGAGGCGCGCAACAATCTTGCCGGCCTTTATGCAGCGCAGAACAAGGATGTCGACGCGCTGCGTATCCTTTCGGAAACGCTGAAGTTCGCGCCGCAGTCGGTCCCGACCCTGGTGCTGACCGCGCGTATCCAGATGCGTCGCAACGCGCACCAGGCCGCCGAACAGGCGCTGCGCTTCGTGGTGGGCAAGGAGCCCGAACATGTCGAGGCGCTGACCATGCTTGGCCAGCTGCTCCACGAGACCGACCGTTATGACGAGGCGATCGAGGTGCTGGAAAAGGCGCTGAGCATCAATGCCGACCATCCCGAGGCACGCAACTTCTACGGGATCGCGCTGAAGTCGGTCGGCCGTCTCGACGAAGCGCGCGAACATATCTTGGGGGCGCTTGCCAAGAACCCCAACCTTGTCGGGGCCTATGCCAACCTCAACGATCTGGTGAACTTCAAGGAAGAGGACGAACTTTTCCAGAAGATGGACCACATCATGAAAAATGCGAAGAACAAGCAGGCCCCCGGCATGCTTCCGCTGCACTTCGCCTACGGAAAAGCGCTGGCGGATCGCGGCGAGCATGAAAAGGCGCTCGAACATTATATCATCGGCGGCAAGATGAAGCGCGCGCAGCTCGATTATGTCGAGGAAGAGACGCACGGCTTCTTCGACCAGATCCGCGAGGCCTTCCCGGCCGACGTCTTCAAGAACCGCAAGTTCGAGGGGCTGAGCGATGATCGCCTGGTCTTCATCGTCGGCATGCCGCGCTCGGGCTCGACGCTCACCGAGCAGATCATCTCGACCCACAAGGACGTCTATGGCGCGGGCGAGGTGAAATTCTTCTCGCAGTCGCTCGGCCGCCTGCGGGATCGTTTCCCCAGCCTGCCGAAATTCCCGATGATGATGGAGAAGATCACGCCGAAGCAGATGGAGATCCTCGGCAACACCTATCTCAAGCTGATGACGGCCGGGTCGGGCGATGCCAAGCGCGTCACCGACAAGCTGCTGACCAATTTCTTCTTCGTCGGTCTCATCCACCTGCTCTATCCGAATGCGAAGATCATCAACACGCAGCGCGATCCGGTGGATACCTGCCTGTCGGGCTTCACCAAGCTGTTCAAGGACGACATGCCCCACAGCTACGATCTTAATGAGCTGGGCCGCTATTATGCCAAGTACCAGCAGCTCATGGATCACTGGAACAAGGTGTTGCCCAAGGGGGTGCTCCACACCAGCCAGTATGAGAAGGTCGTCGACGATATCGATACCGAGGCCAAGAAGCTCATCGACTTTATCGGGCTCGACTGGGATCCCAACTGCCTCAAATTCTACGAGAGCAAGCGTCCGGTGAAGACCGCTTCGGTCGCGCAGGTTCGCAAGCCCATCTACAAGAGCTCGGTCAAGCGCTGGAAGCGTTATGGCGATGGCCTGCAGCCGCTCGTCGACGCAATCAACGCCAAACCGGCAAGCTGAGGCGAGGGACAGGATCATGCTCGGCGTCACGCAAACGTGCGGCGCCGGGCATCTTGGAATTGAATTGAGACCATGCGTTCGCTGACCCACCTCGAGCGGCTCGAGGCCGAGAGCATCCATATTTTCCGCGAGGTCGTTGCCGAGACGCAGCGACCGGTCCTGCTCTATTCCGTGGGCAAGGACAGCGCGGTCATGTTGCACCTGGCGCGCAAGGCTTTCTATCCCGGGCCCGTGCCCTTTCCCGTCCTGCAAGTGGCGTCAGGGTGGGACTTTGCCGACTTGCTGGCGCATCGCGACCGGACGGTTGCGGAATATGGCCTCGAGCTGATTGTCGCCGAGAACGAACTTGCGGAGCGCGACGGAGTCAATCCGTTCGATACCGGATCGGCCCTCTATTCGCAGGCCATGCTGACCGAACCGCTCAAGAAAGCATTGTCTGAACATGGTTTCGATGCGGCCTTTGGCGGCGGCAGAAGGGACGAGGAAAAGGCGCGTGCCAAGGAACGCATCTTTTCATTCCGTAATGCCAAGCATCGCTGGGATCCCAAGAACCAGCGCCCCGAATTGTGGAACCTCTACAATGCGCGCAAGGCGGAGAAGGAGAGCATCCGGGTATTCCCGCTCAGCAACTGGACCGAGCTCGACATCTGGCAATATATCCAGGCCGAGAAGATCGATATCGTCCCGCTCTACTTCGCCAAGGAGCGACCGACCGTGGAAAGGGACGGTCTCATCCTTGTCGTGGACGACGAGCGGTTCCGGCTCGAGGCGGGCGAGAAGCCGGTGATGCGCAAGGTCCGCTTCCGGACGCTGGGCTGCTATCCCTTGACCGGTGCGAGCCTGAGCGACGCCGACGATTTGAACGGCATCATCCAGGAAATGCTGTTGGCGACGGGATCCGAGCGACAGGGCCGGGCCATCGACAGGGGGCAGTCGGCCTCAATGGAAGAGAAGAAGCAGGAGGGCTATTTCTGATGGCCCGTCCCGGCTCGCGCGAACGCGCACTCATCATCGACGATATTGGCGCCTTTCTCGACCAGCAGCAGAAGAAGGAAATGCTGCGCTTTATCACTTGCGGCAGCGTGGATGACGGCAAGTCGACCCTGATCGGGCGCTTGCTCTACGACAGCCAGCAGATTTTCGAAGACCAGATGGCGAGCCTGGAGGCAGACTCCAAGAAGGTCGGCACGCAAGGCGGGAAGATCGACTTCGCGCTGCTGGTCGACGGGCTTTCGGCCGAACGCGAGCAGGGCATCACCATCGATGTCGCCTATCGTTTCTTCACGACCGACAAGCGCAAGTTCATCGTCGCCGACACGCCGGGGCACGAACAATATACGCGCAATATGGTAACGGGTGCCTCGACCGCGGACCTTGCGGTGCTGCTCGTCGACGCGCGCAAGGGAATTTTGCAGCAAACGAGGCGGCACAGCTATCTCGCCTCGCTCGTCGGCATTCGCCGCTTCGTGCTGGCGGTCAACAAGATGGATCTGGTCAATTACGACCAGGCCGTCTTCGACAAGATCGTCGCCGATTATGCCGAATTTGCCGAGAAGCTCGACGTCGAGGAGTGGACTGCCATTCCCGTGTCGGGCCTCGAAGGCGACAATATCGTCGCGGCCAGCGAGCGGGCGCCCTGGTATGACGGGCCGAGCCTGATCGCGCATCTCGAGAGCGTGCCGGTGGCGAGCGTCGAGAACCAGCAGAAGCCGATGCGGATGCCGGTCCAGTGGGTCAATCGTCCCGACCAGAGCTTCCGCGGTTTTTCGGGACAGATTGCGGCGGGCTGCGTACGCGCAGGCGATCCGGTGCGGGTCATTCCGTCGGGCAAGACGACGACGGTCGAGCGGATCGTCACCATGGGCGGCGATCTCGATGAGGCAGTTGCGGGCCAGTCGGTTACGCTGACCTTCGCCGACGAGGTGGATTGCTCACGCGGGGATGTGATTGCGGCATCGGACGATCCGCCGCAGGCTGCCGACCAGTTCGAGGCGACTATTGTGTGGATGGCCGACGAGGCCTTGCTGCCCGGTCGCGCCTACTTGCTCAAGCTCGGCACGCAGACCGTGTCGGTGACCATCCAGCCGCCGAAATATCAGGTCGACGTCAACACGCTCGATCGGCTCGCGGCCAAGACGCTCGACCTCAATGCGATCGGCGTGTCGGAGATCACCACCGACCGCGATCTCGTGTTCGAGCCCTATGTCGACGAAGCGGGCGGCAGTGCCAACCGGACGCTTGGCGGGTTCATCCTCATCGACAAGATGACCAATGCCACGGTCGGGGCGGGGATGATCAATTTCGCGCTGCGCCGGGCACAAAATATCCATCCGCAGGCGCTCGACATCGATCGCGAGACGCGCGCGCTGCAGATGGGCCAGCGCCCTGCCGTATTGTGGTTCACCGGCCTTTCGGGTGCGGGCAAGTCGACGGTCGCGAACCTTGTCGAGAAAAAGCTCGTTGCGCGTGGGCGGCACACCTTCCTGTTGGACGGCGACAATGTGCGTCATGGGCTCAACAAGGATCTGGGCTTCGAGGATGCCGACCGCATCGAAAATATCCGGCGCATCGGCGAGGTCGCCAGGCTGATGACCGATGCCGGCCTCATCGTGCTCACCGCCTTCATCTCGCCCTTCCGCGCCGAGCGGCAGATGGTCCGCGACATGTGTGATGAAGGGACCTTCATCGAAATCTTCGTCGATACGCCGATCGAAGTCGCCGAACAGCGAGACGTGAAGGGGCTCTACGCCAAGGCCCGCGCGGGCAAGATCAAGAACTTCACCGGCATCGACAGTCCCTACGAGCCGCCGCTCGAACCCGACGTGCAAATCGACACGACGCAGCTTTCTGCCGAGGAAGCGGCCGACGCGGTCGTGGACGCGCTGTTGCGGCGCCTCGAAAACTAGGCTTTGCTCCCTCCTGGTCGTCGTACGGGAGAGTGAGCATGGGTCTTGTCGGTTTCGTGAAGCTGTTTGGCCTGCTCGTCTCCCTCGCGATCGCAACCCCGGCATTGGCTCAGGCGGACGAAGACTTGCTGACCGGTCATTGGCAGGGAGCGCTGATGCGTGACGGTGCCCCACTCCTCGTCGAAATGGAGATTTCGCGCGGCGATGATGGGCTGGTTGCCGAAACGCGGTTTCCCGAATGGCTGACCTACCAGTCGAGCATGGATGCGGTGCGGATCGACGAGCGCGTCATCATCGAAGACTTTTACGGCGACGACGCCGTGCTCGAACTCGACCCCAAATTCGCGCAGATGGTGGGCTCGGTGGGGGATGAGCGCAGGCTTCATCTCAAAAAGGTCGCGCCGCCCGGGCGCTGGCAGACTGAGGCGCGGGAGATCGAGTTGGAGGCTGATGGCCGCGCTCTTAGGGGCAGTCTGGTGTCTCCGATGGGCGAGGGGGTATTTCCCGCCCTGCTGCTTATTCAAGGGCGAGGCTGCACCACGCGCTCACTAGGTACGGCCGAGGCCTTCGCGCGCCAAGGCTATGTCGTCTTGACCATGGATCGTGGCGGGGCAGGGAAAAGCGAGGGCGATTGCGCCACTTCCCGGTTCGAGGGATTGGCGATCGAAAGCAATGCAGCCTTCACCTTTCTTGCCGAACAGGAACAGGTCGACCCCGACCGGGTCGGTCTGGTCGGTACCTCACTAGGCGGTTGGGTGGCGCAAGCTGTCGCTGGCGACCTTGCAGGTGAAGAAACCGCGCCTTCCTTCCTCGTAACCTGGGTCGGCCCCGCAACCTCGATCCTGCAACAGCAATATGAAAGTGCGGACACATTTGCCGCGATGGCCGACCTGGATGAGGAGCGCACCACGCTGGTGCGCCGGTCGGTGACGCTGGCTGCGAACGGCGGGGACGATGCGTTCGCCGAATTGGCGGCCATTTACGCGCAGGCGAACGAGGAGGGCTGGAAGGACAGCCTTTACGCCCCCGACGACCTACCCGAAACGGCCGCCGATGGCCCGGGCATCTTCCTCCAGCGTTATCGCTACGACCCTGCCGAGGATGCCGAGGCTCTCGGCGACATTGCCTATCTCGCCATGTTCGGCGAAGTCGATCCCATCGTCCCGCTGGCCAGCAACCGCGCTGCCTTCAAGGCACTGACTGCGGGGAATGACCGCGCCCGCATCTATGTCGTAACGGGACAGGGTCATGGGCTCGAGCACGGGGACCAGATGGTCGAGCTGCCCTCTGGGGCCACCTATTTCAAGCATGATACGGTCGAGCCGCGCTACATGATCGAGACGCTGCGTTTCCTCGACGATATGGGTTTTGCCGGTCCGCGTTGAACGAAGGTCGCACGGCCCGCGTTAGCAGTCACATGTATCGGGAAGAGCGAAATCCGTGGCGCAAGGTTGGCGTACTCGGCGTGATTGTCGCGCTGCACGGCGTCGGCATCGCCGGGCTGATCCTCGCCAAGGGGCCGGTGTTCGAGGAAGTACCGGAGTCGGTGGTCGAGACGTTCGATGTCGTGATCGAACCGCCGCCGCCAATCGAGGACATCGACGATCCCGACCAGGCCACACCGCGCGAAGAAGGCGAGGCCTCGGCGCGCAATGTCGAGCAGACGGCATCCGAAGTGCAATCGACCGAAAGCCCTGTCCCGCCGGTTCGCGAACCGCCCCGCGCCGCGCCGCGCCCCAATGACGGTAATGCGACCGACCAGGGTGCCTCCGACCGCGATGAAGGCGGTACCGGGTCAGGCGGCGTCGGCGAAGGCACCGGTTCGGGTCGTGGCGGCGACGGATTGGGTGGCGGTGGGGGTACCAAGCCCCAGCTCGTCACCCGAACGCAGGTCGTAGTGGCCGACTTCCCGCGCGAATTGCGGCGGCAGTGGGAAGACGGGACCGTCGCGATCTACAACGTGACGGTGAATGTCGATGGATCGACATCGAATTGCTCGGTCGGCCGGTCGAGCGGCATTCCCGAATTCGATGCCGAGGCATGCCGCCTGATCGAACGCAAGGTGCGATGGCAGCCGGCGCGCAATGCGGTCGGCGAACCAATTTCCTATCGCTACGGCTACCAGATCAGCGCGCGCCGCTAGGCCGGTTCGCGGATCCGCAGCATGGACAGCGCGGCCGCAGCCATCACGCCCGCCGCGAACAGCATTGTCCAGATGGGCTCGGTCGGGAAAAATTCCTTGAGCACGGTGCCCATCAACGTCGCGACGATGAGCTGCGGCACGACGATGAAGACGTTGAACAGACCCATATAGATGCCGAGTTTCCGCTGCGGCAGGCTGCTGGCGAGGATGGCGTAAGGCATGGCGAGGATCGAGGCCCAGGCGATGCCGACGCCGATCTCCGACAGATAGAGCATCTCGCGGTCGGTGAAGACGAGGAAGGACAGATAGCCCGCGGCGCCGCAAAGCAGGCCGACCATATGGGTCTTCACCTTGCCGATCCGCTTGGCGAGCCAAGGCAGTAGGACAAGCGCGGCAACGGCTGCGACGCCATTATAGACGGCGAAGAGGTTGCCGACGAAATTGCCCGCATCCTGGAAGGCGGCGCTGGAACTGTCGGTAGTGTTGTAGAATTTCTGCGCGACGACGGGGGTCGTGTAGATCCACATGATGAAAAGCGCCGACCAGCTGAAGAACTGCGCAAGCGCGAGCTTTTTCATAAGGTCGGGCATGCCGGAAAAGTCGCCGACGATCTGGCTCAGCATGTTCGATTTCTCGCCCTTTTTGGCGAGATTGATGGCGATGATCGAGGCGACGCCGTAGGCGGCAAGCAGCGCGGCGAGTAGGTAGACTTCCTTCTCGAACCCGAAATTCATGACGAGCAGCGCAACGAGCGCTCCCGCACCAATCCACCCCAAGGCGGTGGCCTGGTTCTTGGAGGCGAGCGCGCGGATGGTGGCGCCGGTTGCTTCGCTATCTCCATGCTCGCGGTTGAACACGGCCATCTGCTCGGGGTCATATTCCTTGGTCGAGACGACGGTCCACATCACCGCGAGGAAGAGCGCCGCACCGCCGAACCAGAAGCTGTAGCGAACCGTGTCGGGAATGCTGCCCTCGGGCGCGACATTGCTGACGCCCCAGGCGTCCAGCAGCGTCGGGAAGAGCGAGCCGACGACCGCGCCGACGCCGATGAAGGCGGTTTGTACGGCATAGCCGGCCGTATGTTGGTCCTTGTTGAGCATGTCCCCGACAAAGGCGCGGAACGGCTCCATCGAGACGTTCAGGCTGGCATCGAGCACCCAGAGCAACACCGCTGCGGCGAGGAGTACGGGCGCCAATGGCATAAGAAGGAGCGACAGGGCAGCGAGGAACGCGCCGGCGACAAAATAGGGCCGACGGCGACCGAAGCGCCCGAGCCAGGTCCGGTCGGACATGTAGCCGATGATCGGCTGCACCAGGAGGCCGGTCAGCGGCGCGGCGACCCAGAGCGCCGGAAGGTCGTCGAGCGAGGAGCCCAATGTCTGGAAGATGCGGCTCATATTCGCATTTTGCAGCGCGAAGCCGATCTGGATGCCGAAGAAACCGAAACTGATATTGACGAGACCACGCCAGTCCTGGCGCGGCTTCTCCGTCAGAAGCGCCGTGTCACTCATGTACCTCTCCCCTTTGACGAGGAAGCTTACAGCGTGACGAATGGATGACAACGCAGTCCGGGCGGCCTGCATACCTATACATGAAGGCTCAGGAGGAGCCGCGCACCTTGAGTTCGACTGGCAGCAGAACACTTTCAGGGGCCGCGTCCTGGATCTTGGCGATCAGCGTGTCGACCAACGTCTCGGCGGCGCGGCGTGTGTCCTGCACGACGCTGGTGAGGGCCGGTTCGCTCATGCGCGCGGCGATCGTGTCGTCGAAACCGACCACGGACACATCGTCCGGGATTTTGAGGCCGCGTTCGGAAAGCAGCTTCATCGCGCCGATAGCGATGATGTCGGCGGCGCAAAAGATGGCATCGAACTCGACGCCTGAGTCAAGCAATCTCTCGCATGCATTGCGCCCGCTTTCGGCGGTCGCGATGGCGTCCTCGGCCGCAACGACCTCGTGACCTTCTTCTCCGAGCGCGCGCGAGAGGCCGAGATAGCGTTCGAGAAATTCCGGGGCGGTCTCATCACTGAGTCCGAGAAAGGCGACCTTGCTGCGACCACGGTCGAGCAGATGCTTGCCGACCAGATAACCGCCCTGGCCATTGTCCGAACCGACAGTGGTGCCGATCTGCCCGGCTTCCGCAGCGCCCCAGCGCACGAAATGCGTGCCCTGCTGGACGAGTTGCTCGAGCCGTGGGCGGGCTTCCAGATAGTCGCCATAGCCGAGCAGCATGATGCCGTCGGCCTTGTGGCTGTCCTCATAATCGACGTGCCAGTCTTCGGAGAGCTGCTGGATCGAGATGAGGAGGTCGTAGCCCCGCGCCGAGGCGGCACGGGCGATCCCGCCAAGCATCGACAGGTAGAAGGGATTGATCAGCGTATCGTCGGGCGTCGGGTCCTCGAAGAAGAGCAATGCCAGTGTGTCCGACGTGCGCTTGCGCAGTCCGCTGGCATATTTGTCGACGGTGTAATTGAGCTTCTCGGCCGCCTCGACGACCTTGCGGCGAGTTTCCTCGGAAACCGACTTGTTGCCCGAAAGCGCACGCGAAACAGTAGGTTGGGACACGCCGGCCAAAGCGGCGATATCGAAACTGGTCGGTCGTCGGCCGGTCATTCAAAAGCCCCAAAAACCGTTGCACCCAAGACACGATGTGGCCTTGCATACCTATGCTAAGCACCCTGCATACGTATGTATAGCGACTTTTGTCCGACATCCCGACAGCCTTGTAATCGATCCGTCATGCGCGAGAGCGCGGGGCGGGCAGGAGAGAAATTCAGGGGACAAAATCCATGAAGAAATTGGGGACTACGACGCGTCTCGTCGCGACGAGCAGCTTCATTGCGCTCGGCATGGCCACGGCCGCGCCGGCTTTCGCGCAGGATGCGGGCCAGGACGAAGACGAACAGGCAACTGCCAATCCGAACGATCCGGATGATGAAGGCGAAGGCATTATCATTCGCGGCTTCCGCGCCGCGCTCGAAAGCGCTGTCGACACTAAGCGCAACGAAGAGCTGATCGTCGAATCGGTCACCGCCGAAGATATCGGCAAGCTGCCCGACGCCTCGATCGGTGAATCGATCGCCCGCCTGCCGGGTATCACCTCGCAGCGCCTCAACGGCCGCGCTAACGTCATCTCGATCCGCGGCATCGGCCCGGACTTCTCGCAGACCACGCTGAATGGCCGCGAGCAGACCACGACGGGCGACACCCGCGCCGTCGAGTTCGACCAATATCCTTCGGAAATCGTCAGCCAGGTCGTCGTCTTCAAATCGCCCTCGGCCAACCTCGTCGGCCAAGGCCTTATCGGTACCATCGACATCCGCACGATCCGCCCGCTCGATTATGGTGAGCAGGTCCTCGCCGTCGGTGGCCGTGTTTCCTATGCCGATTTGGGTTCGCTCAATGCGGGTTCGACCGACACCGGCTATCGCGCCAACGCGACCTATGTCGACCAGTTTGCAGACGACCTGATCGGCGTCGCGCTGGCGGCATCCTATGTCGACGAGCCCTACCAAAACCAAGAATTCAACGCCTGGGGCTATGCCGGCGGCGGCACGGCGGACAGCCCGCGTGTCATCGGCGGTTCGAAGAGCTTCGTGACCTCGACCCAGCTCAAGCGCTTCGGCGTCATGGGCACGGTGCAAGCGCGCGCCAACAATGACGTGATGCTGACCCTCGACGGCTTCTACACGAAATTCGACGACGACCAGTCCAAGCGCGGCATCGAGCTTCCGCTCGGCTTTGGCGCGTTCGGCACCGGCACGACCATCGGCAACGTCTCGGACGGTTTTGCCGACAGCGGTACCTTTACCAACGTGCGCGGCGTCATCCGTAACGACGTCTTCCAGCGCGAAGCCGATCTCTACAGCTTCGGCTTCAACGTCGACTGGGATCCGGGCACGGGCTGGAAAGGCTTCCTCGACCTCTCTCACTCGCGCACCGAGCGCAACGAACTGTCGATCGAAAGCTATGCCGGTACCGGCTTCAACGGTGACGATACTGGCGACGGCGCCTCGGTAGACATCGGCTTCCAGTCGGGCGAGACGGGCACCGTTTTCAGCCCCAATTTCGACTATTCGGATCCGAACCAGATCTTCCTCACCGACCCGCTCGGCTGGGGTGGCGGCACCGTGCCGCAGGCCGGTTATTACAATAACCGCATCGTGGTCGACGACTTGGAGCAGTATCGCGCCGAACTCGAGCGCGAGTTCGACAACAGCTTCATCCGTTCGGTCCAGTTGGGTGTGAACATCACCGACCGCGTGAAGACGCTGACGCCGGATGAATCTCTGGTCCGCCTGCCTGATGGCGAAACGGCGATCCCGATCCCGTCCAGCTATATCGAAGGCTCGACCGACCTTACCTATCTCGGTCTCGGCCCGATCCTGAGCTACGATCCGCGTGGCCTCATCGAGGATGGTGTCTACGTCCTTGAAGCCAACAATGTGCAGGACGTCCTCCAGAAGGCCTTCAAGGTCAACGAGGCGATCTACACCGGCTACCTGATGGCCAATATCGACAGCACGATCGGTGCGGGCGACCTTACCGGTAATATCGGTATCCAGGTCGTCAATTCGGACCAGTCGTCTAGCGGCCAGGCCTTCCCCAACGGGGTGCCGACGCCGGTCACCGCAGGCGACAATTACTGGCACTACCTGCCGAGCATGAACCTGTCCTACCGCATGCCGAGCGACACGATCATTCGTCTTGCGGTGCGCAAGGAAATGCAGCGTCCGCGTCTCGACGACATGCGCGTCGCGATCGGTTACGGCATCGACGTGTCGAGTGGTACGCCGGTCATTTCGGGCGGCGGCGGTAATCCGCGCCTGCGTCCGTATGAAGCCAACTCGATCGACTTCAACGTCGAGCAATATTTCGGTGACGGTGCCGGCTATGTCGCGCTGCAGCTCTACTACAAGGACATCCAGGAGTTCATCCAGGGTCGTCGTGAGCTGTTCGACTATACCGGCTTCCCGCTGCCTGAAAATGCGATCCAGCCGCCGAGCCTGATCGGCTTCCTCGATGCCCCGACCAATGTCGAAGGCGGCGAACTTTATGGTGCCGAAATTGCGGCGACCATTCCGTTCGACATCTTCACCCCGGTCCTGTCGGGCTTTGGTGTCACCGGCGGTGTCGGCTACACCAAGACCGAGATCGTCGACGGTGACAATGTCGGTTCGATCCCCGGCTATTCGGAATGGGTCGCCAACGGCACGGTCTTCTTCGAGCAGGGTGGCTTCAACGCCCGCGCCAGCGCGCGCTATCGTTCGAGCTTCCTTGGCGATTTCGTGGGCTTCGGCGGTTCGCCGACGCGCCGCCTGGCGCTGGGCGAAACGATCGTCGATGCGCAGATCGGGTATGATTTCCCCGAAAACAGCGCATTGGGCGGCCTGTCTCTCTACCTTCAGGGTCAGAACCTGACGGACGAGCGCTTCGCCTCGATCGCCGTGTCGGAAGACCCGCGCACTGTTGTCGACTATCAAATTTATGGGCGCCGTTTCCTGGCCGGCTTCACCTATAAGTTCCAATAGTCGATAGAAGGCCGCGGGTCCGGGTGTCCCCTGACGCCCGTACCCGCGGCCTATTTTCTTCAAGAGGGAGGCGGCTCTAGGTGGCAGGCGCTGCGCCTATCCAGATCGTGATCGCCGGCGGTGGAACGGCCGGATGGATGGCTGCAGCCGCATTGCAGCGCTTCATCGGACCTGCCGCCCGCGTGACACTCGTCGAATCCGACGCCATCGGCACGGTCGGTGTCGGCGAGGCCACGATCCCGCAAATCCGCAATTTCAACGGCTTCCTGGGCTTCGACGAGGCCGAGTTCCTTCGCGAAACCAAGGGCTCGATCAAGCTCGGCATCGAATTTGTCGGCTGGCACGATCCCGGCACGGCCTACATGCACGCTTTCGGCATTTCGGGACGCGCCTTCGGGATCGCCCCGTTCCGCCATGCTTATGTCCGCGCCAAGTCCGAGGGCTATCCGCGCGATTTCGGCGCCTTCAGCTTCAACGAGACCGCTGCCCGCGCCGGCAAATATCATCCGGAGGCCGGTGGCGGCGCCATTCCGGGCCTCGTTCATGCCTATCATTTCGATGCCGGGCTCTATGCCGCCTTCCTGCGGCGCTTTGCCGAGGGGCTGGGCGTCGAGCGTGTCGAGGGCACCATCAAGACGGTCGACCGCAACGGCGAAAGCGGCGATGTCACTGCGATCGAGCTTGAGGCAGGGCGCCGCATCGAGGGCGATCTCTTCATCGATTGCACCGGCTTCCGCTCGCTGCTGCTCGGCCGCGCGCTGGGCGTCGGGTATGAGGACTGGACCCGCTGGCTGCCTTGCGACCGGGCCGTTGCCGTGCCCTGCGCACGCAGCGAGGCCTTCCGCCCCTATACCCAGTCGATCGCGCGCAAAGCCGGCTGGCAATGGCGCATCCCGCTGCAGCACCGCACCGGTAACGGACATGTCTTTTCGTCCGACCATCTATCCGAAGACGAAGCGACGCAAATGCTGCTCGACAATCTCGACGGCGAGGCGCTGGACGAACCGCGTACCATCAAGTTCAAGACGGGGCGCCGCGGGGCTGCCTGGTCGCACAATGTCGTCGCGCTCGGCCTTTCGGCCGGCTTCATGGAGCCGCTGGAATCGACGTCGATCCATCTCATCCAGTCGGGCATCCAGCGCTTGCTCGACTTCTTCCCGTCGCGGCGCGGCGATGCGGAGGCGTCGCGTCGGCAATATAATGCGCTGACCGATTTCGAATGGGCGCGGATCCGCGACTTCCTGATCGGTCACTACAAGTTAAATGCGCGCGAGGGCGACCCCTTCTGGGACGCCTGCCGCGACATGACCATTCCCGATACGCTCGCCGAAAAGATCGCGCTGTTCGAGGAAACCGGCGCGATCCACCGCGAGCATGAGGAATTGTTCACCGAAGAAGGCTGGCAGCAATTGCTGCTGGGGCAGGGGGTAATGCCGCAAAGCTGGCATCCCGCCGTCGATGCGGTCCCGCATCGCGACCTGCACGGACTGCTCGACACGATTGCCGGCGCGTTCGATGCGCGCGCGGCCAAGTTGCCGGGCCATGACGAATATATCGCCTCGTTGGGCGGAAGGGAGGCTGCGTAATGTTCAACCGATTGATGATGGTGCTCTCGCTCGGCACCGCGACGGCCTGCCATGCCGCGCCTGCGCCCGAGACCGCATCGCGTGCCGCCCCCGCGGCGACCGCCACTTATCTCGACCGACTGCCGCAGGAAGAAGTCGTCTATTTCGTCCTGCCCGACCGGTTCGAAAATGGCGATCCGTCGAATGATACCGGGGGGCTCAGCGGTGGTCCGCTCGATCATGGCTTCGACCCCACCCACAAAGGTTTTTACAACGGCGGCGATCTCAAGGGCCTGACGGAACGGCTCGATTATCTCGAGGAGATGGGGATAACCGCCATCTGGTTCGCGCCTATTTTCAAGAACAAGCCGGTGCAGGGCCCCCCGGGCCTCGAAAGCGCGGGGTATCACGGATATTGGGTGACGGACTTCACCTCGATCGACCCGCATTTCGGGACCAATGAGGAATTCAAGGCCTTCGTCGAGGCAGCGCATGCGCGCGGGATGAAGGTCTACATGGACATCATCACCAACCACACGGCCGACGTCATCAAGTACAGCAATGGCGGCGACTATAGCTATCGCAGCCTCGCCGATTATCCCTATTCGACCCGCGGCGATGCAAACGGTCCGCGGATAAACGAGGGCTTTCTCGGCGACACTGTTCGCACGGCCGAGAATTTCGACAAGCTGACCGACCCCAAT
The DNA here is from genome assembly GCF_023805295.1 of Sphingomicrobium sediminis. NCBI lineage: Bacteria > Pseudomonadati > Pseudomonadota > Alphaproteobacteria > Sphingomonadales > Sphingomicrobiaceae > Sphingomicrobium > Sphingomicrobium sediminis. The sequence continues at coordinate 15,487 of NZ_JAMSHT010000001.1, forward strand.
TACGCTTATGATGTGATGATCCCGGAGGCCGAGCAGGGCATCAAGGTGCCGGGCTGGCTCAACGACCCCATTTACTATCACAATCGGGGCGACACGACGTTCGAGGGCGAGAATTCGCTCTATGGCGATTTCGTCGGGCTCGACGACTTATTCACCGAGCATCCGCGCGTCGTCGACGGCATGATCGAGATTTTCGGCGACTGGATAGAGGATTATCGCGTCGATGGTTTCCGTATCGATACGGCGCGGCATGTGAACAATGAATTCTGGCAGCAATTCCTGCCCGCCATGGAGGCGCGTGCCGAAGCAGCCGGCATCCCTAATTTCCATGTATTTGGCGAGGTCTTCGTAGAGAAGCCCGATGCCGGGTATCTCGCACGCTATACGCATATGGCGGATTTCCCGGCCCTGCTCGATTTCGCCTTTGCCGCGGCCGCGCTGGAGACGATCGGCAAGGGCGAGGGCACGGATGTGTGGGCACGTCTTTTCGAGGACGATGTCCTGTATGAGGGCGGCTACGACACGGCGATTACGTTGCCGACATTCCTCGGTAATCACGATCTCGGCCGCTTCTCTGGGATGGTGAAGGCCGCCAATCCGGACATTTCAAACGACGAATTGCTGGCGCGCACGCGGCTGGCCCATGCTATGCTGATGACGTTGCGCGGTTCGCCGGTCATTTATTCCGGCGACGAGCAGGGGTTCGTGTCGGACGGCAATGACCAGCTGGCCCGGGAAACGTTATTTCCGAGCCGGGTCGAGGTGTACAATGACAATGACCTGATGGGCACCGACGCAACGACCGCCGAGGCCAATTTTGACCAGCAGCACCCGCTTTATGTCGAGCTCCGCAACCTTGCCGCGATCCGAAAAGCCAATGCCGCTCTAAGCAAGGGCCGGCAGGTGACGCGCGGATACGGGACCGAGCCGGGCCTGTTTGCCGCTTCGCGCATCGATCCGGTCAGCGGGACGGAGATCCTGCTTCTATTCAACACGTCGGGTGAGGCCATTCGCGGCAATGTGCTGGTCGATGTCGCGAGCACGGAGTTTCGCGCGCTTTCCGGCAATTGTGCGACCAATGTCACTGCGCCCGGCAGCCTGGCTTACGAACTGGCACCCTTCGATTATGCGATTTGCGAGGCACAATGAGCCTGACCGACCTCATCAAGCGAAACGAGAGCGCGCCGCGCGAGGGCGTCGATGACGGCCAGCCCTGGTGGAAGGGCGCGGTAATCTACCAGATCTATCCGCGCAGCTTCGCGGATTCCAACGATGACGGGATCGGCGACCTTCCCGGTATCACGCAGCGGCTCGACCATGTCGCGCGACTGGGCGCGGACGCGATCTGGATCAGCCCATTTTTCACCTCGCCCATGCTCGATTTCGGCTATGACGTGGCTGAATTCCGCAATGTCGATCCGATCTTCGGGACACTCGAGGATTTCGACGCGCTGGTCGAGAAAGCGCATGGCCTTGGTATCAAGGTCATCATCGACCAGGTCTGGTCGCACAGCTCGGACCAGCATCGCTGGTTCGAGGAAAGCCGCCAAAGCCGGAACAATCCGAAGGCCGACTGGTATGTCTGGGCCGATCCCAAGCCCGATGGCACGCCGCCCAATAATTGGCAGAGCATCTTTGGTGGTCCGGCCTGGACGTGGGACAGCCGCCGCGGCCAATATTATTTCCACAATTTCCTGAAACAGCAGCCCGACCTCAACCTGCATAGCGAGGCGGTGCGCGACGAGATCATCGCGGTGGCGCGTTTCTGGCTGGAGCGGGGCGTCGACGGCTTTCGCATCGATGCGGTGACGCACATGTTCCACGATGCCGCGCTTACCGACAATCCGCCGGCCAAGAACCCCGACAAGTTCAAGGCGCGCAGCCACGACTTCCAGGACAATATCTACAACCAGGCGGGGCCGGGCACCTTCCGCTTCGTGCATCGCCTGCGCGAACTGATGGACGAATATGGCGCCATATTCTCGGTCGCCGAAATCGGCGGCGAGGACACGCACGAATTCCAGCACAAGCTGACCGAGGGCGAGGAAAAGCTGAACAGCGTCTATGGCTTCGACTTCCTTTACGCGCAACAATTGACGCCCCAGGTCGTGTGCGATGCACTCGGGCGCTGGCCGGGTTCGGATGGCGAAGGCTGGCCGACCTGGGCGTTCGAAAATCATGATGCGCCGCGCGCTGTGTCGCGCTGGACCACGCCCGAACATGCCGAAGCATTCAACCGCATGAAGCTGATGCTGTTCAGCGCGCTGCGCGGCAATATCATCATCTACCAGGGCGAGGAGCTCGGCCTGACGCAGGTCGATATCCCCTACGAGCGACTGCAGGACCCCGAGGCGATCGCCAATTGGCCGAAGACGCTGTCGCGCGACGGCGTGCGCACGCCCATTCCGTGGGAAAAAGATGCGACGCAGGCCGGCTTTTCGGGCGTCGAGCCCTGGCTTCCGATCGGTCCCGACCATCCTGCCATGGCGGTCGACCAGCAGGAGGGCAAGCGCGGCTCGCTGCTCGAATGGACCAAGAAGGTGATTGCGCTGCGCAAGGACCATCCCGCCATTCGCCATGGCGAGATGAGCGAATGCCATGCTCAGGACAGCATCATCTGCTTCACCCGCAGCGCGCACGGCGAGAAGCTGCTCTGCGCCTTCAATACTGGTGAGGGGGAGGCCGCCTTCTCCCTGCCCGAGGGTGCGACCCCCGTGCTCGAATGCGGTGAAGTCGGAGCCGACCGATTGGGCCCGTTCGCCGCCATCATTGCCAGCCTCCCGGAGTAGGAATTATGCGCTTCACGATCCTTGCCGCCAGCATGCTGTTGGCCACCCCCGCGCTTGCCCAGGAGAGCGTCTCGTCGCCCGATGGCAGCATCGTGGTCACGGTCGACGTCAATGGCGAGGGGCGCCCCAATTATCGCGTCGAGATGGATGGTGCGCCGGTGCTGAGCCAGAGCGCTCTGGGCTTGCTGCTGACCGATCAGGACAAGCTCGAGCGGCGTTTGGCGATTACTGGCAGCGAGCGGGCCAGCCATGACGAGACCTGGGAGCAGCCCTGGGGCGAGCGTCGCTTCGTGCGCGACCACCATAACGAGCTTACCGTCCGCTTCACCGAGGAAAGCGATGATGCGCGCAAGTTCGCCGTCACCTTCCGCGTCTTCGATGACGGGGTCGGGTTCCGCTACGAGTTCGACGATACCAGCCTGGGCGAGACGCTGCGCGTCGCCGACGAGCTGACCGAATTCAATTTTGCCGAGGATGGCACGGCCTGGTGGATCCCGGCGGGCGAGTGGAATCGCTACGAATATCTCTATCAGGAAACCCCGATTTCCGCCGTTTCCTTTGTCCATACGCCGTTTACGGTGCGGATGGAGAATGGCACCCATGTCGCGATCCACGAGGCCCAGCTGGTCGACTATGCGGGCATGTGGGTGAAGCGCACGACGGGCACAAACTTCCGCGCCACGCTCGCGCCGACCGGCAGCACTGCCGCCCGCGCCGTGCGCGACCTGCCCTTCGCGACGCCGTGGCGCACACTGCGCATCAGCCGCGATGCCGGCGGGCTTTACGAGAGCGACATCGACCTGAACTTGAACGATCCCAACAGAATCGCCGACATTGGCGACTGGTTCACGCCGCACAAATATGTCGGCATCTGGTGGAGCCTGCACCTCAACGAGGAAAGCTGGGGCGCCAATCTGGGCTCCGCATCGGACGGCAGCTTCACCACCGCCCCGCATGGCGCGACCACTGAAAACACGAAACGCTACATCGACTTTGCCGCCGAGAACGGGTTCGACGGCGTGCTGGTCGAGGGGTGGAATATCGGCTGGGACGGCAACTGGTTCTTCAACGGGTCGCTGTTCAGCTTCACCGAGGCCTATGACGATTACGACTTTGAGGAAATCGCGCGCTACGCCGCCGAGAAAGGCGTGCCGATCGTTGGGCACCATGAAACGTCGGGCGATGTCGGCAATTATGAAAGCCAGCTGGAGGATGGTTTCGACCTGATGGCGGCGCGCGGCGTCAAGGCGATCAAGTCGGGCTATGTCACCGATGCCTGCAACCTTCGCTACTTCCACGAGGATGGCCGCGAGACGCGCGAATGCACTGAGAGCCAGGTGATGCAGCGCCACCACCTCAGGGTCGTCGAAGAAGCAGCCAAGCGGCAAATCGTCATGAACCCGCACGAGCCGGTCAAGGATACGGGTCTTCGCCGGACCTATCCCAACTGGGTCAGCCGCGAGGGGGCGCGGGGCATGGAGTTCAATGCCTGGGGCGATCCGCCCAACGGCCCCGATCATGTGCCGACGATGGTCTTCACGCGTATGCTGTCGGGCCCGATGGACTATACGCCGGGCATCGTCAGCCTCGAGGGACGCGGCCAGCCGTTGCAGATGACGCAGGCGCGCAACCTTGCCGAGTACATCCTCGTCTATTCGCCCATCCAGATGGTCGCGGATCTGCCCGAACATTATGCGGAGCATGAAGATGCGTTCGAATTCATCCGCACGGTCGCGGTGGACTGGGACGAGAGCCACGTGCTCGAAGGCGAGGTCGGCGACTATGTCGTGATGGCGCGCAAGGACCGCAATTCGGCAGACTGGTATGTCGCAGGCGGCACCGACGAGGATGAGCGAACCGTCACGGTCTCGCTCGGCTTTCTCGATCCCGAAATGACCTATATCGCGCATGGCTGGGTCGACGGCGCGGACGCGCATTATGAGGGCGAGACGCGATTCTCGATGGATCGCTGGACCATGCGGTTGAACCCCGGGGATCGCGAGATAGTGCTGCGCATGGCGCCGGGCGGCGGTTTCGCGGTTCGCATCGAGCCGCTCCTGCGCTAGTCACCGGGCATGCACCCCGGTTCGATCACGATTTTGGGCGGCGGGACGGCAGGCTGGATGGCCGCCTGTCTCGTCCAGAAGCAGTGGCCGGCTTGTAAGGTCCGCCTGATCGAAAGCTCCAAGATCGGGATCATCGGGGTGGGGGAGGGCTCAACCCCGCAGATGAAGGCATTCTTCGATGCGATCGGGGTGACCGAGGCCGAATGGATGCCGCGCGCGCATGCCACCTACAAGGTCGGGATCCGCTTCGAAGATTGGTCGGGAAAACCCGGTTTCGACCACTATTTCCACCCGTTCCCGAGCGAACTGGACGTGCACACGGCCGGCGAGTTTTTCCACCAGACGCAGCTTCGCCGCGGTGGCCTTGCGGTCGACGCGCATCCGGACCGTTTCCTGCTGCCCGGCCTGCTCGCCGACCAGAAGAAGGGGCCCCAAGCGTCGGCCAATTTCCCGTTCGAGGTCAGCTATGGCTACCATTTCGACGCGCATGAAGTGGGGTCATTCCTCAAGGACATCGCCACAGAGCGCGGGGTCGAGTGGATCGACAATGAAATTGCCGACGTCGAGGTCAGCGAGGACGGGGACGTCGCTGCTTTGGTCGCCAAGGATGGCGAGCGGTACGAGGCCGACTTCTTCTTCGACGCGTCGGGCTTTCGCGCGATGATCATCGAGCAGGCGCTAGGTGCAAAGCATCTCGGCTTCGGCGACAATCTTTTCAACGATAGCGCGGTGGTGATGCCGACCGACGTTGCCGAGGGCGGCCCAGAATGCGCGACGCGCGCGATCGCGATGAAGGCGGGCTGGCGCTGGTCCATCCCGCTCACGCACCGCACCGGCAACGGCTATGTTTTCTCATCGCGCTACATCGATCCCCAAGATGCCGAAGCCGAGCTTCGCGGTGCCTTGGGTCTCGGCGACGATGTCGAGGCGCGGCATCTCAAGATGCGTTGCGGGCGCCTGGAAGAAAGCTGGAAAGGCAATTGCCTCGCGGTGGGATTGAGCCAGGGCTTCCTCGAACCCCTGGAAGCGACCGCGCTGCACATCGTGCTGGCCACCGTCGAAGGGTTCATTGCTGCGGTCGATCGCGGCGGGCTCGATCCCGCCACCCGCGAACAATTCAACAGCGACCTCGGTGCGCGCTACGAGGGCATTCGCGACTATATCGTCGCCCACTATCGCACGGCGCCGCGCCGCGACACGCAATATTGGCAGGAAACTGCGGAACATGACCGCCTGTCGGACAGTTTGAAGCAGGTGATGACAGCTTGGTTCACGGGCCAGGACCTGGCGCAGGAAGTCGCACGACAGGGGATCGCCACCTATTACAATGCAGCCAGCTGGCATTGCCTGCTCGCGGGCTATGGCAATTTTCCCGATGTTGCGCGATTGAAGGAACCTCCTGTAGAGGTGCCGGCAGCCGATATGGGAGCGCTCACAAATTTCCTGTCGGCATGCGCGATGAATTATCGACCGCATAGCGAAATGCTGGCGGCACTGAATGAGGGGCAGTGATGCGATCTTCGACACTCTTGCTGTTCGGGGCGACCGGCGATCTGTCGCGGCGCATGCTGCTGCCCTCGCTCTACGGCCTGTTCGCCGACAAGCTGTTGCCCGAAGATGTGCGCATCGTCGGGACGGCGCGCAGTAAGCTTTCCGACGAGGAATTTCGCGAAAATGCCATCGAGGCGCTCCGCGAACGCTTGCCCAAGGATTTTTATAACGAGATCACCGCGCGCAAATTCGCAGCGCGCCTGTCCTATATCCCGGTCGATGCGACCACGCCCGAAGGCTACGACAAGCTGGCCGAGGCGATCCCGATCGAGAAGGGCGTCAGCATCTTCTTGTCGACCGCGCCGAGCCTGTTCACGACGGTGATCCAGAATTTGAAGCGCGTCGGCCTTGCCGGCGAAACGGTGCGCCTCGCGCTCGAAAAGCCGATCGGTTCGGACCTGCCGACGAGCTGCGAGATCAACGATGCCGTGGCGGCCGCCTTCCCCGAAGAGCGGACCTTCCGCATCGACCATTATCTCGGCAAGGAAACCGTCCAGAACCTCTTGGCGCTGCGCTTTGCCAACTCGATCCTCGAGCCGGTCTGGAATGCCGGACATATCGACCATGTCCAGATCAGCGTGTCGGAAACGGTCGGTCTGGAAGGGCGTGCGGGCTATTATGACGATAGCGGCGCTTCGCGCGACATGCTCCAAAACCACATGCTCCAGATGCTGGCGTTGGTCGCGATGGAGCCGCCCGCCGACTATGCGCCCGAGGCCGTGCGCGCCGAAAAGGTGAAGGTGCTGAAGGCCCTCCGCCCGATCATGCCCGACGCAGTGCAAAAGGACGTCATCCTCGGCCAGTATGACGAATATGCGGGCGAGCTTGGCAAGGAAAGCGACACCGAGACCTTCATCGCGCTGAAGGCCCATGTCGACAATTGGCGCTGGGGCGGGGTGCCCTTCTACCTGCGCCACGGCAAGAAGCTCGAGACGCGAAAGACCGAGATCTACATCCAGTTCAAATGCGTGCCCCATTCGATCTTCTCGAATGTCGATGCGCGCATGGATCCCAACGAGCTCATTATCTCGATCCAGCCGACCGAGAATATTCGCCTCAAGCTCATGACCAAGACGCCAGGTCTCGACCGTGGTGGCATGAGCCTGCGCGAAGTCCCGCTCGACGTGACGATGGAAGGGGCTTTTTCCGACTATCGACGCCGCATCGCCTATGAACGGTTGATGCTCGACCTGATCGAGGGCGATCCGACCTTGTTCGTGCGGCGCGATGAGGTCGAGGCGCAATGGGCCTATATCGACCGGCTTCGCGCCAGCTGGCTGACCGCCAAGATGACCCCCGACCCCTATACGTCGGGAAGTTGGGGGCCTAAGGCCTCCACCGACTTCATCAAGAGCGACGGAAGGGAATGGAATGATTGAGGCCGAGTGGTGGGATTATGATGATCGCGAAGAGATGGCTGCGGCCGTCGCGGGCGATATCGGCTTCATCATCGAATCCGCCATCGACGCGCGCGGCGAAAGCCTGCTCGCCTTTCCGGGCGGCGGTACGCCCCAGCCTATTTTCGAGAAGCTGGCGCAGAAGCAGTTGCCGTGGAAGCGGGTCACGATCATCCCGGGCGACGACCGGCTGGTCCCCGTCGACAACGAGCTTTCCAACATCCGCGCCATCGCGCAGGCGATGATCTCGACCGGTGCGCGCATCTATCCGATCGCGACCGAGAACGACGATTATGTCATGGCCGGCCACGCCGCCAATGCGCGGCTCAAGGACCTCAAATGGCCGCCCGACCTGGTCTGGCTGGGCATGGGCACGGACGGGCATACGGCCTCGCTCTTCCCGGGTCCCGATCTCGATGCGGCGATGGATGCGCCCAAGGCGAACCTTGCCATGGGCGTCCATCCCGACCCGATGCCGCCCGAGGCACCGGTCGACCGCGTGACGCTGACCCGCGCCGGCATCCTTCAGGCGCGCACCATCATCGTGACCATCACCGGCCAGGAAAAGCGCGACATCCTCGAACAGGGGCTGGAAGACGGCCATTCGTCCAAGCTGCCGATCGTCCGCGTGCTGGCCGAGAGCGAATTCCCGATCGACATTCACTGGGCACCATAAAGAGAGCCAATGGCGACACTCGACCCCCGCATCGCCGCGGTTACCGACCGCATCAAGGACAAGAGCCGCAAGGGCCGCGAGGCCTATCTGAAGCTCATGGACGAGGAGGGCGAACGGGGGATCGACCGCACGCGCCTGTCGTGCGGCAATTTCGCGCACGGTTTTGCTGCCAGCGGCGACGACAAGAAGGCGATCCGCACCTTCAGCGGGCCCAATATCGGCATCATCACCGCCTATAACGACATGCTGAGCGCGCACGCGCCTTACTATCGCTATCCCGAACAAATGAAGGTCTGGGCGCGCGAGGCCGGCGCGACAGCGCAGGTTGCGGGCGGCGTGCCCGCCATGTGCGACGGGGTGACGCAGGGCCAGCCCGGCATGGACCTGTCGCTCTTCAGCCGCGACAATATCGCCATGGGCGTCGCCATCGCGCTCAGCCACGGCATGTTCGAGGGTGTGGCGATGCTCGGCATTTGCGACAAGATCGTGCCGGGCCTGCTGATCGGTGCTCTACGCTTCGGCCATGTGCCCGCCATCCTCGTGCCCGCCGGCCCGATGCCGTCCGGCCTCGCCAACAAGGAAAAGCAGCGCGTCCGCCAGCTTTTCGCCGAGGGCAAGGCGACCAAGGAGGAATTGCTCGCCGCCGAAAGCGCCAGCTATCACGGCATGGGCACCTGCACCTTCTATGGCACCGCCAACTCCAACCAGATGATGATGGAGATGATGGGGCTGCATATTCCGGGCGCGGCCTTCGCCAATCCCGGGACCAAGCTGCGCCAGAACCTCACCCGCGCCGCAGTGCATCGCATCGTCGAGCTTGCCAACAACAAGGCGCGGCTGTGCGACACGGTCGACGAGCGCGCCATCGTCAACGCCGCCGTGGGACTGATGGCAACGGGGGGCTCGACCAACCACATGATCCACCTGCCCGCCATTGCGCGCGCGGCGGGTATCAGTTTCGATTGGCAGGACCTGGCAGATTTGTCGGCCGCGGTGCCGCTCATCGCGCGTGTCTATCCCAACGGGTCGGGCGACACGAACGACTTCCACCATGCCGGCGGGATGGCGTTCGTCACGCATACGCTGCGCGAGCATGGCCTCGTCCACGACCTGCAGCCCGCCGGCCATGACGACTTTGCCGCTTATGCGACCAATCCGGTCGAGGATGGCGAGGGGCTCAAGTGGGAAAAGGTCACCGAGAGCTCGAACGACACGATGCTGCGCCCGGTCGGCCAAGCATTCCAGCCCGATGGCGGGATGCGGCTCCTGTCTGGAAATCTCGGCCGCGCCTGCTTCAAGACCAGTGCGGTCGAGAAGGAACGCTGGACCATCGAGGCACCGTGCCGGATTTTCGAGGACCAGCCGAGCGTCGTGAGGGCTTTCGAGGATGGCGAGCTCGACAAGGATGTCGTCGTCGTCGTGCGCTTCCAGGGCCCGCGCGCCAATGGCATGCCCGAATTGCACAAGCTGACGCCGCCTTTGGGCGTGCTGCAGGATCGTGGCCACAAGGTCGCGCTCGTTACCGATGGGCGCATGAGCGGCGCTTCGGGCAAGGTGCCCGCGGCCATCCACTGCTCGCCCGAAGCCAAGGGCGGCGGTCCGCTCTCGCTGCTGCGTAATGGTGACATGGTTCGCGTCTGCGCCGAAACTGGCACTCTGTCGACCGACGCCGACCTTTCCGCGCGTGAACCCGCGCCCGTGCCGCGCCCACCGATCGGGACGGGCCGCGAGCTGTTCGCGCTCTTCCGCCACCATGCCGACGAAGCCGAGAAGGGCGGGTCGGCCATGCTCGACGCCATGGAGGCCGAACTGTGACCGAGAGAATTGCCGTCGCCGATGTGGGCGGCACCCATGCCCGTTTCGCCATTGCCGAACTGGACGGCCAGCAGGTTGTCAGCCTGTCCGAGCCCGTCACGCTCGGCACCAACGACCATGCCAGCTTCCAGACCGCATGGCGCGATTTCTGCGAGCAAAATCCGGGACCGGAGCCGCGTGCTCTGTCGATCGCCTTTGCCGGGCCGGTCGATGGCGAGGTGCTGAAGCTCACCAACAATCCCTGGGTCATCCGCCCCGCGCTGGCCAAGGAAAAGCTCGACATCGACGCCTTCTGCATCGTTAACGATTTTGCCGCGATCGGCCATGCCGTGGGCGCGCTGCCCGACGATGACTTCCTCCACATCACCGGTCCCGAAGGGCCTTTCCCCAAGCATGGCGTGACCAGCATCGTCGGCCCCGGCACCGGCCTTGGCGTCGCGCAGCTGCTGAAGACGCCCGAGGGGCATATGCATGTCATCGCCACCGAAGGTGGGCATGTCGATTTCGCGCCGCTGGACAGCCTCGAGGACCGTATCCTCCAACGCCTGCGCAAACGCTATCTGCGCGTCTCCATCGAGCGCGTCGCCTGCGGTTCGGGCCTTGCCAACATTTACGAGGCATTGGGGGCGATCGAGGGCAAGCCGATCAAGGAAATGGACGATATCGAGCTATGGACCGCAGCGCTGGAGGGCCGCGACCCGCTCGCCGCCGCCGCGCTCGACCGCTTCTTCCTGACGCTGGGCGCAGTGTCGGGCGATCTTGCGCTTGCGCATGGCTCCAACGCCGTCGTGCTGGCCGGCGGGCTCGGTTATCGCATCCGCGACCGTTTCGAAAATTCAGGCTTTTCTGGGCGCTTCATTGCCAAGGGCCGCTTCGAGCGGCGCATGCAGAAGATCCCCGTCAAGCTCGTCACCCATCCGCAGCCGGGCCTCTATGGCGCCGCTGTCGCCTTCGCCAAGGAGCATCTTACGTGAACATCGAAGACATCATGACCATGGCCCCGGTCATTCCGGTGCTGGTGCTCGACGAGGATGGACCCGACCCGGTTGCTTTGGCCGAGACACTGGTCGAGGCGGGCCTCCCAGTGATCGAGGTGACGCTGCGCACCGAGGGTGCGTTGCAGGCGATGGAGAAAATGGCTGCGGTCGAAGGCGCGATCCTGGGTGCGGGCACCGTGCTCAACCCTGTCGCGCTCTACGAAGCCGTCGATTATGGCGCCGAATTCATCGTCTCGCCGGGCATGACCGATTGGGTCGTGCGCGCGGCGCAGGACAAGAATGTGCCGATCCTCCCGGGCGTCGCCACGGCTGGCGAGATCATGCGGGGGCTCGATCTCGGGCTCAACCATTTCAAATTCTTCCCTGCCGAGGCCAATGGCGGTCTACCTGCCCTCAAGGCGATTTCAGCCCCGCTTGCGGGCGCCAAATTCTGCCCCACGGGTGGTGTCCGCGCCGATACGGCGGCCGAATGGTTGGCCCATGATGCCGTGCTCTGCGTCGGCGGCAGCTGGATCCTGCCCAAGGGCGAAAACGATCTCGAGAAGGTCGCCGAACGGGCCCGCGCCGCCGCTGCCCTGGGCGCCTGATCCATGGCCCATCCCTCGCGCGCCCATGTCGATTGGTCGCGCGATGCGGTCGTCTACCAGCTCAATACCCGCCAGTTCACCGACGAAGGCACGATTGCAGCCGCTGCGGAGCACTTGCCGCGGCTGGCCTCGCTCGGGGTCGATATCGTCTGGCTGATGCCGATCCACCCGATCGGCGAGAAGAACCGCAAGGGGAGCCTTGGTAGCCCCTATGCCATTACCGATTACATGGCAGTGCGCGAGGAGTTGGGGACGCTCGACGATCTCACGCGCTTCGTCGATTCGGCCCACGGCCTTGGCCTCAAACTTATCATCGACTGGGTCGCCAACCATACGGCGTGGGACCATCCGTGGGCGAGCGCGCATCCCGACTGGTACAAGAAGGACTGGAAGGGCGACTTCGTCTCGACGCCCTTCTGGGATTGGACCGATATTATCGACCTCGACTATTCGGCGCCGGGGCTTCGAGCGACGATGAAGGAGGCGATGCTCTATTGGGTGCGCGAGGCCGATATTGACGGCTATCGCTGCGACGTCGCCCATTATGTTCCGCGCGATTTCTGGGAGGATGTGCGCGAGGCGCTGGAGGCGGTGAAGCCCGTCTGGATGCTCGCCGAGGGCAATGCGCGCGACCTGCATGAAGAGGCATTCGACGCCACTTATGCGTGGGAGTGGCAGAAGCCGCTGCGCCGTATCGGTGCGGGCAAGGCAGACGCCACGGCGCTCTACGAATATTATTCGGAAAATGCCTCGATGTGGCCCGCCGATGCGCAGCGCATGTTGTTCACCACCAACCACGACCAGAATACATGGGATGGCTTGGCGCAGGAGCTGCTGGGTCCGGCCTATCGCAATGCGCTGGTGCTGATGTTTGCGAGCGAGGGTATTCCGCTCGTCTATAACGGCCAGGAGGCAGGGCTAGACAAGCAGCTTGCGTTTTTCGAGCGCGATCCGATTGCGTGGTGCGAGCATGAGGATGGTGATTTCATCCGCAACTGGCTCGTCTTTCGCAAGGCGCATCCCGCGCTCCACAACCGGCCCTGGGGCGGGCGCATGGTGCATGTGAAGAATAGCGACGAGGCCAAGGTATTTTCCTTCGCCCGCCTGGCCGAAGAAGACGGCGTACTCGTCGCGCAGAATTATTCGGGCGAGGATGCCGAGATCGAGCTGGGCGATGTGCCGCATACCGGGCGCTGGTCGGTGCGCTGGACGGCCGACCCCATGGCCGATCCGTCACGCAGCGTCTTCGGCGGCGTGGCCCCGCGACCCATCGAGAAGGGCGCGACGCTCCACGTGCCGGCCTGGTCGAGTCTCGTTTACGTCCTCTCCTAGTAAAGGGGCTGGCCCTGAAAGCCTGGCGCTCTTTGCCCCTCCTAGTGGAGGGGCTGGCCGTGCTTTTCCTTCCAGAAAATCAGCGCGCAGACGACCGATAGACCGATGAAGAAGATCGGGTACCAGAGGCCCGCATAGATATCGCCGGTCGCTGCCACGATGGTGAAGGCTGTGACGGGGAGGAATCCGCCGACCCAGCCGGTACCGACATGGTAGGGCAGGCTCATCGCTGTATAGCGGATGCGCGTCGGGAACATCTCGACCAACGCAGCGGCCATCGGGCCGTACAGCGCGGTCGCGGCGATGGTGAAGACGATCATCCAAAAATAGAGCGTGGTCCAATCGACCTCGTCCATGTTGGCGGCGAGCGGGTAGCCCGCTTCGCGCAAGGCCGTGTCCAACTCGGCCATGTCGACGGTCCCGGCTTCGGCGACTGCGATGACGCGATTGCCGATCCCGATCATCGTCGTGCCATCTTCGCTGGCAACGCGGGTATAGCCCACGCCGCTGTCGATCACGGCCTTTGAGGCGATGTCGCAGGCGGCGGTGAATTCGGCGGTGCCGGTCGGGTTGAACTGGCTGGTGCAGCTGTCGAGATTGGTCGCGATGACGACCGGGCTTTCGGCTTGCGCGCGCGCCAACTGCGGGTTCACGGCATCGGCGATACCGGCAAAGCCGGGCATGAAGGCGACAAGGCCGATCAGCATGCCGCCGACCATGACGGGCTTGCGCCCGACCTTGTCCGACAGCCAGCCGAAGAAGACGTAGAGCGGCGCGGAGATGACGGTGACGATGAGGATCAGCCAGTTCACCTCGGCCCCCGGCATGCCGAGATTCTTCTCGAGAAAGACCTGCGTGTAGAAGAAGGCGCAATACCAGAGCGCACCCTGAGCAGCCATGAAGGCGAAGAAGGCAGTGAGCACCTGCTTGGCGCTCTTTTTCTCGGCAAAGGCTTCGCGCAGCGGGGTCGAGGTGACCGCTCCTTCATCCTTCAGCTTCTGGTAGGCAGGGCTCTCATTCAATTTGAAGCGCATCCAGACCGAAATACCGAGCAGGAAGATCGAGACGAGGAAGGGCACGCGCCAGCCCCAGTCGAGGAAGGCTTCCTCGCCGATGGTGGTGCGGGTGAAATAGATGACAAGCAATGCAGCGATGAGGCCGAAAGCCGCCGAAGCCTGGATCCAGCCGGTCGCGGCGCCACGCTTGTCGTCGTCGGCATGCTCGGCGACATAGATGGCCGCGCCGCCATATTCGCCGCCGATCGCCATACCCTGGCAGATGCGCAGGATGATGAGCAGGATGGGCGCGATCAGCCCTGCGCTGGCATAGGTCGGCAGCAGGCCGATGGCGAAGGTCGCGCCGCCCATCAGGCTGACGGTGATGAGGAAGGTCGCCTTGCGACCGATCCGGTCGCCCATAGCGCCGAAGACGATGGCGCCAAGCGGTCGGAAGGCGAATCCGGCGGCGAACAGGCCGAGCGCTGCAATCACGCCTGCCGTATCCGAAAGCCCCGAGAAGAAAACTTGCCCGATGACGCTCGCCAGCGCGCCGAAGATGAAAAAGTCATACCATTCGAACGCAGTCCCCGCCGACGATGCGGTGACCACTTTCGCCATGGACCAAGGCTTGGCTTGCGACACGGAAAATCCCCCCAATAGTCAATTGGTGGACAGGCTTAGCGCCTCGTCTGGGGGAGGCAAGCCCTAGCCTCGGGCGCTATTTTCCACGTCGATCACGAAGCGGTGCGGAATGTCGCCCTTGGTAAGCGTCTCCCAGGCATCGGGGATCTGTTCGCCCTTGATGAGCTCGATTTCGGGCTCGATGCCGTGTTCGGCGCAGAAATCCAGCATTTCCTGCGTTTCGGCAACACCGCCGATTGCGGAGCCGGCAACGGCACGGTTGCCGAAGATGAGGTTGAAGCCGGACACGCCGGGCAACGGCTCGAGCGCACCGACAATGACCAATGTCCCGTTGGGCCGCAGCAGGGCGGCATAGGGATCGATGGGGTGGGTGACGGGGATCGTGTCGACGATGAGGTCGAACGAGGCCGTAGCAGCGCCCATAGCGGCTTCGTCGGTGGAGACGAGCACGTGGCTCGCGCCGACCTTCTTGGCGGCCTCGGCCTTTTCGGGCGAGGTCGTCAGTACGGTGACCTCGCCGCCCATTGCCGCGGCAATCTTCACGGCCATGTGGCCCAATCCGCCAAGGCCTGCGACGGCGACCTTGGTGCCGGGCTTCACGCCCCAGCGTTTCAGCGGCGAATAGGTCGTGATGCCGGCGCAAAGGAGCGGCGCGGCCTTAGACATCTCCATGCCGTCGGGGATCTTGCAGACAAATTCCTCGCGCACGAGGACATGGTCGGAATAGCCGCCCTGCGTGAGTTCGCCATGCCGATCGGGTACGCCATAAGTGAAGGTCGCGCCCTCGACGCAGAACTGCTCTTGGTTGCCCTTGCAGAATTCGCATTTCTGGCAGCTGTCGACCATGCAGCCGACGCCGACACGGTCGCCAACCTTGAAGTTCTGCACATCGGGACCGACCGCAGTGACCGTGCCGACGATTTCGTGGCCCGGCACCATGGGATAGTGGCTCATGCCCCAGTCGTTATGGGCGAAATGCAGATCGCTGTGGCAGATGCCGCAATGACTGATTTCAACAGTGACGTCATTCGCACGCGGGTCGCGGCGTTCGAACTGGAGGGCGTGGATCGTGTCTTCGGCGTTCTCGACGCCCCAACCATGGGCCTTGCTCGGCATGCCTTGTCTCCCGCTATGTCAGACCTCCGACATAGGGGATCATTGAGGCGATAGCTATCGCTTTGCGCGCGCGAGCAAATTCTGGGCCTGAGTGAGGTGAGGCCGGTCGACCATCTTGCCGCCAACATCAAGGACGCCGGCACCAGGATCAGCGGCGAAAGCGTCGACGATCGCCTTGGCGCGCGCCACTTCGGTGTCGGACGGCGTGAAGGCGTCGTTGATGATCGGGACTTGCGCCGGATGGATGGCGAGTTTGCCGGTAAAGCCTTCGCTGGCGGCAGCGCGGGCCTCTTCCTTGAGACCGTCCAGATTGCGGATGTCAGTATGCACGCCGTCGATCGGCTGGGCCCCGGCGGCGACCGCGCCAGCAAGGCAGAGCGAGCGCGCCATCTGGTAGGTGAAAGCGAGGCGTCCGTCGCGATCATACTTGGAGCGTGCACCGAGCGCCGAGGACAGGTCTTCGGCGCCCCAGCTCATCGCGGCGAGCGGGGCCTGCGTCCCGGCATAGGTGCCGAGGTTGAACAGGCTGGCCGGCGTCTCGGTGACGATGGCGTGGATAGGGATCGAGCCGGTCGAGTGCGACAGGTGGACGAGGTCCTCCGCGCTCTCTGCCTTGGGTAGGACGATGCCTTCGAATTCGGCATTGCCGAACAGCTTCAAGTCCTCGCGATGCTCGGGCTCAAACATCGGATTGACCCGCACCCACCAGCGAGGGCCGCCATCGCGCGCGCCCAGGCCTTTGAGGATGTCGCGGGCGAATTTCTTGTTCGCCGGCGCAACGCTGTCCTCGAGATCGAAAATGATCGCATCGGCATCGCCTTGCAGCGCCTTGTCGATCTTCTTCTCGCTGTCGGCAGGGACGAACAGCCAGCTACGCGGCGGGGGGAGGTCGGACATTTAGGAGGACTTTTTGAGCAGCGCCGAGCGCTTGAAGGTGAGGACGGTCTCATCGCGCTGGTTGATGGCGCGATGTTCCCAGGTGACGATGCCGGCCGTGGGGCGGGATTTGCTTTCGCGTAAGGCAACGACCTCGCTCTCGATGCGCAGCGTGTCGCCGACGAAAACGGGCTTGGGAAACTTCACTTCGTCATAGCCGAGATTGGCGACGAGCGTGCCGAGCGTGGTTTCGGCGACCGAGATTCCGACCGCAAGGCTGAAGGTGAAGCAGCTATTGACCAGCGGCTTGCCGAATTCGGTATCGGCAGCGGCCTCATGATCGAGGTGCAAGGGCTGCGGATTGTGGGTGAGGGTGGTGATGAGGAGATTGTCCGTCTCGGTCACCGTGCGCGTGATCGGGTGCGCGATGACATCGCCCATCGACCATTGATCGAAAAATCGTCCTGACATGGGGCTTGGCTTAGCGTTCAGGCGGCCTTGTCACAAGCGGCGTTGCTCTCGCGTGTGGCCTCGATGGCGGCGGGCAGCAGCTTCATCTTGAGGTCGTGCATGCCGATGCCGTCGACGGCGTCCTGGCGGTCGTCGGCGCGCACCACATTGGCGATATGGCCGAGGATCTGCATGACGATGTCGATCGTCTGCAGGCTGGTGCAATGCTTGGTGATAACGTCGATATCGCCCGAAAGCTCATCGCCCATCACTTCGAGAAGCTTGCGCGCTTCCTCGATTTCGTGGGCCAGGCTCGCATCGAGCATGTCAGGTGTCCGGGACATGAGAATCGGGAGTAAGCCGAGAGGGTTAAGATCAGGTGAGCAATATCTCGGCCATCGCCTCGGTGATCGCCGCGCCGTCGAGGCGGTAGGTGGCGTAGAGGTCGGCAAGGTTGCCGGTCTGGCCGAACCGCTCGACGCCGAGCGGCGCAACGCGGTGGCCGGAGACGCCGCCAATCCATGACAGAGAGGCGGGCGCGGCGTCGCACAGGGTGACGAGGCCGGCGCGCGGGCTGAGTGGAGCCAGCAGGCTCTCGATATGGCTCGGCTGGCGATTGCCGTCCCAACGGGCAGCCTGCGCCGCAGTCCAGCCGCGATGCAGCAGATCGGGCGACGTGACGGCAAGCAATCCGAGACCCGGAATATCAGCGCTCAGTTCCTCATGCGCGGCGATGGCTTCGGGCATGAGTGCGCCCATTGCGACGATGGCGGCTTCGGCGCCGTCGGCGGGCTTCCTGAGCCAGTACCCACCTTCAAGCGCGGCTTGCTGCCAGTCGTCATCCTCGCGCACCGGCTGGTCGACCGGGCGGGTCGAGAGGCGCAAATAGGTGCTTTCGCCGTCGGGGTCGTCGATCAGGCGGAAGGCATGCTCCATCATCGCCGCCAGTTCATCGGCATATGCGGGCTCGTAATGGCGCAGCCCCGGCTGGCCGAGCGCGATGAGCGGCGGGTTGATCGACTGGTGCGCGCCGCCTTCCGGGCCCAGTGTCAGTCCCGAGGGCGTGGCGACCAGCAGGAAGCGCGCATCCTGATAACAGCCATAGTTGAGGCTATCTAAACCACGCGCGATGAAGGGGTCGTAGAGCGTCCCGATGGGGAAGAGCCGTTCCTGCCAATGATCGCCGGTGAGGCCCGCGGCGGCAAGCATCAGGAACAGGTTGGATTCGGCGATGCCGAGCTCGATATGCTGGCCCTGGTCTGTGGCGCCCCATTTTTGCGCGCTGGGAATCTTGGCCTTGGCAAAGACGTCTTCCATCGCCGCCCGCTTGAACAGGCCGCGCTGGTTCACCCAGCCGCCAAGGTTGGTCGAGACGGTGACGTCGGGCGAGGTGGTGACGATGCGGTCGGCCAATTCGCCGCCGGCCTTCGACAGGTCCATCAGGATGCGGCCGAAAGCAGCCTGCGTCGATTGCTCTTCCCCCTCAGGGGCCGGAAGCGCCGGGATGGGCACGCTGCCGAAGCTGCGGTCGCGCTTCTCGCGGCGGATGCGGGTTTCCTCCAGCACCGCCTCGACCTTGGGCACCATATTGTCGGACAGGCCCGCGAGGCCCGTCCATTCATCGCCCTTGGCGATACCGAGATCGTCGCGCCACGCCTCGATCTGCGTCGGGTTCATGAGGCCGGCATGATTGTCCTTGTGCCCCGCAAAAGGCAGGCCATAGCCCTTGACCGTCCAGGCGATGAAGAAGGTCGGGGTGTCGTCCTTCTTGGCCTCTTCGAATGCTTCGACCAGCGTCTCCATGCAATGGCCGCCAAGGTCGGTCATGATGTCGCCGAGGCGTTCGTCGTCATGGCCTGAGAGGAAGGCATCCGCTTTCTTTCCGAGGTCGGCGGTCATGCGCTCGCGCCATGCCGCGCCACCCTGATAATGCAGCGCGGAGAAATCGGCGTTGGGGAGCGTGTCGAGCCATTCGCGCACGACCTTGCCGCCCTTCGCCTTCAGCGCATTTTCGAGTTTCTTTCCATAGCGCAGTTCGACCGTCTTCCAGCCACAGGCGGTGAAAATGTCGTCGAAGCGCTCGAACATGCGGTCGGCGCTAGTCGCATCGAGACTTTGGCGGTTGTAATCGACGATCCACCAGAGGTTGCGCACGTCATGCTTGGCACCCTCGATGATGGCTTCGTAGATGTTTCCTTCGTCCAGTTCCGCATCGCCGATCAGGGCGACGAACCGGCCGCGTTCGTCCGCGCCAATCTTGCCCTTGGCGGTGAGATAATCCTGCATGAGCGACGAGAAGAGGGTGATGGCGACCCCAAGGCCGACGCTGCCGGTCGAGAAGTCGACGGGTATCGCGTCCTTGGTGCGGCTGGGATAGCTTTGCATCCCGCCAAGGCCGCGGAAGTTTTCGAGCATCTCGCGGCTTTGCGAGCCCAGCAAATAATGGATTGCATGCAGGATTGGACCGGCATGCGGCTTCACCGCGACGCGGTCCTCGGGGCCCAGCGCGTGGAAATAGAGCGCTGCCATGATGGCGCTGATCGAGGCCGAGCTCGCCTGGTGCCCGCCGACCTTTACCCCGTCCACCTTGGGTCGGATGTGGTTGGCATTGTGGATGGTCCAGCTTGCCAGCCAGCGCAGGCGTTCGTCCAAGGCGGCGAGGGCGTCGATATCGGGCTTGCTCATGGATAGCAGCCCTAGTCGCTTGAACCGCCCCCGCCAAGCAGGGTCGCGTCAGCTCGCCCGGCAGCTATTGATCCCGAGCAGGCGATAGGCGGGGCAGAAGCTCACCAGCGCCGTGCCGATAAGGATGAGGCCAAGCCAGCCCCAAGGCGTCTGAGGGCCTACGAAAACCATCGCGACGAGCACCAGCCCGACGATGATGCGAAGCGTGCGATCAAGCGATCCGACATTCTTTTTCATTTCGTTCTCCAGTTCATGGTGGACGTGAAGATCATTGGCGCCTGTCCGCTGGCCCCGCATTGATGCGCGTCAAATGCTCTGGAACACCAAGACTGCGATGTAAGCGCAATAGCCAAAGACGAGCGCGATGCCCTCGTGCCGGTGGATCGTCCAGCCGGTGCGCAGGAAGGCCATCAGGAAGGCCGTCGTGCCGACCAGCACCCAGATGTCGAAGTTGGCGATCTGTGGCGCGATGCCGAGCGGGTAGACCCATGCAGTCAGCCCGAGGATTCCGAAAATGTTGTAAATGCAGCTGCCGACGACGTTGCCGAGCGCAATGTCGGGCTGTTTCTTGAGCGCGGCGGCAGCGCAGGCCACCAGTTCGGGCAGGCTGGTGCCGACCGCGACGATCGTGAGGCCGATGACAGCCTCGGAGACGCCCCAGCCGCGGGCAAGCTCGATTGCGCCGCCAACCAGCAGGTCCGCGCCATATATTACTGCCGCTATCCCGCCGACCGTCTCGAGCACGAGGAAGGGAATCGCACGCTTGGCGTCGGGCTTTTGGGTCTCGGCGCTTTCGTGGCGTTTGGCCTCGGCATCGGGGCTGCGCGTGTCGGTGTACCAGGCACCGATCATGTAAACGATCAGCAGCACGAACAGCAGGATTCCCGACAGGCGGTCGAAGCCGCCCAGCAGCACGCCTGCCATCACGACGAGCGCCCCGACCGACATGAAAAAGCCGTCGCGGAAGAAGGCGCGGCGGTCGATGGGGATGTTGATGATGATCGCGCTGACGCCGAGGATCAGCAGGATATTGGCGATGTTGGAGCCGATGACATTGCCGACCGCAATGTCGGGCGCCCCCTTGAAGGCGGCGGAAAGGCCGGTGACCAATTCGGGCGCCGACGTGCCGAAACCGACGATGACGAGGCCCGCCAGCAGCGGCGATACGCCAGCACGGCGGGCGATGCCGACCGTGCCGCGGACGAGGAATTCGCCGCCCGCGCTCAACAGCACGAACCCGGCGAGAATGGCGAGCCAAAGGGTCATGCAGCGGGGCTAGCGCGGCGTTGTTACGATGACCAGCCTAATCCTCTTCGCGCGCGTCGTAGCGCTCCTGCGCGGCGCGGATGCAGTCTATATGTTCGATCGCCCAGTCGCCCAGCGCCTTGACCGGTTCGCGAATGCTCTCGCCCAGTTCGGTGAGTTTGTAATCGACCCTTGGCGGGATGGAGGGCGTCACCGTACGGTTGACGAGCCCGTCGCGCTCGAGCCCGCGCAGGGACCGCGTCAGCATGCGCTGCGAAATGCCATCGATCTCGCGCTTCAGTTCGTTGAAGCGGCGCGATCCGGTCGCCAGCACCATGACAATCAGCATCGACCATTTGTCGCCCACGCGATTGAGCACCGGCGCGACATTCTTGCAGCCCGCAAGGTGCAGGTGCTCGACCGTTTCGTCCATCACATCGGTATCAGCCATGTGCCTCATCCCCATATTTGTGCCGTCTTGCGGCGGAACTTATAGTTACAATATGCGTCTTGGTATCAAACAGGAACCAAGAAAGCGAGTCCCCCGATGACCACCATTCTTCATGTCGACAGCTCCACCCTCGGTGAAGGCAGCGTCACCCGCGAATTGACCGCTTATGCGGTCGAGCGTTTCAAGGCGCACCATCCCAATGCCAAGGTCGAGCGCCTCGATCTCGTCGCCGACCCGATCCCGCACCTCATGGGTCGTCCCGAGGACCAGAGTTTTGCCAACCAGCTGAAGGCTGCCGACACCATCATTATCGGCGCGCCCACGTACAATTTTACCATTCCGACGCAGCTCAAGGCCTGGTTCGACCGCCTTGCCATTGCCGGCGAGACCTTCCGCTACACCGAGAATGGCCCGGAAGGCCTCCTCAAGGACAAGCGCGTGATCGTCGCTATCGCTTCGGGCGGTGTCTACGAGGAAGGTCACAGCTTCGAACATAACCAGAGCTATGTCCGCGCCTTCTTCCAATTCCTTGGGCTCGAGGCGGAATTCGTCGTCGCCAATGGCGTGGCTATCAGCGCAGACAGCAAGCTGCAGGCGATCAGCAAGGCCAAGACCGGCATCGACCAGCTCGCCGCCGCCGACGAGCCAGTCGACGCCTAAAGTCTAGCCGAAGGGCAGCACGACGTCCCAGCGCAACGCTTCGACCGCGCCCTCGAGCGGGTCGGAGCGTTTCGCGACGAGCAGCGAGTCTTCGGCAATATCCTCGAGCGCATTTTCCTTTTCGCCTGGGAAGTACATCTGCGTCGTCAGGCGGCTTTGCTGGCCATCGATCGTGAAATGAATGTGGCGAGGTCGCAGGAATGTGCCAATGCCATAGATTGCAGGCTTGATCGTGCGGAAGCGGTAGCGCCCTTCATCATCGGTCATCAGCACCGCCGATCCCTGGAAGTGCGGATCGAGCGGAATGTCCTCGCGCGTATCGCCGGCATGATCATAGCGACCCGCCGCATTGGCTTGCCACAGGTCGAGCTTTGCACCGACGATCGGATCGCCATTGGTATCGACCACGCGACCGAAAATATCTAGCAGGTCGCCTGCCGCACGTTCGCTATGACCTTCGATCATTGTGAGGTCGGCATCTTGGTCGAGCGGGCGGACCACCGGATAGAATGGTCCCAATTGCTGCGCCGGTGTCGAGCCCATCATGGATTCGATAATCTCGTCGATCTGCTGGTCCTGCGCCAAGAGCGGCGCGCCCACGGCAATGCCGAGGCCGCCCGCAATCATGCGGCGGCGCGAAAGCATAGTCTTCATATGGCTGTCCCCCTGCCAGTTGAGTCGCAATGCGATACGCAACTTAACAAGGATTAAGCATGCGCCGCGGGGAGGCGGCTGGCAAGCCCTAGGCCGAAAGCAACCGGATCGGGTTCTCGATGAAGGTACGCAGGTGCTGGAGGAAGCTTGCCGCATCCCAGCCGTCGACCACCCGGTGGTCGCACGACAGCGACAGGTTCATCTTCTTCTTCGCCACCAGCTCGTCATCCTCGATGACGGGCAGTTCCTGCATCTTGTTGACGGCGATGATCGCGACCTGCGGCGGGGTGATGACAGGGGTCGAGGTGATGCCGCCCATCGGGCCGAGCGAAGACAGCGAAATCGTCGCGCCCTGAAGGTCGTCGCGGGCGATCTTGCCCGAACGCGCTTCCTCGGCGAGGCGGTTGATGTCGCTTGCGAGCTGCCACACGGACTTTCCGTGCGCATCCTTGATGACCGGCACCATCAGGCCGGCGTCGGTCTGCGCGGCCATGCCGAGATGCATCGGGCCGTGGCGGGTGATGACATTGGCATCATCGTCATAGGTCGCATTGAGCATCGGGAAATCGGGCAGCGCCTTGGCCATCGCGGTGATGATGAAGGGCAGGACGGTCAGCTTGGGACGATTGCCGCGATCGGCATTCATCATGGCGCGCGTTTCCTCGAGCGCGGTCATGTCGAAATCGTCGACCAGCGTGAAATGCGGGATCTTGCGCTTGGCTGCCTGCATATTCTCGGCAATTTTGCGGCGCATGCCGACGACCTTGATGGTCTCGTCCTTGCGCGGCGCGCCGCCGCCATGGCTGACGCTGCCGCCATTGTAGAGGAGATAGGCGTCGAGATCGGCGTGACGGACGCGGTCGGAAGTGGTTTTCACCTCCGACAGGTCGATACCGAGATCGCGCGCACGCTGACGCACGGTCGGCGAAGCGAGCACCTTCTCGCCGCTATGGGCGGGCTCGGGTTCGGGCTCCGGCGCGGGCGCGGGGGCCTTTTCCTCGACGTCGACGGTCGGGATTTCTTCTTCCTGCGCTTCGGTTGGTTCTTCGGCGCCGTCGGCCATTGGGGCTTCGTCCTGGCTCTCGACCGGCGCGACATCTTCCTGCGCGGGCGCTTGGCCCTCGACCTCGATTTCGACCAGCACCGATCCGATGGGGATCATATCGCCGACTTCACCGGCCAGCTTCACGACCTTGCCCGCGACCGGGCTTTCCATCTCGACGGTGGCCTTGTCGGTCATCATGTCGGCAAGGTGCGCATCTTCCTCGATCATGTCGCCGACCTTGACGTGCCAGTCGACGATCTCGGCCTCGGCAATGCCTTCGCCAATGTCGGGGAGCTTGAAGTTGAAAATAGCCATTATTGAGCCATCACTTTCTCAAGAGCTTTCTTGATCCGGGCAGGGCCGGGGAAATAGGTCCATTCGTAGCTGTGCGGGTAGGGCGTGTCCCAACCCGTCACGCGCTCGACGGGCGCTTCAAGATGATAAAAGCAGCGTTCGGTGACCAGCGCGCTTAGCTCGGCGCCGAAGCCCGAAGTGCGCGGTGCTTCATGAACGATGAGGCAGCGGCCGGTCTTCTTCACCGAAGCCTCGATCGCTTCGATGTCGAGCGGCACGAGCGTGCGCAGGTCGAGGATTTCGGCGTCGATGCCGGCCTCTTCCATCGCCGTCTTGGCGACATGGACCATGGTGCCATAGGCGAGCACGGTCAGCGCTTCGCCCTCGCGGACGACATTCGCCTTGCCCAGCGGCACGGTATAGTGGCCCTCGGGCACTTCGGCCTCGGGGCGCTTGGCCCAAGCCTCGACCGGCTGGTCATGATGGCCGCCGAAGGGGCCGTTATAGATGCGCTTGGGCTCGAAGAAGATGACGGGATCGGGATCCTCGATCGCGGCGAGCAGCAGGCCCTTGGCGTCGTAGGGCGTCGAGGGCACGACGACCTTCAGGCCCGCAATATGCGTGAACAGGCTTTCGGGCGACTGCGAATGGGTCTGGCCGCCGTAAATGCCGCCACCATAGGGCGAGCGGATGACCATCGGCATCGTCCATTCGCCCGCGGTGCGATAGCGCATCTTGGCGACTTCGCTGACGATCTGGTCGTAGGCCGGGTAGATATAGTCGGCGAACTGGATTTCGATGACGGGCTTGAGGCCATAGGCGGCCATGCCGACCGCGGTGGCGGCGATCCCGTTTTCCGAAATCGGCGCATCGAACGCGCGTTGCTTGCCAAATTCCTGTTGCAGGCCCTCGGTCACGCGGAAGACGCCGCCGAAATAGCCAGCATCCTCGCCGAAAACGACGATATCCTCGTCGGCGCGCATCGCGACCTTGTGGGCGTCGTTCAGCGCCTGGATCATGTTCATTGCGGGCATTATTCGCCCTCCTTCAGCGCGGCGTCGCGCTGTTCTGCAATGTGCCAGGGCATATCGGCATAGACGTCTTCGAACATGGTCTCCTTGCCCTCGTCGCCCTGGTCGGAAAGGACACCGAGCTTCTCGGCTTCCTTCTGCGCGGCGCGGACCATGGCGGTGAGTTCCTCTTCCTGTCCCTTGTCCTGATCCTCGTCCCATTCGCCGAGCGCGATGAGGTGGTTCTTGAGCCGCAGGACCGGATCGCCCAGCGGCCAGGCTTCGCTTTCTTCCTTGGGGCGGTAGCCGGTCGGATCGTCGGAGGTCGAATGTCCCTCGGCGCGGTAGGTGAAGAATTCGATGAAGGTCGGTCCGTTGTTCGACCGCGCGCGCTCGGCGGCCCAGCGGGTCGCGGCATAAACGGCGAGCACGTCGTTTCCGTCGACGCGCAGCCCCGCCATGCCGTAGCCGACGGCGCGGCTGGCAAAGGTCGCCTGTTCGGCGCCGGCAATGCCCGAGAAGCTCGAGATCGCCCACTGATTGTTGACGCAGGCGAGGATGACCGGGGCCTGGTAGACCGAGGCAAAGGTCATGGCCGCGTGGAAGTCGCCTTCCGCCGTCGCGCCGTCGCCGATCCAGCCCATCGCGATGCGGCTGTCGCCCTTGATCGCGCTGGCCATCGCCCAGCCGACCGCCTGCGGATATTGCGTCGCGAGGTTACCCGAAATGGAGAAGAAACCCTTCTCCTTGTCCGAATACATGATCGGTAGCTGGCGGCCTTTCATGTGGTCGCCGGCATTCGAATAGATCTGGCACATCATCTTCACCAGCGGATAGCCGCGATACACGAGCAGGCCCTGCTGGCGATAGGTCGGGAAGTGGATGTCCTCGCTATCCATCGCTGCGGCCGCGCTGATCGCGATCGCCTCTTCGCCGGTGCACTTCATGTAGAAGCTGGTCTTCCCCTGGCGCTGGGCGCGATACATGCGGTCATCGAAGACGCGGACCGTGACCATGTCGCGGTAAATCTTCTTGAGCACATCGACGCTCAGCTTGGGGTCCCATGGGCCGACCGCTTTGTGGTCGTCGTCAAGCACGCGGACGAGGTGGGTCGTCAGCGGAATCGTTTCCTTGTCGTCGCACGCACTGTCGGGGCGCGGGGCCTCACCGGCCGCGGGCACCTCGATATTGGAATAATCGGGGGTGTCGCCCGGTCGATAAGGCGGTTCGGGAACGTGCAATTTCAGCGCCGGCCGATTGGGGCGCTTTTCGTCTCGGGCCATTCTTTACCTCTCCTGCCGCTAACGCCCGAACGGGCGGCGGCGATCCTGTCGCCGCCCCCGTAACGTCAATGCAGGCAAAAATGAAGGCTTAGTGCTCGTGGGCGCCAACGACTTCGGCATTGGCCGTATAGCCCTCGCCCGCACCATCCTGGAACCAGAAGGGCTCGAGACCGCCTTGGCCGCCGGCCACGACCTGCAGGTTGCTGTCGTAGAGGATGCCGCCCTGCATCACCATGCCGACATCGGCCGAGTTGCGGATATTCTCGAGCGGATCGCTGTCGAGGATGACGAGGTCGGCCAGCTTGCCGGGCTCGATCGAACCCAGATCGGTGGCAAGGCCGAGGCTGATCGCCGGGTTCATCGTGGCGGTGCGGATGGCGTCGAGATTGCTCATGTCGCCAAGCTCCGCATAGGTCCAGATTTCCCAATGCGCGCCCAGTCCCTCACGCTGGCCGTGCGGGCCGATATTGGCCATCACGCCGCGCTCGTTGAGCTGGCGCGCGCCTTCGGCGACCTGTTCGAGATTGTTTTCCTCTTCAGGGAAGAAGGTGCCGCGGCGCGCAGCGCTGTCAAGAATGCCGCGCGGGACCCACTTGTTGAGGATCGGGTCGGCCCAGACGTCGGTCGTCTGGTACCACCACATCTCGCCCCACGGACCGCCGTAAGCGACGTTGAGCGTCGGCGTGTAGGCCGTCTTCACACCCTGGCCGCCCCACATCTGCAGGACGTCATCATAGATGTTCTGCACCGGCAGCGCGTGCTCGATCGTAGTGTGGCCGTCGGCGACCATGGTCATGTTGTGCATGAACAGGCTGCCACCTTCGGGCATCACGTCCATCTCGAGCTCACGCGCGGCCTGGATCACCATCTGGCGCTGGTCGCGGCGCGGCTGGTTATAGCTCTTCACGCTCCACGCGCCCTTGGCCTTCAAGCGACGCAGGTGCGAGCGGGCATCCTCGACGCTGTCGATCTCGGCGGTGAAGGCCGTGGTCGCGCCATAGAGGATGGTGCCGGTCGAGAAGATACGCGGGGCGAGGATCAGGCCCGCTTTCTGATGCTCGGCCGCTGCAAACACGCTGGTCGTGTCGTTGGACGGATCGTGCACCGCCGTGACGCCATGCGCGAGGCTGGCTGCATGCGCCCAATTCTGTTGCGGGATGACCCCGCCGGTCGCCATCGGGCCGTGCCAATGCGCGTCGATGAGGCCGGGGATGATGGTTTTGCCGCTGACATCGATGACGCGGGTGCCGGCTTCCCAGCTAATCGCGGCGAGCGGGCCGACCGCGGCGATGCGGTTATTCTCGATCATGATCGCGCCATTCTCGATCACTTCGTCGCCATTCATGGTGATGATCTTGGCGCCCGAGAGGACGTAGCGCTCGTCGCCCTCGACCGCATTGGCGGTCACGGCGAGGTTGGCGACCTCAATGGCATCGGCTTCGGTGACGTCGCCGACAGAATTGATCGAGCGCTTGTAGAGGTTCGGGCCCTCGGTCCAGTAGAGCGCGCCGTCATTGCCCCATTGCACCCATTCGCCGACATCGGTCGTGACCTTGACCTGCGGAACACCGCCGCCCGAGGGCGACAGGTCGAGCGTGCGGCCGGTCTGGACGAAGGGCACGACATAGGTCTGGAAGCGCTCGGTCCAGGCGACGAACTTGCCGTCGCGAGATAGCTGGAAGTCACCGGCATTGGTGCTGGTGAGGTGCGTCTGCTCCTCGCGCGTCATGATGTCCATCGAATTCAATGCCGTCTTGTCGCCTTCGCGGCTCAGGTAGAGCAGGCGCGACCCGTCGGCGCTGAAGCTCGGCGAGGCGCCGAACTCGGCGACCTTCATCGCATCGCCGCCCGACAGGTTGGCGACATAGAGGCCGGTATCGCGGCTGTAGAGCGGGCTGGTGATGTAGCCGCCCGAGCCCTTGCGATAGACGATGCGGTTGCCGTCAGGCGAGAAAGCAGGGTCGAAATAGTGGCCGGGCACGGTGGTGACGGTGCGGGCGCGGCTGCCGTCGGCGCGGGCGACGCGAATACGGCCGAGTTCGGTATCGTCCCATTCGACCCAGGCGATCTGGCGGCCGTCGGCACTCCAGGTCGGGTGGCTCTGGCGCCAGTCGGTGTCACCGGTGATCGCGCGGGTGCGGCCCGACAAGAGGTCGCGCACATGGATCTTGCCGAGCGCTTCGAAGGCGACGCGGTCGCCATCGGGGCTGACGCTCACGAAGCGCAGTGCCTTGGTCTCAAAGGTCGGTTCGCCTACGCGCTTCTGGTGACGCACCGCATCGGCGACCCAGCGCGTATCATTGACGGTGAAGGGGATTTCGGAGACCGCGCCGCTGCCCACATCGACGCGGTGGATGCCGCCCTTGGCCCAGAAGACGATGCTGTCGCCGTCGGGGGTCCATTCCATGTTGGGATAGACGCCGTGCACGGCCCAGGTTTCCTGCATGTCACGGTCGAGGACGTCGGTGACGGGACGGATCGCGCCGCTGTCGAGGTCCATGATCATGATGACCGACTTGGCGCGGATGCGGCGGATGAAAGCAAGGCTCTTGCCGTCGGGCGAGGGCGTCGGGCTGATCGCACCGCCGGCGCCCGAGACGAGCGTCTCGATCTCGCCGGTCTGGCGATCGAGGCGGCGGATCACGTAGATCTGGCCATTCACGTCCTTGGAATATTCGAACACTTCGCCGGGCGTGGCATCGTCCGAATAATAGAGGTAGCGGCCATCCGGCGAGAATGCGGGTTCGCCCGTATCCTTCTGGTCGGTGCGGCGCTTGGTCATCTGCAGCCCGCTGCCTTCGCCCGAGGCGTGGTAGAGCCACATTTCGCCCGCGCCCAGCGAACGCGACGAGGTGAAATGCTTGCGGCCGACGACATATTCGCCGTCGGGCGTCCATTCAGGCTGATTGAGCAGGCGGAAGCTTTCGTCAGAAACCTGGCGCGGTTCGGAGCCGTCGGCCTTCATGACCCACAGATTGTCGCCGCCGGCGCGGTCGGAGGTGAAGGCGATTTCGCTGCCGTCGGGGGAGAAGACGGGCTGCATGTCCCACTGGTGGCCGCTCGAAATGTTGCGCGCAGTGCCGCCGCTGATCGGCATGGTGTAGATGTCGCCGAGCATGTCGAAGACGATGGTGCGGCCGTCGGGCGAGACGTCGAGGCTCATCCACGTGCCCTTCGACGTGTTGATCGTCACATTGCGGCCGGGGCCTTCGGTCGCGGTGACGTCCCAATCCTCATTCTCGGCAATCTCGTCGACGGTGGGCGCGCCCGTATCTTCGGTGATGATCGGTTCAGCGCCTTCCTCGCGCTCCTGCTGGGCATAAGCAGGCGTGGCGATAAGGGCTGCGCTGGCGAGCAGCGAGAATGCGAGTTTCATGGATTTGTCCCCCAGATAATAGGTGTTTCGCGCGCGGTTATGGCCCGCTTGGCTGGGAACGGCAATTGCCGCTTCGACAAACGGCATGATTGACGCCGGGCGCTCGGCTCGGCAAAGGCAGGGCCCATGAGCGAAGAGAAAAAGAGCGAACTTCCCGACCGCCTGTCGATGGACCCCAAGAGCGAGTATTTCGACGGCGAATTGCTGGCCCGCGGTGTCGGCATCAAGTTCAACGGCGTCGAGAAGATCGGCGTCGAGGAATATTGCCTGTCCGAAGGCTGGATCCGCATCGCTGCGGGCAAGAGCCGCGATCGCTTCGGCAATCCGATGACGATCAAGCTGAAGGGCAAGGTTGAGCCTTACCTCGAAGACGAAAACGACGCCCAGTCCTAGGGACTGAGCGCCGCTCGTTACTCAATAGATATTAGAGCCTAGGCGGGCGTCGCCACCGCAGCCTCGTCCTGCGGATAGGTCTGCTTGGCCTTGCGGGCGCGATAATAGTCGTATCCCTTGCGCGCGGCCCATGCGGCGGTGAGCGCGGCGCCGAGCGGGGCGAAACCGCGCTTGGCGATGAAGGGCAGGGCGGCGGTTGCCGCTGCGCCCAGCGCGCCGCCACCCAGCGTGGCAGCAAGGCGTTTGCCGGCGACGGCAGTGATAATCGAACGTGCAAGCATGTCGGTACTCCTAAATATGTGTCTTGCCCTACCAACGCATGATCCGCCGTCCGGCTCCGCATTTCGTCGTGGGAAAATCTCCCAACAGCCAGTGGGATTTTCCACCATCGGCGGGTCGAAAGCTTAGAGCAACATTGATTTTACTGGATTTTTTCATTTGGCACACCCTGTGCATCTGTCTTTGCATCACGTCCAACGCGATGGACGATGCGAATAAAGGGAGACAGAAAATGTTCGGTACGAATTTCCACCGCCATCTGATTGCCGGCTTTGCCGCGATCGCGATGAGCGTCATCACCATCGGTGCCACCGTCGCGCCGACCGATGCGGTGGCGAGCCCGATCCAGGCCAGCGTCTATGCCTGATCTGACCCCCATCGAAGCCAAACCCAAGAAGCGGGTGCGCAAGCTGGAGCCGATTGTCGGCGTGACCAGCGCGCCCAAGGCCAAGCGGATGAACCCGCTCGCCCCGGTGGGCGCCATGCTCAACGGGCCGATCTTCACCCGGGCACGCGATATCATCGCCGCCAATGTGAACGACCTGCTCGAGCGTGCCGACGATCCGGCCAAGATGATCCGCATGATCATCCTGGAAATGGAAGAAGTGCTGGCCGAGACCCGCGCCACTGCTGCCCGCGCCATTGCCGATCTCAAGGAAATGCGCTCGGCGCATCACCGCCTCGAACGCCTTTCCAATGAATGGGAAGAGCGTGCCGGGCTGGCGCTTGAGAAAGGCCGCGAGGACCTTGCCAAGCAGGCGCTCATGGAGCGCGCCAAGGTGAACGACATGATCGGCGGCATTGCCGAAGAAATGTCGGGCATCGAGGAACTGCTCAAGGGCTATGAGGCCGATATCCAGCGGCTGCAGAACAAGCTCGGTGAAGCGCGTTCGCGCCAGGCCAGCATTGCCAACCGCATCGAGAGTGCGATGAGCCGTGCCCGCGCCCGCGAATTGCTTTATGGTGAGCGCACCGAAGAGGCCTTCGCGCGCTTCGACCAGCTCGAGCGCCGCGCCGACGTCGCCGAGGGTCATGCCGACGCGATGGGCATGGGCATCAAGAGCCTCGAGGACGAATTTGCCGAACTGAAGGCCGAGGAACGCGCCCTCGAAGCGCTCGAAGAAATGAAGAAGGCCCGCAAGTCGGGCAAAGGGGAACAGGGATGAGCAACAAGAAGAAGATCTACAAATACAGCTTCGCGCGCGAGGACCGGAAACTGGCCGGCGTCTGCGCCAAGCTCGGCGAACAGCTGAAGGTCGATCCCACCTTCCTGCGCATCGCCTTCCTCTTCACCTTCCTTTTCATCGAATGGGAACTGGCGGTCGGCGCCTATATCATCGGCGGCATCTACTACACGCTGATGCGTCGCAAGGAGCTGGAAGGCGGCGCCTCGCGCGACCGCGACCAGTACAAGCCGGTGCGCGGTTCGGTCCACGACATGCGGACCAAGCTCGATGACAATGACCGCCGGATGATGGCGATCGACCACCACCTCAACAGCCATGACAGCGACAAACTGGCCCGCGAGATCGAAGAATTGCGTGCCAAGGTCGATGCCAAGAAAGCGGCTGCCAAGGAGGAAAATGGC
This sequence comes from Sphingomicrobium sediminis, assembly GCF_023805295.1. NCBI lineage: Bacteria > Pseudomonadati > Pseudomonadota > Alphaproteobacteria > Sphingomonadales > Sphingomicrobiaceae > Sphingomicrobium > Sphingomicrobium sediminis. The sequence continues at coordinate 47,743 of NZ_JAMSHT010000001.1, forward strand.
AGCGCCGACCAGAAGGGAGATGCCTGATGACCGATCCGATGAGCATTGCCCTGACCGGCCTGTCGGTACTCGCCGTCACCGCTCTGGCCGCTCATGCAGGGCTGCGCGCCTTCACCAACTGGATGGAGTATAAGCGCGCAGAACTCGACAACAAGATCGACGCCGATCTGGCCCCTGCGGGCGGCATGATCGAGATTGCCGATTTGCGTGAGCGGGTGCGTAAGCTGGAAGCCATTGCTGCGGGGATCGACCCCTAAGCCCCGGACCTGACTTCCCTATTCGCGCAAGAAGAGGGCCTCGGCATCGCGCCGGGGCCCTTTTTCGTCGCCCCACGCCGTCAATTCGTCGTGAATCGCAACAATTCGTCGAAGCTGTGCTTGATACGATACAAAGTTACATCTATTTCGCCCGGCATGACACATTTTCTGCTCGCGAGCACCGCGCTTGCCGCTGCCATGCAGCCCCAGGCGCCCACCACCGAACCCGCCGTCACGACGGACGGGGCCGAAGTCCAACCGGTTCCGTCGCAGGACGAAGAAGCCGAACGCATCTTCGTCACCGGCCATGTCATCGAGGATCTCGACCTGCTCGCAGGCTCGACCGTCGTCGAAGGCGCCGAACTCACGCGCAATGCCGAACCGCAAATCGGTGACGTGCTGACCCGCCAGGCCGGCGTGTCGGCAACCGGTTTCGCGCCGGGCGCGTCGCGTCCTGTGCTTCGCGGCTTTTCGGGAGAGCGCGTGCGCGTGCTCAATGACGGCATCGGTTCGATCGACGTCGCCAACACCTCGGTCGACCACGCGACCACGATCGATCCGCTCTCGGCCGAACGTGTCGAGATCATCCGCGGTCCGGCCTCGCTGCTATTCGGCGGCCAGGCGATCGGCGGCGCGGTCAACGTGATCGATCGCCGCATCCCGCGCACGGTAGGTGACGAACCCGTTCACTTCGACGCGCTTGCCGGTGTGCGCAGTGCCGATGAAGGCGCCATGCTCGGCGGCGCGCTCGATCTCAATCTCGGCGGCAATTGGGTCCTTCATGGCGACGCCAGCTGGACGCGCGGCGACGATCTCCAGACCGGTGGCTTCCTGGTCAGCCCGGCGCTGCGGGCCGAGTTGCTCGAAGAGGCGGCCGAGGAATTTGAAGAAGGCGAATTCGAGGAAGCCGAAGAGCTGGAAGAAGCCGCCAACCTGCGCGGCGAACTGCCCAATAGCGGCTACCAGCAATGGTCGGCCTCGGCCGGCATCGGCTATGTCGGCGACGATTTGGAAGTCGGCTTCAGCTACAGCATTTTCGACAGCGATTATGGCATTCCGGGTCGCCCGGGTGCCGGTCATCACCATGGCGAAGAGGGTGAGGAAGAAGGCGAGGAAGAGGGTGAAGAGGAAGGCGAGGAGCTCGTCTCGATCGACCTTCGCCAGGAGCGTTGGGATGCGCGCCTCAAGCTCAATCTCGACGGCTTTTTCGAAAGCGTGACCTTCCGCGGCGCCTTTGCCGATTACAATCATATCGAGTTTGAAGGTGACGAAGTCGGCACCGTCTTCAATTCCGAAGGCATTGAAGGCCGCGTGGTTCTCAAGCAGCGCGACCGCGACGGCCTGCATGGTGCCTTCGGCGCGCAATATTATTATCGCGACTTCGAAGCGATCGGCCCCGAGGCCTTCCTGCCGCCCAACAAGACGGATGCCTACGGCTTCTTCGCGCTGCAGGAATATCAGCCTGACCGCCTCGGCGTCGAAGGCGCGATCCGCGTCGACGTTACCGAGCATGAATCGCTTGGTACGACCCGCGATTTCACCGCCTGGAGCGGCGCGCTGGGTGCCAATTATGAAGCGACACCGGACCTGACGGTCGGCATCAACGGCAGCTACACGCAGCGTGCGCCGAGCGCCGAGGAGCTTTTCTCCAACGGTCCGCACATCGCCACGCAGGCGTTCGAGATCGGTGATCCCGACCTCGAAATCGAAAGCAGCCTCGGCGGCGAATTGTTTGCCCGCTACGAAGGCCAGGATGTTGCCGTCTCGGCGACCGCATGGGCTAGCTGGTTCGACGATTTCATCTACGAGATGGAAACGGGCGAGGAAGAGGATGAGCTGCCGGTCTTCCAGTACATGCAGCAGGATGCCGATTTCTGGGGCCTCGAAGTCGAAGCCTCGGCCATTGTCTACCGTGGGAACGACGTTCGCGTCGGCGTGGATTTCGTCGGCGACTATGTGAAGGCGGAGCTCAGCGACGGGTCGAACGTCCCGCGCATCCCGCCGCTTCGCCTGCTTGGCGGTGTCAGCGTTGGCTACAGCAATGTCGAGCTCCGAGGCGAAGTCGAATATTTCGCCGAGCAGGACGATGTCGCGCAGTTCGAACTGCCGACCGAAAGCTTCACCCTCGTCAACGCCGTCGCCACCTGGCGTCCGGGCGGCGAGGATAGCGAAACCGTCTTCATCCTGCAGGCCAACAACCTGTTCGATGTCGAAGCGCGGCGCCATGCCAGCTTCACCAAGGATTTCGTGCCCCTGGCGGGCCGCGACATCCGCGCGACGGTGCGCACGAGCTTTTAAGGCTCTCAAAGCTAACAGGGGATGGGCTCGTCATCGTGAAGATGGCGGGCCCTTCTTTTTTGCGGGGAGGCGGCGGTGCCGGATGCAGGAGTCGAACCCGCGACCTTCGGTTTACAAAACCGCTGCTCTACCAGCTGAGCTAATCCGGCGATCCGCGTGCGCGGCTCTTTGTCCTAAACGACGCCGAAGGTCCAGCCCTCAGTGCGCGCGATGCGCGGGGTGAGGCCATCGGGATCAAACGGTGTTTCGTGGCGCAACACGTGCCGCATGCCCGCCGCAGTGACCAGCGCATCGGTCTCGTGATCGGTGGGGTCGCCGGGGAGCCGGACCGGCGGACTGTCGAGCCTCGCCAGCGCGTCGTTGAGCGATGTGAGGTCGCGTAGTTTTCGCCCGCTGCCGCCAGCGCGGCGCAGGTAGAGACGCCCGTAAATCTCGACAATCAGGCTGCCGTCGTGCGGAACGGCATCGAATGGCCAGACGGCGACCTGATCGTTGGCGCGGTGGAGCAGCCGCATTCCGGCGAAGCTCGCCTTGGCCACCTGCGCAGCGCCGATCGCGTCATACACGGTCGCCGCCTTGCCGCCGCCTTGCGCATTCAGCTTCTTCTCGACCTCGCGAAACCACATGTAGCGGGCTTTCTCGCCGTCGGCTTTGCCGAAATAAAAATGGTCGCGATGGACCTGCTCGAGAAAGGAAGCGGCGCCGAGATCGTCGTCCTCCGACACTTGGTCGACATAGGCCCAGAAGGGCTTGCCTTCTTGTGGAACATCGTCACCGGGAAGGTAGCTTCCGCGCTCGACGAGTGGCGGCGCGAAGCTGAAATCGAAGCCGAAGATGCAACGCTCCTGCGCGGCGCGTTCGAATAGCCATTCGAGCACTTCGCTGCGCGACCAGACATGATCGGGACGTACGAGCTGCGGTGCCTCATCGCCGCGCGCTTCGGCCACGGCGATCCCCTTGTGGCGCCTTCCCTTGGCGCCCGACCAATCTATCGCGATGCAGGATTGAAAGGCGTGCATGGCGTCAGAATGGCTGATTTTTGAGCCTTTTCAATTGTTGTGCTAGCATAACGATCAGAAAGTAGGTCAATTGATGCAACATGGAATGGGAACCGTCGGCCGCGCCTTCGTGCTGGCCAAGACAGCCACCGATATCGAAGACATCCGCAAGCAACTGAAACAAGAAGGTCATTTCAACGTGGACGCGCATTTGTCAGGTGCCCAGATCAAGCGCGACTTGCGCGAGGTCATGGAAGCCAACGGCTCGACGTCCTAACGTTCCTTCTGGATTTCCGCGCGCCGCGCCGCCCACCAGTCCAGCCGCTGCTTGAGCCGCTTTTCGAAGCCGCGTCCGGTCGGTTGGTAATAGTCTTGCGGGTCCATTTCCTCAGGCCAGTAATTATCGCCTGAAAATCCGCCCTCGACATCATGGTCGTAGGTATAGCCCTTGCCGTAGCCGAACTCCTTCATGAGCTTGGTCGGGGCGTTCAGGATATTCTGCGGCGGCATCAGGCTGCCGGTTTCCTTGGCGTTTCTGAAGGCTGCCTTTTGCGCCTTGTAGGTCGCGTTCGATTTGGGCGCGCTGGCGAGGTAGAGGCAGGCCTGCACCAGCGCCAGTTCGCCCTCGGGCGAGCCCAAGAAATCATAGGCATCCTTGGCCGCAAGGCACTGTGTCAGCGCGTTCGGGTCGGCAAGGCCGATATCCTCGCTCGCCATGCGCACCATGCGGCGACACAGGAAGAGCGGGTCCTCGCCCGCCGTCAGCATCCGCGCCAAATAGTAGAGCGCAGCCTGCGGGTCGGAGCCGCGGACCGCTTTGTGCAGTGCGCTGATGAGATTGTAATGCCCCTCGCGATCCTTGTCGTAGACCGCGACGCGGCGCTGCAGGAGGTCGGCGAGGCCCTTCGGATCGAGCTTCTCGTCGAGCTTCAGGTCGAACAGGGTTTCGGCCTGGTTGAGCAGGAAGCGACCGTCGCCATCGGCGCTGGCGATCAGCGCGGCCCGCGCATCCTCATCGAGCGGCAGGTCGGCCTCGATGAGCGCCTCTGCCTTGTCGAGCAGCCTCGACAATGCCGCCTCGTCGAGACGGTGCAGGATCAGTACTTGCGCGCGGCTCAACAGTGCCGCGTTGAGTTCGAAACTCGGATTTTCCGTAGTCGCGCCGACCAAGGTGACGGTGCCGTCCTCGACGAACGGCAGGAAGCCGTCCTGCTGGGCGCGATTGAAGCGGTGGATCTCGTCGACGAACAGCAAGGTGCGCTGTCCAGCGCCGGCCATCTTCTTGGCCTCGGCGAAGGCCTTCTTGAGATCGGCGACGCCCGAAAAGACCGCGCTCAGCATGACGAAGCGCAGGCCGACCGCATCGGCGAGCAGGCGCGCGATGCTGGTCTTGCCGGTGCCCGGAGGTCCCCACAGGATCATCGAGGATAATTTGCCCGCCGCGACCATGCGGCCGATGGCGCCGTCCGCGCCGGTCAGATGCTCCTGTCCGACGACCTGGTCGAGCGCGCGCGGACGCAGGCGATCCGCGAGCGGGGCATTGTCGCTGGGGACATCGGGAGAAGCCGGCGCCTCGCCGAACAGGTCAGGCATTGACCTTTTCGCGGGCGCGGATTGCGTTGGCATAGGCGTCGAGCACGACGCTGTTGATCGAATCCCAGTCCATCGTCTTGGCCTTGGCCAGGCCCGCAGCGCCGTGGGCCGCGCGCATGGCAGGATCGTTCTGATAGGCGATGAGATGGCCGGCGAGCTGCTCGATCTCGCCCGGCGGGGCGACGAGCCCGGTCTGGCCAGGCGTCACGAGGCTGTTGGTGCCGGTCGCAGCAATGGCGACGACAGGCAATTCGCAGGCCATGGCCTCCAGCGTCACATTGCCGAACGTCTCGGTTATGGAGGGATTGAGGAAGACGTCGGCGCTGGCCAGTGCCCGCGCGAGATCCGGTCCCTCCTGATGACCGACAAAGACGGCATTGTCGGGCAGATGCTCCTCGAACCAGCCGCGCGCCGGGCCCTCGCCGATGACGAGAACGCGGTGCGCCACGCCCTTCTTTTCGAGCACTTCGATCGTCTCCGAAAAGACGTCGAGACCCTTTTCCATGACGATGCGGCCAAGGAAGGCGATGGCCATTTCATCATCGCCGATGCCGAGGCCGCGGCGCCATTCCATGTCGCGGCGTTCGGGATTGAACTGGCCACGGTCGACACCGCGCGCCCAGATCTGAATCTTGTCGTTCATGCCCTGCTCGCGCAGCACGTCGGCAGTGCTGGGGGCGGGCACGAGAAGCGCCTCGCAGCGCCCGTAAAGGCGCCGCAGCCACGACTGGAGCACCGGCTCGAGGAAATCCATGTGGTAATATTGGAGGTAGGTCTCGAAGCGCGTGTGCACCGAGGCGATCGCCGGAATGTCGTGATCGCGCGCCCAGCTCACCGCCTTGGCGGCGACGAAGTCGGGCGAGGAGATATGGACGATGTTGGGTTTGAAGGCCTCAAGATCGTCGCGCACGCCCTTGGACAGGTTGAAGGCGAAGCGATACTCGCCGCGCCCGGGAATCGGAAAGCTTGGCACCGAAACGAGATCGCCGGTCGGCTCGAAGGCGGGCTCGTCCACCGTCGGCGAATAGACGCGCAGGTTGACGCCCTGGCGCAGCAGATATTCGGCGAGGCGATTGAGGGCTTGGTTCGCGCCGTCGCGTACGTAATTATAGTTGCCGGAAAACAGGGCAACGCGGATCTCTTGCGGCTTCATTCGCCCGCTTTAGCGGTTGCGGGGTCGCGACGGCAAGGCGAATGAGGCTTTGCCGAATCAGGCGTGAGCATGCATGCTGCAAGACATGACCGACCAGACCGATCTAGAGACCGACGAACTTTCCGATACCGACGCCGAGAACCAGCGGCTAACGATGGTCGACGAAGCGTTGGTCGCGGGCTCGATCGCCAATACGAACGGGCTGCTCGTGATCCTAGCCCGGCTGGTGGCGCGCGGCGTGTTCGACCAGGACGATCTGCAGGCCTTTTCGGACAGCTATTCCAAGCCGCTCGACCATGAAGGTATGCGCGAGAATGAATTGATCAGCCAGATGCAGGACCAGATGGAGAGCACGCTCGCGCAGCTGATGCGCTATCTCTCCGACCAGCAGGACTAGTCGAGGGCGGGGCGGGTCCAGAGCCCGTCGCGGTTAAAGTCAGCGGGACGACCCGCCGATTGCATGAGCGCGCGGCGGACCTGCCGCAATTTCTCACGCTTTCCGATTGAAATGCGCTCGTTCCAGCGGGCTTCGCCGGCTTCGCGCGCAACCTCGGCAATGCGGCCGTAAATGTTGGCGGCCGCCAGGATTGCCCAGCGTGACCGCAGCGGCAGCCGCGCCGCGCCGACACGTGCACTTTCGCGATATTGGTCCGCCATGTCGGCGAGCCGCTTGCGATAGCGCGCGACGATGGGAGCATGACCCGGATCGTCGGGATCGATTGCGGCAATGCCTTCCTCGGCGAGCCAGCTTTTGGGAATGTAGCTGCGGTCGACCCGCGCATCGTCGACAATGTCGCGCGCAATGTTTGCTAGTTGGAAAGCGAGACCGAGATCGCTGGCGCGGTCCAGCGTATCGCCGTCGTCGCGCGAGACGCCCATGACCTGCGCCATCATCACGCCGACCGCGCCCGCAACCTGATAGCAATAGGAGAGCAGGTCTTCCTCGGTCTCGGGACGCCAGCCTGCGGCGTCGCGTGCAAAGCCTGCCAAGTGATGCTCGGTCGCGGCATGGGCGATGTCGCATTCGCGCGCGACGAGGCCCAACGCGTCGAACGGCACGAGGCCGGTTTCCTCGCCCGCCAGCGCCTTGGCGGTCTGTTCCTTGACGAAGGCGAGGCGGACTTCGGGGTCCTCGGGCGTTTCGGCGTCATGGCCGAGCGTCTGGCCGTCGGTAATGTCGTCGCAGGCGCGGCACCAGCTGTAGAGCAGCCAGGAACGCTCGCGTGTCGTTTCGTCGAACAATTGGCTGGCGAAGCGAAAGCTCTTGGAGCCCTCGGAAATCATGGCGCTCGCCGCGGCGACGAGGGCAGCGCGATCGCTCATCCCAGCATCAGCTCCGCGGTTGCTTCGGCCGAGCCGACGACGCCGGGAATGCCCGCGCCCGGATGGGTTCCCGCGCCGACGAAATAGAGGTTGGACAACTTGTCGTCGCGATTGTGGGTGCGGAAATAGGCCGACTGGGTGAGGACCGGCTCAAGGCTGAAGGCGCTGCCCAAGTGCGCGAACAGGTCGGTCTGGAAATCCTTGGGCGTATAGTGGAACTGCGTCCGGATCCGCTTGCGGATGTCGGGGATCAGCCGCTCTTCGAGCGTGTCGTAGACCACCTCGGCATATTCCGCCCCGAACTTGTCCCAATCGACGTCCGCCTTGCCCATGTGCGGCACCGGCGCGAGCGCGTAGAAGGTCGAGCAGCCCTCGGGCGCCATCGACGGGTCGGTCTTGGTCGGGTGGTGCAGGTAGAGCGACGGATCGGTCGCCAGGTTGCCCTTGTTGTAAATGTCCTTGAGCAGGCCTTTGTAGCGCGGCCCGAACATGATCATGTGATGCGGCACATCGGGGCAGGTGCCCTCGAGGCCGAAATGCAGCACGAAGAGCGAAGGGCTGAAGCGCTTCTTCGCCATCTTTTTGTGCATCTTGGGCCCGCGTGGGTGGTCGATAAGGCCGTAGGTCGCGACGACGTCGCCATTCGACGCGATGGCATCGGCAGTGCCGGTCCAGCCGCTGGCGGTGGTGACGCCGGTGACCTTGTCGCCCGCCGTCTCGATCTTGGTCACCGCATCGCCGAGCCGGATCGTCCCACCCAGTCGCTCGAACAGGGCAACCATGCCGGCGATCAGGCGATTGGTGCCGCCCATGGCGAACCAGACGCCGCCATCGCGCTCCAGCTTGTGGATCAGCGCATAGACCGAGGAACAGGTCATCGGATTGCCGCCAACCAGCAAGGTGTGGAAGCTCAGCGCCTGGCGAAGGTGCGGCTCCTTCACATATTGCGCCACAATAGAGTAGACGCTGCGCCAGGCCTGGTATTTGGCGAGGCTCGGCGCAGCCTTGAGCATATCGCCAAGGCTCAGGAATGCCTTGGTGCCGAGCTTTTCATAGCCTTCGTGGAAGACGCCCGCGCTATAATCGAGAAACTTCTTGTAGCCCTCGACATCGTCGGGGTTGAGCTTGTTGATCTGCGTGAACAGGCGCTGGTCGTCATTGGTGTAGTCGAACCGTACGCCATCGGGCCAATCGAGCGCGTAGAAGGGATCGACCGGCACCAGGTCGACATCGTCGGACAGCTTCTGGTTCGACAGTTTCCACAGGGCCTTGAGGCAATCGGGATCGGTGATGACCGTCGGGCCGCCGTCGAAGACATGCCCGTCACGCTCCCAATAATAAGCGCGGCCGCCGGGCTTGTCCCGTGCTTCCACGATGGTAGTCTGGATGCCTGCCGATTGCAGCCGGATGGCAAGCGCGAGCCCCCCGAAACCCGAGCCGATGACGATTGCAGTTTTCAAGGGAAATTACTCCATGATCGCCTTGATGGCGCGGCTGATGCGAACGGGCGGGACGCCCGCAAGCGTGCGGAATTTGTCTCGAAAGGTGGACTTGCCCGCATAGAAGCGCTCAATCAACCCAGCAGGAAGGCTGTAGAAGCGCTGCATCACACGCCAGCGCTGCGGCGGATCGGCAGCATTGAACAGCATGCGCGTCAGCATCCGCTCGAACCCGGTATCCTTCCAATGGTCGGTAGCCCGCTTGCGGGTCGCCTTGGCGAGCGCCTCGCCATCCATCGGCATTTCCGCTGCGAGCCAGGTCGCGAAGCTCGCCGCATGGGGTAGCGAATAGCTGGTCAGGTAATGGAAGAAGCCGCCTCGCACTCCGGCACGCGCAACCGGCGAGTCCTTAGGCCAAAGTTTCTCCCATTCGCCGTCCATCACGACGGGCAGGACGCCGTCTTCCTCGTGGAGGACGCGGTGGTTGGCCCAGCCTTGTTCGGCAGCATAAGCGCCGATGCGCTGCGCCAGCATGCGGCGGTCGAGTTGCGGCTCGAGCTGGTAATAGGTGTCCTCGACGAAGACGCGGTTCTCGTCGAAGGGCAGGCAATAGACGAAGCGATAACCATCGGCCTGGTCGACGGTGGCGTCCATGATGATCGGGTGGCTGAGGCCGTGGCCGCCCTCGACTTCGAGCATCTGGCCGACGAATTTCTGGAAGCCGCAGCGTAGCGCCTCGGGACGGCAATTGATGCCCCGGGCATCGAGCGTGGCGCCCGCCTGCATCTTGGTGCCATCCGACAGCTTGATGTGAGTGGGGCCGATTTCGCAGACATCGGCATGCATGATCCGATCGCCGAGCTTTTTCCGCAGCTCCTCATCGAAGCGATCTGAGGTGATCGAATTGTAGCGCTGGTCGAAGACGCGTCGATATTTCGGGAAGCGCACCGAATTGCACTCCCAGCTCTGGACGACCATCGGCCGCACCAGCGCCAGTTCCTCTTCGCCAAGATCGCTGTCGAAGAAGGACCAGACATGATTGCCGCCAAGGCTGCCGTCGCGCTCGACCAGCCGGACATCGAGATCGGGATGCGCACGCACGACGGCGAGCGCCGCAAGGCCGCCTGCCAGCCCGCCGCCGACGATGATCAGATCGGGTCGCTCCCCCATAAGCCGCACCATCGGCTCGCCACGCCGCTTCGTCAATCAAGACTTCATTGTCTGCTGCTAGGGGTCATGGCATGAGTTCGACCATGGTTACCGCCATCATCCTGTCCGCAATCGCGATGAGCATCATCGTGGCGCTGCGCTATTTCGCGACCAGCGGCCTGTTCGCGGCGTGGACGGCGAAGCGTTTTCCTGGGCGCATGGCCGAGCAGGGCCGCCAAGTTCGCATGGAGATCTTCTATTCGCTATTGAGCGCTGCCATTTACGGCATTCCTGCGGGAATCATCGCCTGGGGCTGGGACACGCAGGGCTGGACCCTCGTCTACACTGACGCGGACGCCTATCCGCTGTGGTGGATGCCGGTGAGCCTGTTCCTTTACCTCTTCCTCCACGATACCTGGTTCTACTGGACCCACCGCGCGATGCACTGGCCGCCTTTGTTCAAAAAGATGCATGCGGTCCACCATGCCAGTCGCCCGCCGACGGCCTGGGCCGCGATGAGCTTCCACCCCTGGGAATCGCTCACCGGCGCCATCGTTATCCCGGTGCTGGTCTTCGTCATCCCGATCCATATCGGCGTGCTGTTCGCCGTGCTCTTCATCATGACGTTGATGGGGGTCACCAATCATATGGGTTGGGAATTGTTTCCCAAATGGCTGGTTCATGGGCGGTTAGGTCGCCACCTGATAACTGCCAGCCATCACGAGCTTCACCATCAGAAATATCGGTGCAATTATGGACTTTACTTCCGTTTCTGGGACCGGGTCTGCGGGACGGACCGCGGGCTTGGCGAATTTCAAACGCCCCGTCGGCCTCGCCGCGATCGCGCTGTCGCTGACGGCAGCGGCCCCGGCATCGTCGGTCTCGCCCGCGAGCGTAGCTAGCAGCGCGGCCTCGGCCAGCCTGACGGTCGAGGTCTACAATGTGCGCAACGACAAGGGCGAGATCCGCATCTGCATGACGCAGGACGTCGAGAATTTCCTCGACTGCCGCGACGATCCGGGTGCGGTGAAGGTGCAGGTTCCGGCCTTTCGCGACGAAGGCGTCATCGAGGTTCCGGAATTGACCGCGGGGACGTGGGTGGCGCTGCTGCTTCATGACGAAAATGCCAATGGCAAGATGTCGAAAGCGCTTGGCATTCCCAAGGAAGGTTTCGGCTTTTCGGGCAATCCGGCGATCCGCATGGGGCCGCCGCGCGCCGAGGATGTGCGCTTCGACCTGCCCGCCGGTCATTCGACCCAGCGCGTGAAGATGAAATATATCCTCTAGCCGCGCGCGGAAAATCCCGCTTTAGTGCCGCTCTATGGCACAACAGCAAGCCGAACAGATTGCCGAGGGCGCCGTCGACACGACGGTGCGCCTGTTCGAGGATCTCGACCAGATCGCGATTGCGGTTGGCAGCTATCGGCTGAGCCTGCTCGATATCCTGACGATCCTCGTCACCGTCATCATTCTGTTCGTGGTGGCGCGCATGGCGCTGTGGGGGATCAAAAGGCTCATCCGCCGCGCCAAGAGGTTCGATCCTGCGCAAAGCCTGCTGGCGGAAAAACTCGCGACTATCGCGGTCATCGCGGTCGCCTTCTTCATCGGTATCGATCTGGTCGGCTTCGACCTCTCGACTTTGGCCGTCTTCTCGGGCGCGCTGGGCCTCGCGGTCGGTTTCGGGCTCCAGAAGACATTCGGTAACCTCATCGCCGGCATCATCCTGCTGATGGACCGCTCGGTAAAGCCGGGCGATGTCATCGTCGTTGGCGACACGTTCGGGGCGATCAGCAAGATCGGCACCCGCGCCGTCAGCGTCATTACGCGCGACGGCAAGGAGCATCTCATCCCGAACGAGCTCCTGATGACCGAGCCGGTCGAGAACTGGTCCTATTCCTCGCGCAACGTGCGCGTGCAGATCCCGGTGGGGGTGAGCTATTCGAGCGACCTTGAACTGGTCGAACAGATATTGATCGAATGCACGACCGCTTGCGACCGCGTGCTCAAGAGCCCGAAGCCCAATGTCTGGCTCAAGGAATTTGGCGACAATAGCGTCAATTTCGAGATTCAGGCCTGGATCATGGACCCCGAAAGCGGTGTCGGGAATGTCCGTTCGGCGGTGCTCAAAGCAATCTGGTGGCGCTTCAAGGAAGAGAATATCGAAATCCCCTTCCCGCAGCGCGACGTCTACATCAAGACGATGCCCGACAAGGGCTGACCGACGAACAGGTGATCAGCCCTTTCGGAGATTCTCTAGAGCGAGACCTGCACACCGACCGAGATGCTGTGCATCCGATAGGTATCATCCTCTTCGCGACCGAAGAAGTTGGTGAAGGCGGCGTCGGGCGCGTTGAAGAAGCGATAACGCGCAACGCCCTGCCGGCCGGCAGCAGGATTGCGCTCGCCATCGCGATCAGAAGATGAGCCTTTTTCATCGTCAATTTCCCCTGTGATGAAGCCATCTGCGCCATTGCATTTGGCCATCTGCATTGTGGAAATTGGCGGTTTCGCGGAAAATAGGGCATATGCCCTAGATTAAGTTTGAGGGGGAAATTGCGATGGAATTGTCCAGCGCAGAAGTAGAGCAAGTCGCCGAAATCCAACGCCGATTGCTCGAATTGCCGCGCGATCGTTCGATGGGTGCGATCCGCGAAATTCTCGAGCGCATTGCCGAATTTGTCGGGGCCAAAGGAGGCTGGTCGGGCAACTGGTTCGATGGCCAGCTGGTTTTCGTGCCGCTCAATATCGGACCACAGATCGAGCAGCAGATTCTCGACAATTATCTGGGCATCGACGAGGAGGGCTTCTTCCTCATGAAAGACCCGGATTATGAAGCGACTAACCGGATGCGGCGCGAGATGGGTAGCAATGTCGCGCCCGACTGGGAGGTCTATCCGGACTCGGTACGCAGCGAAGACTGGTTCACGTCCATTTTCGTGCCAGCCGGGGCGGAATGGGTGATCGGCATGACCGCGCGCCTGCCGGTCGGCGAAGCGATCATGGTCTTCACCTATGCAAGCAAGGACGATCCCAATTATCGCAACGAGCGGACGGTCGCGAAATTCAAGCTCATCCACCCGGCCTTCGTGGCTGCCTTCGAGCGCCTGTACGAGATGAGTTTCGACCGGGACACGTTCCTCGGGCTGATCGACATCTTTCCCTATCCCGCGATCCTGAAGGCCAATGACGGCGAGATTTGTGCGACCAGCCCTGGTGCCAAGGGCACGGATTGGGAGGGCATGGTGTCGAAGGACGAACCGCGCGTATTCGTCCTGCAAGGCCCGAACCTGCCGGATTTGCGCGGGACACAGCTCGCCATCGACTTGTCCGACAGCGATGCGGATCTCAATCATCTAGGGCGCAAGGCGGGCCTGTCCGAGCGGCAGAGCGAGGTCGCCGAGCAGATCGCCATGGGTCATTCCGACAAGGAAATTGCGCGCACGCTCGGCATCAGTCCCAATACGGCGCGGCGGCATTGCGAGGCGGTGCTGGACCGGCTGCGGGTCAATTCGCGCAGCGGCGTCTTGATGGCCTTGCTTAGCGGACGGAGCCCGCGGCGGCTGGCCTGACACTCGATCGTGCAAAATGGTCGGCGATGATGCGGGCGATGCGTTGTCCGGCTTTGCCATCGCCATAGGGTTCGGCTTTTGCGCGCATGGCGGCTAGCCGGGCAGGGCTGGCAAAGAGCTGCTCCACTTCTTCGATGATCCGGTCGGTATCGGTGCCGATCAGGCGCAGCTGGCCCGTCTCGATCCCCTCCGGGCGCTCGGTTCGCTGGCGGAGGATGAAAAGCGGCGTACCGAGATAGGGGGCTTCTTCCTGCATGCCGCCGGAATCCGAGAGGATGAGGTCGGCATCACGCATTGCGCGCAACATTTCGGCATGCCGCAATGCGCGGTGGAGGACGATATTGTCATGATCGCCCAAGGCCTTGGTCCATTTGCAGCGGATGGCGGGATTGGGATGCATCACCACATCGATCCGGTATGTCCCGAGCATGGCCAATCGTGACAAGGCTGCCATGACCTGGTCCAGCGGCCGGCCCCAATTTTCGCGGCGGTGGCACGTAACCAGTAGGTGGAGCGCCTTGTCCTGTGATTGTTGGACCGGGGCTAGTTGCGCGATGCGGCGCTTGAGCATGTCCACGCCGCTATTGCCGGTGACATGGACCGAGCCCTTCACGCCTTGTGTGCGAAGGTTGGTGGCGGCTTCCTCGGTCGGGGCAAAGAGCAATTGCGCGTGCCGGTCGATGGCGACACGGAAATCTTCCTCGGGCCATGGGTGATGGCGATCGAAACTGCGCAGGCCAGCCTCGACATGTGCCAGAGGCAGGCTGAATTTGCGTGCGGCGATGGCGCCGCCGAACGCGCTTGCCGTATCACCCTGGCAGATCACGAGCGCCGGCGGCGGTGTCATGTGCCGTTCGAAGGCCGCGGCGATCCGACCGGCATGGTCGAAGGGGTCGGTCTCGGCGACGCATCTCAGATCGATGCGGGGAATTGGCGGGAAGTCGAAGTCGATCAGCTGCAGGCCCGGATGCTGCCCGGTGCAGATTGCGCGAAGCGAGCATCCTCGCTGGGCCAGCGCCTGGGCGACGGAGGCGAGCTTGATCGCCTCGGGACGTGTCCCGATGACGAGATCGATAATGGGATGTTGCAGGAGGCCCCCTAGCTCGGCCTGCCCGTTATGGCTTCGTAACGAGCGTTGCGCAAGCTAGCGCGCGAACAGTGCGAAGAGCGTCTCGTTGTCGCTGCTGTCGGCGATATCCTCGTGGATGATGGCAAGACCGTAATGGGCAGCAGCGCCCGCCGAGCAGATGGCGGCCATGGCCGGATGATGAGCGGCGCGTACCAATTGGGCGGCCTTCGAGGTGCTGTCGACCGGCACGCTGGTCCAGCCATGCTGGGTAATGAAGGCGCTGCACTGGCCGAGCGCGGCCTGGTGGCTGAGCACATGGGCAATGTCGCCGATCTCGCCACAGCCCGCCAAGACATGGGCAATGGGAATGGCGGCCTCGTCGAGCTTGCGCAGGCCGCGTGTCGTCCAGCGTTCGGCATCGGGTACGTCGCCGATCAGGCTGTTGCGCAGCGGGATGACGGCAAAGTCAGCCGCACCTTTTTCGAACGCCTCCTGCATCGCCTCGAAACTGGCGATCGGACGAGGGCGCATCGTCGGGGCGAGCCGTTTGGCGGCAATCGCTGAATAGCTCGTCTCGTCGCCGAGATGGAGGACGGTCTCGTTCATTCGGCGAGGCTTGCCATGAGGTCGATGCAGCGGCGCGTTTGGTCGAGGTTGAGGCGCGGATCACAGAGGCTCGTATAGCCGACCAGGCCCGGGCGGCCCGAGGGGGTCTCGACACATTCGTCGACCTGCTCGGGCGTCGTCTCGAGATGGAGCCCGTCGAGGCGCATGCTGGTGGCGCGCAGGATCTCGGCGCAATCCTGGATCTCGGCGAGCATGTCGCTCATCGCGCGGGTCTTTAGCCCGCCCGACTTGCGCGTATTGCCGTGCATCGGATCGCACAGCCACAACACCGGATGCCCGCTGCGACAAACCGCATCGGCGATCCGCGGCAAGGTCTTCATGACGTTGCGCGCGCCCATGCGGCAAACGAGCATGATCCGGCCCGCTTCATGATCGGGGTCGAGCATGTCGAGCAAGCGGACGAGGCGTTCTGGCTCCATGTCCGCGCCGACCTTGATGCCGATCGCATTGCCGATGCCTGCGAGATAAGCGGCGTGCGCCTCGTCCGGGTTACCGGTACGGGCACCGAGCCAGAGGCTGTGCGCGCTGGTCGCCATGCGGCCTTCGGACGTGTCGCGGGTGAGCGCGCATTCATAGTCGAGGTGCAGCGCTTCGTGGCTGAGATGCACTTCGGGATATTGGGCGGACTGTTGCGACACGCGCAGGGCCTGCTGGTGGCCGGCGACCAGGCGATCGGGATCGGGCCGGCGAGCAGTCTTGTTCGAGCCGATGCCATTGACGAGATCGCCGCGATAGACGGGCAGGGCCTCGCCATCGACATATTCGACCGGGCAGCTGCGTGGCTTGGCCCATTGTCCGCCAAGGCGGGCGAGCGCGACGACCCGTTGTCCCGTGGTTGCGGCGAGACGCTCGCGCATGAGGTCGATGGCGCCGAGGCGGGCCTCGATGGCCTTTTCGTCAAGGTCGATCGGCTCGGCGCAGTCGCCCATTTGGATGATGAGGCCGCCATTCTGGCGCAAATCGGCAAGCGAACGGCGCAGGGTGGCGCTGTCGCGGGGTGCGACGACATCGTCGGCCTTGGCGAGCGCCTTCAAGTTGGCTTTGAGGCGCGGCTGGTCGGCCATGCCATAGGTCGCCTGCTGACGCCGTGCCCGCTTACGCCAGTCGGCCTGCTGCTGGTCGGGCGAGGGGGCGAGCGGGGCCAAGGCGACGGCTGCCGCCACGTCGGCATCGTCGAGGTCCAGCTGCGCCACGAGGTCGAGGCCCGCAGGCAATTCGAGGTCGGTATAGAGCGGCATGAGCAGGACGGCTTCCTGCTCGGCCGCAAGGCCGATCGCATGGGCCGCGCTATGCGCCCAGACGATCGTCGCGCGCGGACCGAAGCGGCGGCGGGCCAATTCGGTGAGGGCAACGCGTTGCGGTTCCTCGGCCCAGAGGATGAGGTCGTGTGCCTTCTGACGATGCGTCGACAACGCGAAGATGGTGCGCCACAGCGCTTCGATCTCGTTGCTGTCGAGGCCGATGCGGCGCTCGGACAGGCGATCGAGCAACGCCGTTTCGCGGTCGGGGCACAGCGCGAGCTTGCCCTCGATCTGCTTTTCCTGCCCGATCATGTCGGTCAGCGCGAAGCGGCGCTCGAGCAAGGAGAGGAGTTCGGTGTCGATCGCGTCGATCTTCTCGCGAAGATGCACGATGGCAGGGTCGGTGCCGTTGGCACGCAATTGTCGGAGAGAGTGGATCATCTTGGCCTCGTCCGCGCCGACCGCGGGAGGCCAAGCGCTTAGTTCAGTTTCGTGGAATCAGCTTTGGTCCGGCACACCAGGGTGTACCGGCCGCTAAATTCAAAACCGAACGAGCGATTGATCATGCTCGAAACAAAACAGAAGCGACCCGCAGAAGCGAGTCCTAAATGTGCGACTGCAACAATCGGGGAGAAAGCTGTGGCTTTCGGGCCACTTACTTGAAGTTGTCGGCGTAGGCCTGGATCTTGAGCCGGTGCGGCGCGGCCTTCACGACATGGTAGCCGATGCCGTTTTCGTCGCAGTAACGCTGCGCATCCTCGAGGGTCGGGAAGGTCATGCGGATCTGCGTATCCGTGTCGCCCGAGCCGGCCCAACCCGTCAGCGGGTCGGCGACCATCTTTTCCTCGCGTTCGAACATGAGCAGCCAGCGCCCGGCCTGGGCCTTGCCCGACTGGGTGGTCTTGCGAACTTCCTCGATGATGCGCGCGGTGGTCATGCCGGGCGAAATGACGCGAAGCGGCGCGTCGGTCAAGAGCCCAATGCGCGCTTGGTCTTGAGGCTGGGCTTCTCGTTGGCCGGATCGTCGGGCCAGCGATGCTTGGGATAGCGCCCACGCATCTCCTTGGCGACGTCGGCCCAGCTGCCGGACCAGAAGGCGGGAAGGTCGGTGGTGGTCTGGATCGGGCGGCCCGCAGGGCTGGTGAGTTCGAGCACGAGCGGCGTGGTCCCTACCATGGGGTGGTCGGACAGGCCGAACAAAGCCTGGACGCGGACTTGAACCGCAGGCCCGGCGGGCGCGTCATAGTCGATGTCGTGACTGGTGCCTGCGGGGCTTTGGAATTTGCGCGGCGCGATGCGCTCGACCGCTTGCTGCTGGGTATAGTCCATCAGGCCCGCCACCGCATGATGGAGGTCGGACTTGTTGAGGTCGCCGAACTTCCGGCTGCCGCCGAGCAAGGGGGCGAGCCACTCCTCGCGCCGCTCGATCAAGGCGGCGTCGGACAAATCCGGAAGGTCCGGGTCACGGCTGCGGGCATAGCCGGTGCGCTGGCGAAGGTGACGGGTGGCTTCTCCGAAGGGGACGGGCTCGAGGCCATGTTTGGCGATTCCGTCGAGCAGCGCTTGCGCCACCGCGTCCGGATCGGGGTCGGGGTCGGACGCACTGGTGAGCCGGATACTGCCGAGCTTGCGGCCGAGCTTGGCGCGGACGGCGCCCTTGGCCGCATCATAGTCCAGTTCGGCAAAGCGTTCGATGCGTTTTGCCATGAGGCGCTCGACTGCTTCCGCTTCGATGGGGGCTGCGGACAGGATGCGCGCGCCGGCTGCCGCGCCGGCCACTTCCGCGACCGCGAGCCATTCGCTGCGGGCGAGCGGGCTGGCGGGGTCGAGCGTGAAGCCGCGACCGCCGACCGATTGCCAGCGCTCTCCCGATGCATCGCGGCGGCGCGACAGGCGGGCGGGGAAGGCGAGGGCGATGGCCTCAGGGATGCGGGCGGCGTTCGGACGGTCCCTCGCATCGACGCGTTTCATCCAGCCCTTGGCGAGACCCATCGCTTTCTTGGCGCGCGGGCCGTGATCGCCGAGAAAGCGCCGCGCGCGCGCCTCCAAATCATCGCTGCGGCCACCAAGTCCGCGCTCACCGAGGAGCAGCGCCGCAATCGCGGCCGTGGCGCCAAAGCCTGCGTCGCTTGCTGCGATCAACATGTGCGCGAGGCGGGGCTCCAAGGGCAATTTCGCCATGGCGCGGCCATGCTCGGTGAGCGCGTCAGCCGCATCGGTCGCTCCAAGCTCTTCAAGAAGGTTGCGCGCAGCCTCGAGCGCTGCGGCGGGTGGCTGGGTCGGCATGGGCAGCCGCGTGGGATCGGCCTCGCCCCAGAGTAGGCTGGACAGGAGCAGGGGCGCTAGGTCAGCATCGACGATTTCGGGCGGGTCGTGCGCGGGGAGCGATGCGGTGGCCGCCTCCTCCCATAAGCGGATGGCCACGCCTGGCCCTTGGCGCCCGGCGCGCCCGGCGCGCTGTGTGACGGCGGCGCGGCTGGCGCGTTCGGTGACCAGCCGCGTGAGGCCGGCACCGACATCATGGCGCGGGCGGCGGGCAAGGCCGCTGTCGACGACGATGCGCACATCGTTCACGGTGACGCTGGTTTCCGCGATCGCGCTGGACAGGATCAACTTGCGTTTGCCCTCGGGTGGAGGGGAGAGCGCAGCGCGCTGCGCCGACGGATCGACCTGACCATGCAGGCGATGGAGGATCACATTGTCGGGCAGCTTGCCCAAAGCGTCGGCGGTCCGTTCGATCTCGCGCACACCAGGCAGGAAAGCGAGCAACGAGCCGTCATGCTCGGCCAATGCGGCGCGTATAGCCGAGGCCATTTGCGGCTCGACATGGGCATTCGCATCGCGCCCGACATAGTGGACATCGAGCAGATAGGACTTGCCCTCGCTTTCGATTAGCGGCGCGTCGCCAAGCAAGGGCTTGAAGGCGTCGACATCAAGCGTCGCCGACATGAGCAGGAGGCGCAGGTCTTCGCGCAGCGCCGCCTGGCTTTCCAAAGCGAAGGCCAAAGCGAGATCGTTGTCGAGGCTGCGCTCATGCACCTCGTCGAACAGCACGGCGCTGACGCCGTCGAGCGATGGATCGGCCTGGATGCGGGCGAGGAAAATGCCGTGCGTCATGACGGTCACGCGCTTGCCGGGCTTGCTGTCGAGACGGGTGGCATAGCCGATTGTCTCGCCGGTTCGCTCGCCACGCTCACGCGCCATGAAGTCGCCCGCAGCCCGCGCCGCCAGTCGCCGGGGCACGAGCACCAAAATCTCGCCGTCGCACCAGCCGCGATCGATCATCGCGGGCGCGACGCGCGTTGTTTTGCCCGCGCCCGGCGGCGCCACCAGCAACGCGCGGGACTGGCGGTCCAGCGCGTCGAGCAATTGGGAAAGGACGTCGTCGATCGGCAGCATCGTGACTGTGGTCTTGGCATGAAATGGCGCAAAACCGCCAGCATCTATGCAGGGGCAATCGGAGATGTTAACCCAAGTTGACTCCCAGTGACCTGCGACTCGCAGCGATGAAGTCGGTTTTTGGACGCGCCGCCCGGCGTATTCGAGGCAGCCGAACTAGGGGGAATATCTTGAAAAAACTCGTTCTCATCACGGGCGCAGCAGCGCTCGCACTGTCGGCTTGCAATAGTCGCGCAGACGAAGAAGCGGCCGCCGGTGCAGAAGCCGCAGCCGCCACCATTGCTGGCGACTGGGTCGTCAATCTCGACACCGCATCGGCGGAAAATGCCGTCGAAAGCTATCTGCTGGTCGATGGCCAATATACCTGCGAAAGCTGCAATCCACCCTTCAGCTATGCGGCCGATGGCGAAGTCCATGAAGTCGACCGGCCCGGCCTCGATGCCGTCATGATGGAAGTCGTGGACGATAATAGCGTGCGCACGATGGGCATGTTCGAAGGCGAGGAAACCGGCAATTCGGTCTGGACCGTCTCTGAAGACGGATCGAGCATGTCGATCGCCTGGAACAACCTGCGCGGCGAAGAGGCGATCAGTGGTACGACCAACTATAATCGTGTCGGCGACGCGCCCGATGGCGCCCACGCCATTTCCGGCGGCTGGGAGCTTGCCGGTTGGGGTGACATCGATGATGCGGGGCTCAGCTTCTCCATCTCGATCGATGGCGACCAATATTCCTCGCGCGGCAATGGCGAGGGATGGACCGCAACGGTCGGCGGCGATGCCGTCGTCATTCCCGATAATGATGCGGGCGATTCGGTGCGCGTCGAAGCGACCGACAATGGCTATCGCGAGACCTATATTTCGAGCGATGGCGAAGTGGTCGGCGTGACCGAATTGTCGCTCGATGCCGACGGCAATCTGGTCGGCGTCAACACCGATCCAAGGGACGATAGCGTGGTGCGCTGGACGGCAAGCCGCGCGTCGTAGCGTCTGTTCAGACGTTCCTTGCGGAAAGGGTCGGCGACGAGCAACCGCCGGCCCTTTCTTTATGGGCTGGCTAGTAAGCGCGCGCGACCGCGAATTCGGCCGCCTCGATCATGGCGCGGTGCGCCTTGGTGTCGGGGAAGATGCTGAGCGCATCGATGGCGCGGCGGGCATAGCTGCGCGCACTTTCCATCGTGTCATCGAGCGCTGCCGTATCGCGCATCAGGCGAATGGCGTGGGCGAGATCCTCGTCCGAAACGCGTTCGCCCTGCATCGCCGCTTTCCAGAAGGCGCGGTCTTCCTCATTCCCGCGGGCATGGGCGAGAATGACGGGCAGCGTCATCTTCCCGTCGCGGAAATCATCGCCCAATCCCTTGCCCATCGTCTCTTCGTCCGAGGCATAGTCGATGGCATCGTCGATGAGCTGGAAGGCAATGCCGAGATTGCGACCGTAGGATTCGAGCGCTTCTTCGGCTTCCTCGCCGGCTTCGGCGACGATCGGGCTGACCTGGCAGGCCGCGGCAAAGAGCGCGGCGGTCTTGGCACCGATGATGCGCAGATATTCTTCTTCGCTGGTCTCGATGCGGCGCTGGGCGGTCAGCTGGTCGACTTCACCCTCGGCGATCACCGCGCTGGCGTGGCTCAGCACCTTGAGGACCTTGAGGCTGCCATCCTCGACCATCAGTTCGAAGGCACGGCTGAACAGGAAATCGCCGACGAGGACGGTTGCCGGATTGCCCCAGATGAGGTTGGCGGCGCGCTTGCCGCGGCGCATCTCGCTGCCATCGACGACATCGTCGTGGAGCAGGGTGGCGGTGTGGATGAACTCGACCGCAGCGGCCAGCTTGTGGTGCCGCGTGCCGGGATAATCGAGCAGGCTCGCGCCGGCGAGCGTCAGCATCGGGCGAAGGCGTTTGCCGCCACCGGCGATGAGATGCCCCGCCAGTTCCGGGATCATCGCGACCTTGGACTGCATGCGATCGAGGATGATCGCGTTGACCGAATTCATCTCGTCCGCGACGAGATTCATCATCGGCTGAAGCGAGGGTTCGGCGCGTCGCGTAATCGGCGTGATGCTCATGGTCGGACCCCCTAGACGTTATCGAGCGCGGCGGGAAGGGAGAGGCGCACCATCAGGCCGCCCAGATCCTCGCTTTCGCCCAGGCTCACCGAGCCGCGATAGATTTGCGCGACATCGCGCACGATGGCGAGGCCGAGCCCGGTGCCGGGCTTGCCGGTGTCGAGGCGCGCGCCGCGGTCGAAAATGGCCTGGCGCTCGCTCTCGGGAATGCCGGTGCCGTCATCCTCGACGATGATATCGACCATCTCCTCGCCTTGTTCGATCGTCACGAAGACACGGCCGCCGCCATATTTGGCAGCATTCTCGACGACGTTGCCTAGCAATTCGTCGAGGTCCTGACGTTCGACGCGAACATTGGCGGACTTGTCGCCGGTCACATCGACGGTCACGCCTTCGTGGAGCCGGGTAATCGCGCGCTCGATGGTCGACAGGCTTTCGGCGACGTTGGCGCGCGCCTGCGCACTGGCGCGGCGTCCGATGGCGCGGGCGCGGGCGAGATGATGGTCGACCTGCCGACGCATCACGGTCGCCTCGCGGCAGACAATGTCGTCGAGATTTGAATCTCGCGCGGTCGCGGCATTGGTGATGACGGTCAGCGGCGTCTTGAGCGCATGGGCGAGATTGCCGGCATGACGCCGCGCTTCCTCGGCCTGCGCCTCGCTATGTGCGAGCAGTTCGTTGATCTCATCGACCAATGGCGTGATTTCACGCGGGAAGTCCTCGTCGATCCGCTCCTGCGCGGCGGTACGGATGGCGACGACTTCCTGCCGGACCCTGCGCAATGGCCAGAGGCCGTAGACCGTCTGGATCGCGGCCATGATGAGGAGGCCGATGCCGAGGACGGCGAAACTCTGCACCAGCGTGGTGCGCAATTCGGCAATCTGACTGTCCAGGTCCTCGCGGCTCTCGGCGACCTGGTAGCGCCAGACAACCTCGCTGTCGGGCAGGATGATGTCGCGTTCGACGAGGCGCAGTGGCTCGCCTTCAAATTCGAAGCTGTTGCGGAAATGGACGTCGAGATCGTCATGCTGGACGCCGGGGTCGAGACGACGGTCCCACAGCGAACGTGACGGGAAGGCGATCTGGCCGTCGCCCGAAATCTGGAAATAGCGGCCCGAATAGATTTCCAGGAATCGCTGGTCGGCGGGCGGGCGGATGAAGCGGACTTCACCCTCCGGCCCGATCTCCGAAGAGGCGATCATGGCGTTGAGGACATTCTCCAACTGCTCGTCGAAATTCTGGACGACGGTGTTGGTGAGAATGCGATCGAGCGCATAGCCGCCCGCCAGCAGCAGCACCGCGATCCAGAGCGCGGCGATGCCGATCATGCGGCGGGTCAGCGATTCGCGCCGATTGGCCTGTTCGACCTTGTCCGCGGCGAGCGAAGGGGCCTCAGTCGCCGACACGTTCCTCCGGATCCTCGAGGCTGTAGCCAAGGCCACGAATGGTCGTGATCGTCTCGGCACCGAGTTTCTTGCGGATGCGGGTCACGAACACTTCGATCGTGTTCGAATCGCGGTCGAAGTCCTGATCGTAAATATGTTCGATCAGCTCGGTCCGGCTCACCACCTTGCCCTTATGGTGCATGAGGTAGGAGAGGAGCTTGTATTCCTGCGCGGTGAGCTTCACCGGCTCGCCATCGCGCGTGACCTTGCCCGAACGCGTGTCGAGGCGGATCTCGCCGGCCTCGAGCACCGAACTGGCATGACCGGCACTGCGACGGATGAGGGCGCGCAGGCGAGCAATCAGTTCTTCGGTCTGGAACGGCTTGGCGAGATAGTCGTCGGCACCGGCATCGAGACCGGCCACCTTGTCCGACCAGCTGTCGCGGGCGGTGAGCACGAGGACCGGCATGTCGCGGTCCTGCTTGCGCCATTTGTTGAGAATGGTGAGGCCGTCCATTTCAGGCAGGCCAAGGTCGAGCACGACGGCATCGTAGCTCTCGGTTTCGCCGAGGAAGTGGCCGTCCACCCCGTCGGTTGCCAGGTCGACGGCGTAGCCCGCACCCTCAAGGGTGGATCGGAGCTGGCGCCCCAGGCTGGGTTCGTCCTCGACGATCAGAATGCGCATATATTCCTCGATTTTCCGCGGTCGTTTCACTGACACAACCGCTCATGGCATGAACGGTTGCTTGACGCCAAGGCTTGTTCGCGCACTAAGTCGCGACCATGCGAGCAAAGCCGGCCCTGCAGAAGCGATCCAAGGAAACGCGCGACAAGATCGTCGCCGCGCTCGACCGGCTGCTCAAGGACCAGTCGTTCGACTCGATCAGCGTTGCGGAGCTGGCCAATGAGGCCGGTGTGTCGGTCGGTGCGGTCTATCGCCGCTTCGAGAATAAGGAAGCGCTGATCCCGGTCGTGCTCGATCTCTATCGCGAGAAGATCGGCTCCAATTTCTCGTTCGAGCCGGATACGAGCGCGGGGCTGCGCGCGACCATGCGCGATTTGATGCGCGAGAGCTGGCGCGCCTTGGTCGAGCATGGCCATTTGCTGCGCGCGGTGCATCTCTATTCGCACCAGCATCCCGAATTGATCGGCAAGGAATGGGAGCCGGTGATCGAAAGTTCGCGGGCCGGTGTCGCCACCCTGATCGACCTGTTCCCCGATGAAGTGCAGGTCGAGGATCGCGAGGCAGCGATCGAGGCGCTCGCTTATTTCCTCAGCACGTCATTGATCGAGGGCGGGCTCTATCCCGATGTCGGCCCTCCATTCGCCAAGCCGCTCCAGGGGGAAGGGCTTGCCGAACAGATGGCCGATTTTGCGACGGGCTACCTCACGCTTAAGCGGGATTAGCGGCCAACGCGGCGCGCTCGCGCGTCGTATTCCACAGCATGACGCCAGCGGCCATGTCGACTGCGATGTGCAGGATGATGCCCGGCATGATGCTGTCAGATAGGACGAACATCAGGGTGAGGATCGTGCTGATCGGGACAATGGACAGCATGCCGCGCGCGCCCTGATAGGCATGGGCGAGGATGAAGATGGCGAGGCCGATGACGCCGGCTGCCCAGATCGGCATGACGAGGGCGAGGCTGCCGATGAGCAGGCCACGAAACAGGATTTCCTCGGTAATACCGGCGGTGACCGCGACGGCCTGGAAGCGGTTTGCCTGCCGTGCGTCGGCGGGATCGAGCAGTTCCAGCGCGCCACCGCGCATCAATTGCGCGGCAATGGCATCGCGCATCTCCTGCGACACGCGCACGCCGCGTGCGAGGTAAAAATTGTAGGACGCGCCGCCCAGCGCCGCGCCCCATGCAATGCCGGCACCCAGGCCTTCGCCGAGGCTGAAACCGATGGCTGCAAGATCGCGCCCGCTCGCCAACCATACGGCGATGCCCAGCAAGGCCGCCGGCCAGATCGTGACGAGGAAATCACGATAAATGCGCATGCGATAATCGGGGCCTTGCTCGCGCAGTCGTCGCAAGTGCACCCGCTCGCGCCAAGTGCCCAACGTGAGCATCGCGACCGAAAAGGCGAGCATAAAATAGAGGGGGAAGAGATCAGCGAACATGGGTCAGCTCCGTTGAAAATGCGATTAATTATTCGCATTCCAGCATGATCATGTCAACATTTGCGAACTTTCATTCGCATAAGTGCTCGGCGCATACGAAAACGGCGCCCGTGAAAGGCGCCGTGGCGGGCGATCGGTTTAGGATCGGATCGCGGTACTAGCGTCCCGACGATCCGACGATGCGGCCCGTTCGAGGGTCGACGTCGACCCACACGAGACGACCGTCGCGCACGAACTTGAAGCGATACAAATCGCCGCGCAATTCAACGTTGAGATACTTATAACCAGGCATACGCGGAATGACGCGCTGCTTGAGTTCGGGAAGCGGCATCGCTTCGCCATTGCGGGCGCTGTTGTAGGCGCGATCCTGGTCGCGGTCCTGCACTTCTTGCGGGTACAGGTCGACGCTCGACGCTGCCGCAGGGCTCGCCGTCATCAGGGCCGCACCGATGGCGGCTAGAAGGGTTTTCTCGATACGCATGACTGTGTCTCTCTTATGAGGCCCCTGATAGGCATGGCGCATTGAATAGCCCATGAATGAGCGAGCATAGCGCGGTTCAGGAAGAATGGTGACGTAGCCGTCGCGAATAGCTAGGGGCTGTGACAATATGGCACCACCGATACTCAGCCTCGAAGACGTCCGCCTCCACCATGGCGATGGCATCCTGTTCCAGGACCTGACGCTCCATGTCGGCCCCAGGGACCGGCTCGCGCTGATCGGGCGCAACGGGGCTGGCAAGACCACCTTGTTCCGCACGATCATGGGCGATGTCGAGCTGGATGCAGGCTCGCGCACGGTCATGCCGGGAATCAATATCGTCTGGCTCGAACAGGATCCCGATATGTCGGGTCACGAGACCCTGCTCGACTGGGCGGTTGGCGGCGAGAAAGCGCCGCCCCAGCATGCCATCGAGGCGATCGCCGACCAGATGGGGATCGACCTCGATCGCGAGGCCAAGACGGCGAGTGGCGGCGAGCGTCGCCGCGCCGCGCTGAGCCGCGCGCTGGCGAGTGAGCCGGATCTGCTGTTGCTCGACGAGCCGACCAACCATCTCGATCTTGGCGCGATCGAGTGGCTCGAGGATTGGCTGGGACGCTATTCGGGCGCCTTCATCGTCATCAGCCACGACCGCGCCTTTTTGAAGCGCCTGACGACCAGCTGCATCTGGCTTGACCGCCGGACGCTGCGCCGTGCCGAGATTGGCTATGGCGGGTTCGACAAATGGACCGAGGAGGTTCTGGAGGAAGACCGCCGCCGCCTCGAGAAACTGGACGAGAAACTGCGGCAGGAGACCGAGTGGCTGCACAAGGGCGTGACCGCCCGGCGCAAACGCAACCAGGGTCGCCTGCGCGCCTTGTTCGAGCTGCGCGCGCAGCGGGCAGCGATGATTGGGATGCAAGGCACCTCGGCGCTGGGCCTCGCCAAGGATGACGTAAAGACCAAGACCGCGATCGATGCCGACCGGGTTACCAAATCCTATGGCGATCGGACCATCATCAAGGACTTCACGCTGCGCATTCAGCGCGGAGACCGGATCGGGATTGTCGGCGCCAATGGGGCGGGCAAGACGACCTTGCTCAGGATGCTGACCGGCGAACTGGAGCCCGACGAGGGCAAGGTGACGCTGGCCAAGACCTTGTCCGGCATCGTTGTCGACCAGCAGCGCAAGCTGCTCGACCCGAAGAAAAAGGTGCGCGACATCCTCGCCGAAGGCGGCGACTGGATCGAGGTTCGTGGCAACAAGAAGCATATCAAGGGCTATCTGAAGGAATTCCTCTTCGACCCCGGCCTGTCGGAAGCCCTGATCGGGACGCTGTCGGGCGGCGAGCGGCACCGCCTGCTGCTGGCGCGCGAATTTGCCCGGGAATCCAACTTGCTCGTGCTCGACGAGCCGACCAACGATCTCGACATGGAGACGCTGGACCTCCTCCAAGAAGTCATCGCCGACTATCAGGGCACCGTCCTGCTGGTGAGCCACGATCGCGACTTTCTCGACCGCACGGTCACCGTGACATTGGGCCTCGACGGGTCGGGCGAGGTGGATATCGTAGCTGGCGGCTACGAGGACTGGTCGCGCAAGCGTAAAGATCGACGTACCGCGTCAAAGAAAGCCAAGCCCGAGGCTGCCAAACAGGAAGCGCCGAGCACCAAGCCGACCAAATTATCCTACAAGGACCAGCGCGACTTCGACCGATTGCCCGGCGAGATCGAACGGCTGGAGAAGGAAATGAGCGAGGCCGAGACTGCGCTTGCCGACCCCGATCTGTTCACCAACGACCCCGACCGCTTCGCTGCACTGACGCAGGCCCTCGAGGACAAGCGCGCAGAGAAGGAAGCGGCCGAGGAACGCTGGCTTGAAGTCGCGGAGAAGGCCGAGGGACTCGGCTAGCAAATCGGGTCATTCGCCGTGCAAGGCGTGTCGTTGGTCGAGGCTGGATGGCGAAGCGACGAATATCTCTTCACCGAACGATTACAAACGTAATCGGAGCTGCCGACCATGATATCCACGATCCTCGCCGCCTCGCTGGCGCTGACCCCGCAACCTGGCATTGATGACCGCCTCAAATCGCTCGCGCAGAGCTATGGCGTAGATGGTTTCGCCGCCACGCTCGTCCCTGCGGAAGGCGAGCCAATGCTCGTTACCTATGGCACCGATCAGGAAGGGAAGCCTTTTACAGCGGATACAGTTTGTGGGCTCTTCTCGGCAAGCAAGGCGCTGAGCAGCATCGCTTTCATCAAGCTGCACGAGGCGGGCGTGATCGATCTCGACGCCACCCTTTCGAGCTATGATGCGAACTTGCCCCAAGCCTGGCACGACATACCCTTCTATACGCTTCTCAATCATTCAAGCGGGCTGCCGATGGTGGTCAATCGCGAGGAATTTGCGGCGCTCAGTGAGGATTCCGAGGCGCGCAACGCGGACGTTGTAGACCTTATCCGCGACGCGCCGCTCGATTATCCGACGGGAAGCGCCTCACGCTATCGCCAGAGCGGCTATGCGCTCGCCGAGATGCTGATCACCGCAAAGCTGGGTGAGGACTGGAACAGCATCATGGAGCGGCTAGTCTATGATCCGGCCGATCTCACCGTCACCGGACACAATTGGGGCGCGAACGAGTCCTTCCTCATCCAATCGGCTGGTGGCACGCGGACCAGTGCGCGCGACATGGCGAGGTTGTTGACGGCGCTGCGTGACGGAGCGCTTGGCGACCTGTCGGAATGGGACGCGATGGCGCACGATCCCGAACATGTCATCGACGGCTACAGCATCGGCCTCATTCTCGAAGGAGAGGGTGAAGCGCGCAGCATCGGTCATCAGGGTGGGGGGCGTTCGAACTTTCGTTATGCCCCCGCAGTGGGTGCCGGCGCGATGATCTGTACCGACGATCGTACCAACAATGCCTTTCATCAGGACTTGGGCCCGGTGATGATGGACTATCTGCTTGCCGGAAACTTGCCCGAACCCACGCTCAAGGTCGCCTTGCTCGACGCGCTCTCCAATGCCGGCCTCGAGGATGTCGATCGCGCGCTTCGCTCGGCGCTCGAAAGCGACCTGTACGACGCCGATCAGGCCAAGCGCCTGCTCAACCAGCTTGGATACGGGTTGCTGAGGGAGGGTCGTATAGATGCCGCCATACTCCTGTTTGCGCGCAACATCGAACGCAACCCGGACGACGCGGGGCTGTGGGACAGCGTTGGCGACGGGCTGCGGGCGCAGGGCGACAGCGACGGCGCGTTGCAGGCCTACGGAAAAGCCGTAATGCTCGATCCTAGCCTCAAGGAGACACGCGCCAAGATCGAAGAATTGGAAGCCAGCTAGGCCCGGCTCGCTCGGCCTCGCCTACTGACGCAGCAGCGCCGAGACCTCATCGAGGTTGCCATCGACCTGGATGGATTCGCCGCCGACCAGTCCGATCTTCACCTGGTTGTTCTCATGGGTGCGCAAATAGGTGATGTTCGCGGTTGCAACGAGATATTTGCCCCCGCGCGAGGGTAGGGGAATGAACTTCATTGCAAGTCTCCGTCAACTACAGGGTGATTACGCACTCATCTTGTACTGCTTGATCAGGTCGTAGAGGGTCGGGCGGCTGATCCCCAGGAGCTTGGCCGCGCCGGAGATGTTGTTTTCGGTGCGGGTGAGCGCCTGCTTGATCGCACGGCGGTCGGCGATTTCGCGGGCGGCGCGCAGGTTGATGGGCGAGGCCTCGCCCTCGCTGTCCACGCCCGCTTGCAAGTCGAGATCACCCGCGCTCACCAATTTGGCGTCCGACATGATGACCGCGCGCTTCACGCGGTTTTCCAGCTCGCGGACATTGCCGGGCCAGGGATATTCGTCGATCGCCTCGACCGCATCGGGTGCGAGTCCGGTGAGGTTGCGGCCCAGTTCCTTGGCATATTTGCTGACGAAATAGCGGGCCAAGAGGACGGCATCGCCGGTGCGCTGGCTCAGGGGCGGGATCGGGACGACGATCTCGGCGAGGCGGTAGTAGAGGTCCTCGCGGAAGCTGCCTTCGGCGCACATGGCGTCGAGATCACGGTGCGTGGCGCAGACGATGCGCGTGTCGACGTCGATCGCCTTGCGACCGCCAATGCGTTCGATGACGCGTTCCTGGAGGAAACGAAGCAACTTGACCTGGAGCGGCAACGGAATGTCGCCGACCTCGTCGAGGAATAGCGTACCGCCCTGCGCCATCTCGATCTTGCCGGGGGTCGTTTTCACCGCGCCGGTAAAGGCGCCGCGCTCATAACCGAACAGTTCGGCCTCGAGCAGGTTTTCGGGGATGGCGGCGCAATTGAGCGCGACGAATTCGCCATCCTTTCGCGGGCTCTGGTCGTGTACCGCGCGGGCGAGCAATTCCTTGCCGGTCCCGCTGGCGCCGAGCAACATCACCGATACATCTGCCGAGGCGACGCGTTCGATGGTGTGGGCGACCTTGAGCATTTCGGGGCTGGCCGAAACGATCGAACCCAGCACGGTCTTGCTCTCGCCCGCTTCGTTTTCGAGACGGCGGTTTTCGGCCTCTATTTCATGCAACTGGAAGGCGCGCTTCACGATATGTCCGAGCTCGTCGATGTCGACCGGCTTACGGTAGAAATCATAGGCGCCGAGGGCGACAGCCTTGAGCGCGCTTTCGCGGGCGCCATGGCCCGAGGCGACGATGATCTTGGTGTCGGGCTTGAGCGCCTGGATCTCCGCGAGCGTGGCGAACCCTTCGGTCGTGCCGTCGGGATCGGGTGGCAGGCCGAGGTCGAGTGTCACGACGGCGGGCTCGTGCAAGCGCAGCAATTCGATCGCCTGCTTGCGGTCGGTCGCGGCGACGACCTGATAATCCTCGTAGGCCCATTTCAACTGGCGCTGCAGGCCCTCATCGTCCTCGACGACGAGCAGGATAGGGAGGTCGGACTTGCTCATGCACTCTTCCTCATTGTTGGCGCGTCGGCCGGTGCAAGGTGGATGGTGAATGTGGTGCCTTCGCCTGGTGTCGACCGGACATCGAGACGCCCGCCCATGCCGATGACGAGTGCACGCGCCTCGAAAGCGCCGATGCCGAAGCCGCCATCCTTGGTGCTGGCAAAGGGCTCGAACAGGCGCGAACGGACGAATTCGGGGTCCATTCCGATGCCGTTGTCGGCGATGGTGATGGCGACATTGTCGGCGTTGCCATCGACCCGGACGAGGACGGGCGCGTCCTTGGGGCTGGCGTCGATAGCGTTCTGGACGAGGTGGCTGACGGCTTGTTCCAGCCCGGGCGCATCGGCCACGGCCCACAGGCCCGTCTCGCCCATCAGCGTGACATCGTGCTGGCTACGCTTGGCTGCGATGGCAAAGGAGAGGATGTCGTCGAGCGCGATCGGGACGGCCTTCTTGTCCTTGCGCTCCGATTGCGGGGCGAGGCGGGCGAGCAGGTCGTTCATCTTTTCGACCGAGCTTTTCAGTGTCGCGACCATGTCGGCGCGGAAATCGGCATTGTCGGCATGGCGCTCGGCATTGCGCGACAGGAGCGACAATTGGCTCACGAGATTCTTTATGTCGTGCATGATGAAGGCGAAGCGGCGGTTGAATTCCTCGAATCGCTGCGCCTTGGCGAGCGCGTCCTGGCTGACGGCTTCGGCCAATGCGCTGGCGGCCTGGCGGCCTGCCGTGCGCAAAAGGTCGAAATCTTCCCAATCGAGAGCACGCATGAAATCGGGCTGGGCGAGGATGACGATGCCGGCGAGCTGGCGGTCGTGGACCAGCGGAATGCCGACCCAGCCATGTTCGTTGCGCAGCAGCCAGTGCGGCGGGCCCGCATCCATGTCGCGCGTGTCGCTCCAGCCTTCGCGAAGGCCGGTCAGTTCAAGGATGCGGCTATCCTCGACGACATGGGTCCAGAAGACTTCTTCGCGGGCATCGTCGAATAGGCGGGCAGGGGGCGTGAAGGGCTCGCCCGGCCATTCCCACTCGCCGGCGATCTTGAGCCCGTCATGCTCGTCGCGCACCAGGAGGCAGCCGCCCGGCGCATCGAGCATTTCGGCAAAGGCGCGCACGATGCGGCGGCCCAGCGGGTCCTTGCTGCTGCCGTCGCCGCCGATCGTGTCGGTGAAGCGCAGCCACTCGGTGCGATAATCGTAGCGATGTTCGAAGAAATGCTTGGCGATCTTCACCTTGGCCCAACTGCGTGCCCGCGGGCTCGGCATGATGACCATCGCACCGACGACGAGGATGGAAAGCAGGGTAACGGCGATGCCGCCGGCCCAATCGTCGCCGCTGCCGCGCAGGATCGTGGCGAGGACGGCCATGACCGCGAAATAGGCACAAATGCCGAGCAGGGAGAGCGACTGGAAGGTGGCGGCGCGCGAAAGCTTGATGCGCCATCCCTCGTCGGTGCGCGCGCCGAGGGCAAAAAGCGGGGCGAGCAGGGCAACCGCCGCGCCGCGCCAGGCGAGCATGACATCGCCGGCATCGGCCGACAGATAGGCGATGGTGTAGGTGTTGAGATCGATGAACCACAGGCCGGCCAGCGCCAGCATCGCGAAGCGGATCGCCGTGCGGCTACCGGGTGCGGCCTGCCCGTAAATATTGTGGACGAGGATCAGGCCGCCCGCTGCGGCAAGGATACGCAGGAGCAAGGCGGTGGCGATTAGCGCCTGCTGCTGGGCGGGCTCGGGATCGATCATCGTATGGGTGAGCGAGACGACGATTGAAAGGCCTAGCACGGCAGCGACGGCGCCATAGACGAGCTTCAGGCCCTTCTGGCGCCGCTCGGGATCGGCATTCATGGCGAGCTGGTGTAGCAGGCCGACCCAGACGAGATTGCGGGTCGTCTCGGCGAGATAAGTGAGCAGCGTGTCGGTGGCCATCGCCTCGAGCCAGGCCCAGAGGCTGGTGAGCGCCATGGCAGCGACCAATGTGCGCTGACCCTGCGAGCGCGGACCGCTGAACAGCTGCCACAGCACGAGCAGCGCGAACAGCGACGCTGCCACGATATGGCTCCAAAACTGTGCCGCTTCGTTCATGTCCACACCTGCCAAATCGGTGTAAGCATCACCGACAGGTCCGGAGTGTCGGATAAATTTACAAATATATGGTGAAGAAGAGGGGGATTGAGGTGGAAAAACGCGCGATCGGATCGAGCGACATGCACGTCGCGCCGCTGGCCCTTGGCGGTAATGTGTTCGACTGGACGGCGGACATAGCGACCAGCTTTCGCATCATGGACGGTTTCGTCGATGTCGGCGGCAGCATGATCGACACGGCCGACGTCTATTCGATGTGGGTCGAAGGCCATACCGGCGGCGAGAGCGAGCGGGTCATCGGCGACTGGCTCAAGAAGAGCGGCAAGCGCGAGGATGTCGTGATCGCATCCAAGGTCGGCTTCCTCGCCGGGCTCGACCCCGTCATCGTGCGCAATGCCTGCGAAGCCTCGTTGAAGCGGCTGGGGACCGACCGCATCGACCTGTATTATATGCACAAGGATGACGAGAAGGTGCCGCTGGCCGACAGCTTGGGCGCGTTCGACGAGCTGGTGAAGGCGGGCAAGATCCGCGCCATCGGCCTCAGCAATTTCACGGCGGAGCGCGTGCGCGAGGCAATGCAGGTGGCCGAGGAAAATGGCCTCGCCAAGCCGGTCGCGCTGCAACCCTGGTACAATCTGGTCGAGCGCGAGCGTTACGAAGACGAATTGCGCGACGCGGTCGCCGAGGCCGGCCTTGGCGTCTTCACCTATTATTCGATCGCCAACGGCTTCCTCACCGGCAAATATCGCTCGATGGACGATCTCGACCAGAGCCCGCGCGGCCTGCGCAATGTCGGCTATCTGGAGGGCAAGGGGGCGAAGGTGCTCGAGGTGCTCGACGACATTAGCAGCGAGACCGGCGCCCCGCTCGCGACCATCTCGCTAGCCTGGCTCGCGGCCCAACCAACCATCACCGCACCCATCGCCAGTGCGACGAGCCTCAAACAGCTGTCAGAACTGGTCGAAAGCCTGACGCTGGAATTGAGCGACGAACAGATCGAGCGGCTGAACGAAGCCAGCGCTAGCTAGGGAATCTGGAATAGGATCGAGGTCCAGCCTCGGCTCTCGATTGTCTCGCCCGCTTCGTTGCGAGCCGGGATATAGCGCAGGCGCCGCTCAGCCAGTCGGCATGATGCTTCGTCGAGAATGGACGACCCGCTGCTTTCGTGGATCTCGCAATTGTTGACGCGTCCGGTCGTCCCGACCGTCCAGCTGATGGTCACCCGGCCGGTCAGTTCGGCACGCAGTGCGCGCGCGGGATAGTCGCCATCGCGGATGAAGATGGGCGACGAGAGCAATTTGTGCGGCATCGGCCCGAAGCCGGCCAGCGAATATGTAAGTCTCACGCGACGATCGCGCTCGGCCAGCAACGTTCGCGCGACTTTGGTACAGTCATGATGAGGGAAATCGAGCGTGGCGGCTTCCATGCGATCCTTGCTGTCCCACTGAAAGGCGGATCGGTAGGCGTTGGCAGCCTCGTCGGTAGCCATTGGGGCCGTGGCGGCATCGCAAGCGGCCTGTTCGTCCTCGCTGATCCTCAGGCGCAGCGGATCGAGGCGGCGAATGGCGTCTTCGGCTTCCTCGACATGATCTCCCGAAGGCATGAGCGCGAGATAGAGGTCGTAGCCGCGCACAACGTCGAGATCTTTCGCCAGCGACCAGATTGTGTCGTCATCCAGCGCGGCCTCGTCGAAGACGTTGGTGGCGTCTTCCGGGACGGGCATGCCGACAAAGTCGTAGGGGCTGGGATTGGGGACCTGCAGCGGCTTTGCGGGCGGCGGTGCAGGCTGGGCCAGATACGCGGCCAACAGGATGGTAAGCATCAGTTTCCTTCAAAAAGATCCAGCGCCAGCAGCGTCATCGCTTCGGTGGCGCGATTGATCACGATTTCGGCATCGGGGGCCCAGAAGGGGCTGTGGAGGCTGGGCAACTTGGTCGCATCCCCGCCGGTCTCGTCCCACTTGTCCGCGGGTTGGCCGCCGACCCAGAAGATGAGGCTCTGCATGTCGGGGTCCTCGCGGCGGTAGCGGCCGAAATCCTCCCCGCCCATGACCGGCGGGATCTCGCTGACCATGTCTGTGCCCCAGCGATCTTGGAACAGCGCCATCGCCCGCGAAGCCAGTTCGGGCGTGTTGTAGGTCGACGGCGTGAACTCGCTCTCGCGCACGGTGACGATCGGCATCCGGTCCTCGGGCACGCCGGCGGCCATCGCTTCGCCCATGGCGATCCGCTCGATGGCGGCCAGCAATTGCGCGCGGGTCTCGTCCGAATAGCTGCGCACCGTGAGGAGCAATTCGGCCTCGTCGGAAATGATGTTGTGCTTGGCCCCGGCATGGAAGCTGCCGACCGTGACAACTGCCGGATCGAGCGGGTCGAGCTCGCGCGCGACAATGGTCTGGAGCGCGGTCACGAAGCGGCTGGCGATGACGATCGGGTCCTTGGTCGTGTGCGGATAGGCGCCGTGCCCGCCGACGCCGCGAATGGTGACATCGACGCTGTCGACATTGGCGAGCGCATAGCCAGGCGCGATGCCGATATCGCCGGCGCGGCCGCGCGCGCTGTCATGGAAGGCGACGGCATAAGCGGGCATCGGGAAGCGCTCGAACAGTCCGTCCTCGATCATCGCGCGCGCACCTTCGCCGGTTTCCTCTGCAGGCTGCAGGATCATCATCAACGTGCCAGACCATTCGTCGCGTCGCTCGATGAGTTGCATGGCGGTGCCGATCCAGGTGGTCATGTGCGTGTCGTGGCCGCAGGCATGCATCACGCCGGTCTCGACGCCCGACTGGGGCGCGACGGCGGTCACGGTCGAGGCGTAGGGCAGGCCGGTATCTTCGATTACCGGCAGGCCATCCATGTCCGCGCGCAGCATGACGACGGGGCCGGGGCCGTTCTCCATGATCGCGACGACGCCGGTGCCGCCAACCTGCTCGGTCACCTCGAAGCCCAGTTCGCGCGCGATGGCGGCCATGTAAGCCGCAGTCTCAACCTCCATGCCCGACAGTTCGGGGTTGGCGTGGAGGTGGCGGTAATGCGCCATCAGTTCGTCCATGTCGGCATCGATCGACGCGCCAAGATCGGCGGGCTGCGCGATGAGTGGGGCAGGGGCGATGGCGAGAGCGAAGGCGGCTAGGGCGAGGCGCATCTATTCCTCCGGGATGAGTTCGATGATGTCGAGTTTGCTTTCGAAACGCGGGCTCGGGATGAGGAGGCGGAAGCGATTCTCGCCGACGCGCTGCAAGGCGGCGACCATGTCGCGCTGCGGGTCGGCGCCGTAGCGCATGGCGCGGTCTTCGTCGCCCAGCACCAAGGTGCCGAGAAAGACCTGGCGATATTGATCGTCGGGAAAGAGAAGGCCGACGGGGCGCTGCGATCCGGTCAGCTTGGCAAAA
The DNA here is from genome assembly GCF_023805295.1 of Sphingomicrobium sediminis. Taxonomy (NCBI): domain Bacteria; kingdom Pseudomonadati; phylum Pseudomonadota; class Alphaproteobacteria; order Sphingomonadales; family Sphingomicrobiaceae; genus Sphingomicrobium; species Sphingomicrobium sediminis. The sequence goes on from NZ_JAMSHT010000001.1 coordinate 84,321, forward strand.
CCGTGCAGATCCTCTTCGGGCCGGATGCGGCACTGGAAATAGGGATAGTCGACATAGGCCAGCGTCGACGCGCCGCTCATGGTGCCAAGCTTGATGGTGCGGCAGCGATAGAGGCCGTTGGGCACGTCGCCGAGGATCATCGCGGCGTCGGGATCGCCGAGCGCGCCCAATGCTTCGACCTCGTCGCCATAGCCCTTGGCGCGCGCTTCGCGGATCGCCGCGTTGAAGGTGGCTCGCCAGTCGCGCAGCCGGTCGCCATCATCCTCGGTCACGATCTGGCGCCAGTTGCGCGTTTCGAGCGTGTCGATCGTGGGATCGCCGGGCAGCGTCGAACAGCTGGCCAGCAGGAGCGATGCGAGGATAAGCGACAATCTCATGGCCGCGCAGCCTATTGTGCCGTCCAGCCGCCGTCCATGCTGATATTCGCGCCGGTTATGCTGGCGGCTTCGTCGGACGCGAGGAAAAAGGCGCAGGCGGCGACCTCTTCGACCGTGACGAAGCGCTTGGTGGGCTGCGCTTTCAGAAGCACGTCGTTCATCACTTCTTCGCGCGTTAGCCCTCTGGCTTTCATGGTGTCGGGGATCTGTTTTTCCACCAGCGGTGTCCAGACATAGCCGGGCGAAATGCAGTTGATGGTGATGCCGTCCTCTGCGGTCTCGAGCGCGACCGTTTTGGTGAAGCCGGCAACGCCATGCTTGGCGGCGACATAGGCCGACTTGTTGGGCGAGGCGACGAGGCTGTGCGCGCTGGCCGTGTTGATGACGCGGCCGAAGCCCTTGTGCCGCATGGCCGGGAGGACAAGGCGCGTCGTGTGAAAGACCGCCGACAGGTTGAGCGCGATAATCTTGTCCCACTTGTCGACGGGAAAGTCCGCGACCGGGGCGACATGCTGCATGCCGGCATTGTTGACGAGGATGTGCGGGCTGCCGATCTCGCTGGTGCAATCGCCCACCATCTTGTCGATGGCGGCGACATCGGTGAGGTCGGCATCCGAATAGATGGCCTTGGCGCCCGAGCGCTGCTCGAGGTCGGCGCGGATCGCCTCGATCTCTTGCGGATCGCCGAACCCGTTGATCATGACCGAGGCACCCGCATCGGCGAGGCGCTGCGCAATGGCGAGGCCGATGCCGCTGGTCGATCCGGTAACGAGTGCGCGCTTGCCTTCGAGTGTCATCTACTGTCTCCCTTTGGCCCAGCAATGGCGCGAGGGGCGGGGCGATGCAACCGCCAAGCCCTCCGAGCCGTTTGGGGGTGACAAGAGGGAGACGAATCCATGCGCCTTGGCGATCGCGACAGTGACAATTTCATCGACCGAACCGGCCAGCGCGGCGGCGGTGGCGGCATGGGCGGCATGTCGAGCGGCATTTTCCTGCTGCTCGCGCGCTTCGTCTTCAACAAGTTCGGGATCGTCGGCATCCTGATTCTCGGCCTTGGCTATTGCGCGCTGTCGGGCGGGCTTGGCGGCCTCACCGGCGGATCGCCGCAGGGCGCCAGCAGCGGGCAATCGACGCTGACCGAAAGCGAACTCGCTTTGCTGCGCGGGACCCTGGAAAGCACCGACGATGTCTGGACCGAGATTTTCGCACAGGCCGGTGCGAGTTACCGCGAGCCCGAATTGGTCGCCTATGAGGGCGGCACGCAGACGGCGTGCGGCTATGGCCAAGAAGTGATGGGGCCATTTTACTGCCCAGGCGATAGCCGCATCTATATCGATCCCGATTTCTTCAACGAATTGTCGAGCCGCTTTGGCGCGCCCGGCGATTTCGCTGCACGCTATGTCATCGCGCATGAGGTGGGGCATCACATTCAGAACCTCGAAGGCACGCTCGCCGACGTTCAGCGCCAACAGCAGCGCGTCAGCCAGACGCAGGGCAACCAGCTGCAGGTCGGCGTCGAATTGCAGGCAGATTGCTATGCGGGCGTCTGGGCCGCACGCACCGGCGCGATGGAGCCGGGCGACCTCGAAGAAGGCCTGCGCGCTGCAGAAGCCATTGGCGATGACACCTTGCAACGCCAGGCCGGACAGGCAGTCCGCCCCGAAAGCTTCACCCACGGCACCTCGGCCCAGCGCATGGAAGCGCTCCGCCGCGGTCTCAGCCGAGGCGACCCGCGCATGTGCAACTATGCGGGATAGGCGAGGCGCCGCGTAGCCGATGGCCGACGCGAAGAAGCTGACCAAGAGCCTAAAACTCTTCGATGTCTATGCAATGGCCACGGGGGCGATGTTCTCCTCCGGGCTGTTTCTGCTGCCCGGCATTGCCGCGGCGACGACAGGCAGCTCTGTGTATCTGGCCTATTTTGCAGCGGGCTTCCTGATCCTGCCGGCCATGTACTGCATGGCCGAATTGTCGACCGCGATGCCCAAATCCGGCGGCACCTACTTCTTCCTCGATCGCGCCATGGGGCCGCTGATGGGTACGATTGGCGGGCTGGGGTCGTGGATCGCAGTCGTGTTCAAAAGTGCGTTCGCGCTGGTGGGGATGGGTGCCTATCTCGGACTCTATTTCGACGTCCCGATCACGCTGACGGCCATCGTGCTGACCATCGGCTTCGGGCTGATCAACTTTTTCGGTGCCAAGGAAACGACGATGCTGCAGCGCATCCTCGTCACCATCCTTGTCGTGATCCTCGGCATGTTCGTGATCCTCGGGCTCGCCGATGCGGGTGTGGACCGGATCTTCGCGCCGGAGCCCAGCTATGGCGCCTTCTTCAACAGCGGTTTCGTCGGATTCATCGCCACCGTCGGTCTCGTTTTCGTCTCCTATGCCGGACTTACAAAGGTGGCGAGTGTGGCGGAGGAGGTCGAGAATCCCGACCGCAACATCCCGCTCGGCATGACACTTGCGCTGCTGACAGCAACCGCAATCTATACACTCGGCACCTTCATCCTGGTGAAGTTGCTCACCCCCGATGAGCTGTTCGGAAGCCTCACGCCGATGGCCGACGGTGCCGCCGCCATCGGTAGCTTCCTGCCAAGCGACATTTTGGTTTTCGCCATCGTCGTCAGTGCGATTGCCGCCTTCGCGTCGACCGGCAATGCCGGGATCATGTCGGCCTCGCGCTATCCATTCGCGATGGCCAAGGACAAGTTGATGCCGGCGCCGCTCTCGCGGCTATCGAAGTTCGAGACGCCGACCTTCGCTATCCTGCTGACGGTCGCCGCGATGATCTTCGTGTTGGCGACACTGGATGTGGAATCGGTCGCCAAGCTGGCCAGCGCCTTCCAGCTTCTGCTCTTCGGTCTCGTCTGCCTCGCCGTCATCGTGATGCGCGAGAGCAAGATACCGGGCTATCGGCCGGGATTCCGCACGCCGCTCTATCCGTGGGTACCGCTCGCCGGTATCTTCATCGCGCTCTGGCTGATCTTCGAGATGGGGCTGATGGCGATCGGCTTCACCTTCCTGATCGCGATCCTGTCGGGGCTTTGGTACCAGCATTATGCCGGTGACCGCGTCGAGCGGCGCGGGGCGATCTATCATGTCGGCGAGCAGATGGCGAAGAGCCGCTATGACGGGATCGAGACCGAGTTGATGGGCATCGTTCACGACCGAACGACCGAGCAAAATCTCGCTTATGAGGAAGTCATTGCCCAGTCGGTCATGATCGACCTCAAATCGGGTCACTATGATTTCGAGATTCTGCTCGAACGCGCACTAGCCGAGGGCGAGGCGCGTTACGGGATCGATGCGGAAGTGCTGAGTGGCGACATGGATCGCAATCCCTATGAGCGCCATCGCCTGCATTCGCGCGCGATGGTCCTGCATCGCTCGGTCATGAAATTGGCATCGCCGGCGCTCTTTGTATTCCGGCTATGCGACGATGCCCAATTTTCGTTCGGCACCGAATATGACCTGCATACGGTGCTGATCCTGTTGGTGCCCGAGGACCCGGTGGGGCTCGATCTCAGGATAACGGGACACCTGTCGGAGATCATGCGCGCGCCCGGCTTCGAGCAAAGATGGCTGGACGCGTCGGGCGAGGCTGAGCTCAACGCCCTGCTCGTACGCGACGAGCATTTTCTGCACGGCTATGTCAGCGAATTTCCGGCACTTGCCGGACAGGTCGGCCGTCGCGTTGGCGAGATTGACCTGCCGGGCAGCGCGCTGATCGTCATGATCGAACGCGGCGCCCAGCTGGTCATCGCCAAGCCGGGGATCGAATTGCGCGACGGTGACCGTCTGTCGATTATCGGCGATACCGAAGATATTGCGGCGCTACGGCGCTCCTAGAGCTTCACCAGCATCTTGCCGGTATTCGCGCCCTCGAACAGGCCGAGGAAAGCGTCGAACGTCTTGTCGAGGCCTTCATGCACGGTCTCGCGCGTCTTGATCTGTCCGGAGTGCAGCATCGGTACCATCTGCCCGTAAAAATCCATCATCTGGTCCTGGAAATCGGTGAAGATGAAGCCTTCCATGCGGATGCGCTTGCCGATCGCCAGTGCAAGATATTTGAATTCGTAGGCGGCCTCGCCATTGATGCCGTCGATGAAGCCGCACATGGCGACACGCGCATTGTTGTTGGCGTGTGCAATGGCCGCATCGAGGTGGTCGCGGCCGACATTGTCGAAATAGACATCGATGCCCTTGGCGCCGATTTCCTTGAGCGCCTTGTACAGGCCCTTGATGATCGGCCCGGCTTTGTAGTCTATGCATTTGTCCGCACCGAGGCTCTCGACCCAGGCGCATTTCTCCGGCCCGCCCGCCGAGCCGATGACCGTCATGCCCTTAGCCTTGGCGATCTGCACGACCATCGAACCAACCGCGCCCGCGGCGGCCGAGACGAAGACCACGTCGCCTTCCTTGGCCGCGGCAATGTCCATCAGACCGAACCAGGCCGTGCCACCCGTCAGGCCCAGCGTGCTGAGGAAGTGGAAAGGTTCGACGCCCAGTTCGGGCAGCTTGAAGATGCCCTGCGTGGAGATCACCGCTTCGTCGCGCCAGCCGGCAAAATGGAAGACTTTGTCGCCTTCCTCGAAACCGTCAGCCTTCGATGCGACGACCGTGCCGACGGCGCCGCCATCCATCGGACGATCGAGCTTGAAGCTTTCGAAATAGCTTTCCTGGTCATCCATGCGCACGCGCATATAGGGGTCGACCGAGATCCAGTCGTTGCGGACATGGATCATGCCGTCCTCGAGCGCAGGCATGTCATAGTCCTTGAGCGCCACGTCGTCGTGGGTGGGTTTGCCCTGCGGGCGCTGCATAAGGTGCCAGGCTTTGGCCATGATCCGTTTCTCCTGTTGGGTCGCGATTTGCCACGGACCTACGCCTTGGCCGGACATAAGGAAAGGCCCGACCGCAATGGCCGGGCCTTCTCCCCTCGCGTCGCGACACTAAAGGGTGCCGCTAACTTCTCAGTCTCGATTAGTAGTTATTCGAGATGCGCTGTTCGCGCATGGTATTGCGATCGAATTCGCGCTTGTCGAAGAGGCGGCTCTTCGCAAGTTCGCTATCGAGGTTCAGCTTCACCTGACCCTGTTCGATCGTCTCGACATTGCGCAGCGAGAACATGCCGCGCTGGTCGTTGTCACTGTCATTCTTCACGACGATGCGGTCACCGATCACGGTGTCGATATTGCCGATCGTTTCGCCATCCGATGCGACGAGCGTCGCATTGTCATCGAGCTGGTTCAGCCTGACGCGCATATTTTCGCGGCTCTCGCGCCACGAGGCGAATTCGTCGTTGAAGCGCTCCTGATTTTCGAGGCGCCACTCGCGATAGTCGCGATCAAGCGCATCGATCTGGCGGGCACGCCACTGCGAATAGTTTTCGTCGGTAGTGAACTCGCTCTGCGTCTGCGGACGACCCCAGCGATTCTGGGTATAGCCGCGATCATAATCATAAGCGTCGACACGGTCGTAACCGCGCTCGTTCATCTCGCTATTCGAACGCGAGAAACGGTCTTCGCTGTCATACGGGCGGCGATAGCCTTCCGAGACATTGCGGCCGTTTTCGAATTCGAAATGCTGGTTCTTGTAGCCGTCACCGGTATAACCATAGCGCTCGTCCAGTTCACGACGGCGTGCAGCTTCGTCGTCACCGAACCAGCTCAACACTTCGTCACCGGCACGATCGAAGAAGTCGCGTTCGCTGCGCTCGTAGCCATAGTCGCCACGCATTTGCTGCGGGCGGCGGCCATAGTTACGGCCTTCGAAGCGACCCGTCGGCCTGGTCCTCATGCGATCATAACGATCATAAATCATAATGGATGATACTCCCTTTACTCGTTTGAATAGGCGAGGCCTCTTGCCTTCAAGCCTTTGTATTAAAACGGGTTTTGGTGGCGTATCGTTCCGGTTTCGGACCCACGGTTCGCTGAGGCGTGGCCGAGCCTCGCTAAGGCGTTGCATTGCGTGAAAAGCGGCGCTAGTGAAGCGCTTCGCCGATGGTGCACGGGGCTGTAGCTCAGTTGGGAGAGCGCTGCAATCGCACTGCAGAGGTCGGGGGTTCGAATCCCCCTAGCTCCACCATCGCGCCCTTTCCCGCACGCAGGGGACCCTAACCGACATGCCCGATCTTATCGAAACCGCGCTGGCGCTCTTTTCCGGCGGGCTTGTGGGATTCAGTCTCGGGTTGATTGGCGGCGGCGGTTCGATCCTGGCCGTGCCGCTATTGCTCTACCTCGTCGGGATGGACCAGCCGCACAAGGCGATCGGCACGTCCGCGCTGGCGGTGGCGGCCAATGCCGCAATCGGGCTGGCGGGGCATGCCCGCGCGGGCAACGTGCGCTGGCGCGAGGGTCTCATCTTCGCACTGGCCGGTGTGCTAGGTGCAGCTGCGGGGTCCAGTGCGGGCAAGGCGTTCAACGGGCAGGGGCTGCTCTTCCTGTTCGCCATCCTGATGATCGTGATCGCCGCCCTGATGCTGAAGCGTGGCGACCGGCCTGCATCGGACCGTCCATTCTCGGCCATGCGCCTGTTCGTCTTCGGACTGGTCGCGGGGATGGTCGCAGGCTTTTTCGGCATTGGTGGCGGCTTTATCATCGTGCCCGCTTTGATCGCCGCAAGCAGCATCTCGATGCTCTCGGCCGTCGGGACCAGCCTCGTCGCGGTGACCGCGTTCGGCTTTACCACTGCAGGCAATTATGCGCTGTCGGGCCTGGTCGACTGGTGGATTGCAGGCCTATTCGTGGTCGGAGGGTTCGTCGGCAGCTTCGGCGGCACGCGCATGGCCAAAACGCTGTCCGACAAGGGCGCGCTGACCAAGGCGTTCGCCGGGATCATCGTCATCGTCGCGCTCTACATGCTGTGGCAGAGCGGTAGCGAACTTGGCCTGATCTAGTCGGCCGCGCCCAGCCGGATATAACCCAGCGTCCGCATCCGGCCTTCGTCTTCGACCATCAGGATATCGACGACTTCCTCAGCCTCATTGCCGCGTCCGAAGTCGCGGATCAGGCGAGCCCGCAGGCGCGAGGGGCCATTGGGGTCGATGCTGTCTGAGGCGAACAGGTTGGACTGGATCTCGAACCGCCCACCGGGCGCGCGGCGGAGCCAATATTCTTCGGGCCCGAAGCCATCGAGCATATCCTCGGTATAGCGACCGCCGATCGCGCTCCTGTCATTGGCGTAATGCACGTCTTCGCCATTGGGTTCGATGACATGCAGGTCGAGATCGACGGCATCGGCGGTCCATTCGATGACGACACGGATGTCTGCATCAAGGTTGCGCACGAGGCGCGGGTCGAGGTCATGCGTGCCACCCAATGCTTCGAGGCGCGGGATCAGGGCATTGGCCTCGCGCAGCGCGATGACATCGATCCCCTCGAAGCGCAGGTCGAGCGGGCGCAGCGCGACATCGCCAAGTAGCGAAACGGCGCGTTCGTAATCCGCACGCGCAGTGTCACCGCCTTGCTTGGCCCGGCGCGCGAGCGCAAGTGCGAGCAGGCGGTCGGGATGGGGACGATGGGTGATCATCGCGGCCAGCCGCTCGCGCAAGGTGATGGCGAGGTCGAGCTGGTTCCAATTTTCGAGCCGCATGGCGACCATCGCCATGGTGGCCGCGTCGGCATTGGGTAGGTCAAGCGCGGACAAGAGGATGCGCAGTGCTTCCTCCTTGCGTTCGTTGCGCCAGAGCCAGTCGGCGGTGTCGAGATAGTAGATCGGGGCATCGCCGGCAGTCTCTTCCCACTCCGCGAAGAGCCGGTCGAATTCCTCCGGCGCGGCATCGAAAGCGTCGAGATAGTCGCGGTCGGGCCGCCTGGCGGCGACGGCGATGTCGACGCCCTCGACGTCCTGCGCTTCGGTGGTACCGGGAGCGAGGTTGACGACCTCGGTGAGATTGCGTGGGAGCGGGACCCGAGTGGTCAGTTCATCCACATCGACGTTCAGGCCCTGTGTGGTGCTCTCATAATCGAACTGCGCCGTTTCGCGTCGGCTGGCAGTCGTCACGATCTCATCGGCCGCAGCTTCCATCGTCTCCTCGGGAACGGGTTCGCCCGGCGGCGCAACCATGGCCACGGGCGGCGGCGGAGGCGGGGGCACGCCATCGCCACCCTTGCGACCGCCGTCGCCGGCGCGGGCGTCGAGGTCGAAACTGCGTTCCCACCATTCGATTTCGTCTTCCCAGCGGCCCAGCAATTGCGCGAAGCGGTCCTCGCGCTCTTCGCTTTCGAGACGGTCGGCCTCCTCGCGAAGCATCTTCCAGCGCGTAAATTGCGGATGATCGTCCTGCGGCGTGACGTCGAAGCGGATATAATCGTCGATCGTCTCGAGGACGAGGAAGGGCAGGGTAGAGCTGGCGATCGAATAGGTGCGGCTGTGCGCGACAAAGGCCTCGCGATCGACACCTTGAGCAAGCAGGGCGTTGCGGCGTGCCTCGAACAGCTGCGCATCGGCTAGCGACGCGGAACGTCCAGCTATGCTGACAGGCTGGCCATAGACGGTCACGGAGGCGTCTGCCGGCGCCTTGATCAGCGCCGAAAAGCTATAGCCTTGTTTGGAGAGGGTCAGCATTTCGGCCCGCTGGCCATTCACATTGATTTGTGCGGGCAGCGACAGATCGGGCGCATCGCCGGCGTCGACCAGAGCGCCGCCCGACGCGTCGGCGATGAGGCCGAGGATGGCACGGTCCGCGCCCTCGCGGCTGGCGATGACGAGGGTGGGGCAAGACGGGACGATATTTTCGAGCTCGCCCAAGGTAGCCTGGCCGTCGCTGACGAGAATGCAGTGGCTGGCGCTGCCTGCCGCGCCCAGCCCGTCGAAACTGCTGGCCCCGCGATAGGCGAGCGCGCCGACGGCGGCCTCAAAGTCGGCAAAGTCGCGATATTGCTGCTGGTCGCTGCCGCTGGCGTCGAAGGCGACCAGCTGGATCCAGCCGGAAAAAAGCTGGTCAGCAGCGCGGCGGATCGTGTCGAGCGCGGCGTCGTGATCATCGCCGAGGCGCGAGCGCGAGCGGTCCCAAAAGACGCGAAGGCCCATGCGGCCAGGACGCGTGGCGATCATTTCTTGACCCGAGACCTGCCAATAGGTCTCGCCCGTGTCGGGGTGGGTCGTGATCAGCGCGGTCGGTTCATCGCTTTCGTAGGCCGCGATCTCGATGCGTGTATCGAGGGCGCCGCGTCCGCTCGCGACGAGCGCCTCGCCACGAGCGTCGAACGAACCGCGCACCAGGCGGGCTCGCTCGCCTGCGCCTTCGACGCGGACCGACCAGTCGCCGCTATCCTCGCCGAGCCGCAGCGGGATCGCGAAATCGGCGCCGATCGGAGCGACATAGGTGAGGCGGATGGTCCGGCCTTCGGGGGTGACCGGGAAGACGCGCGTGGAAAAGACATTGTCGCGGCTGACTTCGGCCAGGCCGGGGTCGATGCGCACGCGCACCTGTGAATTGAACGCCTCACGCGCCTGGCTCTGGTCGACCAGCGAGCCTTCGATGAGCGTGCCTTCGATATCGAGCGCATAGCCGGTGACGACCGCGCCCTGCGGGAGGTTGATGGAGAGGCGTCCCTCGGTGCGTCCCTCGCTGCGGAAGGACATGGTCTGTTCGACTTCGACGCTGGCGCCCTCGACGCGCAGGATCGCGGCATAGTCGGCAAGTTCGAGGGGGCGTTCAAAGCCCTCGGCATCGATGCCTTGTTCGAGCGCGGTCAATCGAGGGGTCGGGAGCGGATCGTCCTGCGCCACCGAAGCGGCACCAGGCGCCATGAGGAGGAATGCCAATACCGCCAGCAGCCAACGCATCATCCAACCGTCCCCTACAGTCACTCGGGTCAATGTGATGATGTTACATGAACGGACGATGGACGAAGGTCAATCGTCCGTGATGCGTGCGTCTTAGCTGCGGCCGTGTTCGGCCCAGACCTCGAAGGTCCCATCCTTCTTGAGGAGGTAGGTGTTGTAGGCCTCGACCATGTCGCCATGCTCCATGCCGGGCGAGCCCATGGGCATGCCGGGGACGGCCAGGCCGATGGCGTCGGGACGTTCGGCCAGCAGGCGTTCGATATCGGCGGCCGGCACATGGCCCTCGATGACATAGCCTTCGACCAGCGCAGTGTGGCAGCTCGACAGTCGCATCGGGACATTGTTGGCGACCTTGAAGGCGCGCATGTCGGCCTCGTTGACGACCTTCACCTCATGGCCGGCCGATTGCAGGCGCTCGACCCATTTGAGGCAGCAGCCGCACCCTTCGCTGCGGTGCATGACGATATCGGCGGCCTGTGCGGCGGTGGCCGAGAAAGCGAGGGCGAGGGCGAGCAATGACTTGCGCATCGAATATCTCCGAAATGTTCGCCGCGCACATTATCGCGAAGTACATGAAAGGCAAAAGAAAACCCCCGACGTCGCTCACCGACGCCGGGGGCTTCTTCTCCTGACGGGCTAGCCGTCTAATCCGCGACGATTATTCGTCGTCGGTCAGGAAGGCAGGCATGTGGCCGTCATCGCCACCGTCCTTGCCGCCCTTGTCTTCGCCGCCATTGTCGTTGCGATCACGGCGCGGACCACGACCGCGGCCACCGCCATCGCGGCCACCGCCACGCGGACCACGACCACGACCACCATCACGACCGCCGCCATCACGGCGCGGACCCTTTTCACGGGGCGGACGAGTGTCTTCCAGCTCTTCGCCGGTTTCCTGGTCGACAACGCGCATCGACAGGCGGACCTTGCCGCGATTGTCGATCTCGAGCAGCTTGACCTTCACTTCCTGCCCTTCGGACAGTTCGTCGGTCACCTTCTCGACGCGCTCATTCTTGATCTCGGAGACGTGCACGAGGCCGTCCTTGCCGGGCATGAAGGTCACGAACGCGCCGAAGTCGACGATGTTGGCAACCTTGCCGACGTAGATCTTGCCGACTTCGGGCTCGGCCACGATGCCTTCGATCCACGCCTTGGCAGCGTTGATCTCGTCAGTGTTCGAGCTCGAAATCTTGATGATGCCTTCGTCGTCAATGTCGACCTTGGCGCCGGTTTCCGCGACGATTTCGCGGATAACCTTGCCGCCCGTGCCGATGACGTCGCGGATCTTGTCCTTGGCGATCTGCATGGTCTCGATGCGCGGGGCATGCTCGGAAACCGTGTCACGGCTATGGTCGAGCGCCTTGGCCATTTCACCGAGGATGTGCGTCCGGCCGGCCTTGGCCTGCTCGAGCGCCTTTTCCATGATTTCCTTGGTGATACCGGCAACCTTGATGTCCATCTGGAGCGAGGTGATGCCGGCTTCCGAACCCGCGACCTTGAAGTCCATGTCACCGAGGTGATCTTCGTCACCCAGGATGTCGGACAGGACCGCGAAGTCGTCGCCTTCGAGGATGAGGCCCATGGCGATGCCCGAGACCGGACGTTCGATCGGAACGCCGGCGTCCATCATCGACAGGCAGCCGCCGCAGACGGTGGCCATCGACGAGGAACCGTTCGACTCGGTGATGTCCGAGAGAACGCGGATCGTGTAGGGGAAGTCCTCATGGTCGGGCAGGACCGGGTGCAGCGCTTGCCAGGCCAGCTTGCCATGACCGATTTCACGACGACCGGTAAAGCCGAAGCGACCCACTTCACCGACCGAATAGGGCGGGAAGTTATAGTGCAGCATGAAGTGGCTGTAGTGCAGCCCTTCCAGGCCATCGATCATCTGCTCGGCATCCTTGGTGCCCAGCGTGGTGGTGCAGATGGCCTGCGTCTCACCGCGCGTGAACAGTGCCGAACCGTGGGTACGGGGCAGCAGGCCGACCATCGCCTCGATCGGGCGAACCTGGTCAAGCTTGCGGCCGTCGATACGGGTGCCGTCCTTGATGATCGAGCCGCGAACGATCTCGCTCTCCAGCTTCTTCACCAGCTTGAGCATGCCGAGATATTCCTGCGGATCACTTTCCTGCAGGTCGGCATAATGCTCGCGGGCCTTTTCACGGGCCGCGTTGATCGCGTCCTGGCGGGCCGACTTGTCGGTGATCTTGTAGGCGGCTTCGACATCCGCACCGATCACGCCGCGCAGCTCTTCGAGCTTTGCCGACTTGTCTTCCTGGACGTCGAGTTCCCAAGGCTCCTTGGCAGCCTGTTCGGCGAGCGAGATGATCGCGTCGACGACCTTCTTGGAGGCGTCGTGCGCAAACATGACGGCGCCGAGCATGATTTCTTCCGAAAGCTCCTTGGCTTCGGATTCGACCATCATCACGGCATCGCGAGTGGCCGCGACGACGAGGTCGAGCTGGCCGCCATCTTCGAAGATGTCCTTGGTCGACGGATTGAGGATGTAGTCGCCATCCTTGTAACCGACGCGCGCGGCGCCGATCGGGCCCATAAACGGCACGCCCGAAATGGTGAGCGCGGCGGAAGCGGCGATCATCGCGACGATGTCGGGCTCGTTCTCGCCGTCATAGCTCAGCACCTGGCAGATGACGTTGATCTCGTTGTAGAAACCCTCAGGGAAGAGGGGGCGGACCGGGCGGTCGATCAGACGGCTGGTCAGCGTTTCCTTTTCCGTGGCGCGGGCTTCACGCTTGAAAAAGCCACCGGGAATACGGCCGGCAGCGGAATATTTTTCCTGGTAGTGGACGGTGAGCGGGAAGAAATCCTGCCCTTCCTTCACCGACTTGGCGGCAGTGACGGCGCACAGCACCACGGTTTCGCCGAGGGTCGCCAGCACGGCGCCATCGGCTTGTCGGGCAATCTTGCCCGTTTCGAGCTTGAGGGTCTTCCCGCCAAGATCGATTTCTACAGTTTTCACATCGAACATATTTTATGTCACCCGGGGCCGGATGCCCTCGGGGCCTCTGATTAGCGGACTGACCGGTCCGCGCGGTTTGGGGCTTTGTTTTCGGATGCCCCCATCGTCTCCCGCCGGATTGCGGGAATTCAATAAGCGAAGGGCGCCCGATTGGACGCCCTTGCCAAAGAAACTCGTTACTTACGCAGGCCGAGGCTTTTGATCAGCTCGGCATAACGCTCATGATCCTTGCGCTTCAGATAGTCGAGAAGCGAGCGACGCTTGTTGACCATCATGAGCAGGCCACGACGCGAATGGTTGTCCTTCTTGTGGCCCTTGAAATGTTCGGTGAGCGTGTTGATGCGGTCGGTCAGGATCGCGACCTGCACTTCGGGCGAACCCGTATCGCCTTCACCGCGACCATATTTCTTGACCAGTTCGGCCTTGCGTTCGACAGTAATCGACATCGGTTCATTCCTTTCAAAAACTATTCGTTGCTGATCCTCCCGCAAAGGTGGGATCAAAGATTGAACCCGCGCAGGACGGCGACCTCGCCATCCTCCACCTCGACCAGCGCGACAGGGGTTTCCCCTTCCATCGCGAGATGCTGGCCCGGCGGTGCGGGATGCCCTGAAAGACGCTGTCCGTGACGGAGCCTGGCGGCTTCTTCGGGCGACACGACAAGGGCCGGGATGTCGTCCAGCCCCGCTGTGAGCGGGAGAACCTTGTCGTATAGGGTGCGCGCCTTAGTGGATTCCTCCAGAATGTCCAGCGAAATCGCTGCATCGAGGCCGAAGGGCCCGGCGCGTGTACGTCGCAACATGGTGACATGCCCGACGCTTTCAACGGCGCGTGCGATATCCCGTGCAAGCGAGCGGATGTACGTGCCCTTGGAGACCGTTGCCGAAAAGGTCGCCTGTTCGGGGCTGGCCTCGACCAGACGAAGCTCATGGATGGTGACGGTTCGGCTCTGGAGATCGACCGCTTTGCCTTCGCGCGCGAGGTCGTAGGCGCGCTTGCCGTCGACCTTGAGCGCCGAAAAAGCGGGCGGCATCTGCTCGATCGTGCCCATATAGCCGGGCATGATGTCCTCGATTTCCTGGCGGGTCGGACGCTTGTCGCTGGTGGCGACGACTTCGCCCTCGGCGTCGAGCGTGTCGGTCTCAGCGCCGAAGGCGACGGTGAAGTCATAGGCCTTGGTCGCATCAAGCATGCGGCCAGCCAATTTGGTGGCCTCGCCGATGGCGATGGGCAGCACGCCGCTCGCCAGCGGATCGAGTGTGCCGCCATGGCCGACCTTGGGCTTCTTGATGCCCAATTCACGCAGCGCGCGTTTCACCTTTCCGACGCAAGGGGTCGAGCCGATGCCGACCGGCTTATCGAGGATGATCCATCCGTGCATGGGGCCGCTGGCTAGCGACCGGGGCGCGGTTAGTCGAGGGTGACGATGCTGTCGCTGTCATATTGCGGCGGCGTCTCGCTGCGTCGCACGCTGGTCACCTTACAGACCGACCCGAAATCGCCGATATAGACATTGCTGCCCTGGTCGATGGTCGTGGCGCGCGCGCCGAACTTCACGGTCGGGCGCGGGTCGATGACATTGTCGGTGCAGCCCTCGTTGAGTGCGACGCGATACCAGCGATTGGTGCGATCCTGCACGAACAGGACATCGCCATTGCCGCGCACGACGTTGCGCAGCTGGCGCTGAGTGACGCCGATCTGGGTTTCCTCGTCGGCGATACCGGGCAGGCTTGCCGTCTCCGCCGGATGGGCGATCGCAAGGGCCATCAGGGTGATCATCATTGGATTTCTCCTTCGTCTCCGCCCGCTTCGTCACGAAGCGTGAAGGGGCGGGCCTGAACGCTGCCTGAAGGCTATTTGCGCGGGATGGCGAAGCCGAGTTGCTCTGCATTGGCCTCGCGCAGGCGCTCGAAGAAATGCTTGCGGCAGAGCGCGACGTAGCGGTCATTGCCGCCGACCTCGGCCTGCGGACCGTCCTGGACGGCGCGCCCGTCTTCGGTGATGCGCAGGTTCATGGTCGCCTTGGCCCCGCATTCGCAGACGGCCTTCAGTTCAACGAGCTTGTCGGCCAGCGCCAACAGGCCTGCCGAGCCGGGAAAGAGGCGGCCTTGGAAGTCACTGCGCAGGCCGTAGCAGAGAACCGGAATGTCGAGGCTGTCGACGATCTCGACCAGCTCGAGGACATGGCGCTGCGTCAGGAATTGCGCTTCGTCGACCAGCAAGCAGTCGATCTTGCGGGTCAGGCGCTCGCGCATGACCGTGGCGAGGATCGAGGCATCGTCGGAGAAGGCGAAGGCCTTGGCCTCCAGCCCGATGCGCGACCCGATGCGGCCATGCCCCTCGCGCGTATCCATCGCGCTGGTCCACAGCATCGTCTCCATGCCGCGTTCGCGATAGTTGAAGTCGGCCTGCAGGAGGGTGGTCGATTTCCCCGCATTCATCGCGGCATAATAGAAGTAGAGCTTCGCCATGACCCATGGGTGGCGCAAAGTTCAGCTGCCCGCAAGGTGGGGATGGACAGGCTGCCGCATCGCTCGCCATAGTGCGGGCCGATTTCAAGTTTTGATGGGGAGAGCGCCGCGATGGCCGAAGCGACCATGACGACGCAAAAGGGGTTTCTGGGCTGGGTCGAGAAAACGGGCAACAAGCTGCCCGATCCGGTCTTCATCTTTTTCTATCTGATCGCGGGCCTGATCGCGATTTCCGTGATTGCCTCGCTGAGCGGCGCGTCGGCGCTGCATCCGGCGGAGGTCGATCCGGAGACCGGCGAGCGGGTGCTGATCCAGGCCGAAAGCCTGCTGTCCCCGGCCAATATCCAGCGTCTCTGGGTCGATATGCCGACCACATTCACCCACTTCCATCCGCTTGGCTACGTGCTCGTCGTGATGCTGGGGGCAGGAGTCGCGGAGCGGGCCGGCCTGTTCGGGACGGCGATGCGCGCAGGCGTTCGCAACGCGCCCAAGGCGCTGCTGACGCCGGTGGTCGTGCTGGTCGCGATGATCGGCAACCTTGCCGCCGATGCCGCCTATGTCGTGCTCATCCCGCTGGCAGGCGTGATCTTTGCCGCCGCGGGGCGTCACCCCATTGCCGGGATCGCAGCAGCCTTTGCCGGCGTGTCGGGCGGTTTTTCGGCCAACCTGTTGCCGGGTCAGCTCGATGCGCTCCTGTTCGGTATCACCGAAGCGTCGGTCGAGACCGTGTTCGGCGACTGGTCGGCCAATATTGCCGGCAACTGGTTCTTCATCCTCGCCATGACTTTCGTCTTCCTGCCGGTCATCTGGTACGTCACCGACAAGCAGCTCGAGCCCAAGCTCGGCAAATATGTCGCTGGCGAAGACGCGCCGGCCGACCCTGAAGATTCGGATCGTCCGCTGACCAACGAGGAATCGAAGGGCCTGAAGCGTGCCGGCCTTGCCGCGCTGGCGGTCATCGCGCTGTGGGTCTTCATGACGGTCGGACCGGGCACACCGCTCATCGATGAGGCGGCCAATCCCGAAGCCCGGCTCAATCCCTTCTACAAGAGCCTCGTTGCCGGCTTCTTCATCCTCTTCCTTGCCACCGCCTGGGCCTATGGTTCGGCCACCGGCTCGATCAAGGGCCACCGCGATGTCGTGAAGATGATGTCGGGGGCGATGGAAGATTTGGCCTACTATCTCGTGCTCGCCTTTGCGGCGGCGCACTTCGTGGCGATGTTCGCCTGGTCGAACCTCGGCCTCATCCTCGCCGTGCACGGCGCAGCCGGGCTGCAGGCGCTCGACCTGCCGATGCCCGTGCTGCTTGGCGCAATCGTGATCTTCGCAGGCTTCCTCAACCTGTTCGTCGGCTCGGCCAGCGCCAAATGGGCGTTGATGGCGCCGGTGCTGGTACCGATGCTGATCCTGCTGGGGGTCAGCCCGGAAACGACTACGGCGGCCTACCGTGTCGGCGATAGCGCCACCAACATCATCACGCCGCTGATGGTCTATTTCCCGCTCATCCTCATCTTCTGCCAGCGCTGGCAGAAAGACTTCGGGCTGGGCAGCCTGATGGCGATGATGATCCCCTATTCGATCGGCTTGATGATCGCCGGGCTTGTCCTGGTGATGGCCTGGGTCGGTCTCGACCTGCCGCTGGGGCCGGGGGCTGAAGTCTTTGCGGACCCGGCAGCCTATGGCATCATCGAAGACGGGGCTGCCAACTGATGCGCGGGGCCGCCCTTGGCCTGAAGGTTGGGGCGGCGCTGGCGCTCGGCACAGCGGCGGATGCGTCGAGCAATGTCGAACGCTTCACTTTGGTCCAGAACAGTTCGGAAATCTCGGCCAAGGTGAGATTTCTCGGCCTGGCGAGCAAGACGGCAACCTTCCCGTCGATGCGCGGCACTGTCTCGATCGACCGCAGCGATACGCGTGACATGCGGCTTTCAGTCACGCTCGATGCGCGTCACTTGCGCGCCAGCGACACGCTGACGCGCGACCGGTTGAAGGGCGAGAGTTTCTTCTGGGTCGATAGGCACCCGCTGATCGAGTTTCGCGGGTCGGACCTGATGATGGAGGACAGCCGCAACGGCTATCTGTCCGGCAGGATTACCGCGCGCGGCGTCACCCGCTCCGTTGATCTCGACGTGACGTTCGACCGTCCGATCGAGGCGATCAACGGGACCGGCCCGATCACGATCGAGGCCGAGACCGAAATCGACCGCACCGACTTCGGCATGGACGATTATGGCGGGGTTGTGGGTCGGACGGTGAAGATCAGGATCGAAGCCCTGATGCAGCCGGAAGTTTAGTCTTCCTCGCGGCCTTCCAGGTCGCGCGCGACCTTGGCGGTGCGCAGCAGGCTGTCGATATGCCCGCCCTCGTCAAAGCTCTCGTCGGCGCGGAATTTGAGGCTGGCCGAATATTTCATGTTCACCCGCCGCGACACCTCGCCGCGCAGGTAGCGAACATTGCGCTTCAACGCGGTCAGGATCGCTTCCTCATCGCCGCCCAGCAACGGCTTCACGAACACCGTAGCGTGGCGAAGGTCGGGCGACATGCGCACTTCGGTGACCGAAATGGGCGTCGAGGATAGCGCCTCGTCATGCACGTCGCCGCGGCTTAGGACTTCAGAGAGGGCATGGCGCACCTGCTCCCCGACCCGGAGCATCCGGACCGAGGGCTCGGTGGCTGTAGCGCGCTTGGGCACTAGAGAACGCGTTCCTTCTCTTCGACCTCGAAGATTTCGAGCATATCGCCTTCGGCAATATCATTGGTGTCCTCGAGCACGGCACCGCATTCGGTCCCGGCTTCGACCTGGTCGACATCGTCCTTGAAGCGGCGCAGCGAAGCGATGGTCGTCTTCGAGACGATGACATCGTCGCGGGTAAGACGGGCATGGAGGCCCTTCTTGATGACGCCGTCGAGGACCAGCAGACCGGCGGCCTTGTCCTTCTTGCCCGACTTGAAGACCGCCTTGACCTCGGCCTTGCCGACGACATGTTCGATAATTTCCGGACCCAGTTCGCCGGCCATAGCCTGCTTCACCCAATCGGTGAGGTGGTAGATGACGTCGTAATAGCGGAACTCGACCTGGTCGCGCTTAGCGATTTCCTTGGCCTTGGCGTTGGGACGCACGTTGAAGCCGATGATCGGCGCGCCCGAACTGGCCGCTAGCGTCACATCGCTCTCGGTGATGGCGCCGACACCCGAATGGATGACGCGCACCTCGATATCCTCGTTCGAGATCTTGTTGACCGCATTGACCACGGCTTCGGCAGTGCCCTGCACGTCGGCCTTAATGATGAGCGGGAAGGTGATCGTCTCTGAGCCCTTCTTGTCGAACATGCTTTCAAGGCTCATCGGCGCAGCGGTGGTCCGCTTCTTGTCGAGGACGCTCTGGCGATATTCGGCGACTTCGCGGGCGCGGGCCTCGTTTTCGACGACGGTGAACTGGTCACCGGCGCTGGGCACGCCGCCCAGGCCGAGCACTTCGACCGGGAAAGCGGGGCCGGCTTCCTTCACGCGGCGGCCATGATCGTCGATCAGGGCGCGCACCTTGCCGGCCGCGGGGCCTGCAACGAACGTGTCGCCCACTTTGAGCGTGCCGCGCTTGATTAGCACGGTCGCAACCGGGCCGCGGCCCTTGTCGAGCTTGGCCTCGATGACAGTCCCGTCGGCATCGCGATCGGGGTTGGCCTTGAGTTCGAGCAGTTCGGCCTGGAGGTTGATGGCTTCCAACAGCTTGTCGATGTTGGTCTTTTCCTTGGCCGACACTTCGACGTCCTGGACGTCGCCGCTCATCGCTTCGACGATGATTTCGTGCTGCAGCAGTTCCTCGCGGACCTTCTGCGCGTTGGCGCCCGCCGTATCGATCTTGTTGATCGCGACGATCATCGGGACCTCGGCGGCCTTGATATGGTTGATGGCTTCCACCGTCTGCGGCTTCAGGCCGTCATCGGCCGCGACCACCAGGATGGCGATATCGGTGATGTTGGCACCGCGTGCGCGCATCTCGGTAAAGGCTTCGTGGCCCGGCGTGTCGAGGAACGTGACGGGGTCGCCCTTCTTCGGCGTGACCTGGTAGGCGCCGATATGCTGGGTAATGCCGCCGGCTTCGCCTGCCGCGACATCGGCGCCGCGAATGGCGTCGAGCAGCGAGGTCTTGCCGTGGTCGACATGGCCCATGATGGTGACGACCGGCGGACGTGCCTTGAGCGTGTCTTCCGGATCCACATCTTCGGACGTGTCGATATCGACGTCGGCATCGCTGACGCGCTGCACATTGTGACCGAATTCGGTGACGAGCAGCTCGGCGGTGTCCTGGTCGACGTTCTGGTTGACGGTGACCATCATGCCCATGTTGAACAGGCTCTTCACCAGGTCGGCGGCCTTTTCACCCATACGCTTGGCGAGTTCGGCGACCGTGATGCTCTCGGGCACCTGAACGTCGCGGACCTGCTTTTCGCGCGGACCCGACTGGCCCTGCTGGGCACGCTTTTCCTTTTCGCGTGCGCGTTTCAGTGCGGCGAGGCTGCGGGCGCGGCCGCCGCCGTCGCCACGCAGCGCGCGGTTGACGGTGAGCTTGCCACGCTGGCGATCGGGTGCCGGACGACCGGCGGGCTTGCCGCTTTTCTTCGGTGCGGGCTTGGAGGCCGGGGCCGCCTTGCCGCGCGGGGCGGGCTTGGCCGCCGCCTGCTTTTCGGCATCGGCCTGGCGCTTGGCTTCCTCTTCGGCCTTGCGGGCGTCTTCTTCTGCCTTCTTGGCAGCTTCTTCCTCGGCCTTGCGATTCTCCTCGGCGCGGCGCTCTTCGTCCTGCGCCTTCTGGCTCTTCGCCTTTTCCTCGCGTTCGCGGGCTTCGGCCTCACGGCGCATGCGATCCTGTTCGGCTTGGCGCTCGAGTTCCTTGACCTGCTCGCGGCGTTCCGCGGCGGTCATTTCTTTTTTGGGCGCAGGCTTCTTGGCGGCTTCCTTCTTCGGAGCCGGTGCGGCCTTCTTGGCCTCTTCCTTCGCAGGTGCCTCTTCCTTGGGCGCAGCCTCGGGCTTGGCGTCACCCGGTTTCAGGATGCGCCGCTTCTTGACCTCGACCACCACGGTGTTCGATCGCCCATGACTGAAGCTCTGCTTGACCTTGCCCGCCTCGACCGTCTTCTTGACGCCAAGCGGTGCACGGGTCCCAAGCTTTTTCTTATCGTCGCTCACTTAAATTCCTTCGTCTTCATGTCATCGGCGGAGGGCGTGGGATCCGGCGAGTTGTCGCCGTTTACCCCAGCATCTCCATCAAGAAAAGTTTTGAGCCGCAAAAGTGCGGCATCGACCCGTTTTGCGGCACCCGCATCGGTCAGCGCGATGTGGACGGCGTTGGAACGGCCGAGCGCTACTGACAATGTGGTGCGATCGAAGGGGAGAACAACCCCTCGGTCCAATCCGAATTCTTCAGAGCCGCCCATGCGCCAGGCCTGGGCAAGGCTGCGCACACCGTCTTCGCCGGCATCGGCGGCATGGAAGAGGCGGCGGACTTCGCCCTTGCGGCAGGCCGTCTCGACTTTTTCGGCCCCGGTGATCAGCATGCCGCCGCGTGCCTCGAGACCAAGACGGTCGAGCGCGGCGCGGGTCAGCGCGGCCTCGACCAATTGGCCGAGATCTTCGGGCAGGCGGATATTGCCGGTCTTGAAGGCCCGCGAGAGCGCGCCCTTCAATTTGCCATTGGCTTGCGCCGCGTCGAGCTCGGCCCGGCTCACACCGATATAGGCGCCGCGGCCGGGGGCCTTGGCGCGCACATCGGGCAAGACATCGCCGTCCGGACCCAAAGCCAGCCTGACCAGCGAGGGCTTGGGAGCCGCTCGCCGGGTCAGGATGCAGGTCCGCTCGGGGGCGTCCTTATGCGCTAGCTGATGCTCATTGGTCCCCATCCGCAGCCGCGTCCTCCTCGGATGCAGCTTCGGCGGGGGCCGGAGCTTCGTCTTCATCTTCGAACCAGTGGGCGCGGGCAGCCATGATCATCTCGTTGCCCTGCTCTTCGGTCAGATTGTACTCGCCGAGCACGCCGCCTTTATTGTCGTCCGAACGGCGGCTGTCGTTTCGGCGACGCGGGCCCGAGCTCTTCTTCTGGATGAGCTCGTCGGTGGCGAGGTCGGCAACATCGTCGAGCGTCTTGAGGCCGGCTTCGCCGAGCGTCACCGCCATGACTTCGGTCATGTGCGGCAGCGCGGCGACATCGTCCTCGACGCCAAGCTCGCGGCGCTTCTCGCGCGCGGCGTCCTCGGCGCGCTCGAGCGCTTCCTTGGCGCGGTTCTGCAGTTCCTCGGCGATTTCCTCGTCGAGACCTTCGATGGTCGAAAGCTCTTCTTGCGGGACATAGGCGACTTCCTCGAGGCTGGTGAAGCCTTCGGCGACCAGCAGCTGGGCCAGCGTCTCGTCGACGTCCAGTTCGTTCTGGAACATCTCGGTGCGCTCGGTGAATTCCTTCTGGCGCTTCTCGCTGGCATCGGCCTCGGTGAGGATGTCGATCTGGCTGTCGGTCAGCTGGCTGGCGAGACGGACATTCTGGCCGCGACGACCGATGGCGAGGCTCAGCTGGTCATCGGGAACGACGACTTCGATGCGGCCTTCTTCCTCGTCGATGACAACGCGGCTGACGGTCGCGGGCTGGAGCGCGTTGACGACAAAGGTCGCGAGGTCTTCCGACCAGGGGATGATGTCGATCTTCTCGCCCTGCAATTCCTGCACGACGGCCTGGACGCGGCTGCCCTTCATGCCAACGCAGGCGCCGACCGGGTCGATCGAGCTGTCATAGCTGATGACGCCGATCTTGGCGCGCGAACCCGGGTCGCGGGCAGCGGCCTTGATTTCGATGATGCCGTCGTAGATTTCCGGCACTTCCTGCGCGAACAGCTTGCGCATGAAGTCGGGATGGGCGCGGCTGAGGAAGATTTGCGGGCCGCGGGTCTCGCGGCTGACACGCATGATCAGCGAACGGATACGGTCGCCGACGCGGACCATTTCGCGCGGGATCTGCTGGTCGCGGCGAATGACGCCTTCGGCACGGCCGAGGTCGACGACGACGTGGCCGAATTCGACGCGCTTGACGACGCCGGTGATAACTTCGCCGCCACGATCCTTGAACTCTTCAAACTGACGCTCGCGCTCGGCGTCGCGGACCTTCTGGAAGATGACCTGCTTGGCAGCCTGCGCGGCAATGCGGCCGAATTCGATCGGGGGCAGCGGGTCGACGATGAAGTCGCCGACGACGGCGCCGTCCTGCAGCTTCTGCGCGCCCTTGACGTCGATCTGCTTGAACTGGTCCTCGACCTCTTCGACGACTTCGAGGACACGCCACAGGCGAAGATCGCCCGTATTGCCGTCCAGCTTGGCGCGAATGTCGTTTTCCTGGCCGTAGCGGGCGCGCGCGGCGCGCTGGATCGCGTCTTCCATCGCCTCGATGACGATGGCCTTGTCGATCAGCTTTTCGCGCGCGACGGCGTCGGCAATCGCGAGCAGTTCGGCCTTGTTGGCGGTTGCTGCGGGAGGAGGCGTGCTAGCCATTGGTGTCTTCCTCGATATCTTCTGCGCCCTCGGTGGAGAGCGGCTGCGTTTCCTGGAGCAGTTTGTCGGTGAACAATAGTTTGGCGTCTTCGATGGCCGCGAAGGGCAGTTCGAAGACCGTCTCGTCAATGTCGATCAGGACATTCTCGCCATTCACGCCGGCAAGGTCGCCCTTGAACTTCTTGCGTCCGTCGAGCTTCTCTTCGAGCGTGATGCGGGCAAGATGACCCTGCCAGTCGGTATAATCCGTAAGGCGCGTCAGCGGCCGGTCGATGCCGGGCGACGACACTTCCAGCCGGTAGGCATGATCGATCGGGTCAGCGGCCTCCAGCGGCTCGTCGAGCGCGCGCGAAATGTCGGCGCAATCCTCGATCGTCAGCTGGCGCGTGTCGGGACGTTCGGCCATGATCTGCAGCGTGGGTTCGTCCTCGCCGCCCATCATCTTCACGCGCACGAGCTTGAACCCCATCGCCTCGACGACCGGTTCGACAATCTCGCTGATCTTTTGCGTGTCCGCCAAATTCTATCCTATCAAAATTCCATATCCTCTTGGTGCCGCGCCCGGACCCCGGGGCGGCCTCAGCATCTCGCGATGTAGAGGAGTGATTGCGCATATAGGGCGAGAGCCCCCTTGGCGCAAGGACAGATGCGACTAAGCTTGCGCTCAATCGTTGCGACACCAGAACCTATCCATCAAGCGGGAGACATCCACCCATGCGTACCAGCATCCTCGCCATCGCCGCCGCCAGCCTGGCCGCCTGTTCGGCCAACGGCACGACCGACAACAGCATGGCCGACAGCGACCCCGTCGCCGGCGATGACGCGCCGACGCAAGCGGCCCGCCAAGTGCCGGTCAGCGAGGGCAGCAAGGTCGCGCTGGCCGATGCGCCATTCACCGTCGAGGAGATGGGTAATTTCGATGAACCATGGGGCGCCGAGTTCATGCCCGGCACCGACCTCCTGTTCATCACCAGCAAGCGGGGACCGGTATCCTTCATCAACGTGGCGACCGGCGAACGCGGGTCGATCACCGACGGGCTGCCTGAGGTCGACTATGGCGGCCAGGGCGGCATGGGCGACATCGCCTTCGGTCCCGGCTGGGAAGAGCCGATGGGGCAGGGCGGCGACCTATACCTGAGCTGGGTCGAAGCGGGTCCGGGCAACAGCCGCGGCGCCGTCGTCGGCAAGGGCAAGCTGTTGTGCCAGAGCACCGACAGTTGCAGGCTGACGGGCCTCGAAGTGCTGTGGCGCCAGGATAAGACCGAAGGGCGCGGCCACTATTCGCATCGCATCCATTTCTCGCCCGACGGCCAATATCTGTTCGTCACCAGCGGCGACCGGCAGGAACAGGATCCTGCGCAGGACACGTCGAACAATCTCGGCGCGGTCCTGCGTCTTAACCTCGACGGCAGCGCCGCCGAGGGCAATCCGATGTATGATGCCGGCGGCAGCACTGCGGAAATCTGGTCCTACGGCCATCGCAACCTGCTCGGCCTCGACTTCGCGCCTGATGGCCGCCTGTGGGAAATCGAAATGGGCCCGGCGCATGGCGACGAGCTCAACCTCGTCGAGCGCGGGCTGAATTACGGGTGGCCCGAGCGCAGCTATGGCGACAATTATAACGGCGTGCCGATCCCCGATCACGAGCCGGATGACGGTTATGCGCAGCCGGCTTCCTATTGGGATCCGGCGACCAGCCCGGCGAGCCTGCTCATCTACTCGGGCGACCTGTTCGCAGCATGGAATGGCGATGCGCTGGTGCCTGGCCTGTCGGGACAGGAATTGAACTGGATCGATCTCGACGGCGACCGCGCAGTGACGCGCACGCAATATGATTTCGGCGCGCGGCTGCGCGAAGTCGTGCAGGGACCCGATGGCGCACTTTACATTCTCGAGGATGATCGCGGCGACAGCGATGGTACGTTGCTCAAGCTGACGCCCAAGAATTAAGGCACGAAAAAGGCGGCGTCGGGGATGTCCGACGCCGCCCTTCTTGTATCCTGAACCGGGCTTAGACCGGCTGCGGGATCTTGCGGAGATAGGGTTTCACGGTCTTCCAGCCGCTCGGATATTTCGCTTTCGCATCCTCGTCCGAGACGGTCGGCGGGATGATGACATCGTCGCCTTCCTGCCAGTTGACCGGCGTCACCACGCCCTTGCTCTCGGTGAGGCGGATCGAGTCGAGGAGGCGCAGCACCTCGTCGAAGTTGCGGCCCGAGCTCATCGGGTAGAGCAGCATGGCGCGGATCTTCTTGTCCGGACCGATAATGTAGACGGTGCGCACGGTCGCATTGTTGGCGGCGGTGCGGCCTTCGGCGCTGCCGCTCTCGTCGGCCGGGAGCATGTTGTAGAGCTTGGCAACGTTGAGGTCGCTGTCGCCGATGATCGGATAGTCGACCTTGTTGCCCGACACTTCTTCGATGTCAGGCGACCAATTGGCATTGTCTTCAACACTGTCGACCGACAGCGCGAGGATCTTGGTATCACGCTTGGCAAATTCGCCGCCGAGACCGGCCATGTAGCCGAGTTCGGTGGTGCAGACCGGCGTGAATGCCTTGGGGTGCGAGAAGAGGATGGCGTAATTGTCGCCGATCCAGTCGTGGAAGCTGATTTCGCCCTGCGTCGTATTTGCGGTGAAATCGGGGGCAGTGCTGCCGATCGAAAGCGTCATGAGTGGGTCTCCCTTTTTGGCGTGTTCGCTTTCCAGATGGGGCGCGCGCGGGAAACCGCAAGCCCTATTCCTCGAAAGGTTCGTAGGGCACGTCGATATCGACCTTGCGCGTCAGGAAATCGGGCACGCGAAAGCCCTTTTCGCGCAGGAATTCGGGGTTGAAGAGGCGCGATTGGTAGCGGGTGCCGGGATCGCAGAGGATCGTCACAATGGTGTGACCAGGGCCCATTTCCTTGGCGAGCCGGATCGCGCCGGCGACATTGATGCCCGAGGACAGGCCGAGATTGAGCCCTTCTTCCTCGAGCAGGCCGAAATTGATGTCGAGGCTTTCCTGGTCCTCGACACGGAAGGCGTGATCGACCTCAAGGCCCTCGAGATTGCCGGTGATGCGGCCCTGTCCGATCCCTTCGGTGATCGAGCTGCCTTCGGCGGCCAGTTCGCCGGTAGTGAAATAGCTGTAGAGCGCGGCGCCGGGCGGATCGACGATACCGATCTGGATATCGCTTTTGCGTTCGCGCAATGCCTGCGCCATGCCGGCCAGCGTCCCGCCGGTACCGACCGCGCAGATGAAGCCGTCGACCTTGCCACCCGTCTGCTCCCAGACTTCGGGGCCGGTCGTCTCAATATGGGCGCGGCGGTTGGCCTGATTGTCGAACTGGTCCGCAAACATCGCGCCGCCGGGCTTCGTCTTGGCAAGGCTTTCGGCGATGCGGCCGGCAATCTTCACGTAATTGTTGGGATTGCGATAGGGCACTGCCGGCACTTCGACGAGTTGCGCGCCGAGCATGCGGAGTGTGTCCTTCTTTTCCTTGGTCTGCGTCTCGGGAATGACGATGACCGTCTCCATGCCGAGCGCATTGCCGACCATGGTGAGACCGATGCCGGTATTGCCTGCCGTCCCATCGACGATCGTGCCGCCCTTGGCGATGCGGCCCTTTTCCATGGCGTCCATCACGAGGAATTTGGCCGCGCGGTCCTTCACCGACTGGCCGGGATTCATCCATTCGGCCTTGCCGAGGATCGTACAGCCCGTTTCTTCCGAAGCGCGCTGGAGCTTGATGAGCGGCGTGTTGCCGATGGCGTCGAGGACATTATCGCGGATGGTCATGGCCATGATCTAGGGGCGCGGCGCTTGTCCGTGAAGGGTAAGGCGCTGTTCAGCCGCCCCGCTTCATACTCAAGCTCATGAAACGCAACGCTTTCTTTCTTTTGCCGCTTCTCGCGCTCGCGACCCCGGCCTATGCCACGCAGGGCATCGCCTGCAGCGCCACCGACGATAGCGGCGTCGTGATCTCGCTGGGGTCGGGGACGATCCCGGCGCCGACTTGGTGGGCCAACGAAAGGGTCGGCGAGGACTGGCTGCGGCTAGACGTCGGCATGCGTTGGATCGACGATGAGGTCATCCGGGTGATGTTCGTTGCCGATGACGGCGTTAGCCGTGCCGGCTTGCTCACGGCGAAGAGCACCGGCGACTGGTCCTACGAGGGCAAGCTGGAGCGCGACGGGATTGTCATCCCGATGCGCTGCGAGCCGAACTAGCGGCGGCGATAGCGCAGGTAATAGGGTCGCCGGCCCTCACGGCGCGCCTTCGCGGCATAGCGCGTGTCGATCCACCCGCCGGGCTTTTCGAGAAAGCCGCTGGCATCGTCGCAGAGCCATTCGAAGTTGGCGCGGTGCTTCTCGCGCTGCATCACCATCAGGCTCCAGCTGAGATAGATGGGATGGTCGGTCGCAACGCGAAACTCCCCGCCGGGCTTCAGCTTGGACGCGATGAGGTCAATCGGTCCGTCATTCATCATGCGCCGCTTGGAATGGCGCGCCTTGGGCCAGGGGTCGGGGTGCAGCAGGTAGACGAAGCTCAATGAGCCGTCTGGCACGCGGCGCAGCACGTGCAGTGCATCGCCCATATGCAGCCGGATATTGGCGAGCATGCCGTCGCGGATATGGGTCAGTGCCTGCGCGACGCCGTTGACGAAGGGCTCGCAGCCGATGAAGCCATGATCGGGCAGCAAGTCGGCCCGATAGGCGAGATGTTCGCCGCCACCGAAACCGATTTCGAAATGCATCGGCCGATCTTCGCCGAACAGGCGCTCTGCAGTCAGCTCGCCCTCTTCGGGCACTTCGAGCTGCGGAAGCAGATTGTCGACCAAGTCCTGTTGGGTCTTGCGCAACCTCTTGCCCGTCGACCGGCCATAAAGCCGGTTGATAGTAGTAGGGTCGCCTTTCTTGTACGCCGTCATGGGGCCGCCGCTTAGGCGAGGTGCGGTGCGAGGTAAAGGCCGGGTGGGGTGCAAAGGGACCCGAACGGCGCTCCGAACAACATGCTTTTCATCTGACGTTCATCGGGCTAGTTCAACGCGCTTGTTAACAGGGGTGTACGGAAAGGAGAGTGTCGGGAATTGACCGACGCGCGTCTCTACTTTTTTCTGGTGCCGGGGATGTTCTTCCTTTTCGGAAGTTTTCTCGTGGCGCTGGCAATTGCGGACCGCTCGCTTCGGGCGGCCCGTTGGGGTGCGCTCGCTTTCTTCATCGGCGGTGCAGGAATCCTGCTCGATGCGCTGCGCGATCCCGGCGCCGAATGGCCGCGCCATATTGCGTTGGTGGTCCATTTCGCAGCGGTAGGCCTGCTGCTCCAGTCATTCACGGCGCGCCGCGATGCTAACCTGCCCAAATTCAGTATTGCTGCCGGGGTCGTGGCCAGCCTCTGGTTCACGCCGGGATTCGTGCTGGCACCATCGGCCGAGACACGGCTCGTCCTGGTGCAGTTCGTGGCGCTGGCGATGATCATCCCGGTCCTGTCGCTGGTGCGGCAGTGGCGCGACGGGCGCGCGATCGGGACGATGGTTTTCTGGGCGCTTGCGCTAGCGGCCATGTCCTATTTCGCGCGTGGTGTCCTTTTCCTTTCCAATCCGGTCGTGGGCGAGGCGTCCGATTTCTTCGCGAGCACCTACAATCTCATCTTCCACTTCACGACGGCAGTAATCGGGTTCGCGCTGGGACTAGTCCTGCTGGTCGCGCTTGGCAGTGACGCGGTGCGACGCGAAAACCGCGAGAGCGCCATCGATCCGCTCACCGGCCTCGGGAATCGTCGCCGTTTCAACTGGGCGATCAGCTCGGACGAAGCGGGCAAGTGGCATTGCGGCGGCGTGGTCGCGATCGATCTCGACCATTTCAAGCATGTCAACGACCGCTTCGGGCATGGTGGCGGCGACCGCGTGCTGATGGCGGTCGCCGATGCGCTGAAGTTTGTCTTCCGTGGGCAGCGCATCTGTCGCATCGGCGGGGAGGAATTCATCATCCTGCTGCCTAAAGAGCATGCCGGACAAATGGCCTCGCTGGCAGCCCGTTCGCTGGCGGCGATCGAATCGCTACGGTTCGACGGACCCTTGTCGCAATGCCGGATCAGCGCCTGCGTAGGCTACGCGATACGCGAACCGGACATGGCGATCGAAGAGGCCATCCGGCGCGCCGACCAGGCCGTCTATGCCGGTAAAGCAGGCGGGCGTGGTCAGGTGCGCAGCGCGGACGAGCGCGACGCTCAGGACGATACGGCTATCGAAGGCAAATCCGCCTAGCCCGCGACTGCGGCCTTCAAATCTTCGACCAGGTCTGTGCGTTCCCACGGGAAGTTGTCGCCTTCGGCAGTGCGACCGAAATGGCCGTAGGCTGCGCTCTTGCGATAGATGGGCTTGTTGAGACCGAGATGGGTACGGATACCGCGCGGGGTGAGGCCGCCCAAGCCCTTGATCGAAAAGATGGCGGCTTCGAGCGCATCGTCGGGGACGGTGCCGGTGCCGGCCGTGTCGACATAGAGCGAAAGCGGCTGGCTCACGCCGATGGCGTACGACAGCTGGATCGTGCAGCGCTTGGCGAGGCCGGCGGCAACGATATTCTTGGCAAGGTAGCGCGCTATATAGGCAGCCGAACGGTCGACCTTGGTCGGGTCCTTGCCACTGAACGCGCCGCCGCCATGCGGGGCTGCGCCGCCATAGGTGTCGACGATGATCTTGCGGCCGGTAAGACCGGCGTCGCCGTCGGGGCCGCCAATTTCGAAAGCGCCCGTCGGGTTGATGTGCCAGGCCGTATCGTCGCTGAGCCAACCATCGGGCAGGATGTCGGCGACGACCTTTTTCACGTAGGCCTTGAGCTCGGCTTCCTTGTCACCTGTATGATAGCCCTTGGCATGCTGGGTCGAGACCACGACCGCGGTGCATTCGACCGGGCGGCCGCCTTCGTAACGCAGCGTCAGCTGGCTCTTGGCATCGGGCTCGAGGAAGGGCGCGGCGCCCGACTTGCGATCGGCGGCGAGCCGCTCGAGGATCTTGTGGCTATAGTCCAACGTGGCCGGCATGAGATCTGGCGTCTCGTCGCAGGCGAATCCGAACATGATGCCCTGGTCGCCAGCGCCTTCATCCTTGTTGCCGCTGGCATCCACGCCCTGTGCGATTTCCGAGGACTGGCCGTGCAGGTGGTTTTCGAACTCGAGCGACTGCCAATGGAAGCCGTCCTGTTCGTAGCCGATCTCGCGAACGGTGCGGCGGACCGCCTGTTCGATCTCGTCCTTGGCGCCCGGCGCCCAGCCGCCATTGTCGGCCCAGTCGGGATTGTTCTTGTCGTACATCGGAGCGCAACGGATCTCGCCCGACAGGATGACGCGCTGGGTCGTCGTCATGGTCTCGCAGGCAACACGCGCCTCCGGATCCTTGGCCAGCATCAAGTCGACGATGGCGTCGCTGATCTGGTCCGAAACCTTGTCGGGATGGCCTTCGGAAACGCTTTCCGAAGTGAAGAGATAATTGTCTCGCATGGAAATCCTGTTGGTTCGTGCCGGCTGGCTCGGGTTGGCCTCAAGGTCTAACGAGCGCGGCGGGCAAGGGCAATGCCGAGCAGGCCGAGGAGGAGGCAGAAAGCCATCGCCAGCAAATTGCCCAAATTGGCAAAGGGCGTCGGGCCGCCAGCGATCGGCAGCGGGGCATCGATAATGTCTGCTTCGCCCATCGGAATGCTCGCGATTATCTCGCCATTGGGGGCGATGAGCGCGCTGATGCCGGTTGGCGTCGAGCGCATGACGGGGAGGCCTTCCTCGATGGCGCGGAGCCGGGCCTGCGCGAGATGCTGGGGCGGGCCCCATGCGCCGAACCAGGCATCGTTCGAGGGATTGAAAATGAAGGCGGGTCGGTTGTCGCGGTCGACCACCTGTCCCGAGAAGATGATCTCGTAGCAGATCTGCATGCCGATCGGGTCGAGGCCGGGGATGGCAAGCGTCTGCGGGCCAGGACCGGCGCTGAAGTCGAAGGCGCCGGGCGCGAGGCGGGACAGGCCGATCGGCTCGAGAATGCCACGCATCGGCAGATATTCGCCATAGGGCACGAGATGCGCCTTGTCGTAGCGCCCCTGGATCTCGCCATCGAGATCGAGCGCAAAGATGCTGTTGGTCGCGCCGCCGATACGCACACCGTCGGGCGACTGAACCGCAAGCCCGCCGCTCAGCAGCGTGTCGCCGGGGCGTAGCGCCCGCACCGCGCGTAGCCGTTCGAAACGCGCCGCGCCTTCACCGCGCAGGCGTTCATCCTGCATCGGATCGACCACGGCCGCCTCGGGCCAGAGGATCAGCAGGGGGCGCTCGTCACGCGGCTGAATCGAGAGGTTGTAGAGGCGGGCAGCCGCCTCGCTATCGAAGCCGGGCTTCCACTTGTCGGCCTGCCCGATATTGGGCTGGACGATGCGCACTTGCGTGTCGGAGGGAACGGTCGCTGGCGGGCGCGCCCCGATGCTCATGCCGATGAGCAAGGCGGCGATCAGCCCCGCGGGAAAATAGGTGCGCTTGAAGAGGAGCCAGATGGCCCCGCCTAACGCGACCGTGGCTGCGGAAATGCCGTAAGTGCCGACAAGCCGCGACAGGTTGGCGAGCGGCAGGTCGACCATGCTGACCGCAACCGGATTCCAAGCGAAACCAGTGAAAATGAAGGCGCGGAGGAATTCGGCGATGCCCCATGCGCCTGCGAGCAGCAGGACCAAGGCGATCGGTTTCTTGCGCCCCAGTTTCCAGCCCGTGGCGGCGGCTAGGGCGGGATAGACGGCAAGGTAGATGGACAGCAGCACGACCGCGATCCAGCCAAGCCAGGCCGGCATCTTGGCCTGAAAGGTGAAGGCTGTCGCGATCCAGTTGAGCCCGAGTACGAACTGGCCAAGCCCGAACATCCAGCCGAGCAGCAGCGCTCGCTTCAGGCTTGGAGCGTTGGCGACCAAAGCGGTGAGCGCGGCCATGGCGAGCAGCATGAAGGGCCAGAGCGACCATGGCGCGAAGCCAGTCGCGGAGACGAAACCAGCCATCAGCGCCAGCCAAAGCGCGGCACGGTGGCTGCCAAGGCGCTCGCTCAGGGCCGCCATCCTATTGTTCCGGATCGGGCTCGGACGGCTCCGGCGCATGGATGCGCAGGCGGGTCATGCGCTTGGGCTCGGCCTCGATACATTCGATGCGCCAGCCCGAAGGATGCTCGACCGACTGGCCCGGTTCGAGAATGCGACCCGCGAGCAGGAAGGCGAGGCCGCCAATCGTGGAAACCTCGTCTTCTTCCCAGGCGAGTGCAGGGTCGATGCGCTCGATCACCTCTTCCATCTCGACACGCGCATCGGCTTCCCAGACGCCTTCATCGAGCATCATCAGGCTTACCGTCGGCGCCTCGTCATGCTCGTCCTCAATCTCGCCGATAATCTCTTCGACCACGTCTTCGATGGTGACGAGGCCCTCGGTGCCGCCAAATTCGTCGACGACGACCGCCATGTGGACGCGCTGGGTGCGCATCGAGGCGAGAATGTCGATGACGCCCATGCTGGTCGGCACGAACAGGGGCTCGCGCATGAGATCTTCGACGCGCTTCGATTTGGTGCCGACTTCGGCGGCGAAAATGTCCTTGATGTGGATCATCCCGACGACTTCATCGAGCCCCTCGCCGATCACCGGGAGGCGGCTATGCTCGGCATCGGCGAATTGCGCGACGAGGTCCTCGAACGCGCTATCCTGCGAAACGGCGATGATATCGGAGCGGGGAACGCAGATATCGCCGGCAGTGCGATCGGCGAAATGCAGAAGGTTGCGCAGCATCGTGCGCTCATGCTGCGAAAGGTCGCCGACCTTGACGGGCTCGTTATCCGCCTCGTCGATCGCTTCCTCGATCTGGTCGCGCAGGCTCTGGTCGGCATCGTCGCCGAAAAAGAGCGCGCGCATGCCCTTCCAAATCCTAGACCCTTCGTCGGGCTTGGTCGCCATTATTCCTTTTCCTCATAGGGATTTGCGATGCCGAGCCGCGCCAACGCTCGCGTTTCGCGCGCCTCCATGTCGGCGGCTTGGTCATCGTCCTGGTGATCGTAACCGAGCAAGTGGAGCATGCCATGCACCATCAAATGACGGGCATGATCCACGAGCGGGATGTTCTTTTCGTCGGCCTCGCGGGCGCAGACGCCATAGGCCAGCGCGATGTCGCCGAGCAGTGCCGGCGGGCCGTCGCGTTCGTTGATGTCCTCGGGGCCGAGCATGGGAAAGCTCAGCACGTTGGTCGGCTTGTCCTTGCCGCGCCATTCGCGGTTCAGCGTGTGGACGTCGTCATCCTCGAGCAAGGCGAGCGAGACTTCGAAGGTGCGATCGCTGCTGGCGAGGAAGGGCGCGTCGCTCTCGGCGACTGCTGCATTGAGGCTGGTATCCGCAAGCTCCGCCCAGGGAGCGCCGCTACTGTCCCATTCTCCGTCGCTGTCCAATGCTATCTCGATCATTGCGGGCCCTCATAGGCGTCAACGATCCGACCGACCAGAGGATGCCTGACCACATCGGCGGCGGTGAAGCGGACCATCGAAATGCCCTCGACGCCTTCCAGCTTGCCGACTGCATCGGCGAGGCCCGACCCGCCCGCATCGGGAAGGTCGACCTGCATCGGATCGCCGCACACCACCATACGACTGCGCATGCCGAAGCGGGTGAGGAACATCTTCATCTGCGCGGGCGTGGTATTCTGCGCTTCATCGAGGATGATGAAGGCGTCGTTGAGCGTGCGGCCGCGCATGAAGGCAATCGGCGCGATCTCGATCTCGCCAGAAGCAATGCGTCGCTCGACCTGCTCGGCAGGGAGCATGTCATAAAGCGCGTCGTAGAGCGGGCGCAGGTAAGGATCGACCTTTTCCTTCATGTCGCCCGGCAGGAAGCCCAGGCGCTCGCCTGCCTCGACTGCGGGGCGCGAGAGGATGAGGCGCTCGACCGCGCCGGTGATCAGCATGGAAACGGCCTGCGCAACCGCGAGATAGGTCTTGCCGGTACCGGCAGGGCCCAGCGCGAAGATCATGTCGCTCTTGGCCAGCGCATGCATATATTCGGTCTGCGTCGCCGAGCGCGGCGCGATCGTTTTCTTGCGGGTACGGATGAGGACGCGCGGCGGGTCCTTCACTTCCTCGTGGACGATGCCGTCCAATTGCGGCTGGGCAGCCATGCCGATGACGGCCTCGACCGCTTCGGCGTCGACATCCTCGCCGCGATCCAGCCTTTCGTAGAGACCAAGCAGGACTTCGCGAGCGCGATTGGCTTCGTCGGCATCGCCCTCGATCATGACCTTGTTGCCACGAGCGGCGATGTTCACGCCCAGGCGATCTTCGATGATGACGAGATGGCGATCATATTCGCCAAAGAGGGGGCCGAGCAGGAACGGCTGGTCGAAGTCGATCTCGAGCCGGGCTCGATCCTGCGGGACAGCGGCGACAGCGTCGCGTTTTGCCATTAAGCGGCGGCCTCCTTGGGGCTGGTGATTCCATGGAGACTATTGGGCAAAGCATCCGCAATGTCGACCGTCAAAATATCACCAATGTCCGCATCGGTCGCGACGAACACCGACTGGAGCCATGGGGACTTGCCGATCATCTGGCCTTCGCGCTTGCCGACGCGGTCGATCAGGATGTCCATCTGGGTGCCGATCTTGGAGCGATTGAAGGCGAGGCTCTGCTCGGACAGAAGCGCCTGAAGACGCTGCAAGCGCTCGTCCATGACTTGCGGAGCAACCTGGCCATCCATATCTGCCGCCGGCGTGCCGGGGCGGGGCGAATATTTGAAGCTGTAGGCGCTGGCATAGTCAGCATCGCGCACGACCTGCAGCGTTTCCTCGAACTCGGCGTCGGTCTCGCCGGGGAAACCGACGATGAAATCGCCCGAAATGGCCAGATCGGGGCGGGCGGCGCGGAAGCGCTCGATAAGCTTCAGATAGCTGTCAACCGTATGATGGCGGTTCATCGCCTTGAGGATGCGGTCGCTGCCGGCCTGCACGGGGAGGTGAAGGTAAGGCATGAGCTTGGGCTCCTCGCCATGCGCGGCGATCAGGCCCTCATCCATGTCGGCGGGGTGGCTGGTGGTGTAGCGAATGCGCTCCAGCCCATCGATCCGGGCGAGGCGGCGGACGAGCAGTTCGAGGCCGCCTTGCTGGCCCTTTTCATTCTCGCCCGACCAGGCCGAGACATTCTGGCCCAGCAGGGTGATTTCCTTTGCCCCGCCATCGACCAGCGCCAGCGCTTCGTCGACGATATCGCTCCAAGGGCGGCTGATCTCAGTGCCGCGCGTATAGGGAACCACGCAATAGGTGCAGAATTTGTCGCAACCCTCGGCCACCGTCAGGAAGGCGCTCGGCCCGCTGCGGCGACGCTTGGGCATGGCGTCGAACTTCGAAATCGCCGGCATGTCGGTATCGACCGGGCGCGCGCCCTTGGCGGCCTGTTCGACCAGTTCGGGGAGGCGGTGATAGGCCTGCGGGCCGACGACGATGTCGATATGCTCGCTGCGGCGCTGCGCTTCGCCGCCTTCGGCCTGCGCGACGCAACCGGCCAGCGCGACCATCGGCTTTTTCTCGTTCTTGGCGAGGCGGCCGACGTCGGAATAGGCTTTTTCGGCAGCCTTCTCGCGGATGTGGCAGGTGTTTAGCACGACCAGGTCGGCGTCCTCGCCATCCTTTGCCGCGCGCATGCCCTTTTCGCCCAGCAGCTCGCCCATACGCTCACCGTCATAGACGTTCATCTGGCAGCCGAAGCTTTTGATTCGATAGGTTTTCGTGTCCGTCATTGCGCGGCTCTCATAGGGGAGGAGGCGGCCGGTCCCAAGCCCAATTTGTCGGCAATGCGCGCCTGCGTGGTTTCGGCCATCTGCTTGCGGTTCATGCCGGCTGGAAGCGGCTCGAGCATGTGGACGGTGACGCGAATGGGTTTCCGGCGCGTCAGTATCTTCCTGGCATTGTCGACCCCGGGCTCGCCATCATACCAGGCGATGAGCGGCGCATCGCGGCCATAATCGATGGCGACAGGAATGACCCAGAAATCGTCAGGTGCGGGATCGACTGCCTTCAGGAGCGCCGAGCGAAAGGGCTTGAGCGCTGTGCCGTCATTGGTCGTGCCCTCGGGGAAGATGGCGAGCGGCAGCGGATGGTTGAATGATGCGCGGACGGCGGCGACCTGCTTGTCGATGCTACGCTTGTTCTCGCGCTCCACGTAGATCGTGTCGCGCTGGTCGGCGAGCCACTTGATCAAGGGATGGCCGCGCACTTCGGCTTTCGACACGAAAGCACAGCCGGTCGCCGAGGCCATGACGACGATATCGAGCCAGCTGACATGGTTGGGCAGCAGAAGCGTACGTCGCGGCGGGGCAGGCCCGTCGCGCCGGACGCGCAATCCGAGAATGTAGCCGACGATGGTCAGGAAGAGGCGCGCGATCGCACCGCTCCCGGACACGGCTTTCCAGATGATGTGGATCGGCGCGCAGATGGCCAGTGCCAGCGCCATCAGGACGAGGCGGAGGACCGCGAGGATCATCGCCTATTTGTCGCGATTGAGCGCGACGCCGTACAATTCCATGCGATGGTCGACGAGGCGGTAGCCCAGTTTCTCGGCGATACGGCGCTGCAATTCTTCCAGCTCGTCATCGACGAATTCGACAACCTCGCCGGATTCTACGTCGATCAGATGGTCGTGATGCGCGTCCGAAGCGGCTTCGTAGCGCGAGCGGCCGTCACCGAATTCGTGGCGCTCCAGAATGCCCGCTTCCTCGAACAGGCGGACCGTCCGGTAGACGGTCGCGATCGAGATATTGGCATCGATGGCCGAGGCGCGCTCGTGCAGCATTTCCACATCGGGATGGTCGTCGCTTTCGCTGAGGACCTTGGCGATGATGCGGCGCTGCTCGGTAATGCGCAGCCCTTTTTCGGCGCAAATGGCTTCGATATCGATCTTGCGGGACATGTTGGTCAGGTAGCGACAAGGCGCGCCAAAGAAAAGGGCGACGCGCACGAAAAAGGCGCGTCACCCCAATCTAAACAATCCACTACTTGCGCTTGCCGCGCTTTGCCTTGGTGCCGAGCCCGATCTTCTTGGCGAGCTTGCGGCGCTGTTCGGCATAATTGGGCGCCACCATCGGGTAATCAGGCGAGAGGCCCCATTTCTGGCGATAGTCGTCAGGCGTCATGTTGTAGTGTGTCATGAGGTGACGCTTGAGCATCTTCAGCTTCTTCCCGTCTTCGAGGCAGACGATGAAGTCGGGCTTGATCGACGAGCGGATCGGCACCGCCGGTACCGGCTTCTCTTCCTCCTTCGAGGCCGAGCCATGCAGCTTGGCGAGCGAACCGTGCACATTCTCGATCAGTTGGGGGACGTCGCCGACGGCGACGACATTGTTGCTGAGATGCGCCGCGACGATGTCAGCGGTCAGCGTGATGAGGGTTTCATCACGAAGTTGATTGTCATCCATTTCCGAGTCTTTCCGAGCAATGTTCTAATTCTATGCAAGTAACGAGTCGGGGTTACTCGCATGATAACCAGTCGGCAAGGGGCGGTTATTGGGCGCTATTTGCCATAAGAACATAGGTTAGTGCGTCGTGACGTTCGCCTTCGATGCCCGAATAATAGTCGCGGCGTCTTCCGGCGACGTGGAAACCGGCATGTTCGTAGAGGAACGTCGCACTATTGCCGTCGCGCACTTCGAGATGCAGTCGCTGTGCTTTGTCGGCGATGCTCCGGGCAATGAAATGATCGAGCAGGGCATGGCCGATGCCGAGCCCCTGCGCGTCCGGATGCACGGCAAGGAGGAGGAGTTCGCTATCCTCGAGGATGGTGCGCCACAGCGCAAAGCCCTGAACGGTATCGTCATCGCCCGAATGGGCGAGCGCCAGCGACACGCCGCGCATCGGCATGATCCCGGCACATTGCGAGCGAGTCCAGGCTTCGCCGAAATGCGGGTCGAAAGCCGACGTCATCACCTCCATCACCGCATCGAGATTGTCGAAGCCGCCGCTTTCGATGATCGTCTCGCGCGGAGTTGGGTGGGTGGCCATGGTCAGGCGGCCTTGGGTTTGGCGTCTGGCGGGCGCACGTAAAGCGGCGCGGGGGGCAGGCGGCGAAGTTCTTGGGTGAGCAGGATCGCATCGGCGGCGACGGGGTCGGAGACAATGACTTCGCTGCCCTGGCATCCGGCGTCGGCCAAAGCGGCTGCGGCCGGGCCAGTGATGATCGGTCGGGCATGTTTGCTGGCGGCGTCGGCGGGCGGCAGGCTTTCGGCATCGCCAATCGGATGCGGATGGCGTCCTTCGAAACCCTGCACGAACAATTCGCCATGGCCGCCTTGCATGGCGACGGTGATGTCGCCGGCCGTCTTGGCATCGCGCCGCGCAGCAGCGGCCATCAACGTCATCGAGGAGAAACCGTGCACCGGAACGTGCCAGCCGATCGCAAGGCCCTGCGCGGCCGCGATGCCGACGCGGATTCCGGTGAAACTGCCCGGGCCGACCGAGACGAGAATTTCGGTGGGGACGTGATCGCCCAATAGTTCCTCGATGATGGGAACGAGGCGTTCGGCATGGCCGCGACCAATCTTGACCGCGCGTGCGTCGACGATGTCGCCATTGGCGAACAATGCAGCGCTACACATGGCCGTCGACGTCTCGATCGCAAGGATCATCGCCAAGCCTTTCGTTTCGGCCCCGCCCCGAGTCGGCATGGGGACATTTTTCGCGGAAAAGCGCAACCCTCAGCGGGTCCCGCCTAAGGGAAGAAAAAGTCAGACGGCTTCGACGCTGACCACTTCGGGGACGTAATGCTTGATGAGTCCCTCAATGCCGTTCTTCAGCGTGATGGTCGAAGAGGGGCAGCCCGAGCAGGCACCCTGCAGCTGGAGGAAGACATGGCCTTCCTTGTAGCCGCGATAGACGATGTCGCCGCCATCCTGCGCCACGGCGGGGCGAACGCGGGTCTCGATCAGCTCCTTGATCTGGTCGATAATGTCGGCATCGGCCGGATCATCCTCGAACTGGACGTCGCTGTCGGGGGCGACATCGATATCCGCCGCGCTGCCCGGTTTGAACAGCGGGGTCTCGGTGAGGAAGTGATCCATGAGGATCTGCAGGACTTCGGGCTCCAACTGAGTCCATTCGACGCTCGGCGCAGCGCTCACGGACACGAAGTCACGGCCGAAATAGACGCCGTCCACCATGCCAGTGTTGAAGATCGCTTCGGCTAGCGGGCTCGCCTCGGCGCTTTCGGGCGTCGGGAAGTCGCGTCCGCCGCTTTCCATGACAGTACGGCCCGGGAGGAATTTGCGGGTCGAGGGATTCGGCGTTTTTTCGGTCTGGATCAGCATGGGCGCGATGTGGGCCTTAAATCCGACCGATTCAACCCTTTTTGGCTTCCCAGCTATCCTCGATCATCTGGATGATGCCAGAGAAATCGACCCCGCCGCCGCCAAGGTCGACGAAGCGCTGGTAAAGCTCTTCGGCTTCACCGCCCATGGGGGTGTAGGCGTCGTTGTTGCGCGCCGCCTCCATGGCAAGCTTCAGGTCCTTAAGCATGAGCGCGCTCGCAAAGCCGCCCTGATAGTCGCGATCGGCGGGCGTTTCGGGGCCGACGCCGGGGACGGGGCAATAGCTGGTCATCGACCAGCTCTGGCCCGAAGCCTGCGATGAGATGTCGTAGAATTTCTGGAGGTCGAGGCCCAATGCCTTGGCGAGCGCGAAGGTCTCGCAAGTGGCGACCATGGTCGCGCCGAGCAGCATGTTGTTGCAGATCTTGGCGGCCTGGCCCGCGCCGGCATCGCCGGCATGGATGACGGCCTTGCCCATGGCATCGAGGATCACTTCGGCGCGCTTGAAACCATCTTCGGTGCCGCCGACCATGAAAGTCAGCGTGCCGCCATCGGCCGCGGCGATGCCGCCCGACACCGGCGCATCGACCATGGTGAGACCGGCGTCGGCAGCCTTGGCGGCGACATCGCGCGCGGTCGCAACGTCGATGGTCGAACAGTCGATCAGGATGGCCGACTTGTCGGCATTGGGAATGACGCTCTCGGCGTAGACGGCAGCGACATGCTTGCCCGCCGGGAGCATGGTAACGATGGCTTCGGCGCCGGTGACGGCGGCAACCGCATCGTCGACAGTGGTGCAGCCATTGTCGCGGGCGCGGGCAAGCGCGTCTTCGCTAAGGTCGAAGGCCATGACTTCATGCCCCGCCTTCACGAGGTTCGCGGCCATCCCGCCGCCCATGTTTCCGAGCCCAATGAATGCGACTTTTGCCATCATGCCTCTCCCAAAGCGTTGATTACTTGCCGGTCCAGTTGCCCGGGCGTTTCTCGACGAAGGCGGTCATGCCTTCTTTCTGGTCGTGCGTCCCGAACAGGCCGTGGAACAGGCGGCGTTCAAAATTGATGCCTTCGGCGAGCGTCATTTCATAGGCCGCATTGACCATTTCCTTGTTCGCCATCGCGGCGAGCGGGGCCATGCCGGCGATCGTCTCGGCGGTCTTCAGCGCTTCTTCGAGCATGGTGTCGGCAGGGACGACCTTGGCGACGAGGCCTGAGCTGAGCGCCTCCTCAGCACCCATCATCTCGCCGGTCAGGCACATATGCATGGCCTTGGCCTTGCCGATGGCGTGAGTGAGGCGCTGCGAACCGCCCATGCCCGGCGTGACGCCAAGCTTGATTTCGGGCTGGCCAAACTTGGCGCTGTCCGCGGCAATTATGAAATCGGCCATCATCGCGACTTCGCAGCCACCGCCCAGCGCATAGCCGGCGACCGCAGCGATCCATGGCTTGCGGGTCGCGGTGACCTGCTCCCAACCCGCAAAGAAGTTGGAGCGGTACATGTCGGCGAAGCTCTGGTCCTGCATCTCCTTGATGTCGGCACCAGCCGCGAAGGCTTTATCCGACCCGGTGAGGACGAGGCAGCGCTGGCTGTCATCGGCGTCGTAGGCCGCGAAGGCCTGCTGCAATTCGCCGAGGACCTGGCTGTTCAAGGCGTTGAGGGCCTTGGGGCGATTCAAGGTGACCAGCGTCACCGCGCCTTTCTGCTCGACCAGGATCGTTTCGAATTCGCTCATGATTGGGTCTCCGGGAAGGGGGTCCAGGCCTCGCTATCGGGCAGCGGGGCGAATAGGGCATCGACCATCTCGTCGCTGACGCCCTGCGGCGTGGCGGGGTCGAACTTGGGCTCGTTATCCTTGTCGACGAGCAGGGCGCGCACGCCCTCGATGAAGTCGTGTGTCTTCACGACATTGCAGGCCAGCGCATATTCGTGGCGCATCTCGTCGGCGAAGTCCTCGCGCTCCGCACCTTCGCGAACGAGGCGGAGCGATACTTTGAGGCTCAAGGGCGACTTGGTGCCGATCGTATCGCGCTCGGCATCCGACCATTCGCTTTCGCCATTTTCGAGGCTCTCGCAGATTTCCTCGACGGTGCCATGCTGGAAATGCTTGGCAATGCGCAGCAGGTTTTCCTCGATCCGCGCTTCGGGCGGGGTCGAGGAGGCGTTGCCGAGCGCGCCCTGGAGGCGGGCCGGTTGCGCGACGATGCGCTCTTTCAACTCTTCAAGGTCCGCAGTCGCCACATAGTGCGTGGCAAGGCCGAGATAATGGCATTCCGCGCCGTCGAGGCGGGCGCCGGTCAGCGCCATGAATTCGCCGACGCTGCCGGGCAGGCGCGAGAGATAGCGACCACCGCCGACATCGGGGAACAGGCCGATCCCGGTCTCGGGCATGGCAAGGCGCGTATTCTCGGTCGCGACGCGATAGGTGCAGGGCATCGAGATGCCGACGCCGCCGCCCATCGTGATGCCGTCCATGAAGGCCACGACCGGCTTGGGATAGGTGAACAGCAAATGGTTGAGGCGATATTCGGCATGGAAGAAAGCCGCGGCCGCCTTGCCGTCGGTCTTGCCGCTTTCATAAAGCGCGATGACGTCGCCGCCTGCGCAGAAGCCGCGCCCTTCGGCATGGTCGATCATGACGGCGTCGATATCGTCGTCGGCCATCCACTCGAGCAAAGCGCCGCTCATCGCGACGCACATTTCGTGGGTCAGCGCATGGATCGCCTTGGGGCGGTTGAGACGCAATCGGCCGAGCCGGCCCTCGCGCTCGATAATGACTTGGTCGGTCACTCAGATGTCCTTGTCGTCGGGCGGGCTCATGCGTTCGAGGAGCCTTACGATCTTACGCCCGAAATAGATGGTCGAGATGGTCAGGATGAGGAGCAGGACGACGATGACGGAAACCCCGTCCAGTATGTCGCCGACCCACTGCTCGGTCACTGGCGCAGCATGTCGCGGCTGACGATCAGCCGCATGATCTGGTTGGTGCCCTCGAGGATCGAGTGGACGCGAAGGTCGCGCCAGAAACGCTCGATGGGATAGTCCTGGAGATAGCCATAGCCGCCATGCAGCTGCAGCGCGCGGTCGACGACGCTGGAGCCGGTATCGGTGGCAAGGCGCTTGGCCATTGCCGCGAACTTGGTCTTGTCGGGCGCATTTTCGGTGACCTTCACCGCGGCGGTGTAGAGCAGCACGCGTGCAGCCTGAAGCTCGGTTTCCATGTCGGCCAGCATGAACTGGGTGTTCTGGAAATCGGCGATGGCCTTGCCGAATTGCGAACGTTCCTTGGTGTAGGCGATCGCTTCGTCGAGGCAGCGCTGCGCCCCGCCGAGCGAACAGGCACCGATATTGAGGCGCCCGCCGTCGAGTCCCATCATGGCGATGCGGAAGCCTTCGCCTTCGCCGCCAAGACGGTTGGAGACGGGTACGCGCACGCCGTCGAAATTGACCTGCCGCGTCGGCTGCGAATGCCAGCCCAATTTCTTCTCGTTGGCGCCGAAACTGACGCCTTCCATGTCCTTTTCGATGACCAGGGCGGTGATGCCCTTGGGACCCGGCTCGCCGGTGCGGGTCATGACGACATAGACTTCGTTTTCGCCCGCGCCCGAAATGAAGGCCTTGCTGCCCGAGACGACATAATGGTCGCCGTCGAGAACCGCCTTGGTCTTGAGCGCCGCAGCGTCCGACCCGCTCGACGGTTCGGTGAGGCAATAGCTCGCCATCCGCTCCATCGGGATGAGGTCGGGCAGATATTTGTCCTTCAAAGCCTGGTCGCCGAAACGGTCGATCATCCAGGCGGCCATGTTGTGGATCGAGATAAAGGCGCTGGTCGACGGGCAGCCATAGGCCATGGCTTCCATGATCAATGCCGCCTCTAGACGGCCAAGGCCGATGCCGCCGCTCTCCTCGGACACGTAGATGGAGCCGAAACCGAGTTCGGCGGCCTGCCGGATCGTGTCCTTGGGGAAGATATGCTCTTCATCCCACTTGCCCGCATGGGGCGTGATCTCGTCGGCAGTGAATTTCTGCGCCATTTCGAAGATCTGGCGCTGATCGTCTGTCAGGTCATACTGGCTCATGGCGCTGCCCCTAGCACCGTAGAGCCGAGGCGGCCAAGGCCTTTAGGCGCAGCGTCGATAGACGGTGCGCATGGATCGATCATCGGGCCAGCGAATGAGCGCGTCGCCATCGAAGCGGATCGTTTCCAGCGACTGGTCGGACGCGGAGAAGGTGAAGGTGGTGTCGTCGACGATTTCGGACAGTGTTTTCAGCTCGCCGCGATAGGCGATGCCGACATCCGCAACCTCGATATATTCGGTCATGTAGCGATTGTCGGGATCGCAATCGGCGGCGCTTACGCCATAGCGGCCTTCGTAGGCGGCGAGAGCGGATCGGTCCGATAGATCGTTGATGCTGTCGTCCATGACGATGGCGACGGTGCCGTCATAGCCGATCGTCCCGCCTTCATCCTCGCCCGGCAATTCCTGGCAGGCGGCAAGGCAGAGCAACAAAGGCAGGGCGGTCCAACTAGCGGCCATGATGACGGGCAATGTCCTCTTCGCTGAGCCGCAGGAAACGCGCGGCATTGTTGTAGAAGATGTCGCGTTTTTGCGCTTCGGTCAAAAAGTCCGCCTTTTCGATGGTCTCGATGGCGACGGGGATCACGTCGGGGTACCAGAGCGAGTCCGACCCATACATGATGCGCTTGCCGAACCCGGCATCGACAAGGCGCTTCAGCTGGAAATGGAATTCCGCG
The DNA here is from genome assembly GCF_023805295.1 of Sphingomicrobium sediminis. Classification (NCBI taxonomy): domain Bacteria; kingdom Pseudomonadati; phylum Pseudomonadota; class Alphaproteobacteria; order Sphingomonadales; family Sphingomicrobiaceae; genus Sphingomicrobium; species Sphingomicrobium sediminis. The sequence goes on from NZ_JAMSHT010000001.1 coordinate 128,538, forward strand.
CGCGGTGTCATCCAGTTCTGGGCGGCTATATCGACATAGAGTTGAGGATGCGCCTTGAGCATGGCCATCATCTCGTCGAGCATCGGTAGGCCAGCATGCATGACGTAGACGCGCAGGCTCGGATATTTGCGCAGCAGCGGGTCGAGGTCGAGCGGATTACCGAAGGCCGGGCTGTAGAGCGGTTCCGGGATGGTGTGCGTCGCGCCCGGCGCGGTTTCGCCCAAATGGATTCCGACCGGAATGTCGAGCCGCGCGGCGAGGGCGAAATATTTGTCGAGCCGCTCGTCCGTCGCGAGGATTTGCTCATATTGCGGATCGACCTCGGCAAAGAGCTGAACAGTGTCGGCCTCGGCCAGAGCCTCCAACTTGGCGATCAGGGTTTCATCGTCCCAATCGGCGCGCGCGAGGTCGTGAAAGTCGATGGCGATCCAGAGGCGCTCGCCCATTGCGGCCTGCCATGCTTCGGCCATGGCCAGGCTGCTTTCGACGTCGCCTTGCGTGATGTCGAGCACGCCCCAGAGATTATATTGTTCGAAATAGGCACGATGCGCCGAGATGGTGGCGGCAAGGTCTGTGGCCGGCGCTACCGGATCGGGACATGTCGCCGCCTTCTGCAACGTCATCCCGTCCGCCGGATCTAGCCCCGGATATTCCAGCGGCCCGGCATTTGTACAGACCGTCGCGAAGGGCGGAATGCCGGTAGGGTCCGAGGCATGGAGGTGGATATCGATGATGGGGAGCGGCTGTGCCGCAGCCAGTGCAGCGGCCATCGATACGAGCATGACTTAGTCCCCTACTTGCGCTTCAACCTCTATTTCTACGCGCCATTCCTCGCGGAGCAAGGCAGCCACGACGACCATCGTGGCGGCAGGGCGGACCTCGCCGAAAAATTCCGCGTGGACCTTACCGATGGAGTCGGCGTCGGCCGTGTCGGTGATGTACATTCGGGTGCGGACCGTGTCGGCGATCGTGCCGCCCAGTTCCTCGATGGCCCTTTGCGCGATCGTGAAGCAGCGGCGCGTCTGTTCGGCAGCGCCGCCTGGTGTGGAGGTGCCGTCTTCCTCGACCGGGCCGGTGCCGGCGACGAGGATGCGGTTGCCTTTGCGGACTGCGCGGCTGAAGCCGTATAGAGCTTCGTAGGGCGAGGTGCCGGATGCGCGCTCAATCGTCATGGCGGATCACCCTTTCTTCGAACAGCCGCTCGAGTACTTTTTCGTCAGTACGCTCATGCACGAGAATGCGCGGGCTCGCGCCGTTCACATGCGCGATGGCGGCAACGCGGCCCGAGCCCAAAAACCAGGTGTCGGGCTCGAAATCGAACAACGGGTCGGCATAGGCCTCGTCAGCAGTGACGATTTCCCACCCCGCCTCGCGATATTGGTCGACCAGCGTGCCGAGGCAGTTGGCGGCAATGTCGGTCTCGTGAAGCAGCAACATGTGCGCGGGCGAGCGGCCCATTTGCTCCTGCGCGATAGTATCGAAATGCTCGGAGGTCATGACCAGCGTTTCGGCATAGAGATCGCACAAGGCTGCCATGTCGATGCTACGCCCTTCGCGCTTGGCGGCATTGGCAAGGCTGTCCAATGACCAGTCGTAATTGTCGATGGTGACATAGCCGACGCGCAACTCGCGCTCGGCGAGCGCCGCGCGCACGGCGTCGCGTTTCTCAAGGTCGCGGCGGCCATGGTCGAGGAATGGATAGCGATACCAGGGACGATAGCCTTCGCGTCCGCGCAACCAGTCCGCGGCCTTGTCGATATCGGCGATATAGTCGGTCGTGTCGGTGCGGTGCAGCCATTGGTGCGACCAGCTATGATTGGCGATGACGTGGCCTGCCGCGACGAAGGCGTCGATACGCGCTTCGCCGTCGGGGGCATTTTCGATGCGGCCCGGATTGACGAAAAAGACGGCCTGCTCGACGCCTGCCTCGTCCATCGCCGCGATCAGCCGTTGCGTGCGCTCTTCGGGCGTGAAGAAGGCGCCGGCATGCCGCGGCGTATCATCGAAGCTGAAGGCAACGCGTTTGGGCTCGATGTCCGCGAGCGTCATCGCGGCAATAAGCGAAAAGATCATAGCGTCCCCCTCATTCGGGAGACGCTATGGATCATGTCAAAGCCTGTCTAGCGACCCTGGGATTGACTGGTCGCATGTGCGATACAGCTCAGCCCATCGTGGGAATGACGAAGGCTTCCTTGTGATCGCCCGCAGCCGTGCCGTCGGGCCAGCGCTGGGTGACCTTCTTGCCCTTGGTCCAGAACTTGATGCCGTCGGGGCCGTGCTGGTCGATGTCGCCGAAGCCCGAGCGCTTCCAGCCGCCGAACGTGTGGTAGCTGACCGGGACCGGGATTGGCACGTTGACGCCGACCATGCCGACATTGACCCGCGCCGCGAATTCACGCGCGGCGTGGCCGTTGCGGGTAAAGATGGCGACGCCGTTGCCATATTGATGGTCGCTCGGCAGGCGCACGGCCTCCTCGAAACTGTCGGCGCGGACCATCTGGAGGACAGGGCCGAAAATCTCTTCCTTGTAGCTCTCCATTTCGGGCTTCACATGGTCGAACAGGGTGGGGCCGACGAACCAGCCGTCGGTGCCCTGCAGTTCGAGCCCGCGGCCGTCGACGACCAGCTCGGCACCTTCATCGGCGCATTTGGCGATCCAGTTCTCGACCGACTGCTTGTGCTGCTCGGTCACGACCGGGCCGTAATGAGCATCGGGGTCGGTCGAGACGCCGACGCGCAGGCCCTTGATGGCGGGGATGAGCTTTTCGCGCAGGCGCTCGGCCGTGTCTTCGCCGACGGGGACGACGACCGGCAGCGCCATGCAGCGCTCGCCAGCCGAGCCGAAGGCTGCGCCGGTGAGATCGTTCACCACCTGATCGAGATCGGCGTCAGGCAGGACCACGCCATGGTTCTTGGCGCCGCCGAAGGCCTGGACGCGCTTTCCATTCGCGGTGCCGCCCGAATAGATGTACTGGGCGATTGGGCTCGAGCCGACGAAGCTGATGCCCTTGATGTCGGGATGCTCAATGATGGCATCGACCATTTCCTTGTCGCCATGGACGACATTGAGGATGCCGTCGGGCAGCCCCGCTTCCTTCATCAGTTCGGCAAGGCGCATGGGGACGCTGGGGTCTTTTTCGCTGGGCTTGAGGATGAAAGCGTTGCCGACCGCGATGGCGGGGCCGAACATCCACATCGGGATCATGGCCGGGAAGTTGAACGGCGTGATGCCCGCGCCAATGCCGAGTGGCTGGCGCATCGAATAGACGTCGATGCCGGGGCCTGCGCCCTGCGTGTAGTCGCCCTTGAGGAGATGCGGGATACCGCAGCAAAATTCGATGACGTCGAGACCGCGCTGCACGTCGCCCTTGGCGTCGGCGATGACCTTGCCATGCTCGCTTGAGAGGAGCTCGGCGAGCTCGTCCATATGCGCTTCGACCAGTTCCTTATATTTGAACATGACGCGGGCGCGCTTCTGCGGGTTGGTCGCGGCCCAGGCTGGCTGGGCGGCCTTGGCAGCTTCGACGGCCTTGTTCAGCTCGGCCATGCCGGCGAGGCCGACCTCGGCCTGCTGCTTGCCTTCGCTGGGATTGAAGATGGGGTGCTTGCGGCTGCCTGCGGAAACGTGGCTGCCGTTGATGAAATGATCGACGCTGCGCATGATGATGGTTCGCTCCTGACGAATGGTTGGCCGCTGGTTAGCGCCCGCATGCCGACTTGGAAAGTGGCGCATCGACCGGCGGGGGCCAGCGCCCGATGCGATGCAATTGCGGGACGGGTCGTTTCGCCGCCGTCCCATTAAGATACGCTTCGTATCCGCAACGTAACCGAAATTGCAGCTAATTTGTCACAGCCGCCAACTCATTGCGATTATTGACTCATATGTCAGCCCGGCGACTTGACGTTCGCCGATACCGCCTAAAGGCTGCCGTCTCCGGGGGCGGTACGTGGGGTTCCGCCTCCAACTCTTTTCGGAGGACGGAACTTGAAGAAAATTGCGTATTTGGCTGCCGCCGTTTCGGCAGTCTCGATGGCCAGTGCGGCCCATGCCGCGCCCAAGACCCAGCCGATTGCGGGTCAGTATGTCTGCCAGTTCGATGCATCGGTTGCGCCGGGCAATGTGCGTGCGGAAGCTGCACGTGCGGCCAACCCGTCGGGCGGCAAATTGCTCTTCACTTATGCGGACTCCATTCGTGGCTTTGCGGTCAAGATGCCGGCCGGCGCCAGCGTGCGCGCTGACATCGCCAACCTGCGCGCCAACAACGCCAACATCGCCTCGTGCGAACAGGACCTCGAAATCACGCTCAACGTCGCACCGCCGACGGGCAAGGGTCCCAAGGGTGGCGGTAGCGATCCGGCGCAGGACGTCGATTGGGGCGTTCAAGTCGTCGGCTCCGGCGCGCCTATCTCGGGCCGTACTGCGTATGTCATCGACAGCGGTGTCGACCTTGACCACCCGGACCTCAACGTTGTTGGCGCTGGCTTCTACTCGGTAGGCCGCAACGCTGACGACCAGAACGGCCATGGCACGCACGTCGCAGGCACGATCGGTGCCGTCGACAATGCTATCGGCTTCAAGGGCGTCGCCCCCGGCGCGCCGATCGTTGCGGTGCGCGTGCTCGACCGTCGCGGTTCGGGTTCGACCTCGGGCGTGATTGCCGGCGTCAACTGGGTCGCGGCCAATGCCTCGCCCGGCGACGTTGCCAATATGAGCCTTGGCGGCGGCATCTCGACCAGCCTCGACGATGCGGTGAAGGCTGCTGCGGCCAAGGGCATCAAGATGGTCCTCGCCGCCGGTAACGAATCGCGCGATGCGGGCACCAGCAGCCCGGCGCGCGCCGAAGGCCCCAACATCTTCACCATCAGCGCGGTCGATTCGAACAATCGCCTTGCCAGCTTCTCCAACTATGGTTCGGTCGTCGATTATGCCGAGCCGGGCGTCGGCATTGCCTCGACCTACAAGGATGGCGGCTATGCGCGCCTGTCGGGCACCTCGATGGCGGCCCCGCATGCGGCTGGCATTCTGATGACCCAAGGCACGATCTCGAATGGCGGTGCGATCACTGACACGTCGGGTGACGGCAAGGTCGAACAGCTTGGCGTGCGCTAGGGACGGATCCTAGCGGTTCGCCGCAAGAGGGAAGGGCTGCCCGGTCGAACGGGCGGCCCTTTCTTTTTGGGCAAAGCGTCCCCATGTCTTGGGCCAATGGCAAATAATGACAAAAGCAAAGCCAAGCCCCGCCGCAAAACGCCGCAGGGGCTCCCTAGTAAGCAAGACATATTGAAATTCATCGAAGGCTCGGAATCGACCGTCGGCAAGCGAGAGATCGCGAAAGAATTCAAGCTTCGTGGTCCCGACAAGATCGCGCTGAAGGCACTTCTCAAGGATATGGCCGACGAGGGCCTGATCGATCATTCGCCGGGTCGCGCCTTCCACAAGATGGGCGGCGTGCCTCGGGTGACCGTGCTGCGCGTCGTTTCGACCGAGGATGGCGAAGTGTGGGCCGAGCCCGAGGAATGGCATGCCGAGACGCGCAAACCCCGACTTCGCGTCATCGAACGCGGACGCCGCTCCTCGCTGGCGCTTAACGACCGCATCCTTGCCCGTACCGAAGAGCGCGGAAAAGGCCATGTCGCCCATGTGATGAAGAAGCTCGCGCGTTCGGCAGAAATGCTGATGGGCGTGGTGCGCCGCGAAGGCTCGCGCCATTTCCTTGCGCCGATCGACAAGAAGGTCCGGACGGTGTTCGAACTGGTCGATCTGGGCGAAGCGGAAGTGGGCGATCTCGTCCTCGCCGAACCGACCGGCAAGGGCCGGATGAAGAAGGCAAAGGTTGATGCGGTGCTGGGCGATCCTTTCGCTCCTAAGAGCTTCAGCATGATCGCGATCCACAAGTTTGGCATCCGCAACATCTTCCCGGGGGAAGTCGTCAAGGAAGCCGAAAAGGTCGCGAAGCAGGATCTCGGGCAGCGTGAGGACCTGACCCACCTGCCGATCGTCGCCATCGATCCCGAAGATGCGCGCGATCATGACGACGCGATCTGGGCCGAGCCCGACGACGCCGATGACAATCCGGGCGGCTACAAGGCCGTCGTCGCGATTGCCGACGTAAGCTATTATGTACGCCCCGGCAGCGAATTGGACCGCGAGGCGCGCAAGCGTGGCAACAGTGTCTATTTCCCCGATCGCGTCGTGCCGATGCTGCCGGAGGAATTGTCCGCCGGCATCTGTTCCTTGAAGGAAGGTGCCGACCGCGCCGCAATGGTCGCGCATTTGCGGCTCGACAGCGGTGGCAATCTCAAGGATTTCCGCTTCGCCCGCGCCAAGGTGCGGATCGCCGCCAACATTGCCTATGAAGATGCGCAGGCCGCGATCGATGGCGAAAAGGACCGGGTCGACCCCGATATCGTAGGGAGCGCGCTCAAACCGCTGTGGCAATGCTGGGCGGTGCTCAAGGCGGCGCGCGACGGGCGCGAGCCGTTGGAGCTCGACCTGCCCGAACGCCGCGTGCAGCTCGATGAAAAGGGCCGCATCATGTCGGTCGCGCCGCGCGAACGGCTCGACGCGCACCGGCTGGTCGAGGATTTCATGATCATCGCCAACGTGGCGGCGGCCAAGGCGCTGGAGCGCAAGAAGAGCCCGGTCATGTACCGCATCCACGAGACGCCGGATCGCGACAAGCTGGTCACGCTGAAAGACTATCTGGCGACCTTCGACATCCCGTTCGCGCTGGGCCAGGTGGTTCGCCCCAAGACCTTCAACGCCATCCTTGAAAAGCTTGGCGACGATCACGACAATCGCATCGAGATTACCGAGCAGATTCTGCGCAGTCAGATGCAGGCGCGCTACGGGCCCGAACCGCTTGGCCATTTCGGCCTGGCGCTTGGCAGTTATGCGCACTTCACCTCGCCCATCCGCCGCTATGCCGACCTGCTGGTGCACCGCGCATTGGTGAGCGCGTATCGCCTCGGACCGGGTGAGCTTGCCAAGGACGATGCTGCTGATTTCGGCCGCGTCGGCGAGCTTATCTCTTCGCTCGAGCGACGCGCGATGGAGGCCGAGCGCGAAACGGTCGACCGCTATGTCGCCGCCTACCTGTCCGAACAGGTTGGGCAATTGGTCGATGCGCGCATCACCGGCGTCCAGCCGTTCGGTTTCTTCGCCACGGTGAGCGACCTCGGTGGCGACGGGCTGGTGCTCGCCAAGTCGCTGGGCCGCGAATATTTCCGCTATGACGAAAAGCGCCAGTCGTTGATTGGCGACGATAGCGGCGATGAATATCGCTCGGGCATGCGGCTCAAATTGAAGCTGGTCGAGGCCGATCCGGTATCGGGCGCGCTGCGCTTCGAACTGCCCGAGGGCAGCTATGGCGGCGATGCGCATGATGGCCCGCGACGGCGCCAGCGCGATGACCGTCGGACCGGCTCGCGACGGCGAAAGAAGGATCGCGGCGGCAAACGCGGCAAATAAGCCCTGTTGACCGTCGGCCAGCCGACTGACAGGTTGCAGGTCCATTTTCAGCAGGGAGGCCGTTTCATGGCGCACAAATTCTTCATTCGTAAAGACAAGGCCGGCGAGTTCCGCGTGTCGTTCGAATATAATGGCGAAAAGATTTTCTGGACCGAGGGCTACAGCTCGAAGTCGAGCGCCAAGAATGCGATCGAGTCGATCCAGAAGAATGGCCCGGGCGCCGATACGGTCGACGAAAGCTAGAAGCGCTTCCCCGGTTGGTCGAAAAGGGCTGGCCGGAACGACGTGAATAAGGCCTCCTCGTTCCTCATGCAGGAACGGGGAGGTTTTTCATGTGGGCCTTGATCGCGATGCTGGCGCTCCAGGAAGTGCCGTCTGACCTCATCGATGCGGCACTGACCGCGCCGCCGCCGCCACCCGATTTCACCAGCTATGACGTTGCGCCGCCGCGCTGCGACGATGGCGAGGCCAGCGAAGAACAGCGCGCGGCGCTGGCGGCCTATGATTTCCTCATCGGCGATTATGCGGTGACCGGTCATATCTGGCAGGGCTCCGGCTGGTCGCCGCCGAGGCCGGGCGCGCAGCCGTCGCGCTGGAATGGCTATTACGGCCTCGGCGGCACGGCGATCTTCGATGAGTGGTTCACCACCGATCCCGGTACCGACCCCGACACCAATCGCGGCATCAATATCCGTATGGTCAAACCCGATGGCGACTGGGCGATGAGCTGGATTGCTTCGCCCGGCTATGGTGTGCAGTCGCTGACCGCCAGCGAGGGAGAGGATGGCTGGCTGCGCATGGTGCAGGAATATCCCGAACGCCCCGGCTTCGAGGCCGTCTTCGTGCGCATCAACGACAATCGCTGGGGCCGCATCCATATGCAGCCAAACCCCAATGGCGAGGGCGTGACGCCGATCCTGTTGGTGGCGACGCGCTTGCCCTGCGCCAGCACGTAACTTTTCGGGCGCTGGCGCGTATGGGTTGTGAAAGGAAACTCACATGACCCGCCTGATCCCGACCCAGACCGTCCCTGATCTCGACCTGCCATTGATCGATGGCGGACAATTCAGCTTGTCGGGTTCGGGGGCCGACTATCTCACGATCCTGGCCTTTTATCGCGGCAAGCATTGCCCGCTCTGCCGCAACTGGCTGCAGGAACTGAATGGCTTGATGGATGACTATGCGGAGCGCGGCATCAAGGTCGTTGCGGTGACGATGGACGGCCAAGAGCGCGCGCAGGTGTCGCGCGATGAATGGAATATCGACAAGGTTCCGATCGCCTACGGGCTGAGCGAGGGTCAGGCGCGTTCCTATGGCCTCTATATCAGCCACAAGCGCGAAGGGTCTGAGGAGCCGGATCGCTTTGCCGAGCCCGGCATGTTCCTCGTCCATCCCGATCGCACGCTTTACGCGATGACGCTGCAGACAATGCCGTTCACCCGGCCGAGCTTTAAGGAGCTGCTGGGCGCGCTCGATTTCGTGAAGGATAAAGATTACCCGCCGCGCGGGACCGTCGTCTAAAGCTTTGGCAAGGTCACGCCGCGCTGGCCCATATATTTGCCGGCGCGGTCGGCATAGGTGACTTCGGGCCGCTCATTGCCCTGCAGGAACAGGAACTGGCAGGCGCCTTCATTGGCGTAGATCTTGGCGGGCAAGGGCGTCGTGTTGGAAAACTCCAGCGTGACATGGCCCTCCCAGCCGGGCTCCAGCGGGGTCACGTTCACGATGATGCCGCAGCGCGCATAGGTGGATTTGCCGAGGCAGATGACGAGCACGTCCTCGGGGATCCTAAAATATTCGACCGTGCGGGCGAGCGCGAAGCTGTTGGGCGGGATGATGCAGCAATCGGTCTGCTTGTCGACGAAGCTGTTGGCGGCGAAATCCTTGGGATCGACGACGGCGCTGTCGATGTTCGTGAAGATCTTGAACTCGTCGGCGACGCGCGCGTCATAGCCGAAGCTCGACAGGCCGTAGCTGATATTGCCCTCGCGGCGCTGCGCCTCGACGAAGGGTTCGATCATGCCGTGCTGCTGGGACTGCTCGCGAATCCACTTGTCGGAAAGAATGCTCATGCAGCATGTGTGACGCGAAAAGCCGGGCCGCGCAATCGTTCGACTTATCCACATGCGATCCAGAGCTATTTGCGCGCAATGTGAGTTTTCGATCTCGTCAGTCGGGCCGCGATTTGCTACCCCGTGATCATGGCTGAAGTAGTGAAGTTGAGCGAGGGCGGGGGCCCCGACGAACAGAAGAAATTGCCGGCGAACGTCGAGGCGGAAGCGGCGCTGATCGGCGCGCTGATGATCGACAACCGGCTGGTCGAGGACGTGCAGCTGAAGCTGCGCGCCGAACATTTCTTCGAGCCGCTACATGGGCGTATCTACGATGCGATCCTGCGCATGACCGACAAGAATATGGTCGCCAACCCGGTCACGCTGAAACCGATGTTCGAGGGCGACGAGGCGATGAAGGAGGTCGGGGGACCTGCCTATCTCGCCAAGCTGACCGGCTCGGGCGCAAGCGTCATCGGCGCGCGCGACTTCGCGACGCAAATTTACGACCTGGCCTTGCTGCGCGCGCTCGTCGGCGTGGGTCGCGAGATGGTCGAAGGCGCGCTCGACACGTCGGACGATGTCGCGCCGCTGGACCAGGTCGAGCAGGCCGAAACCGCGCTCTATCGCGTCGCCGAAGAGGGCGGGGCGGAAGGCCGCGCCAAGAGCTTCGGCGATGCCTCGAAGGCGGCGATCCTGCAGGCGGAAAAGGCGCTGCAGTCGGGCGGCCATGTATCGGGCCTGACCACCGGTATCGAGGGGATCAACGCCAAGGTCGGCGGTCTTCACAATTCGGACCTCATCATCCTCGCCGGACGTCCCGGCATGGGTAAGTCGTCGCTCGCCATGAACATCGCGTTTGCCACCGCGCAGCGCGGGGCGCAGGACGAGCGCGATGGGATTCCCAAGGAAAAGCGCGTCGGTGCGCCGACCGCCTTCTTCAGCCTGGAAATGTCGGCCGACCAGCTGGCGACGCGTGTGCTGGCCGAACAATCGGGCGTGAGCGCCGAGAATTTGCGCATGGGCAAGATTTCCAAGGCCGAATTCAAGGATTTGGCGCGCGCTTCGGCCGAATTGTCCAACCTGCCGCTTTATATCGACGATACGCCTGCGCTGACGATCGCAGCACTGCGAACGCGCGCGCGTCGTCTCAAGCGGCAAAAGGATATCGGCATGGTCATCGTCGATTACCTCCAGCTGTTGTCCGGCTCGGGCCGGTCTTCGGAATCCAACCGCGTGCAGGAAATCTCGGAGATTTCGCGTGGCCTCAAACAGCTCGCCAAGGAATTGGACGTGCCGGTGATCGCGCTGTCGCAATTGAGCCGTGCGGTCGAACAGCGCGAGGACAAGCGTCCGCTGCTCTCCGATCTTCGCGAATCGGGCTCGATCGAGCAGGACGCGGACATGGTCTGGTTCGTCTATCGCCCGGATTATTATGTCGCGATGCGCCAGCCGAGCGAGGATCATCCCGACTTCGCGATGTGGCAGGAAGAAATGGAGCGGGTCTACGGCACGGCCGAGCTGATCGTCGCCAAACAGCGTCACGGTTCGACCGGCCGCGTGAAGATGCTGTTCGACGCCAAGACGACGCGCTTCTCGGACGCGCCGATCGACGATGCCTTCGCGCCGGAGCGGCGCGGCTAGGCACCGTTCGTCGAATCCGCCCTTGGCGGCGGGCGCTGGCTTTGGCAGCTTCCCATGCAACCAATCAGCGTGGGGAGTCCTTCATGAAAAAATCCATCTTTCTTGCCGCCGCCGCGACGTTCGCGATCGGCAGCCCTGCCATCGCCCAGGAGGTCCAAATCGACGATCCTTTCATCTGGCTCGAGGAAGCGCGCTCGGACGAAGCGCTGGCCTGGGTCGAGGCGGAGAATGAAAAGACCGAAGGCGTCATCTTCACCGACCCGAAATTCGAGGCGTTGAAGAGCGACGCGCTGGCCATCCTGCAGGCCGACGACCGCGTGCCGGGTGTCTCGATCTGGCCGCAGGGCCTGATGAACTTCTGGCAGGACGAAGCCAATCCCAAGGGCATTGTCCGCTTCACCAGCATGGAGAGCTATCGCACCGACAATCCCGAATGGGACGTCGTGCTCGACATCGACCAGCTTGCCGCCGAGGAAGGGCGCGAATGGGTCTATCGCGGCATGAACTGCCTCGGACCCGAGCGGAAACATTGCCTCGTCATTCTGTCCGATGGCGGCAAGGATGCTAACGAAATCCGCGAGTTCGACCTTGAGACGCGCACCTTCGTCGAAGGCGGCTTCTTCTTCGAAGAGAGCCTTGGCGGCGTGCAATGGGTCGATGAAGACACGCTTCTCGTTTCGCGCGACTTTGGCGAAGGCACGATGACCGAGAGCGAATATCCCTTCATCACCAAGGTGCTGAAGCGCGGCCAGACGCTCGACGAAGCGGTCGAAATCTATCGCGGCGAGCCGACCGACGTTTCGGCCGGCGCCAGTGTCGTGCGCGATGGCGACTATGTCATCCACGGACGGCTCGCCTCGCGCGGCCTCAACTTCCACGAGCGCGAATATTATTGGGAGAAGGATGGCGAGTGGGTGAAGCTCGACATTCCCACCAAGGTCTCGCCCTCGGGCATCGTCGACGGGCGCATGCTGATGAGCCTGCGCGAGGAGTGGACTACAAGCGGGGTCACCTATCCAGCGGATTCGCTGCTCTCAGCCGATCTCGACGCGTTCAAAGCCGATCCCAACGGCGTGACCTGGGAGCCGGTCTGGACACCGGGCGAGCGCCAGACGCGGCGCGGCTTCAACACGTCGGGCGGGTCGATGTACCTGGGCGTGCTCGATAATGTCCGCGGCCGGGTCTTCAAATATAATTATGTCGACGGGGAGTGGGTGACGAGCCTCGTCCCGCTGCCCGACAATGCGACCTTGTCGATCGGCTCGGCGGCGGACGATACGGACGAGATCCTGCTTTATTCGACCGACTTCCTGACGCCCAGCACCACCTATTTCTTCAATGGCGAGACGGGCGATCTCGAGGTGCTCAAGCAGAGCCCGGCGCGCTTCGATGGCTCCGATTTCGTGATCGAACAGCGCGAGGTCGCGTCGGCGGACGGCGTGATGATCCCCTATTTCGTGGTGCGCCATAAGGACACCGTGATGGACGGCTCAACGCCGACCTTGCTCGGAGGCTATGGCGGCTTCCAGGTGAGCCGCGTGCCTTCCTATCTCGGCACCACCGGCAAGCTGTGGCTCGAAAATGGCGGCGCCTATGTGCTCGGAAACATGCGCGGTGGCGGCGAGTTCGGGCCGGAATGGCACCAGACCGCGATCCGCGAGAACAAGCAGCGCACGTGGGACGATTTCATCGCCATCGCACAGGACCTTGTCGATACCGGCCTCACGTCGCCGGAGCATCTCGGCATCGAGGGCGGGAGCCAGGGTGGCCTGCTGGTCGGCACTGCGTTCACGCAGCGGCCCGATTTGTTCAACGCGGCGATCGTGGCGATCCCGCTATTCGACATGCTGCGCTATCACGAGATCGGCCGCGGCGCCTCGTGGATCGGCGAATATGGCGATCCGCGTATTCCCGAACAGCGCGCATGGATCCAATCCTATTCGCCCTACCAGAAGCTGGTGCCGGGAGCCGAATTCCCCAAGGTGCTCTACGTCACCTCGACCGCGGATGACCGCACCCATCCGAGCCATGGCCGCAAGGCTGCGGCGCGCATGGCGGCGAACGGCCAGCCTTATTATTACTATGAGGACATGGTCGGCGGCCATTCGGGCGGCAACGATCCCGAACAGCAGGCCAAACTGTTGGCGCTGCGCTACACCTACCTGATGCAGCAGCTGATGGACGAGGATAGCGGCGAGTAGAGATTGATGGGGCGGTGCTTGGGCGCCGCCCCTAATCCTCCAGCATCACCGGGTCGCGAAGGCCTTGGCCGATCGTCGCGCGGCAGAGTTCTGCCTCGACACTGGTCACCGGATAGGCGCAATAATCGGCGGCGTAGAAGGCGCTGGGGCGGTGGTTGCCCGAAATGCCGATGCCGCCGAAGGGCGCGGTCGAGGGCGCACCATTGGTGGGCTTGTTCCAGTTGATGACGCCGGCGCGCGCATTGGCCCAGAAGAAGTCGTACTTCTGCGGGTCCTTGGTGAGGATGCTGGCGGCCAGCCCGAAACGCGTATTGTTCGCCTCGCGCACTGCATTTTCGAAGCTGTCGACGCGGATGAGCTGCAGGACGGGGCCGAAAATTTCCTCGTCGAGCCGTTCGGTCGCATCGGTCATGTCGACGATGGCCGGGGTCAGCATCGGCAGATTTTCGTCCGGGCGATGCATCTGGCGCAGCGGCTTGCCGCCCTTGGCGAGCAATTCGAGATAGCGATCCTGCACATGGTCGGCGGCATCATTGTCGATGACCGGCCCCATGAAGGGTTCGGGCTTGGCGAAGGGCTCGTCGACAATGATCCGGTCGGTCAGTTTGAAGACCTCGCCCATCAGCGCCTCGTGATCATCCTCGGGCACGATCAGGCGGCGCGCGCAGGTGCAGCGCTGGCCCGCCGAGAGGAAGGCCGATTGGACGATGATTGCGGCCGCGGCCTGCAGGTCCTTCACGTCCCAGGCGACCAGCGGATTGTTGCCGCCAGCTTCGATGGCGAGGATCTTGTGCGGTTTGTCCGCGAAGGCGCGATGGATGAAGCGGCCGGCGCGGGCGGAGCCGGTGAAGAGCAGGCCATCGATGCCGTCATTCTCAGCCAGCGCCTTGCCAACATCGGGGCCGCCCTGGACGCAGCGCACGACACCTGCCGGGATGCCCGCTTCGTGGAAGCAATCGACCAGCAGTTCGCCGACGGCGGGCGTTTTTTCGGACGGTTTGAAAACGATGGCATTGCCCGCCAGCAGCGCCGGGACGATGTGTCCGTTGGGCAGGTGGGCAGGGAAATTGTAGGGGCCGAGCACGCCCATTACGCCATGCGGCTTGTGACGGACCGCAACCTTGTTGCCCATCGCGGCTTCGGCGCGGCGGTTGGGCGTGCGCTCGGAAAAGGCGGTGACCGAGATGTCGACCTTGCCGATGACGGCGCCGACTTCGGTGCGGGCCTCCCAATGCGGCTTGCCGGTCTCCTTGGAAATGAGCTCGGCCATTTCGTCTTCGCGGGCGCGCACGACATTGGCGAAGCGGCGCAGCGCCTCGGCGCGCTGGGTGAAGCTCTGGCTCGCCCAGTCGGGCCAGGCCTTGCGGGCAATGGCGATTTCGGCTGCGGGATCGCCCGCTTCGCCGGTCCAGATTTCCTCGCCGCTAGCGGGCGCAAAGCTTTTCAAACTCATGGCGGTTGGCTCGCAGGTGCGAACCGCCGGGTCAAGCGTCTTGGTCGGCGGCTGTCCCGTCCTGCATCGCTTCGCCCATGCGCCGGATGGCGGCGACCTTGGCCTCGACGGGTGCCCAATCATCCTTGTCGGCAATTGCGTCCCAGCGGGCTTCCAACTCCTCGATATGCATCGAGCAGGGCGCCTCGTCCGACCAATATTCGTGGCTGCGGGCATCGGGATTGGTGCGCTCCGCGAGCAGATCGGCGAGGGCGCGCCATTCGGAGGATGCATAGGCCTCCCCGCCAGGATCGATCCCGCCGCGCCAGTCGAAGAAGAAGCGGTCGATCTTCACGCTTTGCTGCGCGAGCGCCATGACCATCGCGCGAACAATGTCGCCATCGGCCTTCGCGTTGACCTTGGTGATACCCAGACGTTTCAGCATGGCCTCGATCAAGGCGGCATCGAAACGTTCGACCCAATCGGCGAGAATGGGGTTGAGGCGGTCCTCGCTCGCGAGCAGCGAGAGGCAGCCGCCGAGCTGCGCGAAATCCCAATGGATCGCTTCGGGCTGGCGGCCGAAACTGTAGAGGCCTTCGCTGTCGAAGTAGGCGGCGGTGAAGGTCTCGTCCCAAAACGGCGTGAAGCGCCACGGGCCATAGTCGAAGCTCTCGCCGCTAATGGCGATATTGTCGCTGTTGAGAACGCCGTGGACGAAGCCCGCCGCCATGTAGGAGGCGGCGAGGCGTGCGGTGGCGGTGCCGACCAGATCGAACAGGCGAACCGCATCTTCGACAGCGTCGCCCGAGGCATTCTCGCCGTAGAGATTGAGCAGGCAGTAGGCGACAAGCCGCTCGATCGCTTCATGGTCGCGTTCGAAGGCGTAGCGCTGGAATGTGCCGATGCGGATATGGCCGTGCCCGAGCCGAGTGAGGACCGACGAGCGGGTCGGCGAGGGCTCATCCGAGCGCCACAGGGATTCGCCGGTCTCGACGAGCGCGAAGGTCTTGGAGGTGTAGACGCCCAATGCCTCGAGCATCTCGGTGGCGAGGACTTCTCTGGATCCACCTTTGAGCGTCAGACGGCCATCGCCCTGGCGGCTATAGGGTGTTTGGCCCGAGCCCTTGGTGCCGAGGTCGAGCAGGCGATCCTCACCATCGCGCATCTGGGCAAAGAGAAAGCCGCGACCATCACCGATATCGGGGTTGTAGTGGCGGAACTGGTGGCCGTGATAGCGCAGCGCCAGCGGCGCCTTGAGATTGTCGGGCAGCGGCGAAAAGCGGCCGAAATGGTCGGTCCACCATTGTTCGTCCTTACCGCCGAGCCCGATTTTCTCGGCCGAGCGTTCGTTGGCGAAACGCAGCTTCGTCTCGGGAAAGTCGGCCGGTTCGACCGTGTCGTAAAACTGGTCGCCCAATGCCAAAATGGCCGGATCGGGACGATAGGGTTGGTTTTCCGCCATGTCTTAGGCGATAGAGGAACCGCACCGCAGGGGAAAGCGCCAGCATGGCAGAGTATAAGTCGCGATATTGGAATAGCCCCGAGGGGCTCAAGCTGCACTATCGCGATTATGACGGGCCGCGCGACGGGCCGCCTTTGCTGTGCCTGCACGGGCTGACGCGCAACGCCGCCGATTTCGATCCGGTCGCCGAGGCTTTTGCGGGCCAGCACCGGATGTTGTCGGTCGATTTTCGCGGCCGCGGCCTGTCGGAGCATGATCCCGACCCGTCGCGCTACAAGCCCGAAATCTACGTCCAGGACCTGATCAAGTTTCTCGACCAGCTGGGTATTGCCGACGCGATCTTCGTCGGCACGTCGCTCGGCGGGATCGTGACCATGTTGATGGCCGCGATCGAACCCGAGCGGATTGCCGGGGCGCTGCTCAACGATATCGGGCCCGAGCTGATCGAGGACGGGATCGACCGCATCCGCACCTATGTCGGCGATGGGCTGGAATTCGACGATTACGCCCACGCCGCGCGCGAGCTGAAGGCCGGCATGGCGGGCATTTATCCCAATTGGTCGGAAGCCGAATTCGAACGCTTTGCGCGGCGGTTGCTGAAGGAAGATGGCGGGCGGGTGCGCTCCAATTACGATCTGCGCATCGCCGAAAATGTCGTCGCGGGTGCCGAAGAGGAACCGATGGATGCCTGGCACCTGCTCGAAGGATTGAAGCGCAAGCCTGTCACGATCCTGCGCGGCGCGCTGAGCGACCTGTTCGCGCCAGGGACGGCGGAACGGATGATGCGCGAACTGCCCGATGCCGAGCTCGTCACCGTGCCCGATGTCGGCCATGCGCCGAGCTTCGATGAACCCGAATCGATCGAGGCCTTGCGTCGCCTGATCGCGCGCATCCCCGACGAACGCTTCGACTAGAGCGCGATACGCTCCAGCTTCTGGAGCGCGATTTCCTCGGGCTCCTCGGGGCTGATCGTCGAGACGAACTTGCCGCCCTCGTCGACGAGGAAGACGCTGGCCGTGTGATTGACATTGTAGTTGCCCGGCGCAGTCTCGCCGTCCCGGATCGCAGCGACGCCATATTGGCGCATCACCTGCTCGATCTGCTCCGAGCTGCCGGTAAGGCCGATGATCGGCGTCGAAAAGAGGTCGGCATAGCGGCCGACTTCTTCGGGGCCGTCACGCTCGGGGTCGACGGTGATGAAGACGATGTCGAACGCCTCCGCGCCGCCTACCTGGTCACGCAGGCGTACGAGCGTGGACAGGGTCGTCGGGCAGACGTCGGGGCAATTGGTGAAGCCGAAGAAGATGGCGTGCGGACGACCGTCCAACACGCTGCTGGAGAAGAGTTCGCCATCGCTGCCGACCAATGTGAAGGGGCCACCGAATTCAACCATGTCGCTGGTGGGCGTTTCGCGATCCTGGGTCAGGAAAAACACCCCGACGCCAATGAGGAGCGCGGCAATTGCGGCCCACAGGACGATGCGAATGCGGGACATCATCGTGCGCTGGCCTCTACCACCGCGACATCGACGACCTGCTGCGCACCGGTGCCGTACCAGAGAGTGAGCTTGAAGGTGCTGCCGGCCTCGAGCGGGGCCTTGAGCCCTTCGAGCATGATGTGCGTCCCGCCGGGTTCGAGCGTGATACGGCTGTTGCCCGCGATCTCCAGCGTATCGATCGGCGACATGCTGGCCATCCCATTGTCGAAGGTGGTTTCGTGGATGCTGGCGCCCTCGCTGGCGCCCGAGGTGACGCGCAGGACCTCGACGTCGCAATCGCCATTGTTGGCGATAGTCATGTAGACCGCGCCCATCGGCTGGCCTTCGGCGGTGGCGCGGGCCCAGGCCTCGCCCGGTGTTGGCAAGGCGGTGTCGCAATAGGCATCGCTGTCCATGCAGGCGGACAGGCCCAGGGCGGCGAGAGCGAGAAGAGCAATCCTGATCATGGCGGCGCGACTAGCAGCAAGCCGCGCGCGCCTCAATCGGCCAAATGACCATATCGATCAGGCGCGCTGGACCCCCGGGCTGCCCGGCGCGACCGCGAAGCTGGCGGCGGTGGAGATGGGCGCGCCGCGCTCGGACACTTTTTCGACGACGCGGTGATGGGTGGTCCATTGGTCGCGGGTGACGTCGCAGATGGCGTAGCCGCGCTGGTAATTGTTGTAGACGAGTTGCGGGTTGGCAGCCTGTATCTCGCGCATGTCGGCGCGTTGGAGTTCGCCATCGCCGCCCGACGTGATCGAGGTGGTGACGAACTCGGTGGCGATCGGGCTGCCGGCGCGGTCGGTGCCGTCCTCGTAGAGATTGCCGGCGAAATGCTGATGCTCGTCGCCGGTCAATACGATGGTGCTGTCATGGCCGCGGCGCGACAATTCTTCGAGTAGCCGCGCCCGCGGGACCTGATAGCCGCCCCAGCTGTCAGGATTGACCTGCAGCCCTTCCTGGTCGGGCATGCGGTCGAGGTCCATCATCATGATCTGCTGCGCGAGCACCTGCCAGGTCGCCTCGGAGCGGCCCATATTGCCGAGCAGCCAGTCAAGCTGTCGCTGGCCGAGCACGTCGGCATCGCGGCTGCGCACATCGTCGCAATCGGCGCCCCAGCTGTCGTTGCAGGGCTGGTCGCTCCTGAACTGGCGGGTATCGAGCAGGTTGATGTCGGCCAAGTTACCCCACGGCATGTGGCGATAGATCTGCATCGAGGCGCCGACCGGGAGCGAGGCGGCACGCAGCGGCATATGCTCGTAATAGGCCTGCATTGCCATTTGCTGGCGGAGGCGGAAGAGTTCGGGCGGAGTGCCGTCCTGATCGAGATGGCTGACCCAATTATTGTCGATCTCGTGATCGTCCCAGACGGTCAGCCACGGCGCGGCGGCGTGGGCGCGCTGGAGGTCGATATCCATTTTGTACTGGGCATAACGGCGCCGATAGTCGCCGATCGATTGCACTTCGCCCTCGAAATGGCGGCGGACGCTGGCGACGGGGCCGGCCCAATGGCGCACCGGCGCGTCGCGATATTCGTAGATATAATCGCCATAGCAATAGACGAAGTCGGGATTTTCTTCGGCGAGGTGGCGGTAGGCGGTGTAATAGCCTTCCTCGTAATTCTGGCAGCCGGCGACGGCGAAGCGGAGCCGGTCGACGCTCGCGCCGATGGCCGGGGTGGTGCGGGCACGGCCGCGATAGGTGCGCTCATCGCCTGAGGTGAAGCGGTAATAATAATCGCGGTCGGCATCGAGGCCGCTCAATTCGACATGGACGCTATGGCCGAGCTCGGGGCGAGCAAGCGTCATGCCCTTGCGCACGACATCGCGAAAACCGCGATCGGTGGCGACCTCATAGCCGACCTCGACCGCCGCCATGGGCATCCCATAGTCGAGCGCGAACGGATCGGGCGCAAGGCGCGTCCAGATGACGAAACCGTCGGGCGAGGGGTCGCCCGAGGCGATGCCCAGCGTGAAGGGATATTGGCGGAAGACCGGCTTGGCGAGGATGCGCGACGGGCTGGCGATGGCGAGACCGGCAATTGCCGCCACCCCGAAGCTCTTGAGCGCATGGCGGCGCGACAGTTCGAGCCGGAATGCCTGTTTCTTGTCCATCACATCTAATCCCCATCACACGCCGTCCACGTCGTCACGACAGCTACCGAAGCGCTGTTACCGACAAAAGACGGGCTTTTTGAGAGGGAAAATGGAGGTCCGAGCCGGAATCGAACCGGCGTACACGGATTTGCAGTCCGCTGCGTCACCACTCCGCCATCGGACCTCGCGACATGGTGAGCGCGCCGTTTGCAGCTTTCGCCATCGACTTGTCAACGCCAACTTTCGACGAAAAGCAGTAGCTTGTCCTTGGCCTATCGCGCCTCAGGCATTAGAGAGCAGGAAAGACTAAGCTGTATTAGGGTGATCACACAGTGAGCGACGTCATGACCAAGACCGACGAAAGCGAGACCTTTTCGCGCGCACGCCGCGCCATGATCGACAGTCAGTTGCGCCCCTCGGGCGTCAATGACGGGCAGCTCATTGCCGCCATCGATGCGGTCGGTCGCGAAGCCTTCCTGCCCGAAGCACGCCGCGCCGTCGCCTATCGCGATCGCAGCCTCGATCTAAGCGAAGGTCGATTCGCCATGGCGCCGACGCCCTTGTTCAAGCTGGTCGACCGCCTTGCCCCGCAGGCGGGCGAGAAGATCCTCGTTGCCGGTCCGCTTGCCGCCTATGCCGGCGCAGTGCTGGCCCGGCTGGGTGTCGACGTCGTCGCGCTCGACAGCGCGGCTGCGACCGGCCCGGACATGGAGCGGATGGCGATTGCCACCGGGCCGCTCGACAAGGGCGTTGCCGACGAAGCGCCGTTCGATGCCATCCTGATCGTGGGAGCGATCGAACAGCTTTCCGAAGAACTGACGGGCCAGCTTGCCGAAAAGGGGCGTGTCGCAGCGGCCATCCTCAGCGATGGTGTGACGCGACTGGCGATCGGACGTCGGTCGGGCGAGGGCGTGGCCTTCCGCACCTTTGCGGATGCTCAGGTCGCGCCGTTGGGAGAATTCGCCAAGGTGCGCGGGTTCCAATTCTAGATTTTTTCGGCTCGAGGGGAGGCGATAACATGCGGTTGAGTTACGCAATCCTTGGGGCAGCGACATGCCTGGCCGGCGCGGTGCCTGCTTACGCGCAGGAACAGAACGGCGAGGTGGATACGCTCACCGAAGCCCTGGTCGAGGCCTATTGGACCAACCCTACGCTGACGGCGCAGCGCGAATCGCTGGGTATCAATGATGCCGCTGTGGCGATTGCCCGTGCGGGCGGTCGTCCGACGCTGAGCGCGACGGTCGGTGTCGATCGCGATTTGACGCGGCAGGGCAGCCTCGATTTTGGCGGCAGCCTTGATCCGAGCCTTGGCGCTACCGCCAACCTTACCATTCCCGTCTATCGTGGCGGTGCCGTGAAAAATGACGTTCGCGCCGCGCAGGTGCGGGTCGAATCCGCTCGCGCAACGCTGCGAGCCGTCGAGGGCGATGTCTTCGTGCTCGCGGTCAGCGCTTATATGGATGTGATCCTCAACCGCGCGATCGTCGAATTGAACCGCAATCAGGTGCGCGTGCTGGATACCAACTTCCAGGCTTCGCAGGACCGTTTCGAGATTGGCGACCTGACGCGGACCGACGTCGCGCAGAGCCAAGCCCGCCTGCAGCTTGCCGCCTCGCGGCTTGCCGCTGCGGAGGGCCGCTTGGCCGGTGCCGTCGAGACCTATCGCGAAGTCATTGGCGTGATGCCGGGCGAGCTGGCCTCGCCGCCGCCGCTGCCGCCGCTGCCGGAAACCGCCGACGAAGCGGTGCGCATCGCGCTGGTCGACAATCCCGATTTGCTTGCAGCCGATCTCAATACCCGCGCTGCCGCCTATGACGTGCGCGTCGCGCGGGCCAGCCGGACGCCGACCCTTTCGGTCGTCGGCACCGGGCAATATGTGAATGCGCTCGGCAATGCCGGGGTCGATGGCACGGGCAGTGCGCTGCCCAATAGCGGGTCGGTGACCAGCATTGGCATCTCTTCGCGCGTGCCGATCTACCAGGGTGGGCTGCCCTCGGCGCGCATCGCGCAGGCGCGGGCACGCGAAGGCCAGACGCTGGAGCAGCGTGTCGGCACCGAGCGTGCGGTGGTTGCCGATGTGCGCACCGCCTTTGCCAATTACGAAGCGGCCCTGTTGTCGATCGAGGCCAATATCGTTGCGGTCGAAGCCAACGAGCTTGCACTCGAAGGGGCGCGCCTCGAAAATTCGATCGGTTCGCGCTCGGTGCTGTTCGTGCTCGATGCCGAGCAGGAATTGCTCAATGCGCAGGTCGATCTCGTGACCGCGCGCCGTGATGCCTATGTGGCAGGCTTCCGCCTGCTCAATGCGATGGGGCAGGCCGAGGCCGAGGATCTCAACCTCGACGGCGGCGCGCTTTACGATCCGCTCGGCAATTACCGCCGCGTGGCGCAGCGCTGGAACGACTGGGCGGGCAATCCGCGCTCCGAAGTCGACGCGACCAGCACCGTCACCGACGCGGAACGTCCTCAAGGCGTGACAGACGCGCAATAATCCCTATTAAGGCGGTATGGCTGGCCCGAACGAGCCCTCGATGGAAGACATTCTCGCCTCGATCAAGAAAGTGATCGCGGAGGACGGGATCGATGCGCCTGCGCGCCCTGTGGTCGAGGACAAGGCCGAAGAACAGACCGCCGAGGCGGCCAATGAGGACGTGCTCGACCTCGACGAGAGCATGGCCGATCCCGAAGATGGTGCGGGGCATGACCCCGAAACGCCGCCGGCCAAGGTCGCAAGCCTGATGGCCGAGGAAGCGACCTCGGGCGCACGCTCCAGCCTCGAACAGCTTGCCTCGATCGCGCGCGATGCGCCCGAGCAGGCCGCGGCCAACCCGCTCGAGGACCTTGTTCGTGAAATGCTGCGCCCGATGCTCAAGCAGTGGCTCGACGAGCGCCTGCCCGGCATCGTCGACGAGCATGTGCGCGCCGAAATCAAGCGGATCACCGGACGTAAGCTTTAGCGCAGCGGCGCAAATGACAGCACGCAAGCTCTAAGCGGTTTTGCTTGCGAAATGGCGCGCGAGGAGTAGCGTTCGCGCCATGAAAACGACTCTCGCGCTGACCGCGCTCGCCGCCGCCCTCGTCGCCACCCAAGCCGCCGAAGCGCGGCCGCTCACCCCCGAGGACCTGGTCGGCTTTGACCGCGTCGGTGCGCCGTCCGTATCGCCCGATGGCAAATGGGCCTTGTTCTCCGTCTCCAGCGCGAAAGACGACCTTTCGGGGCGCACCACCAGCTATCATCTCCATTCGCTCGACGGGTCGGAAGACGATCATGTCCTCGCCAATGGCAACTGGAGCTTCGGCGGCGCGCGGTTCGGCGGCGACGGAGCGATCTGGTTCGTGTCAGACCGTTCGGGATCGGACCAGGTCTATCGCATGGAGCGTTTCCAGGAGCCCGAGCAGGTCACCAACCTCGCCGCCGGCGCGATCGACGATTTCGTCCTGTCGACCGATGCCAGCAAGCTCGTGCTGATCGCCACACGCGACCTTAAATGCGAAGATTTTGTCTGCGCCAATGTGGATGTCGAAGCGGCCATGGAGGTCGAGGTCGGCAATGCGCTCGAATATGACGAAATCTTCGTGCGGCAGTGGGATACATGGGTCGAACCCGGCGTGAAGTCGCAGCTTTACGGTTTCGAGGTCGTCGATGGTCGTGCCATCGGCACCGGCGCACCGCTCAGCCGCGATCTTGGCGGCAACACGCCCTCGCGCCCCTTTGGTGGCAGCGAGGAAATCAGTGTCGCGAATAATGGCGCGGTCTTCTTCGCACTGCGCGAAGGCGGGTCGAGCGAACCCACCTCGACCGACCTCGATATCTATGTCGCCCCGATCGACGGGCGAGCGCCTGCGATCAACCTGACGCCCGACAATGAGGCGCACGACAATCTGCCGACCATTTCGCCCGATGGCCGCACGCTGGCCTATGTCGCGATGGAGCGGCCCGGCTATGAGAGCGACAAGTTCACAGTCATGATCCGCGATCTCGCCACCGGCGAAACGCGCGCCTTGACCGCCGATGGCTATCTTTCGGCCGGATCGATCACGTGGACGGCCGACGGCACCAGTTTGATCGTCGGTGTCGGCGAAACGATGGAGCACCCGCTCTATCGCATCAATGTCGCCTCTGGCGCGCGCGAGCGGCTCACGCAGGACGGCAATGCGGGCAATGCCGTGCCTCTGCTCAATGGCGATGTCGTCTTCACGATGAACAGCATGATGGCGCCGACCGAAATCTACCTGCTCGACGATGGCGAGATCGAGCAGCGCACTTTCTTCAATGCCGACAAGCTCGCCGAGCTCGACCCGATGGAATATGAGAAGTTCAACTTCATCGGCGCCAATGGCGACACGGTCTGGGGCTTCCGCCTCAAGCCCGCCGATGCCGAGGAGGACCTGCCGGTCGCCTTCGTCGTCCATGGCGGTCCGCAGGGTAGCTTTGGCAATAGCTGGTCGACCCGCTGGAACCCGCGCGCGCTGACGTTCGGGAAATATGCGGTCGTCTCGATCGATTTCCACGGCTCCACCGGATACGGGCAGGACTTCACCGACAGCATCAACCAGGATTGGGGCGGCAAGCCGTTGGAGGACCTCCAGCTGGGCCTCGCCCACGCGCTGGAGATGGACGAGCAACTCGACGGCGACCGCATCTGCGCGCTGGGCGCCAGCTATGGCGGCTATATGATGAACTGGATTGCGGGTAATTGGTCCGACCGGTTCGACTGCCTCATCAACCATAACGGCTTGTTCGACATGCGGGCCTTCTATTACTCGACCGAGGAATTGTGGTTCCCGCGCTGGGACATGGGCGGCTCCTATGCCGAAAATCCGGAAATGTATGAGCGCTGGAATCCCGTGAACCATGTCGACAATTGGCAGACGCCGATGCTGGTCGTGCTGGGCCTCAAGGATTATCGCGTGCCCTATACGCAGGGCCTCGGTGCCTTCACCGCGCTGCAGGAGCGCGACATTCCCTCCAAGCTGCTCGTCTTCCCCGACGAAAATCACTGGGTGCTTAACGGCGAGAACTCGATCCGCTGGCACAATGAGGTCGAGGAATGGATGGACCGCTGGACCGCCGAGGACGGCGAATAGCGGGAATCTCTTGAAGGGGAGGGCGGCTCTCTATAGTCGCTCTGCCCTATGACCGAACTCGCCAAGACTTTCGAACCCGGCCCGATCGAGGCAAAATGGTACCAGCATTGGGAAAAGGGCGGCCTGTTTCGCCCCGAGCGCCCCGACGCGCAGGCCTATACGATCGTCAACCCGCCGCCCAACGTGACGGGCAGCCTGCATATCGGGCACGCGCTCGACAATACGCTGCAAGACATCATGATCCGCTACGAGCGGTTGCGCGGCAAGGACGCGCTGTGGGTCGTGGGCGTCGACCATGCCGGCATCGCCACCCAGATGGTGGTCGAGCGGCAGATGGAAGCCAAACAGGACAAGCGCACCAACTATTCGCGCGAGGACTTCATCAAGAAGGTCTGGGAGTGGAAGGAAGAGAGCGGCGGTACGATTACCGGCCAGCTGCGGCGCCTCGGCTGCTCGATGGACTGGAGCCGCGAGCAGTTCACGATGGACCCGCATTTTTCCAAGGCCGTGCTCAAGGTCTTCGTCGACCTATACAATGACGGCCTCATCTATCGCGACAAGCGACTGGTGAACTGGGACGTCAAATTGAAGACCGCCATCTCCGACCTCGAAGTCGAGACGATCGAGATGAAGGGCGGTTTCTGGCACTTCAAATATCCGCTCGCCGACGGGGTGAAGACCAGCGAGGGCAAGGACTATCTGGAAGTCGCGACGACGCGTCCGGAAACGATGCTCGCGGACATGGCGGTCGCGGTGCATCCCGAAGACGAGCGCTTTGCGTCGGTCGTGGGCAAGATGATCGATCACCCGATTACGGGGCGGAAAATCCCGGTCGTGGCGGACGAGCATGCCGATCCCGAACTGGGCTCGGGCTGCGTGAAGATCACGCCGGGCCACGACTTCAACGATTTCGACGTGGGCAAGCGCGCGGGTATGGAGCCTGCGAAGATGCTCAACATGCTCGATGGCAATGGCGATGTCTGCCAGACCGAGGACGGACTGGTGCCCGATGAATTTATCGGGCTGCATCGTTTCAAGAAGAATGGCGTCGACGGCGCACGCGAATTGGTTGTGACGCGGATGAAGGAGCTCGGCCTCCTCATCCCGCATGTCGACAAGGACGGCGAGGAACATGATGCCGAGCCGCGCACCATCCAAACGCCGTTCGGCGATCGTGGTGGTGTTGTGATTGAGCCTTGGTTGACTGATCAATGGTATGTGGATGCCGAAAAGCTCGCGGTACAGCCGATCGAGGCGGTGAAGAATGGCGACGTCGAGATCGTGCCCAAGAGCTGGGAAAAGACCTTCTTCAACTGGATGGAAAATATCCAGCCCTGGTGCGTGAGCCGGCAGCTTTGGTGGGGTCACCAGATCCCGGCCTGGTATGATGCCGACGGCAAGGCCTATGTCGCGATGAGCGAGGAAGAGGCGCAGGCCCAGGCGGGCGAGGGCGTGGCGCTGAAGCGCGACGAGGATGTGCTCGACACATGGTTCTCGTCCGGGCTTTGGCCTTTCGCGACATTGGGCTGGCCCAACCAGACCGACCTCTTGGCAAAGCATTATCCCAACGACCTGCTCGTCTCAGGCTTCGACATCCTGTTCTTCTGGGACGCGCGGATGATGATGATGGGGCGCCAGCTGACGGGTGAGAATCCGTGGCCGAAGCTCTATCTGCACGGCCTCGTGCGCGCCGCCGACGGGCAGAAAATGTCCAAGTCGAAGGGCAATGTGGTCGATCCATTGGGCCTCATCGACCAATATGGCGCCGATGCGCTGCGCTTCTTCATGGCTGCGATGGAAAGCCAGGGCCGTGACATCAAGATGGATGACAAGCGGGTCGAGGGCTATCGCAATTTCGGCACCAAGATCTGGAACGCCGCGCGTTTCCTCCAGGCCAATGGCATCGGTGGCAGCGATACGATCAGCGCGCCGAGCGCGACAAAGCCGGTCAATCGCTGGATCATCGGCGAAGTCGTCGAGACGCTGGCCCGCCTGGAAAAAGCGTTCGAGGAATTGCGCTTCGACGGGATGGCCGATGCCATCTACCGCTTCGCCTGGGGCACCTTCTGCGACTGGTATCTCGAACTCATAAAGGGCGACATCGATGACGAGACCAAGGCGGTCGCGGCGTGGGCGTTCGACCAGATCCTCGTCATGCTCCATCCCTTCATGCCCTTCATCACCGAAGAGCTGTGGAGCGCGATGGGTGAGCGCGACTATGACCTCATCGTCGCCAAATGGCCGGAGCCAAAGGCTGATGTGGATGCCGAGGCTAAAGCCGGCATCGACTGGACCATCGCGCTGATCAGTGAAGTGCGTGCGCTGCGTGCCGAACTCAACATTCCGTGGAGTTCGCGCCTGACGCTGCATCCGCTGGATGGCGGCGCGACCGACGGGGCCGAGGCACTCGACCGCATGGGCAAGGCCGAATGGGGCGCGGAGATGAAGACTGCGCCATCAGGTTCTGCGCAGATCGTGGTCGCTGGCAAGAGCTATGCGGTGCCGCTGGCCGATGCCATTGATCTCGACGCCGAACGCGCGCGGCTTGCCAAGGCGGCAGAAGCAGCCGAAAAGGAGGTGAAAAGCCTCGAGGGTCGATTGAACAATCCCAATTTCGTCGAACGCGCCAAGCCCGAAGCGGTTGAAAAGGCCAAGGCCGACCATCAAGCCCGCTCGGAAGAAGCGACGCGGCTGCGCGCAGCGCTGGAGCGGCTGGGTTGAGCTTTCCCGCCACCCGGATGCGCCGCCGCCGGCAGGCCCCGTGGATGCGCGAGATGGTGCGCGAGCATCGGCTCCACCCCAGCGACTTCATCTGGCCGCTCTTCATCTGTGAAGGTGAGGGCGAGGAACAGCCGATCGCGTCGCTGCGCGGCGTGTCGCGCTGGTCGATCGACGGCATCGTCGAGCGCGCCAAGGAAGCGGCCGATGCGGGTATTCCGGCTGTCGCGCTCTTCCCCAATACGGCGGACAAGGATCGCAGCGAGGATGCGCGCGAGGCGCTCAATCCAGACAATCTCGTCTGCCGCGCCGTACGCGGCATCAAGGATGCGGGTATCGAGATCGGCGTGATGACCGATGTGGCGTTGGATCCCTATACCAGCCACGGCCACGACGGCCTGCTCGCCGAGGACGGTAGCGTCGACAATGACGCAACGGTCGACATCCTCGCCGCGCAAGCGCTGGTGCAGGCGGCAGCGGGTGCAGACATTGTCGCGCCCTCCGACATGATGGACGGCCGCATCGCCGCGATCCGCGACACGCTGGAAGATGGCGGCCATTCGAATACCGCGATCATGGCCTATTCGGCCAAATATGCCTCTGCGCTCTATGGCCCGTTCCGCGATGCAGTCGGCTCCGGCGATCGCCTCAAGGGTGACAAGCGCGGTTATCAGATGGACCCCGCCAACGGGATGGAAGCGCTGCAGGAAGTCGAGCTCGACATATCCGAGGGCGCGGATTTCGTGATGGTGAAGCCGGGGATGCTCTATCTCGATATCGTCGCGCGGGTTGCCGACACGTTCGAAACGCCCGTCTTTGCCTATATGACCAGCGGGGAATTCGCGATGATCGAAGAATGCGCGGCTGCCGGGGCAGGGGACCGCGACACAATGCTGATGGAAGCGCTGACGGCCTTCAAACGCGCCGGCGCGACGGGCATTTTGAGCTATCATGCGCTGGAGGTCGCGCGTAAGCTTCGCGCATGACCGGGGGCAAGTATAAGCGCGATATGGGGACGCTGGGCGTCGCCTTCCTGACCATCAACGGGCTGATCGGCGCGGGGATTTTCGGCTTGCCCGAAATCCTCCATGACGCCGTCGGCTCGTTCGCGCCTTGGCTGCTGCTCATTGGCGGGGCGTTGGTGATGAGCATCGTCATCTGTTTTGCCGAACTGACCAAGCTGACCGACCGCTCGGGCGGACCGCAGCGCTTCGTCGCGGACGCATTCGGACGTTTTCCGGGCTTCCAGATCGGCTGGACTTTCTATTCTGCGCGCATGTTGAGCCAGGCGGCCAACGTCACCGTGATGATCGCCTATGCAGCGGCGATCTGGCCGGCCATCGGCGATGGCTGGGCATATAGTGCAGCGATCATTGTCACATTGGGTGCGATGACCATCCTCAACATCGTGGGCCTCAAGCGGGTCGTGGCGGTGCTCGGCACGATGACCTTCCTGAAGCTCGCGCCATTGGTCATCCTGATTATCGTCGGGCTTGCGGGCGCCGCGGCACCGGGACCGGTGGTCCTGCCGCAGTTCAGCGCGATCGAGGGTATCGCGCTGGCCGCGCTCTATGCGTTCGTCGGCTTCGAAAATGCGACCATTCCGGCGGGCGAAACACGCGATCCACGCCGCGCCATGCCGCGTGCGCTGACGCTCAGCCTGGCGCTCGTCACCCTGATCTATTTTGCGTTGCAATGGGCCTACAGCCTGTCGCCGATTGCAGGCACCGGGCCTGATGCGCCAGTCGTCGAGCTGGCGCGCCTGTTCGGCGGCGATACGGGCGCGATCCTGATCGCCGCGACCATCGTGATGAGCGTGCTCGCGAACATGACCGCGGGTCACACCTCGGCCAGCAGGATGACGCCTGCGCTGGCTGATGACGGGCTGCTGCCGGCCTGGTTCGGCAAGGTGTCGCGCTGGGGCACGCCGGCCAATTCGATCGCCTTTTTCGGGGTCGGGGCCATCGCTTTCGCATTGTCGGGGACGTTCGTGGTGCTTGCCGCCATTTCGACGCTGGCGCGCCTCGTCGCCTATATCGCGTCCATCGCGGCGCTGCCGCGCCTGCGGCAGGCGGCAGGCCGACCGGCGCTCAATCCGACGATCATGATCGCGGCGCCGATCGGGCTCGTACTCAGCATCTGGGCGACGATGCAGACCAACCAGACGCATTGGCTCACGCTCGGCGGCTTCGCGGCTGTCGGGACGATCCTCTACTTCATCGCCCGCCGGACGCCTGACGATGTCCAAGACGTTTCGGCTTGAGACCGAGCGCCTGATCCTGCGCGACTGGCGCGATGAGGATCGCGACCGCTTTCACCAGATCATGAACACGCCCGCCGTGATGCGCTGGCTCGGCGGCGTGATGGAAACGCCCGACAAATGGCATGCGGCGTTCGAGCGCCTGCAGCGTTATGCGCGTGATTTCGGGCATACGTTCTGGCTGGTTGAGCGCAGATCGGACGGCGAATTGCTGGGCTTTTGCGGGCTCAAGCGGATCAATTACGAGGACGCGCCCAACCAGGGCATGTGCGAGATCGGGTGGCGGTTTCGCGAAAGCGCCTGGGGGCAGGGCTTTGCGCGCGAGGCGGCAACGGCCTGCCTCGATCTCGCCTTCGACCGGTTCGGCTATGACGAGGTCACGGCGGTCACCGTCAGCGGGAATGAAGCGAGCTGGGGGCTGATGCTGCGGCTCGGCATGCGGGAGCGGCCCGATCTTGCCTATAAGGACCGCGAATATAGCCCGAAATATGGTCCGGCGCGGCAATGGGTGATGACTAAAGAAGAGTGGGACGCGCTCAGCGCCTAGTTGGCGAGGCGAATGCTCATCTCTTCGATGGTGCTGGCCTGCTGCGCATCGATCATGAGCAAGGCCTGCATGACCCGTCGCGCTGCCTCACGGTCGGCGGGTGAGGACCAGCCCTCTGCGCCGATGGGTACCGTGATCAGCTGATCGAGGTCGCCCAAGGCAATCGGAAGGGGCGCGCGTGCCACTTCGAGCAGGCTCACGGCCTCTTGGGCGGTGACCCAGCTTTCGCTCCCAGGGGGGCCGGCTACCGATACCAGCTCGAAGGTTTCGAGCAGCAGCGCCTCATAGGCCGAGATGGCGGAATTGGCGCGGGCCCTGATGTCGGCCAGCTGCGCCTCGATCGTCAGCTGCCCAAGATCTGGTTCGGCGCTGCCGACGGGGAGGCGCGGGTCGATCGCTTCGGCAGGACGCTCGGCCAGCGAGGGGCCGTTGGCGTTGGTGCCGCACGAGGCGAGGACGAAAAGGCCGAGAATGGCGAGGCTGCGCATGCTCTGTCCCTAGCCAGCGCAAGGGGGAAGGGCAATCGGCCAGAGGTTTTTCAAAAAAACGTCTTGAAAGGGTGCGCCAACCCCCCTAGTGACCCCCTCAACCCAAGCGCCCGTAGCTCAGCTGGATAGAGTACCTGACTACGAATCAGGTGGTCGGAGGTTCGAATCCTTCCGGGCGCGCCATCTTAAAGAGAAGGCCGCGATGCTCCCAACGGAGCGCGCGGCCTTTTTCTTTGTCTCGAATGTCGGGTTGGTCGCTTAGGCGGTCACGGTCTCGAACTGAGCGGCACGCTGGGCGAAGGTATCGGCAAGCATCTCGTGACGTTCGCGGGCTGCCTTGGTCACCGACCTAATGGCAAGCATGCGCTCCTGAGCAGCGCGGCGTTGGTAAAAGCGAACGTTCGATTCAATCTGCATTCCATCCCCCGGAAATTAGCGTGTCTGTGATCCTGCTCCGATTCGGTTCCTAACCTGACGATGCAGGAGAATGGTAAAGTGACGGTAAATTGCAAGGCAGGAATCTGGGATGCCAACATAGGTTATGTCGTTTGTCCGACATTTCACGCGGCTGTCATGAAAATCGAATGAAATCAGCCGCGACGGGCGCTGTGCTCATTCAAGGTCGCAACGCGGCGACGGTCGCTCGAACGGCGACG
This sequence comes from Sphingomicrobium sediminis, assembly GCF_023805295.1. NCBI lineage: Bacteria > Pseudomonadati > Pseudomonadota > Alphaproteobacteria > Sphingomonadales > Sphingomicrobiaceae > Sphingomicrobium > Sphingomicrobium sediminis. The sequence continues at coordinate 160,132 of NZ_JAMSHT010000001.1, forward strand.
ATGGCGGCGGCGCAACGAGGCGCTGCGCAGATGCCGTGTCGGGGCCTGGTAGGGTCCCTGGACGATGGCCGGCTCAGCGGGACGGACCGCATCGAGCAACTTGGCACCGGCCACGAAGACGACGCCGAGGCAGCCCGCGCAGAGCGCGACGCCGAGCGTGCCGGGATATTGGCCGAGATAGGCGATGCCCCGCGTCACTGCCCCCATGGCGATGGCAAAAATCACCAGATACGCTTCGAAGCGCGTCTTGATAGTGAATAGGCGGACGACTCGTTTTAGCATCATGAACAGTTAAGCAAACGGCGTGCCATTCGCCAAGTTCCGCCAAAAAGGTCTTAAGCGGGATGGTTACCTGTTTATTAATCCGACACTTTTGCGGGCTCGCGCAATTCGGCGAGATCCATGACATCGAGCATCGCATCACGTGCATCGGCGACCACCTTGAGCAAGGTGGCGCTGGTCAGCTCGCGCGCATCGATGGTCTCGGGCCAGGTGCGTTCGACGCAGGCGGCCATGGCGTCGAGCTTGTCCTCGTTGGCGAGGAAGCGCGGATCGACGTCGGCGGGATCGCAGGCGACACGCAGACGCAGGCAGGCCGGGCCGCCGCCATTGGCCATGGACTGGCGCACATCGACCACTTCGACGCGCTGGATCGGGCCGTTGCCGGCAAGGTGACGTTCGAGCCAGGCCCAGACGGTCGGCGTCTCGCGGCACTCGCCGGGAACGATGAGGGTCTGTTTGCCGTCGGGGAGCGTGACTAGCTGCGCGTTGAAGAGATAGCTGGAGATGGCATCGGCCAGCGGGACTTCGTCGGCGCCGACTTCGACATATTGGAGATCGTCGAACTTCTCGCCGATCCGTTCGACCGTCGCAGCTTGGTCAGCAAAAGCGAGTTCGTGGGCGAAGAGGACGCGCTCGTTGGCGACGGCGACGACGTCATTGTGGAAGGCGCCGGCAGCGATCGCTTCTTCGGACTGCTGGATGAAAAGGGTGCGGTCGGCATCGAGCCGGTGGAGGCGGGCGATGGCCTGGCTGGCCTCGATATGCTGGCGGGCCGGGAAGGGGCCGCCCGAGATGCCGTAGACGAAGAGCTCGAGGCCGGGGTCGCCATGACCGGTCGAGAGGCGCATGAAGTTGGCGGCGCCTTCGTCGCCGAAGGCGGGCGGGACGGGATCGTGGACGGCAAAGGCGGCCTCGTTGCCGAAAGCGACGCGCAATTGCTTGAGCGTGTCGGGCCATTCATGGCTGCGATGCGGCATGGTCTTGAGATTGGCGACGGTGAGGTGGCAGCGCCCGTCCGCCGTGTCGGGCGCAGGGCTGACCGTCGCTGCATTGGCGGCCCACATCGCGCTGGCGCTCATCGCATTGGCGGCGAGCGCATGGCTGGTCTCGCTAATGTCGGCACCGAGGCGTGCAAGCCATCCATGATTGGGGCGGGGGAGCGGCATGAAGACGCCTTGCACCAGTCCCAGCCGCAGGTTGGCGCGCATCTTCTCGATGCCCTGCAACGCTGCGGCGCGCGGCTGCGAGACGTCGCCGGCATTGCGGGTCGAGGCCAGGTTGCCGAGACTGAGGCCCGCATAATTGTGGCTCGGCCCGATCAGGCCGTCGAAATTGATCTCGCGGATCGCGCCCCCGCTCACAGGCGGCGTCCGATGGCGAGTACGCGGTCGCCATTTTCGACATCGAGCGCGGCGATGCTGGCCTCGTCCATGTAGATTTGGTCGCCGTCGATCTCGGCCATGGCGTGGCAGGCGCGGAAATCCTTGAGACGACCGGTGGCGACAATCATTTTTTCGCCTTTGGCATCGCCGAGAGTGCCGTCAAGCTGGTACCAGTCGCTTTCCTTGACCGTACGCACATCGTCCGTGTCGCCGACGACTGTGGGCCCGCCATCGAAAATGTCGAGATAATGGTCGTATTTGAGCCCCTCATTTTCGAGCATGCGCATGGCGGCGCGGCCCGAAGGGTGAGGCTGGCCGATGACGGCGCGCGCGGCCTCGGGGAGCAGGCTGACGTAGATCGGCGTCTTGGGCATCAGGTCGGCGATGAACTGCGTGCCGTGGACGGCGTTGAAGGCGTCGGCTTCGGGGAAGGTCATGCCGAAGAAACGGCCGGCAATGGCGTCCCAGAAATGCGAATGACCGCCCTCGTCGATCACGCCGCGCAGCTCGGCGAGCAGCTTGTCCCCGAAGCGGGGGCGATGCTGCTTGATGAAGAGATAGCGAGCGCGGGCCAAGAGGAGGCCAAGGCCGCCGGCGCGGGCCGCGGGATGGAGGAACAGACCGCCCACCTCGCTCGAGCCTTCGAGGTCGTTGCAGAGCGACAGCAGCTGGTTGCGGAAGGTCTGGTCGAGCTCGGCGCTATGCTGCGTCGTCGTGGACAGGCGGTAGCTGTAGAAGGGCTGGGTCGAACCGACGCGGCCGAAAATCTGGCAGGTGCCGCGAATGGCGCCGGTCTCGGTATCTTCGAGCATGAAGATGTAGAGATCATCGTCGGGCACTTCGCCTTCGCGGGCGAAGCTGGCATCGGATCGTTCGAGCCGTTCGCCGAGCACCTTGCGGTCGGCGGGCAGGTTGGTGAAGCCGCCGCCGGTCAGTTTCGACAGGTCGTAAAGGGCATCGAGATCGTCGATGCTGGCGGCACGCAATACATAGGTCATTGGTCGATCAGTCTCTTGATGGTGAGCGCCGACAGTGCGGCGCGTTCGCCGATCGAGTCGACGATCAGAAATTCGTCGGAGGAATGGATGGCACCGCCGCGTACGCCCATCGTGTCGACGACGGGCACGCCGGTGGCAGCGATATTGTTGCCGTCGCACACGCCGCCTGTGGCCTTCCAACCGATTTCCTGCCCGAGGTCGCGGCCGGCGGCCTGCACCAGCTCGAACAGGGTCTGCATCTTCGGCGTCATCGGCTTGGGCGGGCGGGCGAAGCCGCCATGGACGTGGGCGTGGACGTCATGCTTGGCGCAGACCGATGCGACAGTGTCGGCGACGAGCCGTTCGGCGCGGGACTGGTCCTCGGTCGTGACGACGCGGAAGTTGATGCGCAAGATCGCAAGGTCGGGGACGACATTGTTGGGGCCGCCGCCGTCAATCTTGGCGGGATTGACGCTCATCGTGTCGTCCATCTCGGCCTTGAGACGGAGCGCCAGGTCGGCGGCCGCAACGAGGGCGTTGCGCCCGTCGCGCGGATTGCGGCCGGCATGGGCCGACTTTCCGTGGAGCGTGATCGAATAATTGCCGCTGCCCGAACGTGCGCCGGCGAGCGTCCCGTCGGGAAGGGCCGAGGGCTCGTAGGTGAAGGCGGCCCGCTTGCCTGCGGCCGATTTTACTAGAAGCGGCTGGGATGAAGGCGAGCCGATCTCCTCGTCCGAATTGATCACGACTTCATAGCCGAGCTTGTCGCGCAGCGGGCTGGCCTCGATGGCTTCCAATGCGGCGAGCATGACGGCGATGCCGCCTTTCATGTCGGTAATGCCGGGGCCATTCAGGACCTTGCCATCATCGAGCCATTTCAGATCTTGGAACGGGTGGTCGATGCCGAAGACCGTATCCATGTGGCCGGTGAAGAGCAGCTGCAGCGGTGCATCGGGACGGACGGTGAGATGGAGATGCTCGCCATGCGGCACTTCCACTTCCTTGCCGCCATCGTCGATCGCGGTGACCGGCGCGGGTTCGGCAAGCGCCAGCTCGCCGGGGAGCGCGGAAAAGGCGTCGGCCAGCTTGCCAGCGACCGACGCCAGCCCGTCGAGATTGCGACTGCCAGAATTGATCGCGGCCCAATCTTGGGTGCGCGCGAATGCCTGGTCGTGGCCCGCTTTGGCGGCCTCGACGAGTGCGGATTCTTCTGTGGTCAGCTCCCCCATGGGATGGCCTCCTAGCGTGGTCCGAGCCAGTCGGCAAACCCGTCGAGGATCGATCGGTACATGTCGCGCTTGAACGGGACGATGAGCTCGGGAAGGCGCAAGGGATCGGTCCATTGCCAGTGCGAGAATTCGGGATGCTCGGTCTCGATGTTCACGTCGCTGTCCGAGCCGTGGAAGCGTAGCAGATACCAATGCTGGCGCTGGCCGATCCAGCGGCCGCCCCAGAGCTTGCCGCGCAGATCGTCCGGTAGCTCGTAGCGCAGATCTAGACGCGGGCTGCCGCCGACGCGTTCGACGAGGTCGGGGACGATGCCGGTTTCCTCCTCCAGCTCGCGCAGCGCGCCCTGCCAGCTATCCTCGCCCGGATCGACGCCGCCCTGCGGCATCTGCCAGGCCTCGGCGCGATTATCGAGGCGGCGTCCCGCCCAGGCATGGCCCGCCTGATTGAGGAGCATGATGCCTGCGCCAAAGCGATATTTGTCGTCGTTCATGAACTCTTGATAGGGCGCTGCCCGAAAGGACGAAACCGATTATTCGAGTTCCGTTTTCAACAGATCTACCACGCGGCGAGCGTTACGTTGATAAAGGACCAGATCCGATTGATAGGCAGCAATGGCGGCGAAGTGCCAACGCATTTCGTCTGCCAGAACCGGATTTTCCTTTAGTCTCCGGGCGGCCCGCCTCGTTTTGTCATCGGGAAGGTCTAGTGTGCATTCTTCGCTTATCGTGACCCAGCCTTGCGCACTATCCATCCGCCGGTCGCCGCATTCTTGGGTAATCATGTCTTGCAAGTCTTCGGGAATGATCCGCCGAACATTCTGTCGGTAGTCGGTGAAAAGCTCCTGCTCCGACACATTCTTGGTGGACATGATAACGATCAGGTATGCGCGCAGCTCCGGATTTTCGACGCGGCGAAGCTGCTCGTTGCCGAAAATCGTCGACCACGCGTTCGCGTCATAGCCTACATAGGTGTGCTGGCTGGCCATGAAGGCCGCGATGACAAATTCGGTATCGTTATAGTCGCCTTCGCCACGCCAAGCGGCGAATGCAGTATCGCCATAGGCACGTGTGATGGCGTAATAGTCGATGATCGACTGGTAGCCGACCAGGAGGTCTTCGAGTTCGGGGCGAAGCTGCTGCAAGAGCCGCGCGGTCTCCCTCTTCTTTCCCTGTTCCTCGTTCCAGTTCGCGACCATCGTGCCGAGGAAAACACCTACGACAACGATCACCAGTTCGACCGAAATCGCGAACCAGTTCTGCGCCCTCAGATTGGCGACAAATCGCTTGTAGATCATGGTGCCCCCGTTCGAGGGTTTTGTGCAGGCATAGTCGGCGCGCGTAAAGGGGCTGGATAAGCGCCCTTTCGCGAATTAAGGCGACGCCCTACAGTCAATGACGTCGCAAAGACAATGAAGGTAAGGACCAGGAAGTTGGCCGAAGACGATCCCAAATTGAACGCCGGTGCCGATGCCATCGTGGTGCGGTTTGCCGGGGATTCCGGTGACGGGATGCAGCTGACCGGGGGTCAGTTCACGCTGGCCACGGCCTTGGCCGGCAACGACCTTGCCACCTTCCCGGATTTCCCGGCCGAGATTCGTGCGCCGCAAGGCACGACGTTCGGCGTGAGCGCCTTCCAGATCAATTTCGGTTCGGCCGCGATCGAGACGGCGGGCGATGCGCCCGATGTCCTCGTCGCGATGAACCCGGCGGCGCTGATGACCAATGTCGGCGATCTGCAGGAAGGCGGGCTGGTGATCGCCGACACCGGGGCCTTTAGCAAGCGTAACCTCGACAAGGCCGGGTATGAGGAAAACCCGCTGGAGAATGACAGTCTCGCCAAATATCGCGTGATGGCGTTCGATATCAGCGCGCTGACGCTGGAAGCCGTCAAGGAATTCGGCCTGTCGAACAAGGAAGCGCTGCGCTCCAAGAATATGTGGACGCTCGGCCTTGCGCTGTGGATGTTCGATCGTCCCCGCAAGCCGGTGGTCGACTGGCTCAACACCAAGTTCGCCAAGAAGCCCGAAATTGCCGAGGCCAATATCGCGGCGCTGAATGCCGGCCATGCCTATGGCGAGACGGCGGAGATTGGCGGGCAGGTGCGTCAGCGCCATGTCGACAAGGCTGTTGCTGAACCGGGCCTCTATCGCACCGTGACTGGTGCCGAGAGCCTGTCGACCGGGCTGGTCGCAGGCGCGCAGCTGGCCGGTCTGCCGATGTTCTTCGGTGGCTATCCGATTACGCCGGCGAGCGCGATCCTCCACCATTTGTCGCGTCTCAAGCATTACGGCATTACGACCTTCCAGGCGGAAGACGAGATTGCTGCCATCTGCGCCGCGATCGGGGCGAGCTATGCCGGCAGCCTCGGGGTTACCTCTTCCTCGGGTCCGGGCATCGCCCTCAAGACCGAGGCGATCGGCCTTGCGGTGATGACCGAGCTGCCGCTGGTTATCGTCAATTCGCAGCGTGGCGGCCCCTCGACGGGCCTGCCGACCAAGACCGAGCAGTCGGATCTCTACCAGGCTGTCTATGGTCGCAATGGCGACACGCCGCTGCCCGTCATCGCCGCGCGCTCGCCTGCCGACGCGTTCGAATGCGCGATCGAGGCGGTGCGGATCGCGGTCGAATATATGACCCCGGTCATGCTGCTGACCGACGGCTATATCGCCAATGCGGCTGAGCCTTGGAAGGTGCCGGATATGGGCAGCTTCGATCCGTTCCCGGTCAAGTTTGCCGAAGCCGGGTCGGACGTGAAGCCTTATGAACGCAACGACAAGGGCGGCCGCCCCTGGATCAAGCCGGGCACGCCGGGCCTCGAACATCGCATCGGCGGGATCGAGAAGGCGCCGGAAACGGGTGACATCAGCTATACGCCGCAGGCCCATGCGCAGATGACCGAAGAGCGTTTCGCCAAGGTGCGCAATGTCGCCGACACCATTCCCGACCAGGACGTCTGCCTCGGCGAGACGTCGGGCAGGCTGGCAATGGTCGGCTGGGGCTCGACCTTCGGGCCGATCCACCAGGCGGTACGTCGTTCGCGGGCCAAGGGCATGGATGTTGCCCATATCCACCTGCGCCACATCGCGCCTTTCCCGAGAAATCTCGGCGAGCTGCTCAAGGGCTATGAAAAGATCATCGTGCCGGAGATGAATGCAGGCCAGTTGAAGACGATGCTGCGCGACCAGTTCCTTGTCGATGCGAAGCCGCTCAACAAGATTGCCGGCCAGCCCTTCAAGATTGCGGAGATCGAAGCGGCGATCGCGGAGGCGCTGGCATGAGCGACGATCAACAACCCAAGCCGATGAACCCTTGGCCGCTGCTGCTCATTTCGGCGGTGGTCATTTATCTCGTCGGCAAATTGAATGGCTGGTTTTAGGACAGGCACATGAACGAACAAGTCAAACTCACCGCCAAGGATTGGGCCAGCGACCAGGAAGTGCGCTGGTGCCCGGGTTGTGGCGATTATGCCGTCCTCAAGGCCGTGCAGCGGACCATGCCGGACCTCGCCGACCGGCTCGAGAATACGGTGTTCATTTCGGGCATCGGCTGCTCGAGCCGCTTTCCCTATTATATGGCGAGCTACGGCTTCCACACGATCCATGGCCGCGCCTGCGCGGTGGCGACGGGCGTGAAGCTGGCCAATCCCGAACTCGACGTCTGGATCATCACAGGCGATGGCGATGCGCTCTCCATCGGCGGCAATCACACGATGCACCTGCTGCGCCGCAACCTCGATTGCCAGATCATGCTGTTCAACAACGAGATCTATGGCCTCACCAAAGGCCAATATTCGCCGACCAGCCGCGTCGGCACGCGCAGCCCATCGACGCCCTTCGGGTCGGTCGACCGGCCCGCCTTGCCAGCCAGCTTTGCGCTGGGCGCCGGTGCGCGCTTCGTGGCGCGCGGCATCGATGTGAACAAAAAGCTGCCCGAAGTCCTCAAGGCCGCCCACGGCCACAAGGGCGCGGCGTTCGTCGAGATCTACCAGAATTGCATCGTTTATAACGATGACGTCTTTGCCCCGTTCACCGACCGCACGGTTGCCGACGAGAAGCAGCTTTGGCTCGAAGCCGGCGAGAAAATGCTCTTCGCCAAGGGCGAGAAGGGCGTCGCGTTCGATACCGACAGCAAGACGCTGAAGGTCGTCGCGGGGGATAGCGACGAGGTGCTGGTGCACGATCCGAAGAATCGTGCGATCGCCCTGCTGCTCGCCGAAATGCCTGCCGACATCATGCCGGTGGCGCTTGGCGTGCTCTACGAAGACCCGGCCCCGACCTTCGAGACGGCGGTGATCGAACAGAACCGTATTGTGTCTGAAGGCAAGACCCCGGACCTGCAGGCGCTGCTCGAACAGGGGCAGACCTGGCAGGTCACCAAGGAACCGCGGGTCGAATAGGATGGTTCGTCCCCGCAATGGATAATATCACGCACAGCCTTGCGGGGGCACTTCTCGGACAGATGGGATTGAAGCGGCTGACGGCGCGCGCGATGCCGACGCTGATCATCGCCGCCAACCTGCCCGATATCGATGCGCTGACTCTGATCCTCGGGGGGAACGAGCATCTCGCCCATCGCCGCGGGATCACCCATGGCCCGATCGCAATGGTCGTATTGCCGATCATCCTGACCGGGCTGGTGCTGCTCTACGACAAATGGCGACCTGCCAAGGAGACGGTGAAGCCAGGCTGGATTCTGGCCTGCGCCTTCATCGGCTGCCTGTCGCATCCCGCGCTAGACTGGCTCAATGTTTACGGCATCCGTTTCCTCGAGCCGTTCAGCGACGAATGGTATGCGGGCGATACCCTGTTCATCATCGATATCTGGGTGTGGCTGGCTTTGCTCGGCGGGATCCATTTCTCGCGCGGGATCGAGAAAAGGGGCGGGCGGCGTTTCGGCTTTCCCGCGGCGCTCTCCTTCATCCTCATTTCCGCTTACATCGTCGGCAATGGCTGGCTGACCGGGCAGGCGGAAACGCAGAGCCGCGAGATTGTCGGCAAGCAGTATCGGATCATTCCCGAGCGCGTGGTGGCCGCGCCTGTGCCCTTCGAATTCTGGCGCCGCGAAATCTATTGGCGGGGCGGCTATCTCTACGGGTCGGGCGAATATGGCTTCCCCGACGGCGCACTGCTGACCGGGCGGCCGGAGCCGATCAGCTTCGACCATCCTGCGCTGGCGGCAGCGCGCGATCGCGATGATGTCGAGGCCTATCTCTTCTGGTCGCGCATGCCGGTGGTGGTCGAGAAAGACGGGCGCGTCTTGCTCAAGGACCAGCGCTTCATGGACGAGGGCGTTTCGAACGCCTTCACCGTCGATCTGGGGCCTGCCGAATGAGCGGTGATGCGACGAGCATCGTCTGGTTGCGGCGTGATCTCAGGCTGACCGACCAGCCGGCCTTTCGTGCGGCCGCGCGCGAGGGGACGGTCGTGCCCGTGTTCGTCCTCGACGATGAAACGCCTGGGGACCGCAAGCTTGGCGGCGCGTCGCGCTGGTGGCTGCATCGTAGCCTCGAAAGCCTGGCCGCCGACCTTGAGGAGAAGGGATCTAAGCTGATCCTGCGGCAGGGGCGTGTCGACCATGTCATTCCGCAATTGTGCGAGGAATTGGGCGCCACGCGGGTGCATGGCGTGCATCATTACGAGCCGTGGTGGAAAGAGGCCGAGGACCGCATCGCCGACCAGGTCGAGATTTGCCTACATGACGGCAACTATTTGGAACCGCCCGGCGCGGTGACGACGGGATCGGGCGATCCCTACAAGATCTTCACGCCCTTCTGGAAAGCCCTCAAGGAGCGCATGCCGCCGAGCGAGATTTCGCCGCGACCCTCATCGCTCGATGCGCCGGACAACTGGCCCGAAAGCGAGAAGCTGGACGAGTGGGATTTGCTGCCGACCAACCCTAATTGGGCTGGCGCGATGGAAGAGGAGTGGGAGCCAGGAGAGGCGGGCGCGGTCAAACGGCTCGAAGCCTTCCAGGACGATGCCTCGCATTATGAAGGCCAGCGCAATTGCCCGTCGGTCGAAGGCACATCGAAGCTCAGCCCGCACCTTCATTGGGGCGAGATTTCGCCGGCGCGCGTCTACAACCGCGTCAAGGATTCGGGTGGTAGCGTTGGGACTTTCCTGTCGGAACTGGGCTGGCGCGACTATGGCCAGAACGTCATCGACCAATTCCCCGATTATGCCGACAAGCCCTATCGCGACGGCTGGGACAAGTTCGAATGGCGCGACTTCCGCTCATCGACCGTACGCGACGAGTTTGACGCATGGAAGAAGGGCAAGACGGGCTATCCCATAGTCGATGCGGGTATGCGCCAGCTTTGGGCGATCGGGTGGGTCCACAATCGCGTACGCATGATCGTCGCCAGTTTCCTCATCAAGCATTTGTTGATCGACTGGCGCGAGGGCGAGCAATGGTTTTGGGACACGTTGGTCGATGCCGATTACGGGTCGAACGGGACCAACTGGCAATGGGTCGCCGGGACGGGCGTGGACAGCAACATGTTCGTCCGCATCATGGCGCCCCTCTCGCAGTCGGAAAAGTTCGATGCGGCGGACTATATACGGCAATGGGTGCCCGAACTTGCCGACCTGTCGGACGCGGACATTCACGACCCGCCGGCGGACAAGCGCCCGGACGACTATCCGGAGAAGATCATCGAGCATAAGGCCGCGCGCGAACGGGCGCTGGAGGCCTATCGCGCGATGAAGGGCTAGTAGTTTGCAAAAATTGGCGGCAGGGTCGCGTCTTGATGCCCCTGCCAAGGATGGTCCCATGCGTTTCCTGATCCCCTTCGCCCTGATGCTCGGTGCCTGCCAAGCCACCGAGCCCGTCGCGACTGCGCCAGCGCCCGTCGTCGAAGTCGATCCTATCGGCATGCTGAGCGAGGAAGAGCGCGGTGCGCTTCTTTCCAAGGGCGCACAGGTCCTGTTCTGGCCGCAGCCGCTGCGGGCCGAGCGGTTTCGCGTGATGGAAACGCAGTTTCCGGGGCGCACGGCGGCTCCGGTATCGCCACGAGAATTGCCGGCTGGAACGCCGATCCCGGGCGCGGATCAGATCGCTGAAGCGATGATCGACAATGATCTTGTCGGCCTGATGGTGCTGCAGGACGGAGAGGTGCGATTCGAGGGATATGGCGAAGGCCTGACGGCGACGGATCGCTGGGTCAGTTTTTCGGTAGCCAAGAGCCTGACTGCGGTTTTGGCAGGCGCTGCCCTCAAGGATGGCGCCATTCCATCGCTGGAGGCGCCGGTCACCGACTTCATCCCCGAGCTTTCCGGCTCCGCCTATGACGGCGTGACCGTCGAGCAGTTGATGACGATGCGCTCGGGTGTCGCCTGGGACGAAAATTATGCGAGCCCGACCAGCGATATCGCGATGCTCTACAGCCAGCCTTACCAGCCCGGCGTCGATCCCAATATCGATTACCTGCGCAAGCTGGAGCGCGCTGCCGAACCGGGGTCGGTCTTCAATTACAATACCGCCGAGACCAACCTCGTCGGGACATTGGTCGAGCGAGCGGTCGGCAAGAGCCTGACGGCCTATGCGGGCGAGAAACTCGTCTGGCCTGCGGGCCTTGAAGGTGAGCTCTTCTGGCAGGTCGATACGACAGGCGGCAATGTCGGGGGCTGCTGCATCTCGATGCGGCTGGGCGACTATGCGCGGATCGGCCAGTGGATCCTCGAAGGCGCGCCCGACGGCAGTGGCGGCAGCGTCGTCGACCCGGACTTCCTCGCCAATGCGACCGCACCGGCCGTGAATTTCGGCAATGGTTATGGCTACGGATATTTCTGGTGGACCTATCCCGGCGACGCCTTCGGCGCGATCGGGATTTTCGGGCAGGGCATCTATATCGACCCGGCCGACGACCTCGTCATTGCCTATCTCGGCAATTGGGAAGGCGCGACCAGCGGCCAGCGCTCGGCGATCATCGGCGCCGTGCGCGAGGCCTTGGGCGACTAGCCCTCGACGCGGAGGCGACCGCCGGTTTCGACGTCCGACTGCAGCCGCTTCACCAGTTCCTCGGCGACCACTTCGGGGCCTTTCAGATCATCGGGATTTTCGCCCGGGAAGGCGCTTGCGCGCATCGTCGTGCGGGTCGCGCCGGGATCGAGAAGGTGGACGCGGATCTTGCCCTGTTTCTCGTTTTCCTCGGCATAGGAAGAAAGCAAGGTATCGAGCGCGGCCTTGCTGGCCCCGTAGGCGCCCCAGAAGGCGCGCGGGTCGGCGCCGACCGAGCTGGTGACGCCAACGACGTCGGCCTTGTCGGCCTTGCGCAGCAGCGGATCGAAACCGGCGACCAATGCCTGGTTGGCGAGGACATTGAGGCTGATGAGGCGGATGAACTCGTTGCCGTCAATGGCCTGGACCGGGGTTAGCGTTCCGAGCGTCGCGGCATTGAGGATAAGCATTTCGAGGCTGTCCCAGCGACCCGCAATCGCGGCGGCGAGCTTGCCGATGGCGCCATCTTCCAACAGGTCGATCGGGGCGATGGTCGCGGTGCCGCCGGCCTCGTGAATGCGTTCTTCGACCTTTTCGAGATCGTCGGCCGAGCGGGCGACGAGAATGACGTGCGCGCCATTGGCGGCAATGGCTTCGGCAATGGCGGCACCGATGCCGCGGCTCGCGCCGGTTACCAGCGCGGTTTTTCCTTCGAAGGGCTTGGTCATGGGGGTCCTAGTCGTTGGAGACGAGACGGAGCTGTTCGGGATGCTCCTTGTCGCGATTCCGGTCAGTCAAAGTGGTGGGATAGTCGCCCGAGAAACAGGCGTCGCAGCGCTGCGGCGCGGCGGCGTCACGCTTGTCGCCAAGCGCGCGATAGAGACCGTCGAGGCTGATGAAGGCGAGGCTGTCGGCCTTGATATAGTCGGCCATGCCCTCGATCCCCATCTGCGCGGCGAGCAGTTTGGCGCGGTCGGGCGTGTTGACGCCGTAAAAGCAGCTGTAGCGGGTCGGCGGGGAGGCGATGCGCATATGCACTTCGCGGGCGCCCGCATCGCGCATCATCTGGACGAGGCGCAGCGAGGTAGTGCCGCGCACGACGCTGTCGTCGACCAGCACGATCGACTTGCCCTCGACCAGCGCCGAATTGGCATTGTGCTTCAGCTTCACGCCGAGATGGCGGATGTCCTGCGTCGGCTGGATGAAGGTGCGGCCGACATAGTGCGAGCGGATGATGCCGAGTTCGAACGGAATGCCCGATTCCTGGCTGTAGCCGATGGCGGCGGGGACGCCGCTGTCGGGCACTGGCACGACGAGGTCGGCCTCGACCGGGGCTTCGCGGGCAAGTTCGGCGCCGATCGCCTTGCGGGTCTGGTAGACGCTCGTGCCCTCGACCATCGAGTCCGGACGCGAAAAATAGACATGTTCGAAGATGCAGGGGCGCGCCTTGGCTTTCTCGAACGGATGGAAGCTGCGCATACCGTCATTGTTGACGATGATGAGTTCGCCCGGCTCCACGTCGCGAATGTAGCGCGCGCCGATGACGTCGAGCGCAACGCTTTCCGAAGCGAAGACGGTCGCGTCGTTATATTTCCCCATCACCAGCGGACGCACGCCGAGCGGGTCGCGGCAGGCGACGAGGCCATCGTCGAGCAAGCAGACGAGGCTGTAGGCGCCTTCGACCTTTTTGAGCGCCTCGGTGAGGCGGTCGACCGCGGTCGGCTTGGTCGAGGTGGCGACGAGGTGGATGATGACCTCGGTGTCGCTAGTCGACTGGAAAATGGAGCCGCGCTGGATGAGCTTGTCGCGCAGCGTCAGCGCGTTGGAGAGGTTGCCATTATGCGCGACCGCGAAGCCGCCGGTCGACAATTCAGCATAGAGCGGCTGGACGTTTCGCAAGGCAGTCTCGCCGGTGGTCGAATAGCGGACATGGCCGATCGCGGCATGGCCCGACAATTTGCGGATGACCTCGTCCTGGTCGAAATTGCCGGCGACGTGGCCCATGGCGCGGTGGGCGTGGAAGCTCAGCCCGTCATGGCTGACGATCCCGGCCGCTTCCTGGCCGCGATGTTGCAACGCATGCAGGCCCAGGGCAGCGATGCTGGACGCGCCGTCGGCACCCCAAACGCCGAAAACGCCGCATTCTTCCTTGAGCTTGTCATCGTCGAACGGGTTAGTCGTGAGCATGAGCGAATCCGTCCCCTCCACCAATCGACCCCGCATATAGGGGGGTGGAGCGCATTTGTCTCGCACTAGTCACCAAGGGAGCCTGTGCCGCCCCGGGACGTTGGTCTCGCGAATGGCAGATGGAGGACGAGATGGCCGACAGCATCAAGGATGACGATACGTATGAGGCGCTGCGCGACGAGGGCTATTCCAAGTCGAAGGCCGCGGCGATCGCCAATGCGCAGGCCAATAATTCGATCGATCATGATTCGACCCCGCTCGAGGATCGCACCAAAGACGAGCTTTACGAACAGGCGCAGGAATTGGATATCGAAGGACGCTCGGACATGAACAAGGACGAGCTGATCGAGGCGATACGGGACAAGAATTGATGCGATATCTGGTGGGGGTGGCGGCCTTGGCGCTGACAGCATGCAGCGGCGAAGCGCCGAGCGAGCCGATGGAGGCGCCGATCGAGGCGGGCGTCTGGATCGACGGCGCGCAAAGCGGGCTGTGTATCGGCGATGGCGGTGAAGCTGCCTTCATCCTCTATGGCGACGAAGGCGAGGCCAATTGCATGGCCGAGGGCCGGGTGAACCGGTTGGCGGGCGATGGTGCGCTGGCTTTCGTGCCGCGCGGCGACGAGCAGTGCCGTATCGGCCTCCACGAGGAAGGTGACACGATCACACTTGGCAGCGGGGGAAGCGCGGCCTGCTCTTATTATTGCGGTGGTGACGTCACACTTGAGGATCGCAGCCTGTCGCGCAGCGATGCGACGGACCGTGCATTGGTCGACCCGGCAGGTGACTCGATCTGTTGACCTTTACGGAAGCGTAAAGTAAAAAAGCCAGCATGTTGGCGCAAAAAGACAGCTACACCATTGGCGAGATGTGCGACGAGTTCGACGTGACCGCGCGCGCGCTCCGCTTTTACGAAGACGAAAATCTGATCAGCCCGAAGAGGGTGGGGACGCAGCGTCTCTATTCCGACCGCGACCGTGCGCGCGTGGCGTGGATCCTGCGCGGCAAGCGCGTGGGCTTCAGCCTGTCGGAAATCCGCGAGATGCTCGATCTTTATCATCTGGGCGACCAGCGACAGACACAGCGCAAGGTGACGTTGGAGAAATGCCAGGAGCGCGTCGAGGCGCTGACCCGGCAGAAAGCCGATATCGACGAAATGATCGAGGAGCTGGAGGGTTATGTGACCCTGCTTCGCGAAGGAATGGAGAAGGAATAAGCATGCCGGTTTACGAGGCCCCCGTTAAGGACACCAAATACCTGCTCGACCACATTATCGGTCTGCAGAATTATTCCAACCTTCCCGGCTTCCAGAATGCCGATCCCGACGTCGTCCAGGCGATCCTCGAGGAAGGCGGCAAGTTTGCCAGCGAAGTGATCGCGCCGCTGAACCGCATTGGCGATGAAGAAGGCTGCACGCGCCACGAAGATGGTAGCGTGACGACGCCTCCGGGTTTCAAGGAAGCCTTCGACCAATTCCGCGAGGGCGGCTGGGGCACCTTGTCCTTCCCCGAAGAATTTGGCGGCCAGGACCTGCCGCATGTCCTGTCGACGGCATTCTCCGAATATGTCGTGTCGGCCAATCAGGCATTCGAGATGTATAACGGCCTGACCCAGGGCGCGATTGCGGCGATGCTGGCAGTCGGCTCGGACGAGCAGAAGGCGCTCTACGTGCCCAAGATGGTCAGTCTCGAATGGACCGGCACGATGAACCTTACCGAACCGCATTGTGGGACGGACCTCGGCCTCATCAAGACCAAGGCGGTGCCGCAGGACGATGGCACCTTCAAGGTCACCGGCACCAAGATCTTCATCTCGGCCGGCGAGCATGACATGAGCGAGAACATCATCCATCTCGTCCTCGCCAAGATGCCGGACAGCCCCGACAATGTGAAAGGCATCTCGCTCTTCATCGTGCCCAAATTCCTCGTCAACCAAGACGGGTCGCTGGGCGAGCGTAACGCGGTCAGCTGCGGCTCGATCGAAGAGAAGATGGGCATCCATGGCAACTCGACCTGCGTCATGAATTATGACGAGGCGACGGGTTACCTAATCGGCGAGAAGGAAAAGGGTCTCGCGGCCATGTTCATCATGATGAACGCCGCGCGCCTCGGTGTGGGCCTGCAAGGCCTCGGGCAGGGCGAAGCGGCATATCAGAACGCCCTCGCTTACGCGAAAGACCGTCGCCAGGGCCGCGCCCTCAAGCCCGACAATCGCGATGCCGACGCGAAGGCCGACAGCATCATGGTGCATCCCGACGTGCGCCGCATGCTGATGGACAGCCGTGCCTTCAACCAGGGCGCCCGCGCACTGGTGCTGTGGGGCGCGCTGCAGGTCGATTTGACGCACAAGGCGCAGACCGAGGAAGAACGCGAACTGGCCGATGATCTCATCAGCCTGCTCACCCCGGTCATCAAGGGCTACCTCACCGATCGCGGCTTCGAGACTGCCGTACAGTCGCAGCAGGTCTTTGGCGGCCATGGCTATATTCGCGAATGGGGCGTCGAGCAGTTCGTTCGCGATGCGCGTATCGCGCAAATCTACGAAGGCACGAATGGCGTGCAGGCGATGGACCTTGTCGGTCGCAAGCTTGCCCAGAATGGCGGCCGCGCCGTCCGCGCCTTCTTCGGCGTGCTGGCGCAGGACATTGCAGCGGCCAAGCAGAATGGCGATCCTGCGGGCATCGTCGAGCCGCTCGAGAAGGCAGTCGGCCATCTGCAGGCGGCCACCATGTGGCTGGCGCAGAACGGTCCGGCCAATCCCGATGAAGTCGGCGCGGCGGCCTATGCTTATATGGAGCTGATGGGCCTTGTTGCGATCGGCTGGATGTGGATGAAGATGGCCGATCAGTCGGCCAAGCTGAAGACCGAGCCAGGCGAAGATGTGGACTTCCACGAGGCCAAGCTGATCACCGCGCGCTATTATGGCGAGCGCTGGCTGCCGGAAGCGAGCGCGATGCGCCGCAAGGTGGAAGCGGGATCGGAAACGCTCATGAAGATGCCGGTCGAGAGCTTCTAAAGCCGCATCACATGAAAGAGAGTAGGGCGGGTTCGGGTCGGACCCGCCCTTTCTTTATGCGCTTTACGCACTCTCTTTTTCGCCGACGTAGAAGGGCGCCGAGAAGCTGTGGGTGGCGCCGGTCATCTGGCGGCGTGGCGGGGCCAGTCGGGTGAGGTCGAACTGGGCATCGAACTGGATGCCGAAGCGACCGGCCTGCGACCAGCGCACGGTGCCGACCACGGGGCCGGTACCGATAATGTCCAGCGTCAGCTGGGTGCCCGGCGCGACCGGCTTGGCGCATTCGATCAGCGCGCCCATGGCCGAAATGTTGCGAAGGCGAATTTCGACCTGTTCGCCGCCAATGCTGACGAGGCCCCGACGCATCAGGCGATGGCGCGGTTCACGCACGCTGCGATGGCCCTGCGGCAGGACAGAGTCGCGCTCGATCATGTCGGCGCAATCCTCGGCTGGGCTGGGCTTGCCGAAAATATAGCCCTGGATCTGGGAGCATCCTAGTTCGCGGATGAGATTGAGATCGTCATGCGTCTCGACGCCCTCGGCGGTGGTGTCCATGCCGAGGCTGTCAGCGAGCGCGACGATGGCGCGGATGATCGCGCTGTTGCGGCTCTTGGGATGCGAGGCACCGCGCACAAAGCTCTGGTCGATCTTGATCTTGTCGAACGGCGCGGTCTTGAGATAGCCGAGCGAGGAATAGCCGGTGCCGAAATCGTCGAGTGCGAGGCGGACGCCGATATTCTTGAGGCGTGCAAAGGTGTCGTCGGTCGCTTCATTGTCGGCAAGGAAGACGCCCTCGGTAATCTCCAGCTCGATGCGGTCGGCGCGGACCTCGTGGGTCTGCAGCAAGGTCGCCACTTTCTCGACCAGCTTGGGATCGTTGAACTGGATCGGCGAGAGGTTGATCGCGACGCGGACATGGTCAGGCCATTCGGCGGCCTGCCGGATCGCTTCTTCGATCACATAGTCGCCGAGCTTGCCGATCAGGCCGCATTCTTCTGCGACGCTAATGAAGAGGTCGGGCGAGACGCGGCCGCGGGTCGGATGATCCCAGCGAATGAGCGCTTCGAAGCCGCAAAGATCTTCGCTCGCCGCCCGGACGATCGGCTGGAAATGCAGGCTGAGCTCGTTCTGCTCAAGCGCGAAACGCAGGTCGGTTTCGAGACGCTGGCGGTCCGACGCCTCGCTGTGCATCGAGGGTTCGAAGAAGCAATGCTTGCCGCGACCGGCAGCCTTTGCCGCGTATAGTGCAAGGTCGGCGTTGCGGGTGAGGCTGTCGGCGCAGGCGCGCTGCGGGTCAGCCATGGCGATGCCAATCGAGGCGCCGATGGTCACGCGGTGGCCTTCAATCTGATAGGCCTGGCTGGCCTGTTCGATCATCAAAGTGGCGAGGCGCTCGATGAAGCCGGTTTCGACCACGCCGGGCAGCACCGCGATGAATTCGTCGCCGCCGAGACGGCCGACCTGGCCATGATTGCCGAGCGTACGGCTGAAGCGGTCCGCGACCTGGCGGAGCAATTGGTCGCCGACAGGATGGCCGAGCGTATCGTTGACATTCTTGAAGCGGTCGAGATCGATCAGGAAGAGCGTGCAGCCGCGCTTGCGGCGGGCTGCATTGCGCAGCGCTTCTTCGAGCGTCTGGCGCATCATCGCGCGGTTGGGCAGGCCGGTGAGGCTGTCGAAACGGGCGAGACGGCTGATTTCCTGCTCGTTGCGGCGCTGTTCAGTGAGGTCGGCACCGATGCCGCGAAAGCCGAGGAAGCGGCCATTCTCGCTGAAGATGGGATTGCCCGACACCGACCAGAGGACGTCTTCGTCGCTGGCGGCGCGCACGACGACGTCAGAGAAGGGGAAGCGGGCAGACAAGTGGAAGCCAAGCGTGCGCTCGTCGCGCAATTCCTCGCCCGGTTGGCTGTCGACCGAGAGAAGATCGGTAAACTTGCGACCGAGCAGATCTGCGGGATCGCAGTCGAAATCCTCGGCCAGCTGGCGCGAGACATACGAAAGCGTGCCGCTGGAATCGGTTTCCCAGAACCAGCCACGGCCGGAGGCTTCGAATTCGTTGACGAAGCGGAGCGCCTGGTGTGCCTCGGAATCGAGGATCAGACGGCGGCGCGCGGTCGCGATGCTGGTGCGCGAAAAGGCGGTCGCATAGGCAGAGACAACGAGCGCCATGATGCAAATGCCGGCGACGACGGCGTCGCTATAGGCCAAGGCCATGGTCGTGGTTGCAGCCGACAGCCCCATGATGATCGCGATGGGCGGCGCGGTGATGGCCGCGATTGCCATGGCAATGACACCGCCTCCGACCACTGCTGCGGTCACGACCAATTCGTGGCTGTGAGCGGCGGAGAACATGTTGGCGGCAAAATAGGTCCAGGCGGCCGCGCAGAAGGCGACATAGATGGTGAGCAGTCGGGTCGACATGTGCGGCGGGATGCCGATGCGGCCGCCGATCGACACCATCGCAAATGCAAGGATATCGACGCCGACCAATGTCGCGATGAGGCCGAGGCCCGCCATGTTGTCGATGCGGTCGCCCGATAGGAAGCAGGCGATCAGGCTGATGAAATGCGAGAGGCCGATGAGGATCGGAATATGGTGCAGCTGGCGCACGCGCTGGCCGGCAATCTGCTCGTCACCGACTTCGCGCGGGGGCAGCACGTCGTAGGCGAGTGCCTCAATGACACCCACATCCGCACGCATTTCCGGCTGTGCCTGAATCGCTAGTCGCTGACGCCCCATTCCACTCCACCAAATCGATACATGGAGGCCGGATTAAAGCAGCGCGGTTAACAAATGATATTATGCGAGGGGTTTCCGTTAAATTTACTATCATCGAGCAAGTGTTAAATGCCCGAATTGGCAGAATTTCTGTATTTTTGGGCCTTTCTCGCGGGCTTGATCGAACTGGTTAGCGCGCGCTTAATCAGGCCTGATTGGCCAGCCAGTTCAAGGGCTTGCCGTGGGCTCCGGCGGGTTGAAGTCGCGCGCCTTGCGCAATTCGGGGAAAATGATGGCCCAGGCGAAGACCACGACGACGGCGCCCATGCCGCCGATAAACGCGGCCATGGTGGGGCCGAACAGGCTGGCCATCAGACCGGATTCGGCGTCACCGAGCTCATTGGAAGCGGAGATGGACAGGGTCGAAACCGCGCCGACGCGGCCGCGCATCTGGTCGGGCGTATAAAGCTGGATGAGTGAAGAGCGGACATAAACGCTGAGCATGTCCGATGCGCCGATGATGACGAGCAGCAGGAAGGTGAGCTCGATGCTGCGCGAGAAGGCGAACCCGATGGTGGCGAGACCGAAGACGCCGACGGCAAGGAGCATCTTGAGCCCGACTTCGGTCTTGAGCGGTCGAATGGCGAAATAGAGCGCGGCGGCGGTGGCGCCGACAGCCGGAGCGGCGCGCAGGTGGCCGAACAGGTCCGGTCCGCCGCCGAAAATATCGGTGGCGAAGATGGGGAGCAGGGCGACGGCGCTGCCCAGCAGGACGGCGAAAAGATCGAGGCTGATCGCTCCCAGAACGAGCCGGTTCTCGCGGACATATTTTATGCCGGCGATGACTTGCGCGATGGGACCGTTGGTACGGTCGCTCTTTTCCTGGTTGATCGCGCTGATGAGGAAGAGCGCAATCAGCGCGCCGACGAATAGGGCGACCGAGAAGAAATAGGCTGTCTCGATGGACACCGCGAGTAGGTAGCCGCCGACGGCGGGGCCGATGATCGTCGCGCCCTTCCAGGCGATGGAGGACAAAGCGATGGCGCTCGGCAGGAGCTCGCGCGGCACGATGTTGGAGGCCAGCGCGCCCATGGACGGCCCGGTCAGCACCCGGGCGATACCGACGAAGATGGCGACGATGTAGATGATCGGGAGGCTGATCTCGCCGGTCGCGGTGGCGATGCCGAGCGCAAGCGCGCTGAAAATCTCGATGGTGATGGCGATCTTCGCGATCGTTCGGCGGTCCATGGTGTCGGCTGCCCAGCCGGAAAATGGCGTCAAGAAGAAGAGCGGCACGAATTGGATGAAACCGATGAATCCGAGGCGCAGCGCTGCGGCCTCGATGCTCATCGTCTCGCGGGCGATCGTGTAGACCTGATATTCGATGGCCGTGACCATCGCGAGCTGGGCCAGGGTCGCGAGCAGGCGCGCCGACCAGAAGGCACGGTAATTGGCGATGCGCAGGGGTTCGGGAAGCCAGCTCATGGGTGAAGCTGCGGTAGGGGGCAATTCGGCGCTCGACAAGGGCGAGGGCGCATCGCTAGCGTCGCAGCCATGGCAAAACCCAAAAAGAGATATGTCTGCCAGGCCTGCGGGTCGGTGACCACGCGCTGGCAGGGCCAGTGCGGCGATTGCAGCGAATGGAATACGTTGGTCGAGGATGCGAGCGACGTCGTCACGACCTTTGCCAAGAAGCATAATCTGCAAGGTGGCGGGCGGCGGATCGAGCTGGTCGGGCTGGATGCCGAAGTGGCGATCCCCGAACGGATGCAGTCCGGGATCAAGGAATTCGATCGTGCGCTGGGTGGCGGTCTGGTGCCGGGATCGGCGACCTTGATCGGTGGTGATCCGGGGATCGGCAAGTCGACCCTGTTGCTGCAGGTCGCAGCGAAGCTTGCCAGCTCGGGCAAGGAGACGATCTACGTCTCGGGTGAGGAGGCGGCGGACCAGGTGCGGCGCAGGGCGCTGCGGCTGGGGCTGGGTGAGGCACCGGTGAAGTTGGCTGCCGCAACTTCGGTGCGCGATATTCTGACGACGTTGGGAGATGGCGCGGCGCCGGATTTCCTCGTCATCGATTCCATCCAGACCATGCATTCCGACATGATCGAAGGTGCGCCGGGAACGGTGAGCCAGGTGCGCGCCTCGGCGCATGAATTGGTGCGGTTCGCCAAGGAGAAAGGAACGGCGCTGATCCTGGTCGGGCACGTGACCAAGGACGGCAATATCGCCGGGCCGCGGGTGCTCGAACATATGGTCGATACGGTGCTCGGCTTCGAGGGCGAGCGCTCGCATCAGTATCGCATCCTTCGCGCGATCAAGAACCGCTTTGGCGGGACCGACGAGATCGGCGTCTTCGCGATGGAAGGGAAAGGGCTTGAGGAAGTCGGCAATCCATCCTCGCTCTTCTTGACCGAACGCGGCGAGGAAGTGAGCGGGACGACGGTTTTCCCTGCGCTGGAGGGCACGCGGCCGGTGCTGGTTGAATTGCAGGCGCTGACCGTCCGGCTGGCAAGCGGGGCGACGCCGCGGCGATCCGCGGTTGGCTGGGATTCATCGCGGCTTGCCATGCTGCTGGCGGTGCTGGAAGCGCGGTGCGGCATCAGTTTTTCCAATGTCGAAGTCTACCTGAATGTGGCGGGTGGCTATCGGCTGACCGATCCGGCGGCTGACCTCGCAGTGGCGGCGGCGCTGGTGTCGGCATTGTCCGAGCGGCCGGTGCCGACGGGCACGATCACCTTCGGAGAGGTCGCATTGTCGGGCGAATTGCGGCCCGTCGCGCACAGTGCGCTGCGGCTGAAAGAGGCAGCGAAGCTCGGATTCGAGCAGGCCTGGGTGCCGAGCGGCGTGAAGCCCGACAAGGCGCTCAATTGCCAGTCATTCGCGCGGCTGGGCGCGCTGACCGACCACCTCCTCGGGCGATAGGGCTGGCATCGTGCGCCAATCGTCGCTAGCCGAGGCGCCATGACGGCGCTCGACATCTTCATCCTGCTCCTGCTCGGTGGCGGAACGCTGCTGGGGTTCGTGCGCGGGTTCGTGCAGGAGGTTTTTTCGCTGTTCGCCTGGGTGGCGGCAGTGCTTGCGGTCAAATTCTTCCATGGTCCGGCGACTGCGCGGCTGGCCGAAAATATGGACAGTGAAAGCGGGGCATGGGCGTTGGCTTTCGCCTTGCTGGCCGTGCCGACCTTCATCGTAACGCGCTTTGTCGCGGCCAAGCTCGGCGGACGGACGCGCCGTTCGCTGATCGGGCCGATCGACCGGTTGCTGGGCGGATTGTTCGGGATGCTCAAAGGGCTAATCGTCGGGACGCTCTTCTACCTGCTCGCCAACTTTGCCGTCGATATGTTCTATGGGGCCGAGACGGAGCGGCCCGAATGGATGCGCGAGGCGAAGACCTATCCCTTGCTCAATGCGAGCGCGCGAGCGACGGTCGATTTCGTTGAAGAACAGCGTGAAGAAGGACTGATCGGATGATCCGGCTGCATGACACGATGGCGCGCAAAAAGCGGGACTTCGAGCCTGCCGATCCCAGCCGCATCACCATGTATGTGTGCGGGCCGACTGTTTATGGCCGAGCGCATATCGGCAACATGCGCCCGCCGGTCGTATTCGACACGTTGGCGCGGCTCATCCGGCACCATTATGGCGAGGACAGCCTCGTCTATGCGCGCAATGTCACCGACATCGACGACAAGATCATTGCCAAGGTGGCGGACGAGGGCGTCGAACCTTCGTTGATCACGGAGCGCTACGAGCAATTCTATCTCGATGATACTGGTGCCTTGGGCGTGGCGCCGCCGAGCATCGCGCCGCACGCGACCGAAGAGGTCCCGGCGATGATCGCGATGATCGAGGAGCTGATCGGCAAGGGCAATGCCTACGAGGCGGAAGGGCATGTTCTCTTCTCGGTCCCGAGCGACCCCGATTATGGCGCGCTGTCGCGGCGGCAACGTGACGAGATGATCGCCGGTGCGCGGGTCGAGGTTGCGCCCTACAAGCGCGATCCGGCAGATTTCGTGCTGTGGAAGCCGAGCGACCCGGACGTCATCGGCTTCGACAGTCCGTGGGGTCGAGGACGGCCGGGATGGCATATCGAATGTTCGGCGATGATCCGCGCGCATCTTGGCGAGACAATCGACATTCATGGCGGCGGGCTGGACCTCATCTTCCCGCATCACGAGAACGAGATCGCGCAGAGCCGGTGCAGCCACGGCGGGGCGCCGCTGGCGCGCTACTGGGTGCATAACGGTTTCGTCGATATGGGCTCGCAAAAGATGAGCAAGTCGCTCGGCAATATCGTGACGCCCGAGGCATTGTTCGCGGCGGGGCATAAGGGCGAGACGATCCGCATGGCGCTCCTTTCTGCGCATTATCGCCAGCCGCTGCCGTGGACCGAGACGTTGCTTGAGCAAGCAAAAGCCACGCTCGATGGGCTCTATCGCAAGATTGGCGATGCCGCGCCCGGCGAAGTGGATGCCAGCGTGCTCGACGCGCTCGGCGATGATCTGAACACGCCGCTGGCGCTATCGCGTCTTGGGCAGATCGAGGATGCGGCTACACTAAAGGCAAGTGCAGCCTTGCTCGGATTGCTCGAAGGGAGCGCGGACGACTGGTTCCGTGGCGGTCGCGATGACGATGCCGCGGCTATCGACACCAAGATTGCCGAACGGGCTGCTGCGAAAAAGGCGCGCGACTTTGCGACGGCGGACCGCATTCGCGACGAGCTCGCAGCCGACGGCATCCTGCTCGAGGACGGGCCGGAAGGGACGACATGGCGGCGGGGGTGAAGCCGCCGCCCTACACCAAGGAAATCCTGCGCCTCGCGGGGGCGTTGCCCGACCGTCCGACGCTCGATCCCGCTGATGCGATCGTTGAGCGGCGCTCCGAAAGCTGTGGAAGCACGATAAAAGTCTCGATCCGGATGGATGGCGAGGCGATCGGCGATGTTGCCGCCAGCGTGCAGGCCTGCGCCTATGGGCAGGCGGCGACGGCGTTGATGCTTGCCTCGGCAAAAGGCAGGACGATGGCCGATGTGGATCATGCGCTGATCGGGATCGACGACTGGCTCAAGGGCAGCGATGTGCTCGCGCCCGACTGGCCCGGCATCGGGGCGCTTGCGCCCGCGCGCGAACGGCCGGGACGCCATGGGGCGATCCTTTTGCCTTTCCGCGCGTTGGCAGCTGCAATGAAGGAGGCGGGTCTTGGTTGAAGAAGGTTCAGGCGGCGGCCATAGCGGCGGTGCGCATGGGGCGACCGGCGAACTGTTGATCGACGGGGCCATCATGCTCGGCGCGGCCGTCGTGATGGTGACCTTGTTCCGGCGCCTCGGGCTGGGGGCGACGCTCGGCTATATCGTCGGCGGTGCGATCATTGGGCCGTTTGTGCTGGGCCTCGTCGGCAATGCCGAGAATATCATGTCGATCTCCGAATTCGGGATCGCCCTGCTGCTCTTCATCGTCGGCCTCGAACTCAATCCCAGCCGATTGTGGCGATTGCGGCGTGACATCTTTGGACTTGGCATTACGCAGGTCGTGACCTGCGGGATCGCGCTATCGGCGCTCGTCCACTATGCGCTCGGTTTCACGATCGAGGCGAGTATCGCCATCGGTTTCTCGCTGTCGCTCTCCTCGACCGCGCAGGTCTTGCCCATGCTCCGTTCCACCGGAGAATTGCACAAACCACATGGCGAGCGCGCTTTTTCCGTACTCTTGCTGCAGGACATCTCGATCGTCCCGCTGCTGACGTTGGTGGCAGCGCTGAGCAGGGCGCCGGCTGATCCCAATGCGCCGGGCGGTCTGACGCTGGCACTCTATACGGTCGCGGCGATCGTCGGCCTGATCCTGGCCGGGCGTTTCCTGATCAATCCCTTCTTCCGCATCATCGGGCGTCTTGGCGAGCGCGAATTATTCGTCGTCGCGGCGCTGTTCACCGTGGTTGGTGCGGCGGCGCTCATGAGCATGCTGGGACTGTCGACGGCGCTGGGTGCGTTCATCGCGGGCGTGATGCTTGCGGAAAGCCCCTATCGCCACGAGCTGGAAAGCGATGTCGAGCCGTTCCGTTCGATCCTCCTGGGCTTCTTCTTCCTGTCGGTGGGCATGATGCTCGACCTTGGCGTGATCGCGTCGCGGCCGATGACGGTGCTGCTGGTTGCCCTCGGTATCATCGTGGTGAAGGGCATCATCATCACCGGATTGGGCCGCGCCTTCGGGTTGAAGCCCTTCGGGGCATTGCGACTCGGGCTGCTCTTGAGCCAGGCGGGCGAATTCGGGTTCGTCCTGTTGGCGGCGGCGATGGGCGCGCAGTTGGTGGCCAACGAGGCGGTGTCGCTTTTCGGGGCAGTGATCACGCTGACCATGGCTTCGACGCCCTTCCTGATGATGCTGATCGACCGGCTGGAAGCGCGGCAGGAAAGCAAAGGCGAGCGCGAGGGGCCGGAAAAGGCGCCCGACCGCAAGGTGATCGTGGTTGGCTATGGTCGCTTTGGCCAGACGGTGAGCCAGATGCTGATGGCCAAGAAGATCGGTGTGACGCTGATCGACAAGGATGCCGACATGATCGACCGCGCCGGCGAATTCGGTTTCAAGGTCTATTACGGCAATGGCACGCATCTCGACCTCTTGCGCACGGCAGGGGCGGAGCAGGCGCGGGCGATCCTCTATTGCTGCGACAAGCAGGACATCACCAAGGAAGCATTGGAAAGCGTCGCCGAGGCATTTCCGCAAGCGGCGCTGATGGTTCGCAGCTTCGACCGCCTGCACAGTCTTGAACTGGACGGCGTCGATCTGGCCTTCTGCATTCGCGAATTGTTCGAGAGCGCGGTACTCATGGGCAAGGCGGCGCTCACCGAACTCGGTTTTTCCGAAGACGAAGCGCGCAAGGTTGAGGCCGCTTATCGCCAACGGGACTCGGAGAGGCTGGAACGACAGAGCGAGACTGGCGACATGCACGCCGCCAAGGATCGCATGTTCACCGAAAATGACTCCATGAGCGAGGACGAGGCCTCAGAGGCTGCGGAGAAACCCGCCTAGTTCGGCCTCGGCGACGTCGGTTGCCATGAAGGCATCGCCAATGTCGCGCAGCAGGATGAGGCGGATTTCGCCGCGCTCATTCTTCTTGTCATGCAGCATGGGGTCGAGAAGGTCGCTGCCACGACCAGCCAAGCCTGCATCGTCGAGGCTCGTGGGCAGGCCGATGGCGCGAAAGTCGGCTGCGACCTTCTCCGCAATGTCACTCGCATGGCCCTGCGCTTCGGAGAAACGGGCGGCGAGGACCATGCCGATGGCGACGGCCTCGCCGTGCAGCACGGTGCCGAGGCCGGCGATGCTCTCGATCGCGTGGCCGAACGTGTGGCCGAGATTGAGCAGCGCGCGCCGGCCGGTTCGGTCTTCAAGGTCGCCGCGGACATAGCTTGCCTTGGCCTCGACTGCGGTGGCGATGGCGCGCGCGGCGGCGTCAGCATTATGGTCGCGTAGGGATTTGCCGCCTTCCGAGACCAGCCAATCGTAGAATTTTCGATCGCCGATCAAGCCATATTTCACGGTTTCGGCGAGGCCCGCCGTGACTTCGCGTTCGTCCAACGTCGCGAGCAAGGCCGGATCGGCGATGACGGCGGCGGGCGGGTGGAAGGCGCCGACGAGGTTTTTCTGGCCCTCGGCATCGATCGCAGTCTTGCCGCCGACGCTACTGTCGACCTGCGCGAGTAGGGTGGTCGGCACCTGGATGACGGGTGTCCCGCGACGATAGAGGGCAGCGGCCAGTCCGGTAAGGTCGCCGACTGCACCGCCACCGAACGCGATGATCGGTTCGTCGCGTTGCTGATTTCGGGCGGCGAGAAAGGCGATGGTCGCCTGCAGATGCTCCCAAGTCTTGCCAGCCTCGCCGCGTGGCAGGAGGTGCGTGTCGACCGGCGCGATCGCGGCAAGCTTATCGCCGTGCAGGTCCCAGATGTGCGGGTCGCTGATGCAGGCAAGCGGGCGAGCGGTGGGCAGGTCGAGTTCGGCCAAGCCGGAATCGAGGGCGCCGACGCGGACTTTGTAGGTCGCGCCGGGCTTGCCCGGAACGTCGAGACGGATCATGCGAGATGCTCCTCCAGCGCGGCGATGATGGCGTCGACGACATTGCCATGCGCCTGATTGGCACTCCTGACACGCAAATGCGCTTCCGCATAGGCATCGCGGCGCTCATTCATGAGCCGCTCCAGCGTCTCGGCGCGGTCCCCGTCGCGCAGCAGCGGGCGGGTATCGCGGCGACCGGTGCGCTCGGCGAGAACGGCGACGGGTGCATCGAGCCAAACGGTAATGCATTTCTCGTTGAGCAAGTGGCGCGTGCCGGGGTCGACGAAGGCGCCACCGCCCGTGGCGATGACCTGGACATCGCCCTCGGCAAGTCGCGCGACGAGGCGACGTTCGCCGTCGCGAAACTCGCGCTCGCCGAAACGCTCGAACATTTCCGCGGCGCTGTAGCCCGAGGCATCTTCGATCGCATGGTCGCTGTCGGTGAAGGGCAGGCCGAGCCGCCGCGCCAGCCTGCGCCCGACGGTCGACTTGCCCGCGCCCATGAGGCCGACAAGCACGATCGAGCGATCGAGACGATGGACGAGCGGATGCTGCATCTTGGGGGCTATACTGTCTCGTCGCGCTAAGGCAAAAGCCAAAGCATGATTGGACAAAAGAAGAAAAAGGGACCGGGCAAGGCGATCGCGGTGGTCCTGATCCTCCTCGTGCTGCTGGTCGGCGGTCTGTTTTTCCTGTCGGGCCAGGCGGGAGAAGTCCCGATGGAGACGATCGAGGAAGAAGTGAGCCTGGGCGATGGCGAGGCGTAAGCGCGCCTTTCTCGCCGGGGGAATTGCGGTCGTTGCGCTGAGCGGCGCGCTGTTGGCGCAAGAGGCGCCCGAATCGCTGCTGCCGCCTGGGTTCGACCAGCCGGTCACGCCGACACCAGCGCCGGCTCCCACGCCCGCGCCGACGCCTGCACCTGCCCCGCAGCCGGAAGAGGCAGCGGACGAGGAAGAGGAGCAGGATAGCGACGAAATCGAAGAAGCCGAGGAAGCTGAAGAGGCGGATGCGGCGCAGGATAATGAGCGGGTCGCTGCTGGCGAGGGCCCGCTGACGCTGCCGGGCGAGGCGCCCTGGGGCACGGTTACCGGCATTTATCACAAGACGTTGATGCGCAGCCTGGAGGCGCCGATCGCATCGCGCTGGGCGCATATCGGCCTTCGCAACGCGTTGCTGGCACCGGCTGCGTTGCCGCAAGGTTTGGAATCGCAGGATTGGCGGGCGGAGCGCGCCTGGCTGTTACTGCGCATGGGCGAGGCCGATGCGGCACGGCTGATGCTCGCGGGAACCGATTCCGAGGACTATTCGGCCAAATTGGCGCAGGTGGCGTTGCAAGTTGCGTTGGCGACCTCCGACCCGGCGGCCATGTGTCCCGTCGCACCGACGCTCGACGATGCGGAGCCCGATGCGGAGCCGCTGGTGGAAGCCATCTGTTCGGCGCTGTCGGCGGAGCCTGAAATCGCCTCCGACCGCATCTCGCGGGCGCGGCGCGCGGCAAAATTCGAGAATATCGATTTGGCGCTGGTCGACAAGCTGGTCGGTGCGGGGGAGGGCTCGCGGCGTGCGGTGACGCTGGAATGGGAGCCGGTCGATCGGCTGGACAGCTGGCGCTACGGCCTTGCCACCTCGACCGGGGTGATGCCGCCGGCACGCCTGATGGATGCGGCGCGGCCTCGTGTTCGGGCATGGCTGGCGCGGGCGCCTTTGATTGCGCCCGGCGATCGCCTGCCGTCGGCGCGGATCGCTGCAGGGATGGGTGTGTTTTCGGGCCAGGCGCTGCGCGATCTCTATTCGCAGCATTATGATGCGCTGCCGCCAGAGGAAATTGGCGGCACCGATGCGCTGCGCCTGCGCCGCGCGGCGACGCTCACGGATATTGGCGACAAGCGCGAAGCGCTGCGGACGTTCTGGGACATTGGTGAGGATACACCATATGAACGGCTCGCCTCGCTGTCGGCGACCGCGTCAATCGCGGCGCGGCTCATGCCTTCGGAGGAATGGGCCGACGATGTCGACCGGATCGTCGCGTCCTTGCTGACAGCAGGATTGGTCGACCGCGCGATGCGGTGGATCCCGATTGTCGAGCAAATGGACGGTGACGAGGCCGATGCGGCCTGGGCGCAACTGGCGCTGGCGCGCGACCTGCCTGAAAATGCCATGATCGATGCCGAGCGTGTCGAAGATTATGTCGGGCGCAATGAAGGCGTTCGTGCGCAGATGCTGCTCGCGGCGCTGGATGGGTTGGGGCGGCTCGATCCCGAGCGCCGTGATGATCTTTCGCGGTCGGCGGACGTGGATCTCGACCTTACGACGGGACTGACGCGCCAGATCGACCTGGCGGCACAGCGCAGCGAGGCTGGGACGGTGATGTTGTTAGCAGCTTATGCGCTGCAGGCTGACCGGATCGAGAATGTCTCTCCCATCTATCTGGCGCATCTGCTCGCGGCATTGCGGGTGACAGGGCAGGATTTCATGGCGCGGATGATTGCTGCGGAAGCGATTTCGCGAATCGGGGATGCATAGCGACGACAAGGCGCTGGTCGACCGGTTTCTCGACATGCTCGCCGCCGAGGCGGGGGCGTCCAAACATACGCTGGCGGCGTATCGGGGCGACCTGAAGGCAGCGGCGGAAGCGCTGGGTTCGCCGATTGGCGAGGCGGATGCGGATGCGCTCGGGCAGTTGGCGGGGGCATGGTCGGGTGTTGCTGCGTCGACCCTGGCGCGGCGGGCATCGGCATTGCGACGCTTCTACGGTTTCCTGTTCGAAGAAGGCCTGCGGGCGGATGATCCGTCGGCAGCGCTGCCGCGGCCCAAAATCAAGCGACCTTTGCCGCGTCTGTTGTCGCGCGAAGAAGTCGCCTCGATGCTGGAGGAAGCGGACGCGCGTGCGGGGAGCGGTAAACCGTCGAGCGCGCGCGATCTGGCGTTGCTGGAATTGCTCTACGGGTCGGGGTTGCGGGCGAGCGAAGTCGTATCGCTGCCGCGCGGATCGGTGCGACCGAGCGAGCCTTTTCTCATCCTGCGGGGGAAGGGCGAGAAAGAGCGGCTGGTGCCGATTTCCGATCGAGCCCACGCGGCCATTGCGGCATGGGTGAAGGTGGCCCCTCAAAGCCGCTGGCTGTTCCCGGGCGGCAAGACGCATTTGTCGCGCGTTCGCCTGTTCCAGATCGTGCGCGCAATGGCCGCGCAGGCGGGGATCGCGCCCGAACGGGTCAGCCCGCATGTCCTTCGCCACGCCTTTGCCACGCACATGCTGGAGGGCGGCGCCGACCTGCGCACGCTGCAGGCGCTGCTGGGGCATGCCGACATCGCGACGACGCAAATCTATACGCATGTCGACAGTCGCCGGCTGGTCGACCTCGTCAACCAGCGCCATCCGCTGGCGCGCGGGAGTGATTGACGCCGGGTAAGGGAGGGCGCTAGGCGCTACGGCCAAGATGAACAGCTTTCTCGATTTCGAACGGCCCATTGCCGAACTGGAAAACCGCGTCTCCGAATTGCGCGACACTGCCGACAATGGCGATGTCGACCTTTCGGCGGAAATTCGTCGTCTCGAGGTAAAGGCGCGCAAGCTCCTTTCCGAGACCTACAAGAAATTGACGCCGTGGCAGAAGACGCAGGTCGCGCGCCATCCGGAGCGTCCGCACTTCAAGGATTATGTCGCGGGCATTGCCGAGGGTTTCGTGCCGCTGGCTGGCGACCGCAATTTTGCCGAAGATGCCGCCATCGTCGGCGGGCTGGCGCGGATCGATGGCCGCAAGGTGATGCTGATCGGGCATGAAAAGGGCTCGGACACGGCAAGCCGCCTCAAGCATAATTTCGGGATGGCCAAGCCCGAGGGCTATCGCAAGGCGATCCGCATGATGCAGCTTGCCGACCGTTTCGGGCTTCCGGTGGTGACGCTTGTCGATACGCCGGGTGCGTTTCCGGGCGTGCAGGCCGAAGAACGCGGCCAGGCCGAGGCGATTGCGCGGGCGACCGAACAGTGCCTTGCGCTAGGCGTGCCGATGGTCGCGACGATCGTCGGCGAAGGCGGTTCGGGCGGCGCCGTGGCCATTGCAGCGGCCAATCGCGTGCTGATGTATGAGCATGCCGTCTATTCGGTGATCTCGCCCGAGGGCTGCGCCTCGATCCTGTGGCGCACCGCCGACAAGGCTGCCGACGCTGCCGAGGCGATGCGGATCACGGCAGGACACCTCAAGGAATTGGGTGTGGTCGACCGGATCGTGCAGGAGCCGCTGGGCGGCGCTCATCGCGACCATGCCAAGGCCTATTCCTACCTCAAGGCCGCGATCGTCGAGGAATTGGACGGTCTCGATGGCATGGGCCGCAACGCATTGGTCCAGCAACGCCGGCAAAAATTCCTCGCGATGAACTGAGCCCGGCGCGCGTTTCATCATCGGAACGAAAGTCGCGTTCCTTCGGTTGGGGCTGTGAAGATGCGCTTCTGGCGCAGCGTCACGTCAATTGCCGGAGAAGTTCGATGTCCAAGTTCACCCGACTGCTTACCATGTCCAGTGTGCTCGTACTGGCCTCATGTGCCACGCCGCAAGCGGACCCCGCCATTTCGCAGCAGGAGCGCCAGCTCGCGGTCGAAAACCACGACGCCATTGTAGCCGAATTCGGCGGTGCGCTTGGTGGGACGCTTGGCGCTTATGTCGAGCAGGTCGGTGACCGTGTCGCGATCCGTTCGGCGACGCCCAATGCTGCGGCTAATTACCGTTTCACCGTGCTCAACTCGCCGGTGGAGAATGCGTTCGCCATCCCAGGCGGTCATGTCTACATCACGCGCGAGCTTATGGGCTTGATGGAAGACGAGGCCGAACTTGCCTTCGTGCTTGGTCACGAAGTCGGCCATATTGCCGCCGACCATAGCTCGACCAGGCAGGCGCGCGCGCAGAACAACTCGATCCTCGGCGTGCTGGGCGCGATCGTCGGCAGCGTTGTCGGCGGCGACGTCGGTGGTCTGCTGGCGCAGGGCGCACAGCAATATGCGCAGCTCAATACGCTGAGCTACAGCCGCGACCAGGAATATGAATCGGACACGCTCGGCATCGGCTACATGGCCGCGTCGGGCTATGACACGCTGGCAGCGGGCGGCATGTTGTCGTCGCTAGGCCAGGCATCGGCGCTGGAGTCGCGGGTGCAGGGCAATGATGCTCGCCAGACGCCCGAATGGGCGCGAACCCACCCCCTGTCGGAGAACCGCACGGCGCGCGCCAACCAGCTTGCACAGCAGACCGGCACTGCCGGGAGCGGTACGCGCAATCGCGATACCTTCCTGTCGCGGATCGACGGTATCTACGTCGATGACGATCCCGAACAGGGCATTGTCGATGGGCGGAGCTTCACCCATCCTGACCTGCGCTTCCAGTTCGTCGTGCCGACGGGCTTCCGGATGCAAAACGGGACCCGTGCGGTGAATATTGCGGGCTCGTCCGGGCAGGCTATTTTCTCGACCGGCCAGTTTAACGGCAATCTCGATACCTATATCGGCCAAGTCATCCGCGGCATTGTTGGCGACCAGCAGCAGGTCAGCGTCCCGCAGCCGCGCGACACGACGATCAACGGCATTCCGGCGGCCTATACGACCGCGCGGGTCAACACGAACAATGGCGCGGTGGATCTGTCAGTGATGGCATATCGCTGGGACAATGACACCGCCTATCATTTCGCGATGATCACGCAGGCGGGGCAGGGCATCGGTCCCTTCACCAGCATGGTGGATTCGCTGCGTCGGATTTCTTCGCAGGAAGCGGCCTCGATCCGTCCGCGCGTCATCGATGTGATCACGGTGCGCAGCGGCGATACGATGCAGTCGTTGGCCAGTCGGATGGCGTACAACAATTACCAGCTGGAGCGGTTCATGGTGCTGAACTCGCTCGACAGCAACAGCCGGCTCCAGGCCGGGCAGAAGGTAAAGATTGTCGTTTACGGACAGCGCTAGGGAAGCGGTCCGTTCAACTTTCGGGATTGTGGCGAGCTAGCGGTTGTCCAGACCGCGGGCTCGTCGCATCGCCTTACAGGTAGGTGTTGGCGATATCCCCGAGATTACCCCACATGCCGCCCGAGCCGCCGCCTAGCTGCTTCATCGAGGCGATCAGGACGATCACGATCAACGAGACGATCAGTCCATATTCGACTGCCGTCGCGCCACGCTTGTCCTTGAAAAGGGTGCGCAAAAACATACGGATAGCCACTGCCATCCTCCTTCTGGTCTGGTCCACGCCATCGGGATTAAAGCCAAAGGGTTAAGGAAACCCCTGCGTGGAAGAGTTAACGAAGGGCTGACGCTGTTAGACCGGCGACGCGGGATTCCAGCCGGCAAAATGAAGCAGTTCGAACCGTTCGGTGACGCGGCCGTCGGTGTCAGCATCGGACAGAAATGCAAATTTTGCGGCCTTGTAGGCAGCCTTCCCGATTGGTCGGCGCGAGCGCTC
Source organism: Sphingomicrobium sediminis (assembly GCF_023805295.1). Taxonomy (NCBI): domain Bacteria; kingdom Pseudomonadati; phylum Pseudomonadota; class Alphaproteobacteria; order Sphingomonadales; family Sphingomicrobiaceae; genus Sphingomicrobium; species Sphingomicrobium sediminis. The sequence goes on from NZ_JAMSHT010000001.1 coordinate 194,353, forward strand.
GCGCAGGATGTTGGTGGTGCCCATGCCGCGAAGGTCCGCGACCAGTGAGGCGAGGTCGCCATAGCGGACGGAGACACGGTCAATATCCACTACCGGCATTGCATATCCCGCGCTCGCCAATAGCTGCGTCAGCGCTGGCGGATCGACACGGGGATGAACGTGGGGCGAGGTTACGCCGGACACGCGGTCTGCTTCAATCATCGCATTGGCCAGCCGAGCCAGGGATTGGCCTCCGGGCATGACCCCGACGAGCGGGCGATCCGGCTTCAACGCGAGGCGGAGGCGCAACAGGGTTTCCGGAAGCGGCTCGGCGGTGTCGAGCGTCCCGAGTGCGATGACGGCGTCGTAGGTGGCTGGTTCTACATCGAGTGTTGGCTCGCCAGCGCAACTGCCGCCCGATGCGGCTGCCGCGACGGGAGAGGGGTCAACAATGTCGAGGCGATCGAACCGTTCGGCAAAGGGCTTGGCCAGTTCGGGCGACAAGAGCCCCACCACTAATGCGCGGTGCTTGTCGAACATCATCATGTCGAGCCGGTCGATGAGATCCTCGACCGCACGTTCGTGGAGGAAGGTGACGGGGCCGCCTCGCACCGCGCGGTCGCGGCGCAGTTGGCGCAGGTCGGGGTCGAACAGCTCGGGCATCGGGCGGCTTGTGCAGTCCTGTGCGCGCTGCGACAAGGGGGCATGCGCGCGTTCCAGGCATTGACCAACCCGCTTCTCGATCTCGTTCTCCCGCCGCGCTGCGCGGGGTGCGGCGAGATTGTCGGGGCTGTCGGAGAGTTTTGCGGCGACTGCTTCGTTGCGGTCGACTGGGCTGGATCAAAGAGTTGTGGCCGCTGCGCCTTGCCGCTCGAAATGGTGGACGGCGAGGAGTGCGCGGCTTGCATGAGCAAGCCAGGGCCAGTGTCGGCGACGAGAACCGCGACCCATTATGGCGAGATTGCGCGGGGCTGCGTGATGCGGCTCAAATATGGGCGGCGCGTCGCGCTTGCGCGGACGATGGCCAAGGCCATGGCGCGCAAGGTCGAGGAGGGACGCGAGGATGCGCCGCTGATCGTGCCCGTGCCGCTGCATCGCTGGCGTTTGTGGAAGCGCGGGTTCAACCAGTCGGGCCTGCTGGCGAAGGAAGTTGGACGATTGTCGGGGCATGAGGTGGCGATGGATGCACTGCATCGCCATCGCGCGACGCAGCCGCTCAAGCAAATGAGCGTCAATCAGCGCTGGAACATGGTTCGCGGTGCCTTCGAGGCCGACCAGCGGCTGGTGAAGGACCGAACGATCATGATCGTCGACGACGTTCGGACCAGCGGCAGTACATTGAATGCGTGCGCGAATGCCCTACTTCGCGCAGGTGCAAGACGGGTCGAGGCACTCGTCTGGTCGCGCGTGGTGCATTGACCGCACTTCGTGCGTTGATTGGCTGAAACGAGGAAAAAATGGCCAAAGTAGAACTCTATATCAAGGCAACCTGCCCCTACTGCATCCGCGCCAAGCGGCTGCTGGACATGAAGGGCGTCGACTATGTCGAATATGAAATTAGCGGCGATGAAGAAAAGCGCGCGGAGATGATCCAGCGCTCGGGCGGCGGCATGACTGTTCCGCAAATCTTCATCGATGACGTGCTGGTCGGCGGCAGCGACGAATTGTTCGCGCTGGAACGTGCGGGCGAGCTGGACCAGAAGCTGGCCGCCTGACCATGACGCGCATCGCGCTCTTCCAGGCGCGGACCGGGGTCGATCCCGATTCCAACGCGCGCGATCTAGTCGCCGCCATCAAAATGGCGGCGGATGGTGGCGCGTCGATGCTTTTCACACCCGAAATGTCGGGCATGCTCGACCGCGATCGCTCGCGCGCGGCGCGGAACATCAGAACCGAAGCCGATGACCCGGTGCTTGCGGCGGTGCGCGAGGCAGCTGCTGAGCATGAAATCTGGGTTCACCTAGGGTCCTTGGCGCTCGATGGCGGCGAAGGGCACTGGGTCAATCGTGCATTCGTCATCGATGCAGCGGGAGCGATCCGTGGCCGCTACGACAAAATGCACTTGTTCGATGTCGACCTGCCGACCGGCGAAAGTTGGCGGGAGAGCGCCGCCTATCGGGCTGGTGACGAGGTGGTGATCGTCGATGGGACGCCGGTCGGGCGATTGGGGCTGACGATCTGCTACGACATTCGCTTTCCCGCGCTTTATGCGGCTCTGGCTGAGGCTGACGCAGATGTGGTCGCGATCCCGGCGGCATTCACGGTGCCGACCGGCAAGGCGCATTGGCATGTCCTCAATCGGGCCCGCGCGATCGAGGCGGGGATGTTCGTCGTGGCTGCCGCCCAGCATGGGAAGCATGAAGATGGGCGCGAAACCTTTGGTCATAGCTTGGTGGTGGACCCATGGGGGGATGTGCTGTTGGACATGGAAGAGCGCGAGGGCGTGGCCTTTGCGGAGGTCGACCTGGCGCGCATTTCAGAGGTCCGCTCGCGCATTCCGGCGCTCCAGCATCGTCGTCCGATACCGCCGATGCGAGATTGAAAGTCTTGGGCGCGCTCTTTAAGGCCGCTTCTTAATGGCTCCGTAGCTCAGCCGGATAGAGCAACAGTTTCCTAAACTGCAGGTCGCAGGTTCGAATCCTGCCGGGGCCACCATCCTTCCCTTATCCCCCCATAGCCGTTAGTCCCGCTGGCAAGACCCGCGAGGGCATGCTGGAAGAGTGACATGACCGAGAAGACACCGACCGTCGGCGACCTGGTGCGCCCCACCCCGAAGATCGAAGTGCCCGAAGAGGTGCAGGATGCGGTGCGCACGCTCATTCGCTGGACCGGGGACGATCCCGAACGCGAAGGGCTGATCGATACGCCGCGCCGTGTTGCGCGGGCGTGGGCGGAATACGCCAAGGGATATAATGAGGATCCTTCGCTGCATCTCAGTCGCACCTTCGAGGAAGTGGGCGGTTATGACGAGATCGTCCTGTTGAAGGACATCCCGTTCCAGTCGCATTGCGAACATCACATGGCGCCGATCATCGGCAAGGCCGCGATCGCCTACCTGCCCGGTGATCGGGTAGTGGGGATCAGCAAGCTGGCGCGCGTGCTCCACGGATTTGCGCGACGCCTGCAGGTGCAGGAACGGCTGACCCGGCAGGTGGCCGATACGATCTGGGAGCATCTCGAACCGCGCGGTGTGGCCGTGGTGATCGAGGCCAGCCATGCCTGCATGACGGCGCGGGGCGTCAACACGCCGGGCGTGATGATGACGACCAGCCGGATTATCGGGACATTTCGGGAGGATGAGCGCAGCCGCAAGGAAGTGCTGGCTCTAATGGGATACTAGAAATAACCAAATAGGCACAAACTTCTTGACATCGTGACGCTCATTGGTTAGAACGTAGGCACAGTCGATCAATGGGTCGAGACGAGGCGATCGAGCCGCTCCTTCATCGGGGCGGCTTTTTTGTTGGGGTGAGCGATCGGGGCACACATTCGGGGACAGGAAGAAGACCGTGTCCGAGCTCAGCCAGAACAAAAGATTGGATGATCCCGAGGTCCAGGCGCTTTTCTTCGAGAAGCTGTCGGCGACCTGCAATGTGACGAAAGCGGCCAAGGCAGCCGATATTTCGACCGGGACGCTGTATCGGCGTCGCAAGACGAACACGCAGTTCCGGCTCGATTGGGAGGCGGCGATTGCGGAAGGATATGACCGGCTTGAGCTTCTCATGATGGAGCGGGTGCTGGTCGGGACGACACGCACGACGAGGCGCTGGCGCTGATCGATGGGCTGATTTTTCCCTCTTTCAGCGGGCAACTGGCTGCCTCACCGCCGGCGTCACCAGCGATTGGCGACCAGGAATTGGTCGCTCAAGGCGCCACAGGGGCGTTTGCCGGCAAGGACGGAAACATTGCCACTTTTACGGCGGGCGGTTGGCGATTTTCGGCGCCGACCCCTGGTATGCAATGTCTCGATCGCTCGACGGGCTATGATTGGAGATACGGAGTAAGCGGTTGGGAAGCAGGGATAATTCGCGGTTCCAGCCTTGAAATAAATGGTGCCGAATTGTTGGCCGCACCGCTCGCCGATATGGCTGACCCTTCCGGCGGTGGGACCGTCGATATCGAGGCCAGAGGTGCGATTACGGAAATCCTGACAATTTTGCGTCACCATGGCTTAATTGTCACAGGTCAATAATATTGCCTTTGCGATCAGCCCCTTAACCGACGAAAAGCCCGAATTCCGGGATTTTTGCTACGGTAATGTAACGGCTCGACTTGCAACCATTCCGGTCCCCCAATATTGTACCAATGCACTTCAATTTACGAAGGCATGTGAAAAGGGGACTTTATATGAAGAAGCTCGCCATTGGGGCGGTGCTCGCTTCGACCATGCTGGCCACCCCGGCTGTCGCTCGCGACAAGTCGTGGTATGTCGGCATCGAAGGCGGCATCATGTTCGTGGAGGATGTCGAACTCGACCTCTCCGTGGACGTTACCGACGATAACGGTGTTACGAACCTCGCAGCCGCTGACGGCGTAGTGAACAGCTACGACGAAGGCTTCGACGTCGATCTCATCGGTGGTTACGATTTCGGCATCATTCGCGCTGAAGTCGAACTCGGCTACAAGTGGGCCGACATTTCGGACACGTCCGTTGCAACGATCGGAACGATTGCCGACACGGGCGACGTTTCGGTTTATTCGGCCATGGTCAACCTCCTGCTCGACTTCGGCGAAGATGACGGCGTCCAAGGCTCGATCGGTGGTGGCGTCGGCCTCGCCAGCGTGAAGCACTCGGTCAACCTGCCGGGCGTCACCGACTTCAGCGAAACCGACAGCACTTGGGCATGGCAGGCTATTGCCGCGCTGCGCTATCCGGTCAGCCCGAGCGTCGATGTCGGTCTGAAGTATCGCTACTTCAACACGGGCGACTTCGACTATGCGCCGAGCTCGTTCGCTCCTTTCTCGAACCTGTCGGTCGAGGATGGTCAGTTCACCTCGCACAGCATCCTGGCGAGCCTGATCTTCAACTTCGTGCCGCCTCCGCCTCCGCCTCCGCCGCCGCCGCCGCCGCCGCCGCCGCCGCCGCCGCCGCCGGAACCCGATCCCACCATCACCTGCCCGGACGGGTCGGTTATCCCTGCCACGCAGGAATGCCCGCCGCCGCCGCCGGTCGAAGTGGGTCCGTTCATCGTGTTCTTCGACTGGGATGAGTCGGATATCACCGCGGATTCGGCTGAAATCCTCGATCGCGCCGCTGCTGCCTATCAGCAGACCGGTAGCGCCGAGATCATGCTCGCCGGTCACGCCGATACCTCGGGTCCGGCCGACTATAACGTCGGTCTGTCGCAGGATCGTGCGGATGCCGTCGCTGCATACCTCGTTGGCCGTGGCGTAGCCGCGGATGACATTGCGACCGCTGCCTTCGGTGAAGAGCAGCCGCTCGTGATGACCGGCGATGGTGTGCGCGAGCCGCAAAACCGTCGCGTCGAAATCACCTTCGGTCCGGGTTCGGGCATGTAAGGTGATCCGGTCCTGCTAGTCAGGACTGGACGCACGACAAGAGAAGCCGGTCCGGGAGAAATTCCGGGCCGGTTTTTCTATGCGCAATCCATTCGCCTGCCTAAGGTCGACGACATGAACATTGAACGGCCTCGGCCGTTCTTGTCGGACATGATCTTGACGGAGACTGGCATGATGAATCGATTTTGCGCGACGATCGCGATGGCGATGCTGTTGGCAGGCTGTGGAGGCGACGCGGCTGACGATGAGACGGCAGAAGCACCCATCTCGCAATCGACCGGACCCTACTCGCTAGCAGGAGTGGATGGCGTCGAAGTCGGTTCCGTAGATCTGTCGCAGGACCCCAACGGCGTGACCATTTCCGTTTCCGTTTCGGGGCTCAGCGAAGGCCTGCACGCCGTGCATCTCCACGAGACTGGCGATTGCAGCGCGGGAGATTTCACGTCGGCTGGCGGTCATTGGAACCCCACCGGAGCACAGCATGGTCGCGACAATCCTGAAGGGGCGCATCTTGGCGACCTGGCCAATATGAGTGTCGGCGCCGATGGCACCGGAGAAAGCAATTTCCTGGTGACCCAAGCCTCGCTTGATGGCGGCCAGTACTCGATTGCCGATGCAGACGGGACCGCGTTGGTCATCCACGCCGGCCCGGACGACTATCGGACCGACCCTGCCGGCGATGCCGGATCGCGCGTGGCCTGCGCCGTCGTGGCGGCTCCGCAATAACCGATCTTATTTCGCTGTTTCGAGGGTATCATTCTTCGACGCGGCCTTCGTTGGCCGATCGCCGGCGCGTTCCAACATCGGCAGCAGATAGGTGCCTGTGTAGCTTTCGGGCGTCTTCGCCACCTTTTCGGGTGTCCCTTCCGCGACAATGGTGCCGCCATTCACCCCGCCACCGGGGCCGAGATCGAGGATGTGGTCGGCCGTCTTGATGACATCGAGATTATGCTCGATGACCACAACAGTATTGCCCTGCTCGACCAGTGCGTGAAGCACTTCCAGTAGCTTGCGCACATCCTCGAAATGCAGGCCGGTCGTGGGCTCATCGAGGATGTAGAGCGTCCGTCCCGTGGCGCGTTTGGACAACTCCTTCGCGAGCTTCACGCGCTGCGCTTCACCGCCTGACAAGGTCGTCGCCTGCTGGCCAACCTTTATGTAGCCAAGCCCGACGCGCTGGAGCATTTCCATCTTGTCGCGGATCGAGGGGACGGCTTTGAAAAAGTCGACCGCATCCTCGACGGTCATGTCGAGAATGTCGGCGATCGACTTGCCCTTGAACGTCACTTCCAACGTTTCGCGATTGTAGCGTTTTCCCTCGCAGACGTCGCAGGTGACGTAGACGTCGGGCAGGAAGTGCATCTCGATCTTGAGCAGGCCGTCGCCCTTGCAGGCCTCGCAGCGTCCACCCTTCACATTGAAGCTGAAACGGCCCGGCTTGTAGCCGCGCGCCTTGGCTTCCGGCAGGCCGGCGAACCAGTCGCGGATCTGGGTGAAGGCGCCGGTATAGGTGGCGGGGTTCGAGCGCGGGGTGCGTCCGATCGGCGACTGGTCGATATCGATCACCTTGTCGAGATGTTCGAGCCCGTCGATGCGGTCATACTTGCCCGAAAGGATTCGCGCGCCATTGAGGGTTCGCGCCGCGGCCGCATAGAGCGTATCGATCGTGAAGCTAGACTTGCCGGAGCCGGAGACGCCCGTCACGCAGGTGAAGGTGCCTAGCGGGATCGAGGCCGTGACATCCTGCAGATTGTTGGCCTTCGCGCCCTTCAGGGTCAGCTTCTTGCCCGTGCCCTTGCGCCGTTTCGCTGGCACCTCGATGGCCCGGCGTCCGCTGAGATAGTCGGCGGTGAGGCTTTCCTCGCAGGCCATGATGTCGTCGAGCTTGCCTGCGCACACGACTTCGCCGCCACGCACGCCTGCGCCGGGGCCCATGTCGATGACATAGTCGGCGGTGCGGATCGCATCCTCGTCATGTTCCACGACCAGGACTGTATTGCCGAGCCCGCGCAGGCGCTTCAGTGTTTCAAGCAGGCGATCATTATCTTTTTGGTGCAGGCCGATGGACGGCTCGTCGAGCACGTAGAGCACACCCGACAAGCCCGAACCGATCTGGCTGGCAAGGCGAATACGCTGGCTTTCACCGCCGGACAGCGTGCCCGACGTTCGGTCGAGGTTGAGATAATCGAGCCCGACATTGTGGAGGAAGCCTAAGCGCTCGTTGATTTCCTTGAGGATCGGGCCGGCAATCTGGCGCTGTTGTTCGGTAAGCTTATCGGCGACATCGCCGAACCAGGCGACCGCATCCTCGACCGAGCGTCGCGCGGACATGGAAATGTCCTCGCCGGCAATCTTCACCGCCAGCGCCTCGGGCTTCAATCGCGCGCCCTTGCAAACGTCGCATGCATGCGCGGCCTGGTATCGCGACAATTCCTCGCGCATCCACGCGCTTTCGGTCGTCCGCATGCGTCGCTCGAGATTGCCGATCACGCCTTCGAAGGGCTTTTTGACTTCGTAGCTTTTCTTGTTGTCGACGAAGCGCAGCACGACGGGCTTGCCCTTGGTGCCGTAGAGGATGACCTGCTTCTGCTCGTCGGAGAGGTCAGCCCATTTGGTATCGAGCGAAAAGTCGAAAGCGCGCGCCAGACTGCCCAGTACCTGCATGTAATATGGCGAGGGGGGCTGCGACTTTGCCCAAGGCACGACGGCACCCTTTTTGAGCGACAGTCCGTGATTGGGGACGACGAGATCCTCGTCAAACTCCATCATCTCGCCCAAGCCATCACAGGCTGGGCAGGCACCCTGCGGCGCGTTGAAGCTGAATAGGCGTGGCTCGATCTCGCTGATCGTGAAGCCGCTCTCGGGGCAGGCAAAGCGCTGCGAGAAAGTGATGCGGCCCGCAGTGGCGCGGTCCAGTTTCATGCCCGATTTGCCGTCCTCGCCTTTCTTGGCGTCGGCGGCCTCCTCGGGCGGGTCGGCGGGGTCGAGATAAGCGAGCCCGTCGGCCAGCTTGAGCGCGGTCTCGAAGCTGTCAGCCAACCGCGCCTCGATGCCCGGCTTGATGACGATACGGTCGACGACGATCTCGATGTCGTGCTTGTATTTCTTGTCGAGCGCGGGCGCTTCGTCGATGGGATAGACCTCGCCATCGATGCGGATGCGGGTGAAGCCCGCCTTCTGCCACTCGGCAATTTCCTTCTTATATTCGCCCTTGCGACCGCGGACGACCGGTGCGAGCAGCAGGTGCCGCGATTTCTCCGGCAACTTCACCGTGCGATCGACCATCTGGCTGACCTGCTGCGCCTCGATGGGCAGGCCCGTCGCGGGTGAATAAGGCACCCCGACACGCGCCCAGAGAAGGCGCATATAATCGTAGATTTCGGTCACCGTCGCGACGGTCGAGCGCGGGTTGCGGCTTGTGGTCTTCTGTTCGATCGAGATGGCGGGCGAGAGCCCATCGATATGCTCGACATCGGGCTTCTGCATCATCTCGAGAAACTGGCGCGCATAGGCGCTCAGGCTCTCGACATAGCGACGCTGCCCCTCTGCATAAATCGTATCGAAGGCAAGGCTCGATTTGCCCGATCCCGATAGGCCTGTGATGACCGTCAGGCTCTCGCGCGGAATATCGACATCCACGCCCTTCAGATTGTGTTCGCGCGCGCCGCGCACCGAGATATTCGTCAGCATCGGATCTTTTGTTCCAGATTTGTTCCGCTTGTGCAAGCCGCTTGGTTCACGCGGTCAACGGTTCATCAAGGTGGTGGTTCACCTTTGACTTTCAAGCGCTTGGCTGTCGCCCCAGCCGAAAGTCCGCAATCGCGTCATATTCCGCACCGCTTTGGCGCAAATGGCTTTCGAACAAGGTGAACCGATCGATGGTGACTGGTGAACTGGAAAGCCCGGCATGACGCTCGGCCCAGCCGCGCGCATCGATGAAACCGCCCGACCACCTCGCCAACGTAATATGCGGCAGATAGGCGCGCCGCTCCGGCTCCAAGCCGAGGCTGACGAGCCGCCGGTCGATCCGTTCATGCAGATCGCGAAGCGGCGCCTTGGGTGCCAAGCGCGCCCAAAGGGCCCCACGTTTCCCATGATCGAAAATCCCCACGCCGCTGAGCGCGACCTCAACCGGTGATGCCTTCATTTCTGCGAGGTTTTGCGCGATTTCCTCGGCCATCGGTCGCTCGACCGAACCGATAAATCGCAGCGTGCAGTGCAGATGTTCCTCGTCCAGCCAGCGTAGCCCCGACGGGCCGCCTTCCATTGCGGGCGCGAGCGCGTCGACAAGCGTCTCGGGCAGGGGCAGGGCGACGAATAGGCGATGCATGGCAAAATGTCCCTAGTCGAGACAGATGGCCATGTCGTCCGGTTTCGCTTGAAATCGGAGCGATCAGGCCCGATATTCCTCTCACATCTTTGGGCAATCGCGCAGGAGCATGTTGCTTCGCGCGGAGAGGAGAAAAAATGGCCAACCAGTTTGACGAGCGTACTCGCACCGGCGGTTTCGACGCCACCGGCACGACCAGCGTCCCGCGGGCGACCCGCGACGCCGGCCTGCGCAAGTACATGCTCAGTGTCTATAATTACATGACGTCGGCGATCCTGCTGACGGGCATCGTCGCGCTGCTGTTCTTCAGCTCGGGCATGGCCCAGCAGGTCTTCTTCGGCGGCGGCATCCTGCCCTGGCTGATCATCCTGTCGCCGCTGGCGATCATCTTCGCGATGAGCTTCGGCCAGAACCGCATGTCGACGAGCACGCTCCACATCCTCTTTTGGTCCTTCGCGGTCCTGATGGGGCTGTCGATGAGCACGATCTTCCTGCGCTACACCGGCATTTCGATCGCGCAGACCTTCTTCGCCGTCTCGGCGGCCTTCGCCGGCCTTTCGCTGTGGGGCTACACCACCAAGAAGGACCTCAGCGGTTGGGGCACCTTCCTCATCATGGGTGTTGTCGGCCTGATTGTCGCGATGCTGCTCAACGCCTTCGTCTTCCAGTCGACGGCCATGGGCATGGCCATCTCGGCGATCGGCGTCCTGATCTTTGCCGGCCTCACCGCCTATGACACGCAGAAGATCAAGAGCATCTATCAGTATGTCGCGCGCGATGCGGACCTGATGCAGCGTGCGATCATCATGGGCGCACTGAACCTCTATCTGGACTTCATCAACATGTTCCAGTTCCTGCTGAGCTTCCTCGGCAGCCAGGAATAGTCGTCCAGCCAAGCAACGAGAAAGGGCCCGGAGGCATCACGCTTCCGGGCCTTTTTTTGTCCGTTGTCCGCGCCTAGTCCTGCGCGGCCTGCGCCTCTGCGATCAGCTTCATGTCGATTGCGCGTGCTTCTTGCAGCGCCTCGCGGGCGTTGAGCCGCGCCGCATATGCCTTGAAACTTTCCCGTTCGGGAATGGTGCCGAACTGCAGCCCCCAGACGATCTGGCAGCCGACATAGACGTCAGCCATCGTGAAGCGGTCGCCGCAGACAAAATCCCGGCCTGAGAAGAGCCCGTCGAGCGTGTCCATAACGAGCTCGTAATTGCCGTAACCGAGCGTGCCCTGTTTCTTCGGGTCGTCGACCTCGAACCCCATATTCCTGTTGGTGATCGAGGCTTCGACGGGGCCTGCAGCGAAGAATAGCCAGCGATAATAATCGGCCCGCTCGTCCGCCAAGGGAGCGAGTTCCGAATCCGGGAATGCATCCGCCAGATAGGCGCAGATCGCCGCCACTTCGGTCACGATCTTGCCGTCATGGTCGATCGCCGGGACTTTCCCCATCGGGTTCACGTCGCGCTGATAGTCGCTCTTCATCTCCGGGCCATAGGTCACGATCTTCTGCTCATAATCTGCGCCGACTTCATGCAGCGCCCAGCGGGCAATCTGCCCGCGGCTCATCGGGTTGGTGTAGAAGATGAGGCTCATTGTGCATTTCCTCTCACGGTTGCCTGTTCGGCCATCCACGCCTGGTAGCGGTCGATATTGTCGGATTGCTGCAGGATCTTGCCCATCGGGTCAGCGACCACCTTGGTCCGCGCATTGGGAAGCGCGATCCGGCCGGTCCCGTCACTCATGGGCAGGCGCACCGTCTCGTTCCCGACCCGCACGTCGAGCGGCATGGGGAAGGGGAGATCGGCGGGCGCGACCCAGGTGAAGCGCACCTCGTCATCGCTGCGCTGCATCTCCAAGCGCGGCAAGGCGGCCTGGCGCAGGTAAACGTCGAAGAACCAGCCGAGATCCTGCCCGGCTTCCTCGCTGGCCAGCCGTTCGAATTCAGCCGTGTCGGCAAAACGGGGTTCGAAATTGCCGGGCATCGGGTCGGGCCGGCCATAGACCAGCCTGCGCGTCGCATCGAAGAAGGCTTCGTCGCCGATCAGCAAGCGCAGCGTGTGCAGCACCCAGCTACCCTTGGCGTAGATGTCGCCGCCCGGGCCCCCTTCCTGCAGGTAGACGCTGTCGATCGTCATCTCCTTGTCGGACACGATTGGCGCGCGGTTCTGGATGCCTTGGCGCTGTTCGAACATGGCGGCGTTATAGGCCATCTCGCCATTCTTCCAGCGCGTGTAGAGCGGCTGCATGTAAGCGCCGAAGCCTTCGTGCAGCCACATATGGTTCCAGTCGGTATTGGTCAGCTGGTTGCCGAACCATTCGTGCGCCAGCTCGTGCTGGAACAGCCAGTCATAGCCTTCCGGGCCCTTGCGATAATCGTTGCCATAGGCGTTCAGGGTCTGGTGCTCCATGCCGAGATGCGGGGTCTCGACGACGCCGAGCTTCTCGTCGGAAAAGGGGAAGGGGCCGATCTGCGTCTCGAAGAAATCGAGCACGTCGGGCCATTCGGCGAACAACTCGGCCGCCTGGCTCTCATAGCCCGGCAGGTGCCAGAAATAGAGCGGGATGGTGTTGCCATACTGGCTTTCATATTCGCCCGTGAGTTCGACATAAGGGGCGACATTGATGCTGATGGCGTAATTGTTGGGGTTCTTGATGCGCCAGCTATATTTTTCGCGGCCATCCTCGAGCGTTTCCTGACCGATTTTCACCCCGTGCCCCGGTGCGACGAGCCCTTCAGGCACGATCATGTGCGTGGTGACTTCGCCAATCTCGCTGAGGCTGTTGTCGAAGCAAGGCCAGAAAAGGTCGCATCCATCCAGCTGGACCGCCGTCGAGACGAAGGGCGCGCCGTCGTCCGTTTCCTCCCACATGAAGCCGCCTTCCCAGGGCGGGCGGATGGCGACATGGGGCTGGCCTTCATAGACAACCCGCAGCGATAGCGGCTCGTTCATGTCGTAGGTGCGCGGCAGCGTAATGACGAGCTGGCCAATCTCCTTGGCATAGGCGTCGGCATCGAGTAGCGCACCGTCCAATTCGACGGTCTCGATGGCATAGCGATTGTCGAGGTCGAGCTGCAGGCGGTCGATCGGCTGGCGCACGGTGAAGGACAAGGTTGCATCGCCGGCAATCGCTTCGCGCTCGGGGAAGATTTCCCAAGTAAGGTCGGCGGCATCGAAACTGACTGACAGCTGCTCGGCGGTGAGCGGGCGTCCCGAATCCGCAGTCTGCGGATCGAGCTCGGGCGCGCCAGTGCGTCCGCTATCGCGTCCTGTCAAAAAATAGATTGCCGCTGCCAATACGCAGATGCCCAGCATCGCAATTAGCAGCCATCCGGTGGTGCTCAGTCCGCGCTTTGCGCCAGTCTCGCTCATGCCCTTGTCGCCCCTTCGATATTCAAGCGGCGCAAGGCTGGCCCCTCCCGTGCCTGCTGGCAAGGGGGAGGGGCCTGTCGTTTGTCGAAAGGGCTAGTCGCGTGCCTCGGCGCTGGCGTCGCGCAGCGCCTTGAACTCGCTGCCCTCGGCCCAGTTGGGCCAGGCCTCGCCATTGCCGAGACGGGTGCCGACGCGGTGGATCAGCTTGGCATCCTCGACAATCCCGTCGAAGCGCCAGTCGGGGTCATACTCGTCGTCGCGGCGGTGATAGTTGATGCCGACCGCCTCGCGCATGGCCTGCACCTCGGGATCATCCTGGCCCTCGATCAATTCCTGACCCGACTTGAAGCTGACCGCCGGCACGCCGACCTGCGCGAAGGCGAAATGGTCGGACCGGAAGAAGCCACCGGCCTCGGGCCGCGGATCGGGCGCGAAACGACGGTCGAGCGCTTCGCCTTCCTCAATCAGGATGTCGAGCAGGCCGAGCCGCGCCGTCCCCGAAATCGAGAAGTCATGCGCCGCGCCGAACACGCCCTGGCTGTCGGTGTTGATGACGCCGACCGTCTTCTCGATGGGATAGATCGGATTGGCGGCATAATATTTGCTGCCGAGCAGTCCGCCTTCCTCGGCGCCCACGGCCATGAAGACCAGGCTGCGATGGGTGCCGCCCGTATTCACGAAGCCGCGGCCCAATTCGATCAGCATCGCCGTCCCCGTCGCATTGTCGAGCGCGCCGTTGAACACGGCATCGCCATTCTCGTCCGGTTCGCCGGTGCCGAGATGGTCGTGATGCGCGGTGAACAGGACATATTCGTCGGGGCGCTCGCTGCCCGGCAGGATGCCGACGACATTCTTGGCGGCAAACTGGTCGAGCTCGGCCGTGATGGTCGCGTCGAGCGACGCACCCATGTCGATCGGCTGGAAGTCGCGGCGGCGCGCAGCGGCCTTGGCCTCTTCGTAGGTCATGCCCAGCTCGGCGAAGATGCGCGTGGCGAGGTCGAGGTGCATCCAGCCTTGCAGGCCGGTATGATAGGCGCCCGGATCCTCGCGCACGATGTCGCGGGTCTGGCTGTTATTTACCGAAATGACGTTCCAGCCATAGCTGGCAGGCGCGGTCTCGTGAATGACGAGAACGCCAGCTGCACCGCGCCGCGCCGCTTCCTCATATTTGTAGGTCCAGCGGCCATAATAGGTCATTTCCGCGCCGCCGAAATCACCTTCCCCGCCTTCGAAATCGGGATCGTTGACCAGCGCGACGACGATCTTGCCTGCCACGTCGACATCCTTGAAGTCGGACCAGTCGCGTTCGGGCGCATGCGTGCCATAGCCGACGAAAACCAGCGGGACATCGTCGAGCTCGACCCGCTCCATGCCGTTGACGGGGGCCCGGATGGCGAGGTCCGAATTCTGCGTCAGGCCGAGCTTCTCACCCCCGAGGTTGAGCGCGAGCGTCGGTTCCTCGACCATGTTGGAGCGAAACAGGATGACGTCCTGCGTCCACTGGCGTTGGCCGTCGGGTCCCATGTCCCCGCCCGGCTGCAGCCCGATCGCGGCAAATGCGCCCGACAGGTAGGCGACCGTCTTGTCCTCGCCCGGCGTGCCCGGCGCGCGGCCCTCATACCAGTCGTCGGACAGGATACGGACATGCGTCTCGATCCGCTCGGCGGAAAAATCAGGATGGGCGGCAGTTGCAGGGGCGGCGAGCGCGATGGCGCTGGCGGCAATCAGGAAACGGGTCATCGGACATACACCTTCGTCACAAACAAAAACGGCGCGACCATAAAGGCCGCGCCGCTTTTGTGAAGGAGGTGGTCCTTCCTTAGTCCGCTTTCTTGTCCGCGGCCTTCTTCTTGGGCGCTGCCTTCTTCTTAGGCGTTGCCTTCTTTGCCGCAGGTTTCTTGGCGGCCGGCTTCTTCTTGGCCGGCGCCTTCTTCTTTTTCGGCGGGGCGGGAACGATCTCGAAGGCGGGCTGGCCGTCCTTCATGTGGACCTTCACCTCGCCGCCATCGACCAGATCGCCGAACAGGAGCTGCTCCGCGAGCGGCTGCTTGATCTTCTCCTGAATGAGGCGAGCCATCGGGCGGGCGCCGTAGAGCTTGTCATAGCCCTTATCGACGAGCCATTCGCGCGCTTCGTCATCCAGCTCGATCGCGACATTGCGGTCTTCCAGCTGCATTTCGAGCTGGAGGATGAACTTGTCGACCACGCGCTTGACGACGGCCGGCGGCAGGTATCCGAACGGCACGACCGCATCCAGGCGGTTTCGGAATTCCGGCGTGAACATCTTCTTGACCGCATCGTCTTGCGCATCTTCGCGCGTGACGTTGCCGAAACCGATGCTTTCGCGCGCCATGTCGGCTGCGCCCGCATTGGTGGTCATAATGAGGATGGTGTTGCGGAAATCGACTGTCTTGCCGTGATGGTCGGTCAGCGTCCCGTTATCCATGACCTGCAGCAGGATGTTGAACAGGTCCGGATGCGCCTTCTCGATTTCGTCTAGCAGAAGCACGCTATGCGGGTTCTGGTCGACCGCATCGGTCAGCAGACCGCCCTGGTCGTAGCCGACATAGCCCGGAGGTGCACCGATCAGGCGGCTGACCGCATGGCGCTCCATATATTCGGACATGTCGAAGCGCTGCAGCGGGATGCCCATGATGCTCGACAGCTGGCGCGCGACCTCGGTCTTGCCGACGCCGGTGGGGCCGCTGAAGAGATAGTTGCCGATGGGCTTGTCCGGATCGCGCAGGCCAGCACGAGAGAGCTTGATCGCGCTGGCCAGCTTCTCGATGGCGAGATCCTGCCCGAACACGACGCGCTTGAGGTCGGTTTCAAGATTTTCAAGGACGCGCTTGTCGTCACTCGACACGCTCTTCGGCGGGATGCGGGCCATTGTCGCGACCACGGCTTCGATATCCGCGACGCTGATCGTCTTCTTGCGCTTGCTGGGCGGCTTGAGCATTTGCATCGCGCCCACCTCGTCGACTACGTCGATCGCCTTGTCGGGCAGCTTGCGGTCGTTGATGTAGCGATCCGACAGCTCGACCGCGCTCTTGATGGCGTCGGGCAGGTAGCGGACCTTGTGATGCTCTTCGAAATTGCTCCGCAGGCCCATCAGGATCTGGATCGTCTCGTCGACCGTCGGTTCGTTGACGTCGATCTTCTGGAAACGGCGCAGCAGCGCGCGATCCTTCTCGAAATGGTTGCGGAATTCCTTGTAGGTGGTCGAGCCGATGCAACGGATCGCGCCGCTCGACAGCGCCGGCTTGAGCAAGTTCGAAGCATCCATTGCCCCGCCGCTCGTCGCGCCCGCACCGATGACAGTGTGGATTTCGTCGATGAAGAGGATTGCGTGCGGCATCTTCTCGAGCTCGGTCACGACCGACTTGAGGCGTTCCTCGAAATCGCCGCGATAGCGGGTACCCGCCAGCAGCGCGCCCATGTCGAGCGCATAGATGATCGCTTCGCTCAACACGTCGGGGACATCGCCCTCGACGATCTTGCGCGCTAGACCCTCGGCGATCGCCGTCTTGCCGACGCCCGGATCGCCCACATAGAGCGGGTTGTTCTTCGAGCGGCGGCACAGGATCTGCACCGTGCGGTCGACTTCCGGACCACGCCCGATCAGCGGATCGATCTTGCCGTCCTTGGCCTTTTGGTTGAGGTCGACGGTGAACTGCTGGAGCGCGCTTTCCTTCTTGTTGGCCTCGGGCTTGCTCTCGGTCTGGCTAGCGCCTTCGTCCCCATCATCGTCGTCGCCCGACATGCTGGTGTCGCCCTTGCCGACGCCGTGCGAGATGAAGGTCACCGCATCGAGGCGGCTCATATCCTGCTGCTGCAGGAAATAGACGGCATAGCTTTCGCGCTCGGAGAAGAGCGCGACGAGCAGGTTGGCGCCGGTCACTTCATCGCGGCCCGAGCTCTGGACATGCAAGATCGCGCGCTGGACCACGCGCTGGAATCCGCTCGTCGGATTGGGGTCGGTGGCGCTGTCGCTCACCAGGGCGCCGAGTTCGGCGTCGAGATACTGCTTGACCGTCGCCTTCAATTCTTCGCGATCGACACCGCAGGCCGTCATGACCTGGGCGGCATGTTCGTCGTCGATGAGCGCGATCAGCAAATGTTCGAGCGTCGCATATTCGTGGCGACGCTTGCTCGCTTCGCCCAGCGCATTATGCAGCGTCTGTTCGAGTTCGCGGGCAAAACTTGGCATAAATTCAGTCTCCTTACCCCAACAATGTCGGGATCATGCCCCCATCCTTCAAGGTCGCTCGCCGCAGCTCCGGCTCAGCTCTTCTTGAACAACGCATCAGCGGCCGACATGTGGCCCGTCTTGGACTTTTTATGGGCCTCGACACGCTCGATCTCGGCATTCAGCCGTGCGACGCGGGCATCCAGCTCATCGACGCTCAGCGGATCCAGATCCTCGCGCCCCAATTCCACGATCGGGTCGCCCGGCTTAAAATCATCTTCGTCATCCATGGCCTCAGCGTTGACCCGCCATTGCCCCAAGTCAATAAGGCGACTCGTCCAGTATGAAGTGAGGAATTGACCGTGGCCGATACGATGAAGGCGATCATTGCCCCCGAGCCCGGTAAGCTCCAGCTGGTCGATCGCCCGATCCCCCAACCGGGCCGCCGTGAAGTGCTGGTCAAGGTCGCCGCCGCCGGCGTCAATCGCCCCGATGTGCTGCAGGGGAAAGGCCTCTATCCGCCGCCCGAAGGTGCCAGCGACATTCTCGGCCTCGAGATGGCCGGCGAGGTAGTCGCCGCGGGCGAGGGCGCGTCGCATCTGATGGGCACCCGCGTCTGCGCGCTGGTCGCGGGCGGTGCCTATGCCGAATATTGCGTTGCGCCGAGCGGCACCTGCTTGCCCGTCCCCGAAGTGCTGCCGCTCGAAGATGCCGCGGCGATGCCGGAGACGCTCTTCACCGTCTGGTCGAACCTGTTCGAGCGCGGATTTGCCGCCGATGGCGACGTCGCGCTCGTCCATGGCGGCACCAGCGGCATCGGCACGATGGCCATCGCTTTGTGCAAGCTGTTCGGCATCACCATCATCGTCACGTGCGGCAGCGACGAGAAATGCGATGCCGCTCGCGCCATCGGGGCCGACCTCGCCATCAACTATAAGGACCAGGATTTCGTCGAGGAGGTGAAGAAATTCACCGACGGCACCGGCGTCGACATCGTCCTCGACATGGTCGGCGGCGATTATATTGCACGCAATATCGACTGCATGGCGGTCGAAGGCCGGCACGTTTCCATCGCTTTCCAACGCGGTGCCGAGGGCAGCTTGCCGATCGTCAAGGTCATGCGCCAGCGCCTGACCCTGACCGGGTCCACGCTGCGTCCGCGCGATCTTGCCTTCAAGACGATGATCGCCGACGAAATCCGAGCCGCGGCCTGGCCCTTTGCCGAGGGCGGGCGCCTGAAACCCGTGATGGACCGGCAATTCCCGCTTGCCGAGGCGGCCGACGCGCATGCCCGCATGGAAGCGGGCGAGCATATCGGGAAAATCACCCTCATCCCGTGACTTGTAAAAGCCGGGCGAGAGGCGTAAATCGGCTCCCACATATTCCGGCCGCTCCGAAAAGGGGCGGCCCTTGTCGTTTTTAAGGGAGCCTAAAATGGCCGAACAGCCCAAACCCCTGATGCCGCACGCGACCGCCAGCTGGCTGGTCGAGAATACGTCGCTGAGCTTCACCCAGATCGCCGAATTTTGCGGCCTTCACATCCTTGAGGTGCAGGCCATCGCCGACGAAACGTCCGCGACAAAGCTGACGGGCCGCGATCCCGTCCGCGCCGGCGAACTCACCCATGAGGAAATCGAAAAGGGCCAGGCCGACAGCGACCATGTGCTCAAGATGCACAAGGCGCCGGAAGCGATCACCCGCACCAAGGGTCCGCGTTACACGCCGGTCTCCAAGCGCCAGGACAAGCCCGACGGCATCGCCTGGATCATCAAGAATCACCCCGAAGTCTCGGACGGCCAGATCAGCAAGCTGATCGGCACGACCCGCACGACCATCGGCTCGATCCGCGACCGTTCGCACTGGAACATGGCCAATATCCAGCCGAAGGACCCGGTCACGCTCGGCCTGACCAGCCAGCGCGAACTGGATGCCGCGGTCGCCAAGGCGCAGAAGGCTGCGGGCACCGAAGCCGCGCCGGCCGACGCCAATCTCGACGACGACAAGGCCGCACTGATCGACGAGCTGCGCAAGGAGCGCGAGCAGGCTGCAGCCGACGCCGCAGCCGCGCTCGAAGCCGAGCGCAAGGCCGAAGAAGGCGAAGCGGACGAAATCGTCCCGGGCATCAAGGATCCGTTCAAGAACTGACGCTGTCTGCTTTCAGGGCATTGATCGCAGCCATTTGAAGCGCCATTGTCGCGACCATGAGCGAAAAACCCGTGAGCGAGATGGCCTTCGAAGAGGCCCTTGGCGAACTCGAAGCCATCGTCCGCAAGCTGGAGGCAGGCGAGGAGAGCCTCGATGCCTCCATTGCCCTGTTCCAGCGCGGTGAGGCGCTGAAGCGGCATTGCGAGGCGCGGCTGGCCGATGCGCGCGAGCGGATCGACAAGATCATGCTCGATGCCGAGGGCAAGCCCAAAGCCACCGAGCCGTTCGATGCCGGTTGAGCCGATGCCGATGCCAGTCGCCAGCCTGAAAGACGAAGCGTCCTTTACGGCGGCCGAGATCGACCGCTTTTTCTCGAATTTGCTCGCCAAGCCTGGCGACAGTCGCGATCCGCTCTACGAAGCCATGTGCCATGCCGCCATCGATGGCGGAAAGCGCATGCGACCCTTGCTGGTGCGCGCTGCCGGACGGCTCTTCGATGTGCCCGAGGAACGGTTGCTCCGTGCCGGCGCTGCAATCGAGGCGATCCATGTCTATTCGCTGATCCACGATGATCTGCCGTGCATGGACGATGACGATCTGCGCCGCGGCAAGCCGACGCTGCACAAGGCCTATGACGAAGCGATCGCGGTCCTTGCCGGCGACAGCCTGCACGATCTCGCCTTCGTAGTGCTCGCCGACGAAGCGACCCATCCCGAACCGCAGGTGCGCGTCGACCTCATCGCCGAACTCGCCAAGGCTGCCGGGCCGGTCGGTATGGCCGGTGGCCAGGTCATGGATCTCGAAGCGGAAAAGATGGGCGAGCTCGGGATCGAGGACATTACCCGCCTCCAGCAGCTCAAGACCGGCGCACTGATCGAATATTGCGTCGAGGCGGCCTGTATCCTTGCACGCAAGGATGCCGACGCGCGGACGCCCTATCGTGGCTATGCCCGCAATGTCGGCCTCGCCTTCCAGATCGCCGACGACCTGCTCGATGTGGGCGGCGATGAGGAGAAAGCCGGCAAGCGGCTCCACAAGGACGAGGATGCCGGCAAAGCGACCTTCGTCTCGCTGCTCGGCGAGGAGCGCGCCCGCGAACAGGCCAACATCCTCGTCGAACAGGCGATCGAGCATCTTCACGATCATGGCGAGGAAGCTGACCTGATGCGCGCCATCGCCCGCTACGCCGTCGAAAGGGACCGCTAATGACCAGCCCGCGCATTGGTGTGTATCCCGGCACCTTCGACCCCATCACCTTGGGCCATCTCGACATCATCCGTCGTGGCACGCGGCTCGTCGACACGCTGGTCATCGGGGTCACGACCAACCCGTCGAAAAGCCCGATGTTCTCGCTCGAGGAGCGCATGGCAATGGTCGAGCGCGAGGTCGCCGACCTGCCAGGGAATATCGAAGTGGTGAGCTTCGATGCGCTGCTGATGGATTTTGCCGCATCGCAGGATGCGTCGGTCATCGTGCGCGGACTGCGCGCTGTCGCCGACTTCGAATATGAATATCAGATGGCCGGCATGAACCAGCAGATCAACGACGACATCGAGACCGTTTTCCTGATGGCCGATGTCTCGCTGCAGCCCATCGCCTCGCGATTGGTCAAGGAAATCGCCCGCTATGGCGGTCCGATCCACAAGTTCGTGACGCCCAAGGTTGCCGAGGAAATTGCCGAAAAAGTGGGCGGCGAACGCGCCTAGCAAGCCGCGGTTCAGCCGGTTTTCACTAGGGGCTTTTCCGACCCGCTTCGCTCATGTAGGAAGCCAAGCCTATCCGTTGGGGAGGACCAGAGTATCATGTTCAAATTGCTTGCCAAATTGACCCTTGCCGCGACCGCTTTGTCGCTGTCCGCCAGCCCGCTTGCTGCGCAGGACAAAGGCAAGATCAATTCGCAAATGCCGGCGCTGACGCACCGCGCGCCTGCCGAGATTGCCAACGATCCCTCCAACCATCTCTACCTGACGCTCGACAATGGCGGCACGGTCGAAATCCTGCTGCGTCCCGACGCGGCACCCAATCATGTCCACCGCATCCAGACGCTGGCCTCTGCCGGCTTCTATGATGGTATCATCTTCCATCGCGTGATCCCCGGCTTCATGGCGCAGGGCGGCGATCCCACCGGTACCGGCACGGGCGGCTCGACCTTCCCCGACCTCGAAGCCGAGTTCAATCGCCTGCCGCACCTTCGCGGCGTTGTCGCGATGGCCCGCGCGCAGGAAGAGAATAGCGCCAACAGCCAGTTCTACATCATGTTTTCGCCGCGCTTCCGTCTCGACGAGGATTATACCGTCGTCGGCCGTGTGGTTGCCGGCATGGATGTGGTCGATCGCATCAATCCGGGCGAGCCGCCGGTCCAACCGACCAAGATCGTCTCGGCGCGCATCGGTGGCCCGGTGCCGCCCGCGCCGCTCGCCATTGCCGCGCCCGAAGCGGTCGACCCCGACGAAGAGGGCTGATGCGGGTCGACGCGTTCGACTTCGAGCTTCCCCAGGACCGGATCGCGCTGAGGCCCGCGCGGCCGCGTGACAGCGCACGCCTGCTCCACGTCCATGGCGACGTGATCGACGACCGGCAGGTGCTCGACCTGCCCGGCCTGCTCGAACCCGGCGACTGCCTCGTCCTCAACGATACCAAGGTCATCCCCGCGCAGCTCGAAGGCCGACGCGGCGAGGCGAGGGTCGGCGCAACGCTTCACAAGCGCGAAGGGCTGCGCGACTGGTGGGCCTTCATCCGCAACGCCAAGCGCGTGCGCGAGAATGACCGGATCGATTTCGGAAACGACGTCACGGCGATCGCCAAGGAACGCGCCAAGGACGGATCCATCCGCCTTCACTTCGAAGGCGACGAGCCGGTCGAAATCCTGCTGTCGCGCGCCGGCACCATGCCGCTGCCGCCCTATATCGCGTCGAAGCGCGGCGTGGATGAAAAGGATGCCGACGACTATCAGACGATGTTCGCAGAGAAAGAAGGCGCGGTCGCCGCGCCGACGGCTTCGCTCCATTTCACCGACCGGCTGGTCGAGGCGCTTGATGCGCGCGGCATCCGCCGCGAGACGCTGACGCTGCATGTCGGGGCCGGCACTTTCCTGCCCGTGAAGGTCGACGACACCGACGCGCACCAAATGCATAGCGAATATGGCGAGATCGACGCGGACACGGCGGCCCGTCTCAACGCCGTACGCGCTGGCGGCGGTCGCCTCATCGCGGTCGGCACGACGCCGCTTCGTTTGCTCGAGAGCGCGGCTGATCCCGACGGCACGATTCGGCCTTTCGCTGCCGACACCGACATTTTCATCACGCCCGGCTATCGCTTCCGCGCGGTCGATGGCCTGATGACCAACTTCCACCTGCCCAAGTCCACCTTGTTCATGCTCGTCTCGGCGCTCATGGGTCTGGACAGGATGCAGGAGGCCTATGCTCATGCTATCGAGCATGGCTATCGCTTCTACAGCTATGGCGATTCATCGCTCCTGCTGCCGAACCGCGACGCATAAACAGGGGAATATCATGCGCAGTCTTTGTCTCACCGGCCTTGCCGCCGGTCTCGCCATCGCGTCGCCCGCGTCGGCAGCGCCATTGCCCGACGGCGTGCGCGAGCTGATTGCGCAGGCGGCAGAGAAGGGCGATGCCAAGGCGCTCGACACCGTGCTCGGCCTTGCCCGCAGCGCCTATCCCGAGGATGAGGACGAGATTGCCGCGCTCGAAAGCGAGGCCCGCGCCGAAATTGCCGAACTCGTCGCGATCCGCGAGACCGAGCAGCTGGAGGAACTCCGCCGGGCCGGCATGTTCGACAATTGGTCGGGGCGAGGCCAGCTTGGCGGTTTCTATGCCACCGGCTCGACCGAGGAAGCCGGCGTCTCGGTCGGCCTCAAACTCGTGCGCGAGGGCATCGATTGGCGCCATCGCATTTCCGGCATCGTCGACTGGCGCCGTAGCGACGGTGACACGACCCGTGAGCAACTGGGCCTCGAATATGAGCCCAACTACAATCTTTCCGACCGCCTGTTCGTCTACGGCCTTGCCGGGATCGAGCGCGATCGCTTCCAGGGCATCGACAACCGCATCAGCGCGTCGGGCGGCCTTGGCTATCGCCTCGTCGATACGGATGACATGCATCTGGCCATCAAGGGCGGCCCGGCATGGCGGCGCACCGACCGTGTCGACGCCGAGACGACCGAACGCCTGGCGGGGCTTGCAGCGCTGACCTTCAATTGGGACGTCTCCGAGCGCTTGTCGCTGACCCAGGATGCCGACGCCTATATCGAGGATGGCAACTCCACCTATCGCAGCGAGACTGGCATTGAGGCCGATTTAAGCGGCAACCTGCTCGCCCGCATCGCCTATCGCGTAGAGCATGAAAGCGCGCCCCCTGCAGGCGGTGAGGCGACCGACACGCTGACGCGCATCACCATCGTCTACGACTTCGAATAGGTTGGCATCGGCAGCGCGCACCCGCTAAAGGCGCGCCCATGTCCCGATTTTCATTCCAGATTTCCGCGACCGACGGCGCCGCGCGCCGCGGCGAGATCGCGATGCAGCGCGGTACGATCCAGACGCCCGCCTTCATGCCTGTCGGCACTGCCGCGACGGTCAAGGCGATGCGCCCTGGCGAGGTCGCCGCGACCGGTGCCGATATTCTGCTCGGCAATACCTATCACCTGATGCTCCGCCCCGGCGCCGACCGGATGGAGCGATTGGGCGGCCTCCACAAATTCATGAACTGGGACAAGCCGATCCTGACCGACAGCGGCGGCTATCAGGTGATGAGCCTCGGCGAACTGCGGAAAATGTCGGAAGAGGGCGTCGAGTTCAAAAGCCATCTGGATGGCTCGCGCCACATGATCACGCCCGAGGGCTCGATGGAGATCCAGCGCAAGCTGGGCACCGACATCGTCATGGCCTTCGACGAATGCACGCCATACCCCGCCACCCACGAGGTCGCGGAAAAGTCGATGGAGCTCTCGATGCGCTGGGCCAAGCGCAGCCGCGACGGGTTCGATAGCGGCGAGGAACATGCCGCGCGCGCCGCGCTCTTTGGTATCCAGCAAGGCTCGATGTACGAGGATCTGCGCCAGCGCTCGACCGATGCGCTGCTCGAGATCGGCTTCGACGGTTATGCCGTGGGCGGCCTGGCGGTGGGTGAGGGGCATGAGAAGATGTGCGCGACACTCGATTTCGCCGCGCCCATGCTGCCGCATGACAAGCCGCGCTACCTTATGGGCGTCGGCAAGCCCGACGACCTGATTGAGGCGGTGCGTCGCGGCATCGACATGTTCGATTGCGTGCTCCCTAGCCGGTCGGGTCGCACCGGGCAGGCGTTTACGCGCGACGGACCGCTCAATATCCGCAATGCCCGCTTCGCCGAGGACGAGGCGCCGCTCGATGCCGAGTGTAGCTGCCCGACCTGCGCCGAATTCAGCCGCGCCTATGTCCACCATCTCGTCCGGTCGGGCGAGATTCTGGGCGCGATGCTGATGACCGGGCACAATCTCCATTTCTACCAGGACTGGATGCGGGCGATGCGCGAGGCCATCGAGGAGGGCCGTTTCGACGCCCACGCAGATGCCGCGCTGGAGCGGTATCGCGCGCGAAAAATCGCCACTTCTTAACGCGGCTTTTACCATCTTTGGGGCACAGACGGGGGTGATGAAGATGGAAACCATTACGCCCGCGTCCGAGACGCGCAGCCGGACCCTCGCTTTCGTGGCGGCAGGGCTGTTCGCGATATTGTGCGTGTGGCTCAATCCGGTCGGCTATGTCGGCGCGGGCGCCGATGACGAACAATATCTCGAGGCTGCGCGCTGCTGGGTCGCTTATGGCGGTCCGTGCCTGCCCGAGGATCATTGGTGGTCGCGCTGGCCGGTCATAGCGCCGGTCGCTGCATCGATCGCTTTGTTCGGCGAGAGCCGTTTCGCGGTCGGCGTCGGCCCGGCGCTCAGCTGGGCGCTGGCCATGTTCTCGATCGCTGCGCTCGGCACACGCTGGTTCGGCTGGCGCGCCGGTGTTGCCGCACTGGTCGCGCTCGCCGCCACGCCCGTCGTCGCCGTATTCGCGCTGACGCCCAACCCGAACGTTACTGAACTCGCCTTCCAGCTGGCCGCCTTGCTGGCCGCGACGATCGCCTTCCAACGCCAGTCGGTCGGCTATGCGGTGCTTGGAGGTCTGCTCGCTGCCTTTGCGCTGGCCAGCCGCAATACGTCGATCCTCTTCCTCGGCATCTCGGCCTGGAGCTGGCTCTTCCTCGACGCGGACAAGCGCAAGGTACTACTCTGGGCGATCCTTGGCCTCGCCATCGGCGTGATGGCCGAGATGGCCGTCTATGCCGCCGCCACCGGCGATCCGCTCTATCGCTACCTCCTCGCGATGAACCATACGGGCATCCCGTCGGCTGCCTTGCCCGACGATTTCGACATCACCCAATCGGCTTTGTTCAATCCGGCCTATGTCGCCGCGTGGGAGCGCGAGGCGGGGGTGCAGGTCTTCTGGCCGATCGACGGCTGGCTCAACCTGATGGTCGGCGCGCGCATGGCACCGTTGCTGTGGAGCGCCCTGTTCGCGGTCGTCCTGTTGCGCTCCAACCTCGCCGCTTCGACCAAGCGCCATCTCGGCATGCTGTGGCTCGCCACGGCCTTCATCGTCGTCATGCTCACATGGGGCCTCGCCATCGACCCCAAGGCACGCATGTTCATGGGGCTCGCAGCCGTATCAGCACTGACCCTTGGCGCAATCATCAAGGCGAGCTGGGGCAAGCCTGCCGCCAGCCTCGCGCTCGGCCTGCTCATCGCCCATGTCGGCCTGTCGCTGGTGACGATCCGGGCCTATCCCGCCAGCAGGGAGGCCGAGAAGGTGGCCGCGACTTGGATCGCCGAGCATGGCGACCGCATCGAATTGCACCATGGCGCGGCGAGCTATCTCACCCTGCTTCCCGAAAGCCATGACTTGCCACTGCGCGGGGCGGGTCGCGACTTGCTGATCGCGATGACCGGCGGCCCGTGCGAAGCGTTGGTCGGCAGCGACGAAGACGGCCCCACCGGGCGCGTCCTTGCCAGCGCAGGCGGCAATGCCGCCAGCCAGGGCCGCATCTGCCTGTTCGAATATGCCGATGATTATTGGGAGCGCTTCCCCGAGCGCCTCGGTGCCGGGGAGAATGGGGTCGAAGGCGAGATCTAGGCCTTAATTAACGCCGTGATGGAGGAAGTCGGGCATCGGCCCGTTCCAGTCATCATCGTAGGTCGGCACCACGCTCGGCGTCGGCGGCGTGTCATTCTCGACTTCCGCTTCGGCGTCCACCTTCTTGGTCTTGCGCTTGGCCGGCGCCTTCTTGGGCTTCGCCTTTTCGGGCTTGGGCTGCTCGTCCTTGGCCGGTGAAGCTTTGGGCTTCTCGGCCTTTTTCGGGGCCTTCTTGGCGGCCGGCTTGTCCTCGTCCTTGTTGGCGGGCGCCTCCTTCTTGGAAGGCGTATCCTTTTCGCCGATGCGACGGATCTTGTTCTTGGTCAGCTTCTCAATGGAATCGATATGCTCTTCGTCGGCCTTGGTGACGAGGCTGTACGCCGTGCCGGTCGCGCCGGCGCGGCCAGTGCGGCCGATGCGGTGGACATAATCGTCGGGATGCCAGGGCACATCGTAATTGATGACGGTCGAGACGCCTTTGACATCGAGGCCACGCGCCGCGACATCGCTCGCCACGAGAATATTGATCTCGCCCGATTTGAAGCGATCGAGCTCGGCGATGCGGTTGGCCTGGTCCATATCGCCTTGGATCTGGCCGACCTTGAACCCTGCCTTACGCAGATCGGCTTCCAGATCGCGCACGGTCGTCTTGCGATTGCAGAAGATTATCGCGGTTTCGACGGCATCCTTGCGCAGGATATCCTTCAATTTGCCCTTCTTCGCTCGCGGCGAAACGGGGACGATCAGCTGCTCGATATTCTTGTTGGTGGTGGCGGCGCGCGCCACTTCGATCATCTTGGGATCGGTCAGGAACTGGTCGGCCAGCTTCTTGATCGGCGGCGGCATGGTCGCCGAGAAGAGCAGGGTCTGCCGGTTCTTCGGCAGCTTCTGGCAGATGCTCTCAATGTCGGGGATGAACCCCATGTCGAGCATGCGGTCGGCCTCGTCGATGACCAGCAGGTCGCAGCCGGTCAGCAGGATCTTGCCGCGCTCGAACAGGTCGAGGAGGCGGCCGGGGGTCGCAATCAGCACGTCGACGCCGCCGTCTAGCGCCTTGATCTGGTCGCCCATCTGCACGCCGCCGATTAGCAGGACCATCGAGAGGTTGTGATATTTCCCGTATTTCTCAAAATTTTCGGAGACTTGCTGCGCCAGTTCGCGGGTCGGCGCGAGGATGAGGCTGCGCGGCATGCGCGCGCGGCTGCGGCCTTGACTGAGCACGTCGATCATGGGGAGCACGAAGCTCGCCGTCTTGCCGGTGCCCGTCTGGGCAATGCCGATCAAATCCTTGCCCATGAGGACGGGCGAGATGGTGCCCTTCTGGATCGGAGTCGGCTCGGTATAGCCGGCATCTTCGATGGCACGGAGCAATTCGTCTGACAGGCCGAGTTCGGCAAAACCCATGAAAATATCCGGAAAATTGTGCAAATGCAGCGGGCTACCCCACCGGCTGCGGGGCTTGCCTGCAAAACATGACGAGGTCAAGAAGAGAGGGGCTTACGATCCTGGCGCGGGGGCGGGACGCAGGAGCTTGAAGCTCTCGATGCGACAGGCTCCGCCCATGCGCGTTCGAATGACATCGCGGCGCGCACAGAGGCGATCGTCATTGGGCTGAACGTAAAAGCCGCCGTAGAAATCGAGCGTCGGACAGCTGCGATCCATCTCGACCCGCATCTGGGTGTTATTCTCGAGCAGGAAGTCGATCGAACGCTGGCCCGCAAGCCGCGCGCCGACGATGCGCCGCGAAGAGAAACAGCGCGGCCCGTCCTGGATCGTATAGGCAATCGGTTCGCTGCGCTTGGGCGCGACGGGGACGCGGATGATCAACTGGTCGCGAATGACCACGCGCCGCACCGTCGGCACGGCAGGCTCGCCGGCCGGCTGCGAGACGCTGAAGCCCATTGCCTGGGCAATCGCCATCAGTGGAAGCAGGCTGACGCCTGTCGAAATCATCGCGTTCTACCTCTTTTTCTGTTGCGCTATTGGCACAGGTGCCTTGAACCGTAAATGAATTTCGGCGGGCCGAGGTCCATGCGCCTTGCGGTTAGTCGCCTGCTTCATTAGATGCGTCACACCAGTTCATAGGAGCGGCTGGGGCAACCGTCCGCTACCGCCAAACCATAGATTTCTCAGGAGTATTCACGATGGCGAGCAATCCGCCGAAAGCCACCCTGCCGATCCTTTATTCGGATCTCGAGCCGATCACCAAGGAAAAGCACGGCAATCTGAAGATCAAGCCGCTCGACAAAATGCCTGCGGCTGCCAACGTCCACGCCGTGCCCGTCACGGTCGAGGAAATCCCGCTGTTGCAGCGTCACTATCCGGTGGTCTTCTCGGCCGGCGACAACATGGTGCCGATCGTGCTCATGGGCCTTAACGAAGGCGCCAACGCCTTCCTCGACAAGGACGGCAAGCCGATCGACGAGAGCATCTACCTGCCGGGTTACCTGCGTCGCTATCCCTTCATGCTGGCCCGCATGCGCCAGGACCAGGAAGACCTCACGCTGTGCGTCGATCCGACTGCCGGCATCATCGGCGACTTCAAGGACGGTGAGCCGCTGTTCGACGGCGACCAGCCTTCGGAAGCCATCCAGCGCGTTCTCAAGTTCTGCGAAGGTTTCGAAACGGGCGCCCAGCGCACCGCCGCCTTCGTCAAGGAACTGAAGGATATGGACATCCTCATGGACGGCGAAGTTGCGATCCAGCCCGCCGGCATGGAGAAGCCCTACGTCTATCGCGGCTTCAAGATGATCAACGAAGAGAAGTTCCGCGATCTGTCGGGCGACAAGCTGCGCAAGATGAACCAGAACGGCATGCTTGCCATCGTCATGGCGCATCTCTTCTCGCTGGGTCAGATCCGCGAAGTCTTCACCCGCCAGGTTCGGGCCGGCAAGGGTCCGGTTTCGGTCGAGGAACTGGAAGGCGCGGGCGCCGAAAAGCCTGCCGCAAAGAAGAAGGCGCCGGCCAAGAAGAAGTAAGCTTCTTCAACCAAGCCAATGAAAAAGGGGCTCGCTGCCAGGCCGCAGCGGGCCCTTTTTTCATTCCGCCGCCAGTCGCCCGGCCTCGCCCTGCGCGGCTTTTTCGAGGTCGGCCGCGATGACAGAAAACAGTTTCTGGATGCGCCCCAATCCGGGGCCCGGGCGACGCAGCTGACGGTCGAGATAGAGGCTGCGGTCGATTTCGATCTGTAGAACATGCACATCGTCCTTGGGGCGCCCGTGTGCACGCGCGATCTCGCCGCCGGCATAGGGGCGGTTATGCCCGACATCGAAACCCAGCGACATGGCCGCACCGGCCGCGATCGAGGCCACCCACGGCGCCGCGCTGCGTCCATGACGGTCGCCTAGCACGACGGGCGGCAAGCCCCGCCGCCGTGGCGGCATCGAATGGCAATCGAGCAGCACGGCGATGCCGGCGCGTATCCGTGCTCGTTCGATCAGTTGCGCCAGTGACGAATGATAAGGCTGCCAGGCGCTGTCGATCCGCTGCGCCAGCGCCAATTCCTCGACCGGCTCGCGCCATAGTTTCCGGCCGCCGGCGCCCCGCGCGATGACGAGGCCCAATCCTTGGTCCGCCTTGCTGCCGGGCGGCGGTGGCGGCGCGCCGGGATGCACATCTGGGTCGAGCGCATCGAGCGGGCGATTGACGTCGATGGCGCCGCGCGGCGTCTCGGCGATCACTGCGCCCATGCCGGATTCGATCAGCGGCGCGACGACGTCATCCATATATGGGTCCGAGAGCCGTTCCAGCGCCCGCGCTCCGCCTTCCACGCGGCTGGCCAGCCATGCCGGGCAATCACGCCCCGAATGCGGCACCGACAGCACAACCGCACCGCCGAAACCGGCAGGCAGGAAGCGCGGGGCGGGAAGGGGCGGTTCTCTCAGCAATACCGGTCCGTCTCGTTTTGCAACACTCTGCCCCGAAACGGGGTTTCGCTACTGGTAATATCTGACGGTTGGTTCCATAAGGAAAGCCATGTCGAGGATCTTGCTAGCCGAAGACGATACGTCGATGCGCGAATATCTGGCGCGGGCGCTGGAACGCGTCGGTTACGAGGTCGCGTCCGTGGCCTGCGGCACCGAAGCGCTGCCGCTCCTCGAAAAGGAAAAATTCGACCTTCTCCTCACCGACATCGTGATGCCCGAAATGGACGGGATCGAATTGGCGCAGAAGGCTGGCGCGATCGATCCGAACATTCGCGTCATGTTCATCACCGGATTTGCCGCCGTCGCGTTGCAGGCCGGCAAGACCGCGCCCGAGGCGAAATTGCTCTCCAAGCCTTTCCACCTGAAGGACCTGGTCAGCGAGGTCGACCGCATGTTCCAGACTGAAGACCAGCACGGGCGTCTTTAAGAGTCGATTTTTCCGATTTTGGGGGTTGGCAAGCTTGGCCTAGCGCCTTAAACGGCGCCTCCAGCATGGGCGTGTAGCTCAGTGGTAGAGCACTATGTTGACATCGTAGGGGTCGCAAGTTCAATCCTTGCCACGCCCACCATGCTCCCCCCGATGTCCCCGAAAAATCAATCACTTCCCTAGTGGGCGGCACTTTGTGGCCGGCTCGATCATTGTGATGAAAAATCCCGCAAGGCCAGACACTTGACCGGCCTTTCGATGTGATTATGTCACATGCATGGAGAGAGGGAAGGATTTCATCATGAGCGATCAAGCGCTCGATACGGCCAGCGCGATCATCGACGCGGCCCGCGCCAATCCGGAGAAGCGACCGACCATTGCCGGCTTCTTCGACGAAGGCACCAACACGATCAGCTATGTCGTCCATGACGCGGCTACCAAGAAGGCTGCGATCATCGACAGCGTTCTCGATTATGACGCCGCCTCGGGCCGCACCGCGACCCGCTCGGCCGGGCTCATCAAGGATTATGTCGAGGAAAACGGCCTCGAGGTGCAATGGGTGATGGAAACCCATGCCCATGCCGACCATATCTCGGCCGCGCCGTTGCTCCAGCAGCAGCTGGGCGGGAAGCTCGCGATCGGCAAGGACATCATCCGCGTCCAGGACGTGTTCGGGAAGATTTTCAACGCCGGCACCGACTTCGAACGCGACGGCTCGCAGTTCGACCATCTGTTCAAAGAGGGCGAGCGTTTTAGCATCGGCAATCTCGAAGCCATCGCGCTCCATGTGCCCGGCCATACGCCTGCCGACATGGCCTACGTCATCGGCGATACCGTCTTCGTCGGGGACACGATGTTCATGCCTGACTTCGGCACCGCACGGACCGATTTTCCGGGCGGCGATGCGCGCGACCTCTATCGCTCGATCCGCCGCCTGCTCGAGCTGCCGCGTGAAACGCGCATTTTCCTGTGCCACGACTACAAGGCGCCGGGACGCGACGATTATGCCTGGGAGACCACGGTAGGCCAGCAGCGTGACGAGAATGTCCATGTGAAGGACGGCGTGAGCGAAGACGAATTTGTCGAGATGCGCACAACGCGTGACAAGACGCTGGCCATGCCGGAGCTCATCATGCCGTCGGTCCAGGTCAATATTCGCGGCGGGCGCCTGCCCGAGCCCGAGGATAATGGCGTGTCTTACATTAAGATCCCGATCAACACGCTTTAGGGGCGCATATGACCATCCCAGGATTTCCTGACGCCATGCCCGTCGAGGGCTTTATCGGCGGCCTGCTCATCGGGCTTGCCGCCGCGATCATGCTGCTCGGCATCGGCCGTATCGCGGGCGTGAGCGGCATTGCTGCGCGCGCGACCGGTCTTAGCGAAGGCGGCCCCCCGCGCGGTCTCGCCATCATCTTCCTCATCGGGCTGATGATCGGCCCATTCATCGCGGCCGCGATCAACGGCCCCATCGAAGCGACCTTCCCGCCGCAGGCTTGGGCCATGGTCGCAGGCGGCCTTCTGGTTGGCTTTGGCACACGGCTCGGATCGGGCTGTACGTCGGGGCATGGCGTGTGCGGCATGAGCCGCCTGTCGCGCCGCTCGATCAGCGCGACGCTAACCTTCATCGGCAGCGGGGTCGTGACCGTCGCCATCGTCAACGCGCTGGGGGGAGGCTGGTCATGAAGCAGCAAGTCCTGACCCTCGTCGCCGGCAGCCTCTTCGGCGCTGGTCTCGCCATTTCGGGCATGATGGACCCGCTCCGCGTGCGCGGCTTCCTCGACCTGTTCGGCAATTGGGACCCGACGCTGGCCTTCGTGATGGGCGGTGCGCTGCTTGTCATGGCCGTGGCTTGGCTGATCCAGCGTCGCCTCGAAAAGCCTTATGCCGATGACAGCTTCCATTTGCCCGGTACGCAGCAACTCGATCGCAAGCTGCTTGGTGGTGCGGCGCTATTCGGGATCGGCTGGGGTCTATCGGGCCTCTGCCCGGGGCCTGCGGTAGCCTCGATTGGCGTGAACTTCGCGCAGGTTGCGCTGTTCATCGGCGCCTTGTTCGCCGGCATGTTGCTGCACCGGCTGTTGCCAGAGAAAGGCTAGCTAGTCGCTTTCTCGGTCAGGAGCCGTTCGAGACCCGCGAGCAATTGCTGGTCGTTGAACGGTTTTTGCAGGCGCGGGCGCGTCTGCCATTCGTCGGGCATCGACCAGTTGGCGTAGCCCGACGTGATGATGAAGGGGATGTCGCGTTCTTTCAGGATGGAAAGCACCGAAAACGCCTTCTCGCCGCGAATATTGAGATCGACGATCGCGGCATCGACCTGTTCGCGGGTGGCAAGGTCGGTGGCAGCGGCCATGTCATAGGCTGGCCCAACGACGAAATAGCCCTCGTCGCGCAGCAAATCTTCCGTATGCAGCGACACGACCGGGCTATCCTCGATCACGAGGATGCGCGCATCCTTCTCGCCCCTGTTTTCCGACATTCAATACTCCCCACGTAACCGAGCCCGCGCCTACGTCGCGCCGACATTTGAGCATCAATGATGCAGGGCACCATAACGTTCCCGATATGATGCCGGTTTTTTAGCGTGCGCAGCCGATGCAATGGGTGACGCTGGGGTCGTGGGCGAGGCGCTTTTCGGCGATTTCCTCGCCGCACTCGGCGCAATAGCCCCATTCGCCCTCGTCGATCCGCTTGAGCGCGGCATCGATACGGGCGCGTTCGGCGGCGCGGCGCTGTTCGAGTGCCTTGGCCATGGCCTGCACCTGCATCGCGTCCATGCGCGACAGGCGTCCGACGCTTTCCTGGTCAAGCGTGACGGGTTTGCGCCCGTCTTCGTCGAGGCGGTCTTCCTCGATCAAGGCGGCGCGGCGTTCGAGCAGCGCCTTGCGGGCCTCTTCTTTCGTCATCGCCTAGCTGTAGCGCGCCTGGACGCGAGCGTAAAAATCGCGGTTCCAGCGGCCATGTTCGGGCGGGCCATAGCCACTCGCTTTCCACCCCGAGAATGGGCCGTTCGCTGAGAAAGGCGGCCGCGCGGCATCGTGGCTCACCATGCCATAATGCAGCGCATCGGCGAGCTCGTCTTGCGTCGCCAAGTCGAAACCGAACGTCGCGGCGAGCAAGCCGTAGGGCGTCGCGTTGGCTCGCTCGATCGCTTTGTCCAAATCGCTGTAGGCATCGATCATCGCCACGGGCCCGAACGCTTCGACCTGTTTCAGGTCGGAGGTATCGGGGACATTGGTCAGCAGCGTCGGTGCCATCCAGTTCTCGCCCGCCGGCAGGTCGCGATCGTTCGACACCAGTGTCGCTCCCTCAGCGAGCGCCGAGGCGATCCGTTCGCTTAGCGCCTGGCGCGCGGCGGCGTCGAGCATCGGCCCCATTTCGGTCTTCGCATCCGCTGGGTCGCCGATCACCAGCTGATCGGTCGCGGTAACGAGCGCCTCACGGAAATCATCTTCGATTGCCTTGTCGACGAGGATCCGCCGAAGGGCAGTGCAGCGCTGGCCGGCAAAGCTGAATATGGCTCTGGCAAGGTCGGCGGCGACATCCTCGATCTTGGCGTCAGCACCGACGATCGCGACATTGCTGCCGCCGAGTTCAGCTTGCACCGGAATCGCAGCCTGTGCCGCAGAGGCGATAATTCCATATCCATTAGGTACCGATCCGGTAAACGATATCGCATCTACCTCGGCGCTCGTGATGCGCCGCCCGACATCCGCACCGCCTTCGACGAGTGCCACGAGCGGGGTCAAGTCGCCTAATGTCTCATGCAGCTTTCGCGATAGGCGCGCGGCCTGCGGTGCCGGCTTCCACAGCACTGCATTGCCGAACGCTAGGGCGGGGGCGATCTTGCCGATCGCCAGTGCCAGCGGGTTATTCCACGGCGTGATCGCTGCGATGATGCCGCGCGGTGCGTGGAAGAGTTGCGGCTTGCCGGGTTCGAACGCGGTCAGCGCCTGCTGCGCTGCGGCCTCGAGCAGCGCCATCGCATATCGAAGTTCACCCTCGGCGTCGCGGACCGGCTTGTGCAGCTCTTCGACCATCGAGGCGATGAGTTCTTCGCCAGAGTCCTCTATGCGCTCTTGCCAATTGCTCAGCGTCTGCGATCGCTGGCGTTCGCTGAGGTCCGCGCGCTCGCGCTGAGCGTCGCGCAACTCCTCAAGGGGCAATGGCGGGAGCGTTTCACCGGGCGTTATTGCTTCGTGCCCGACCTGGGCCATGCCGCGGGCATCGAGCCATGCCAGCGCCGCCTTGCCATGCTCAGCCGCGTCGCTGGCAATAGCGCTCTCAAGCAATTCGACCTTGAAACCACGCGCATAGGCCTGCGTCGCCGTTTCGCGAATGCAGGCATGGGCATGGAGACCCGCGAGCACCAGCTCTCTGATGCCCTCGGCCCGAAGATGGCGTTCGAGGCCCGGCGCGTCGAAGCCGCCGAAAGCGTCCTTCCAGAAGACAGGCTCGCCATCCCGGCTTTCGAGCTTTTCGGGGACGTTTTGCCCCGCCTCGACATTCGAGAGACCCGCACGATGCGGCATCTTACCGAGGCGCGTCCGCACATGGACCACCGGAAGACCGACGGCCCGGGCCTTGGTCAATGTATCGCCAAGCGCCGCTTCGAATGTAACACGCGTCGGTTCCAGCCCCTCGCGGGACAGGAATTCTTCCTGCACGTCGATCAGCAGTAAGGCGCGGCTCACCGGGCCTCGAGCAGCATGTCCAGGCGGCGGCGCACTTCCTCGCCAAATGCCTGCGTGCCGACCGCGACCTGTCCGTCGCTGGCGACGTCCGCCGTCGCAATGCCATCGGCATAGGTGCGGCGCAGCGCCGAGCGGAGCAGCGCATCGGCCTCGGCCCAGCCGAAGCTTTCGCGCAGCATCATGCCGAGCGACAGGATTTGCGCTGCCGGATTGGCGATGCCCTTGCCGGCAATGTCGCGCGCGGCACCATGCCCGGTCTGGTAGACCGCGCCATGATCGTCGTTGAAATTGCCCGAATAGCTGAGCCCGCGCGAGCCCAGCAGCAGCGAGCCGCAATCGGCGAGCACGTCGCCGAACATGTTGGGCGAGACGAGCACGTCGAACTGGCCCGGATTGGCGATCAATTGGTAGACCGCATTGTCGATCTCGAATTCGGTCAACGAGACGCCCTCGCGCGCGCATGCCGCCTCGCAAATGTCCCTCCAGAGCGAGGAAATCGTCGGAATGCCGCCCGGCTTTGTGACGAGATGCACCTGTCCGCGCCGCGTCGCTGCGAGCCGCGCAGCAACACCTGCAATGCGCTTGACCTGCTGTTCGTCATAGCCAAAGCTGTGCGTGACCGTCCGGCCATTATCGCCCGGCCCGTCGGTCCAGTCGCCCTGGTAGATGCCACCCATATTCTCGCGCACCGCGATGATGTCGGTTGCGGCGAGCTGCTTGGCACGCACCGCACCGACGCCGACCAGTTCGGGCAACGGCTCGAGCGGGGTGAACTTGCAATAAAGATCGAATTCGCGGCGCAGCGCATAGACGAAGCGACCACCGCCCGGTCCGCAGAAGAGCGCGCCGCCCTTTGCCATCAACTGGCGCGAGAAGGCGATAACTTCGTCCGAGAGCGAATCCCCGTGCGCGGCCTTGGCCGGCAATCCGATGAGCCCGCCTTCGACGATCTCCACCTTGCGGCCGAACGCCTTGCCGAGCGGTTCGAGCATCGACATCGCCACCGGCACCACTTCGGGCCCGACGCCTTCGCCAAGGAACATGCCGATACGCACGTCCTTGGGCGCGTCGGCACGGTGGAGCGGATTGCACAGCGTATCGGTAAGACGCGGGCGAACGGTTTCGCTGTTCGCACGAAGCGTCGAGGTGGCACTAAGTTGATCCATATTCATCCCTGTTTACGCTGCTCCCGTTGCGCCTTGATGACCTTTTCGATCTCCGACGCGACTCCCGGTCGGGACACTTTCCCCGCTTCATTATGGGGAACATGCGCGAAGCGCACGACATGACGCAAGACATTGTCTGGTGCTAATTTCTTGATGAAGGCCGCAATCTGCCTGCCGCCGCCATTCTCTCCGGCCCATGCGAGCCCCAGGCGATCTTCTCCATCGACGGTGATGATGCAGCTGCAGGCCTGCTCGACGCCCGGCAGTCGTTCCAGCTGATCGTCGAGGGCTCGGCCATTGGTTTTCCAGCCCCCAACATTGAGAATATCGGTGACCCGCGCCTCGATCGCGAGGTTGCCGTCCTTGTCGATCCGCGCGAGGTCGCCGGGATAGAACCAGCCATCCTTGAAGGCCTTCGCCGTCGCTGCTCGCGCGACTTTCCCGGTGTCGACATAGCCAGACGTCATGACCGGGGACTTGATCCGCACGACCCCGACGTCGCCCGGAGCGCAGGCTCTGCCTTCGGTATCGACGATCTGCAGCTCGACATCCGGGCGCACCTTGCCGACCGCGCCCTCCATCCGATCGACGAGCGATGCATCGCCGGCGGCGATCGTGCCGGTTTCGGTCGAGCCGTAATGGATGGTGATCGCGCGGGCGAGATTGCCGATCACGCGCTCCCGAAGCTTGGGCGAGACGCGACCGCCAAACACCTTGATCTCGCGCTCCTCGGCATTGCGCATCTGCGGTGCCTTGCGCGCCGCAGTGGCAAGCTGGTTGGGCGCGAACAGGATGAGGTTGGATGGCGAGATATCGATCGATGCCGTCTCGCCCGCGCTGTCGCGTCCGGACAGGAAGACCGATCCGCCCTGCAGCCAGGTCGCGATCGGATAGCGAAAGCCCGCGGTCACCCGCGCCTGCAAGCCGGGGTAGAGGATGGTGTCGGCGCTGACATTCTCTTCGACCTGCGCGATGCGTCCACGCAGGATATCGCCGGTCCAGGCCGCGAACTTGGGTAAGCCGGTCGTGCCCGACGTATTAAGGTAGCGCGTGCCAGGTTTTCTAGGCGCAAGTTCGCCCTCAACATCCTCATTCAAGACACCCCGCGCGATCGGCAATCGCAACAGCGGTTCGGCGACTTTCGAGATGGCCTCGGGCACGACCAGATGGGTGAGGACGCCCTGTTTGACGCCCGCATGCAGCGCGGCCTTGTCCGACACCAGCATATGATCGAGGCCGCGAGAAATCGCCGCAAGCTGGACGAGCCAGTCGAAATAGAAATCGTCGCTATGGCGACCAAGCCGTGTACCGATGCCGATCACGGCATTTTTGGGAAGATCGAGTTGCTCGAACCAATGCTCGACCGCGCGCACATGGCGACGGAAACGGCCATAATCGACCGTTTCCGTGCCAAGTCTCACGGCGATGCGCGCGGCATCATGCCCGGCCAATGCCTCGAGCATCGACGTTCTTCCCCCTCAACTACGCTCCGGCCGCACGCGACCTGAAGGGTCGTCAGGCGGGCTTGCGGAACTTCAACGTCATACGGTCGCTCTCGCCGATGGCAAGGTAGCGATCGCGATCTTCATCGCCCAGGCGCAGCGTCGGGGGGAGGGTCCAGACGCCATTGGGATAATCCGCCGTATCGTTGGGATTGGCGTTGATCTCGCTCGATCCGACAAACTCGAAGCCCGCGGCCTCGGCCAGCGCGCGCACGGTCGAGGTCTTCATGTAACCCGACGTTTCCTCAAGCGCGCTGTCCGCGCTTTCGGGCAGGCGGTGCTCGACGACGCCCAACGTGCCGCCGGGCTTCAGCATGGCGTACATTTGCGAGAAGGCGAGCGCGCCATTGTCGGCATCGCCCATCTCCCAGTTATGGACGTTGCGGAAGGTCAGGACCACGTCGGCGCTGCCATTGGGCACCATCGTGTCGCCGGCCGATGCCGGGAAAGCGGCATAGTTGATGTTGGAATATAGCGCGGCATTTTCTTCCTGGAGCGCCCGGACGCGACCGAGGCCACGATCGGAAGCGACTGCATAATAGGTGCCGCCCGTCGACAGATAGGGCGAGAGGATTTGCGTGTAATAGCCACCGCCCGGCCAGATCTCGACCACGGTGTCGGTGGGCTGGACACCGAAATAGGTCAGCGTTTCGACCGGGTTGCGATATTCGTCGCGCTCGACGAAGGCAGCGCTACGAGTGACCGAGCCGACCGCATCGGCGATCAGGTCTTCGAGGACTGCAGCGCCGGCGGCGCGCGCAAGGTCTTCGGTTCCATAATTGCTGCACGAGGCGAGGCCGAGCGCCGTTGCGGCGAGAAGTACATTACGCATTCGTTTTTCCCCTGTTGTGGGACCGAAATGGTCCCGGATCCGTCCCGACGCCTAGGCGACGAGTGTCGCATTATTGTTACGTTGCCGACATCCAACGCCAATCAAGGCGACAAGGTTTCGTCTCTTGCCCCCGCTATGTGCTGGTCGAAAGGGCAAAGGAGGCACGACACTATGTCCCAGGCCGCTTCGGATAAGTTACTGCGTGAAAAGGGCGAAATGTTCGCCGAGTGGCTCAAGGAGCCGCCAGGGCCGAGAAGTTTTCGCCCGCGCCTCAACTACCGCACGATTTTTATTTCGGACACGCATCTCGGCACGTCGGGCTGCAATGCCGAATTGCTGCACGATTTCCTGCGTTCGGTCGATTGCGACACGCTCTACCTCGTCGGCGACATCATCGACGGCTGGCGCCTCAAGAAAGGCTGGTACTGGCCGCCGCGGCACAATGATGTCGTGCGCACCGTGCTCAAACATGCTCAACGCGGTACGCGCGTCGTGTTCATCCCGGGCAATCATGATGAGCTGTTCCGCGACTATATCGGCCTCTCGCTCGGCGGGATCGAGCTTGCCTATGACGAGATTCATGTCACCGCCGACGGGCGAAAATTGTGGGTCCTGCACGGCGACCAGTTCGACGGGGTCGTGGTCTACCACAAGTGGCTCGCCTATCTTGGCGACCACGCCTACGGCGCGCTGCTCAAGCTGAACGTCTGGGTTAATCGCGCGCGCCGCCTGTTCGGCAAGCCCTATTGGTCGCTGTCCGCCTATCTCAAGCTCAAGGTGAAGAACGCCGTCGCTTATATTGGCGAGTTCGAGAAGGTGGTCGCGGAGGCCGCCGCCGAGAAGGGCGTGGACGGCGTGGTTTGCGGCCATATCCATCATGCCGAGATCCGCCAGATCGGCGACATCACCTACTATAATGACGGCGACTGGGTCGAGAGCTGCACGGCGCTGGTCGAGGATTTCGACGGCAAGCTCTCGATCGTCAATTGGGCTGAGCGCAAGGCGGCGGAGGCCGACGCAACCAAGGCCGGCAGCGCGGTGCCGGCGCTGGAAGGACAGGCGCTACCGGCATGACCTTGTTGTTGGTCACCGATGCTTGGCATCCCCAGGTCAACGGCGTCGTGCGTGCGCTCGACCTGACGATGACGCACCTGCACGCCAAGGGTATGGACGTAGAGCTGATCGCGCCCGACCAGTATCGCACCATCCCATGCCCGACCTATCCGGAAATTCGCCTCGCCATGGTCCGCTATCGCACCATCGCCAAGCGGATCGATGCGCTACGCGACCGGCTCACCCACGTGCATATCGCGACCGAAGGACCGTTGGGCCAGAAGGTGCGAAAATATTGCCGTCGGCATGGCCTGGCCTTCACCACCAGCTTCCACACCCGCTTTCCCGATTATCTGGCATTGCGCAGCTGGATCCACGCCGACTGGATCTGGCCCATGATGGCGCGCTTCCACAATGGCGGGGCGTGTACCATGGTCGCCACCGAGCGGCTGGGTAACGAGCTTAGCGGGCGCGGTTTCGCGAAGACCCACCGCTGGCCGCTGGGCGTCGACACCGCCCTCTTCACCCATTACGGGCCCTCTCATCCGGCTTTCGAGGGCATGGCTCGTCCGATCCGCCTCTATGTCGGCCGTGTCGCGATCGAGAAGAACCTCGAAGCGCTGCTGGAACTGCCGCAGAAGGGCATCACGGTCATTGTCGGCGGCGGGCCGGATTTCGAATTGCTCAGCAAGCGCTATCCCAATGCGGTCTTCCTTGGCCCCAAACATGGCGAAGAACTGGCCAGCCTCTATCGCGGCGCGGATTTCTTCGTCTTCCCGAGCAGGTCCGAGACGTTCGGGCTGGTGATGATCGAGGCGCTGGCCTGCGGAACGCCCGTAGCGGCTTTCCCTGTGCAGGGGCCTATCGATATTATCGGTCCACAGGACAAAGGCATCCATCGCGGTCGCCGCCCCATCGGAGCGCTTGATGAGCACCTCGGGGCAGCGATCCACAAGGCGTTGAGGGTCGACGCGGCAGATTGCGTTGCGGAGGCGTCGCATTATGCGTGGGATGCCTGCACGGATCGCTTCGTTGCCGGGCTGGTCACGCTCGATGGAGAGACTCCCGCGCTGGCTGCCTCGCCGTCTTCCGAGCGGGCACAGCGCCTCGCGCCGCGGCCACGAAACCGTCCATCGCCGATCGCCGCCTGAACGGTCCTACTTGCCCAAACATCGGGGCGATCCTACCTCTCGCATATGCGGGA
Source organism: Sphingomicrobium sediminis (assembly GCF_023805295.1). NCBI lineage: Bacteria > Pseudomonadati > Pseudomonadota > Alphaproteobacteria > Sphingomonadales > Sphingomicrobiaceae > Sphingomicrobium > Sphingomicrobium sediminis. Next base: position 235,860 of record NZ_JAMSHT010000001.1, read on the forward strand.
CGCGTACATTACCGGGGCCGGCCAGTTCCTGCCGGGGGATCCAGTCGATAACAGCCGGATGATCGGGCATATCGGTCGCCTGTCGCCGCGCGCCGAGCGATTGGGGCGGCTCGTGCTGCGCCAGAATGGCATCAAGACGCGCCACTATGCGATGCGGCCCGACGGCACGACCGACTGGACCGTCGCCAAGATGGCCGCTGAAGCGGTGGGCGCCGCGCTCGATGATGCGGGTCTGGACCGCAAAGCCGCGACCTACCTGGCTGCCGCAACCACCCAAAACGACTTTCTCGTCCCCGGTTTCGCTAGCGGCGTGCACGCGGCCTCGGGCCTCGGCCCCATTGAACTGGCCAGCCACCAGAGCGTTTGCGCCAGCGCGATGATGGCCTTCAAATCGGCCTGGCTCAATGTGCGCGCGGGCGAACATGACGCCGCACTCGCCGTCGGCGGCGAATTCTCCAGCCGCTATTTCCGTCCCGATCATTATCGCGGCACGGCGACGGTCGAGGCTGATGACACCTTGCCGGGCGATGCCGAATTCCTGCGCTGGACATTGAGCGATGGCGCCGCAGCGATCGTCATCGAGCCCGAGCGCCCTCGAAAGGGCCTCAGCCTGCGCATCGACTGGTTTTCGCTGCGCTCCTTTGCCGATCGCTTCGCGCCCTGCATGACCGGCGGCGCGGTGCTTGGCGAGGACGAGATCACGCCATGGAGCCACTTGCCGGGCAAGGCCGCAGGCGAGGGCGCCTTCCAGCTGCGCCAAGACGTCGATGCGCTCTATCGCATGCTGCCGGTCTGGATGGGGGATTTCCTGCGCCAAGTCGACGAGGGCAGGGTGGTGCCGGACGAGGTCGATTGGTTCCTTTGCCACTTCTCGGCCAAGAGCCTGCGCGACGAGATGGTGCGCCTCGCCACGAAGGCGGGGGCGATGATCCCGGAAGAGCGCTGGTTCACCAATCTCTACGACAAGGGCAATGTCGGGGCGGCCTCCATCTATCTGTTAATCGACGATTTTCTGAAGTCGGGTCGTGCTCGGCCGGGGCAGAAAATCCTGTGCGCGGTGCCCGAAAGCGGGCAATGTATCATGGCTTTTGCGGGAATGACCGTGATGGCGGGGAGGGACGAGTGAACGAGCATTCACCTATGGCGACCGATTGGGAAGCGACGACGCATCGCCGCCTTGCGCAGGTCTGGATCGACTTCGAAAGCGCGCTCGTCCAGGTGCCGGTCATCGCGCGGCTTCTGTCGGGCAAACTACGGCAGGAGGATTATCTCAGCCTGCTGCGCAACCTGCGCCAGCAAGTGATCGAGGGCAGCCGCTGGATTGCCTTGGCTTCCTCCAACCTCACGCCGGCGAATGAAGATTTGCGCTCGCTTTTCCTGTCCCATGCACAGGACGAGCATCGCGACTTCCGCATGCTGGAGAAGAATTACGTCGCCGCAGGCGGCGCGCTCGAGGACATCCAGTCGGCAGAGAAGAATGTCGGCTCCGAAGCGCTTTCCGGCTTCATGTATCATGCCGCGTCCAAATCCGATCCGATCGGCCTGCTCGGCGCCATGTTCATTATCGAGGGGCTGGGCAACCGCTTTGCCGGGCCATGGGCCAAGCTGGTGCGCGAGCAACTCGACCTCGGCGAGGATGCGGTCAGCTTCTTCGCCTATCATGGCGAGAATGACGAACATCATATGGAAGAGTTTGACGAGGCGGTGAAACTGGCCGCGACCGACGAGGCGTCGAGCGCCTCGATCGTCAAGCATGCCAAGGTTGTCGCGCGCCTCTATCGCCTGCAGGTCGAGGAACTGGACAATGTCTAGGCATCTGGGTGGGCGCGGCCGCGGCGACGAGGATTTCTTTGAGGCTGATGACGTGATGCATCAGCCGGTCGACCGGCGTGATCCCGATCCCTGGCTCGCGCTCTGGCTCGACAAGTCGCTGCCCTTTGCGCCGCATGCCAAGGCCGCCTTGATTCGCGACCAGCGCAGTTTTTCGCGCCAGTTCCTGCTGCCGGTGGTGCGGCCGTTCGCGAAGCTGATGATCATATTCGCGCAGTTCATTCACATGCTGACACCCAATTTCCCGCACGCGCCCAAATTCCTGCACTGGTCGATCGCGTTCGGGATGAAGCATTTCCTCACCCCCGATGCGAACATGCTGATCTTGCGTCACTTCCATTTGGGCGCGCAGATCCTGCGCTTCATTTCGGATAATGCGACGCCGGGCTTCCACCCGGAGCTGGAGCCGATGCAGCCCCAGACCTTTGCGGATGTGAAGAAGAACCTGTTCCTCAACCACGATCTCAACGTCTACAATTACGTCATCGCGCTGAACCAGGAGCTCGACCGTCGCGGCGAGGTGATCGCGAAGAAGGACAAGATCGACTATTCGGCGCTGCACGATGACATAGAGTTCGAGCCGTTCAAGAATGGGCGCCTCAACCTCATTGACCTGCAGACCGCGATCGAAATCTATACGCCGGCCTACGCGATGCTGCTCACCGACCGCGACTTCTGGCGCGCCGCCAATTCATTGCAGCTGGACGAGACGATCGGGCTCTATTGCGCGCGGCTGACGGGCGAGGAAAAGCATCTGGCCATGGTCAACAACCGCCACCCTCTGGTGCCGCATTCGACCCTGCAGGCAGGATATCGCCTGATGCTCCACGGCCTGTCGACCGAGGTGCTTCACGGTTTCCTGATGCAGCTGAAGGCCCGTGACGAGGCCCGGCAAGCCGCCTAGAGGCAGGCCTCGAGATAGGGCTGGTCGAAGCCGAACTGCTTGGCCTTGTCCATCGTGTAGGGACGCAGGCCCATCGACGCATATTCGCCGATGATTTTTCCTTCGGCGGTCTCGTCATGATATTCGAACTTGAACAGTTCCTGGGTGACGATGACGTCGCCTTCCATCCCGATGACTTCGGTGATGTTGGTCGTACGGCGCGAACCGTCGCGAAGACGCTTCACCTGCACGATGAGGTCGACCGAGTCCGCAATCTGGCGCGAAATGGCTTCCTTCGGGATCTTGATGTCGCCCATCATCACCATGTTCTCCATACGCGCCAGGCATTCGCGCGGGCTGTTGGAGTGAAGCGTCGCCATCGAGCCATCGTGGCCCGTGTTCATGGCGGCCAGGAGGTCGAAACATTCCTGGCCACGAATTTCGCCCAGGATGATGCGGTCGGGACGCATACGCAGCGCGTTGATGACGAGGTCGCGAATGCTGATCGCGCCCTGGCCCTCGAGGTTCGCCGGACGCGTTTCCAGCGGCAGCCAGTGCGGCTGCTGCAGGCGAAGTTCGGCGGCGTCTTCGATGGTGATCACACGCTCGCCCGGGTCGATCATCTTCGACAAGGCGTTGAGCATGGTGGTCTTACCCGAACCGGTACCGCCTGAAATGACGATGTTCATGCGGCTTGCGCCGGCAATCTTGAGCACCGTCGCCATCTTTTCCGACATCGACCCGAAACCGCGCATCATGTCGATGGTGATCGGCTTGTCGGAGAATTTACGAATCGAGATCGCCGTGCCCTTCAAGGACAGCGGCGGGATGATCACGTTCACACGCGAACCATCCTTCAAGCGGGCATCGGCCAGCGGCGTGGTCTGGTCGACGCGGCGGCCAACCTGGTTCACGATGCGCTGTGCGATCTGGAAGAGATGCTCTTCGTCGCGGAACTGGATCTTCGACAGTTCCAGCTTACCCTTGCGCTCGATGAAGGTCTGGTCGGGCCCGTTGACCATGATATCCGAGACCGCCGGGTCGGCCAGCAGCTCTTCGAGCGGGCCGAGGCCGAGCAGCTCGTCGACCAGCACCTTTTCCAGCGCGAACTGCTCGCGGCGGTTGAGGGTGATTTTGAGCTCGGCGAGCACTTCGGAAATGATCGGACGGAATTCTTCGGCCAGCTCGTCCTTGCCGAGCGTGGCGGCGGCTTCCGGGTCGACGCGCTCGAGCAGGCGCGGTAGGACCTGGTCCTTGATCTTGTTGACGCTGGCCTCGAAGCCTTCGGCCTTATCTTCCTTCGCGTCCTCGTTGTTCATGCGCTTGTTGAGCTTGTCCATGGCGGACAGGCTCGCGGCACCACCACCCGACGGGGTCGGCGTCTCGACTTCCTCTACGGGCGGAAACTGTTCGCTATCGGTCTCGTCTGCCTTGGGCGCAGCGCCGCCCTTCATCGGGCTGGCGACACCAAAACTCGGGCGCGCTCCACCGGCATTTCCTCGCTTACCAAAGGCGTTCATCGGGCTTTCCCCATTGAGATTCGATCCGAAGTGAAATGGGTAAATGACACGCAAACTTTTAGAAAAAGCTAATGCGCGTCAGTTTTGCGCCGATGCCGGTCCTGAACGAAGGACAAGAAAAAACCGCCCGCCACAGGGTCGTGACGGACGGTCGATCCATTCAGGTAGTGAAGGGGGCCTAGGCCTCGGCCTTCTCCGCCAGCACGGTAAGGCCATTGTCGCCGACCTCGGCGAAACCGCCGGACACGGCGATGCGCTCGGGCTCGCCGCCAGCTGCATTGAAAATCTCGATGGCGCCGTCCTTTAGCGTCGTCATGAACGGCGCATGGCCTTCCATCACGCCGAAATCACCCTCGACACCAGGCACCACGACCATGTGCACTTCGTCTGAGCGGACGAGCTTCTCAGGTGTTACCAGTTCGAATTTCAAGGCCATCATACGATCCCGTCTATCACCGTGTCGAAGTTGGACACGGCCTTTTCAAACTTGTCCCGGCAACCCGGGTTGCAGAAGCCGACGACATGGCCCTTGTAGCGGGTCAGGCTGTCGGCCTGCACCGGGTCGCCCGACCAAGGGCAGACCCGGTTCACGCAATCTTCAAGGCGAAGCTGTTCCTCGCCCATGAAGACTTAGGCGTCTTCCGCCATCTTCTCGGCCTTGGCGACCGCATCCTCGATGCCGCCGACCATGTAGAAGGCGCCTTCGGGGAGGTGGTCATATTCGCCGTCGACGACCGCCTTGAACGACTTGATCGTATCTTCGAGCTGGACGAACTGGCCGGGGATGCCGGTGAACACTTCGGCGACGTGGAAGGGCTGCGAAAGGAAGCGCTGGATCTTACGCGCACGCGCAACGGTCAGCTTATCTTCTTCCGAAAGCTCGTCCATGCCGAGAATGGCGATGATGTCCTGCAGCGACTTGTACTTCTGCAGGATCTCCTGGACCTTGCGAGCGGTTTCGTAATGCTCTTGGCCGACAACGCGCGGCTCGAGAACGCGGCTGGTCGAGTCCAGCGGGTCGACCGCCGGGTAGATGCCGAGTTCCGAAATGGCGCGCGACAGCGTGGTCGTGGCGTCCAAGTGAGCGAACGAGGTAGCAGGGGCAGGGTCGGTAAGGTCATCCGCGGGCACGTAGATGGCCTGGACCGAGGTGATCGAGCCCTTGTTGGTCGAGGTGATGCGTTCCTGCAGCGCGCCCATGTCGGTCGACAGGGTCGGCTGATAGCCCACCGCCGAAGGAATACGGCCGAGCAGCGCCGACACTTCCGAACCCGCCTGGGTGAAGCGGAAGATGTTGTCGACGAAGAACAGCACATCCTGACCTTCTTCATCACGGAAATATTCGGCCTGGGTGAGACCCGACAGAGCGACACGCGCACGCGCACCCGGCGGTTCGTTCATCTGGCCGAAGACCAGCGCCACCTTCGAGCCTTCGCTCGTCGGGTTGCCGTCGGCATCCTTGGCGATAACGCCGGCGTCGAGGAATTCGTGATAGAGGTCGTTACCTTCGCGAGTGCGTTCACCGACGCCCGCAAAGACCGACACACCACCGTGACCCTTGGCGATGTTGTTGATCAGTTCCTGGATGAGCACGGTCTTGCCCACACCCGCGCCGCCGAACAGGCCGATCTTGCCGCCCTTGGCGTAGGGAGCGAGAAGGTCGATGACCTTGATGCCCGTCACGAGGATGGCGGCGTCGGTCGACTGGTCGACGAAGGCCGGGGCCTCGGCGTGGATCGGCGCATGCTTGTCGCTACCGATGGGGCCGCGCTCGTCGATCGGCTCGCCGGTCACGTTCATGATGCGGCCGAGGGTCTTGGGACCGACGGGCACTTCGATCATCGAACCGGTGGCCGAAACGTCCTGCCCGCGGGTCAGACCTTCGGTCGCATCCATCGCGATCGTGCGGACGATATTCTCGCCGAGGTGCTGGGCGACCTCGAGGACGAGGCGCTTGCCGTTATTGTCGGTCTCCAGCGCGGCGAGGATCGGCGGCAGTTCGCCGGTGAATTCGACGTCGACGACGGCGCCGATGACCTGCGCGATGCGGCCCTGGGTAGTGTTGGTTGCAGTCTTAGCAGCGGTAGCCATGGGTCTTCTTTCCTCGGCTTTCGTTAGAGCGCTTCAGCGCCCGAAATGATTTCGACAAGTTCGGTGGTGATCGCCGCCTGGCGTTGGCGGTTATATCTGATCGACAGGCGATTGATCATGTCGCCCGCATTGCGCGTCGCATTGTCCATCGCGGTCATCTGCGAGCCGTAGAAACCGGCCTGGTTTTCCAGCATCGCGCGATAGATCTGGATCGCGACATTCTTGGGCAGCAGGTCGGCAAGGATCGCTTCCTCGTCCGGCTCATACTCGACCGCGGCGCTGGCGCCTTCGGTCTCGTCGCCCTCGGCGGGCTTTACCGGGATGAGCTGGTCGACCTGCGGCACCTGGCTGAGCGTCGACTTGAACTCGGCATAGGCGAGGTGCGCAACATCGAAACGGCCGCTTTCGAAGCGGTCGATAATGTCGTCGGCAATCGCCTGGGCCTGGTCGTAGCTGACATTCTTGGTGCCCTGCGTGTCATATTCGCCGATGATCGCATCGGGGAAGAAACGGCGCAGGATCGGCTTCGACTTGCGGCCGACAATGTAGAAGTAGACGGTATTGCCGCTCTTCTGCAGTTCCTCGGCCTTCTGGCGCGCAGCCTTGGTGATGTTGGTGTTGAACGCACCGGCAAGGCCGCGATCCGAGGTCGCGACGATGATGAGATGCGTTTCATCCTTGCCCGTGCCCGCAATCAGCTTGGGGCTTTGCGGACCCACGGTGATGCGGCTCGCGAGCGAGGAGACCACGCCCGACAGGCGCGTCGCATAGGGACGACCGGCCTCGGCAAATTCGGTGGCCTTACGCAGCTTCGCAGCCGCGACCATCTTCATCGCCTTGGTGATCTTCTGGGTCGATTTGACCGAATTGATCCGGCCTTTGAGTGCCTTGAGGCTGGCCATGGTTACTCCTTAAGCGAACTGCTTGCCGAATTCGGTCAGCGCGTCGTTGAGCTTCGCCGCCGTATCGTCCTCGAGCTTCTTGGTCTCGCGGATGGTGACGAGAATGTCGTTATGATCCGACTTGAGGTACGACAGCATCGCGCTCTCGTAGCGGGTCACGTCTTCGACGGCGACGTCATCGATGAAGCCCTTGGTGCCGGCATAGATGCTGGCGACCTGGTCTTCGACCGGCATCGGCTGGAACTGCGGCTGCTTCAGGAGCTCGGTGAGGCGGGCACCGCGGGCGAGCAGCTTCTGCGTCGCCGCGTCGAGGTCCGAACCGAACTGGGCGAAGGCCGCCATTTCGCGATACTGGGCGAGCTCCAGCTTGATCGAGCCCGCAACCTTCTTCATCGCCTTGGTCTGCGCGGCCGAGCCGACGCGGCTGACCGAGAGACCGACCGAGATGGCCGGGCGGATGCCCTGGTAGAACAGGTCGGTTTCGAGGAAGATCTGGCCGTCGGTGATCGAGATCACGTTGGTCGGGATGTAGGCCGACACGTCGCCCGCCTGCGTTTCGATGATCGGCAGTGCGGTGAGCGAGCCCGAACCATTGTCTTCGTTCATCTTCGCCGCACGCTCGAGTAGGCGGGAGTGCAGGTAGAAGACGTCACCCGGATAAGCTTCGCGGCCCGGAGGACGACGCAGCAGGAGCGACATCTGGCGGTAGGCGACGGCCTGCTTCGACAGATCGTCATAGACAATGCAGGCATGCATGCCGTTGTCGCGGAAATATTCGCCCATGGCGCAGCCGGTGTACGGCGCGAGGAACTGCAGCGGGGCAGGCTCCGAGGCGGTTGCGGCGACGATGATCGAATATTCCATCGCGCCATTTTCTTCGAGCGTCTTGACGAGCTGCGCGACGGTCGAGCGCTTCTGGCCGACCGCGACATAGACGCAGTACAGCTTCTCGCTCTCATCGCCCGACGCGTTGATCGTCTTCTGGTTGATGAAGGTGTCGATGGCGACGGCCGACTTACCGGTCTGGCGGTCGCCGATGATGAGTTCGCGCTGGCCACGGCCGACGGGGACGAGCGCGTCCAACGCCTTGAGGCCGGTCTGCACCGGCTCGTGCACCGACTTCCTCGGGATGATGCCCGGTGCTTTCACTTCGACGCGGCTGCGTTCGGTATATTCGATCGGGCCCTTGCCATCGATCGGGTTGCCAAGCGCGTCGACGACGCGACCAAGAAGGCCCTTGCCGATCGGAACGTCGACGATGTCGCCGGTCCGCTTGACGGTGGAACCTTCGCTCACGCCTTGGTCCGAACCGAAGATGACGACGCCAACATTGTCATGTTCGAGGTTGAGGGCCATGCCCTTCACACCACTTTCGAACTCGACCATCTCGCCGGCCTGGACCTTGTCGAGACCATGGACACGCGCGATGCCGTCACCGACCGAGAGGACGCTACCGGTCTCGGTGACTTGCGCTTCAGCGTCGAAATTCTCGATTTCGTCGCGGATGACACGGGAAATTTCAGCGGCACGGATATCCATGTTCAGCCTTTCATCGCCTTGGCGAGGTTGTTCAATTTGGTGGCAACGGAAGCGTCGATCAGCTCGGAGCCGAGCTGGATGCGAACGCCGCCGAGAAGGTCGGGATCGACATGGGTGTCGAGGGAGACGGTGCGGCCGACGCGGCTGGTGAGCTTGTCGGACAGCGCCTTCAACTGGGCATCGGTCAGCGCGCGGGCGCTGGTGACGGTGGCGCGGGCTTCGCCGCGATGCGCGGCGACGAGCGCGTCGAACACGCGGATGGCATCACCCAGCGCGCCGATACGGCCATTGTCGGCGAGGACGCCGAGGAAGTTCTGGGTCAGCGCGTCGATCTTCAGTTCGGCGCCGATCGCCTTCATCGCCCGCAGCGCCTGGTCGCGCGAAATTGCGGGCGAATCGATCAGTGCCTGAAGGTCGTCCGACTGGTCGAGCGCGTCGCCGATCTTGTCGAGACTCGCCTTCACCGTGTCGAGGCTGCCTTTGTCGCGTGCAAGCTCGAACAAAGCGCTCGCGTAGCGCCCCGCCAAGCTGGCCTTCATGCCGCCGCTAATATCCACCTGGATGATGCTCCGGATCTACGTTGTCTTCCCATGCGAAAAGGAGAGCATCGGCATCTTCCCGAAGGCCGGGAAAAGTCGAGCCCCCCTCATGGGTTGGCGCGCCCCTAGCAAGCGTGCCCGCGCGATGCAAGGCGTCCCTTCGGCTTTTGCGGCAGGGCGCGCGGCGATCATGGAGGGGCGCGCCGCTGCGCGTCAGATTTCGCGCGTGAGAAAGACGGTGAAATCGGTCGGACGATAGTCGGAAAACGGCCCGCATTCGACAAAGCCGGCGCTGCGATAAAGCGCGAGCGCCGGCGCGAACATCTCGTCATTGCCCGTTTCCAGATAAAGTCGCGTCATCTCTTCATCGCGCGCACGCGAGGTGAGGGCATGGAGCATCGCGCGTCCCGCACCGGTCCCGCGCGCCGAATCGGTGGCCCGCATCGATTTGATTTCGCCATGGCCGGGCTCGAGCCGCCGCAGCGCGCCGACCGCGCGCAATTCGCCGCTTTGGCCGCGCAGCGACAGGAAGATGATGTCGGGACGATCGAGGCTATCGGCGGGCATCACATGGCAGGCCGATGGCGGCGAACCGGCGCGCATCTCCCTGAAATGCTGATCGAGCAGGCTGCGCACGTCCGTGCGATCGAGTTCGCCTTCATGGATACTGTGCGGCTCCTGCATTTCTTCAAGGTTGGGGATGGGCGTGCTGGCCGACAAGGCGAAAAGTTCGCATGCGTTGGTCGAACCCTGGTTGCGAAGCGCGCCGCGGGGAGCCTAACTTCGTCCCGATGCCCCGTCTTCTTCGCCTGTCGCTCATTGCAGTCCTCGTCGTACTCGGCCTCGCCTCGGCGGGCGTCGGCGCGCTCTATGCAGTGCAACGCGACCTCATCTATCCGGGCGTCGGGCGCGGGAGCCATATCTGGGACGCGCCGCCCGCCGGTTTCGACGTCATCGAGACCCGGACCGCCGATGACCTGCGTCTGCGCGCCTTCTACCGCGCCCCTGCTGACGGGGCCGACACCATCATCTATTTCCACGGCAATGGCGGCACCGCTCTTATGGCGGCGCCGATCCTTGCCGGCATTGCGGGGTCCGACCGTGGGCTGCTCCTCGTCGAATATCGTGGTTATGCGGGCAATCCCGGCAGTCCGACCGAGGACGGCCTCTATGCCGATGGCCGCGCCGCGCTCGATTTTCTCTCCGGGGAGGGGGTCGACAATGACGATCTCATCATCGGCGGTTTCTCGCTCGGCACTGGTGTCGCCAGCAAGATGGCGGACGAAGTGGGGCCCAAGGCGCTCTTCCTGCTCTCGCCCTTCACCAGCCTCGACAAGGTCGCGGCCGAGCAATTCTATCTGCCGCCGCTACGCCGCCTGGTGCACGACAAGTTCCCGACGGACGAGCGGATTGCGGATATTCCGGTCCCGCTCTTCATCGCCCATGGCAGCGCCGACGAACTGGTCCCCGACGATCACGGCCGCAGCCTCGCCGCGACACGCCCCGATGCGGAGACGCTCTGGCTCCAAGGTGCGGGACATGGCATTCCTTGGGACGGACGCCTGCAAGTCGGGCTGTCCGAATGGATCGAGGGCCTATGAGCAAGACGATCAGATATGCGAGCGTCGACAGCGCGCTCGGCCCGATGCTGGTCGCGGCGAGCGACAAAGGAGTGTGCCGCCTCTCGTTCGATGAAGCCCCCGGCGCGCTCGCAACCCTTTTTCCGGGTCATGACATCGTGCCGGATGATGGCCGCATTGCCCCATGGGTAGAGGCGGCGAGACAAAAGGTAGCATCCCCACAGGACCGTCACGATATCCCGCTTGATCGTGGCGGCACGCCGTTCCAGCGCGCCGTCTGGGACGAACTCGACAAGATCCCGGCGGGCGAAACGCGCAGCTATGGCGAGATTGCCGCAGCGCTCGGCAAGCCCGGGGCGGAGCGCGCGGTCGGCAGCGCCAACGGCGCCAACCGCATCGCCGTCCTCATCCCCTGCCACCGCGTCGTCCGCTCGGATGGCAGCCTCGGCGGCTATGCCTATGGGCTCGAGCGCAAGGCGAAGCTGCTCGAGGCCGAAGGGGCGTCCGTCGCGAAAACCCAACATTTGCTCGATTTCTAGCGTCGCCAACTCGCCTTGCACGCGCTACAGCATTGCGCATGGCAACTGTTGCGTCCGATCTTGAACAGTATCAGCCGACCGAGGAAGGCTCTCTCGGCGCGGCGCGGTTTCTCGACAAGATGCTCGGCACGCTGTGGGACAAGGGCCTGACCTGGCGCCCGACGCTCGACCCCAAGGACTTGAAGCATCACGCCATGCGTGCGGAGGATCGCGCGCCCAAGGAAGGGTGCTGGGAAGACCGTCTCGATATCCTGACGCAAGCGCTGGATGAGGAGGCGAAGCTTTCGCCGCTCGGCCGCGCCATCGCGCATGGCCAGCTGGTGCGGAAGATACGCTGCCGTATCCGCGCCGAAGCGCAATGGGCGCGTAACCCTGCCATCCGGGACCGCAAGGTTGTCGCCCCGCTCATCATCGTCGGCCAGATGCGGTCGGGGACGACGCGCCTGCATCGCCTGCTCGCGCGCGACCCGCATTTCGTTCACACGCGCGCCTATGAAACAATGATCCCGATGCCGGGCGGCGGGCGCATCGACAAGCGACCGGTCACCGCGACCGCCAACCTGCTCTTCCTGCGCACACTCAATCCGCTGCTGGCGGCGGTCCATCCCACCGGCCCTTACCAGGCGGAAGAGGAATTCGGCCTCCACGCCATGAGCATTTTCGGTGCGCAATATGAGGGGCAATGGATGGTCCCCAGCTTTGCCCGCCATTGCGAGACTTGCGACCGCACCGGCGTGTACGAGGAATTCAAGGCCGTGCTGCAAACCTTGGGCGCGGTGCGGCACGAGCCGGAGGACAAGCCCTGGGTCCTCAAGGCCCCGCAATTCACGCAGGATCTCGAAGTGCTGCACGAGGTCTTTCCCGACGCACGCTATCTCTTTCTGCACCGCGATCCGGTCTCGGTCGTCGGCTCATCGGCGAGCCTCGCCTGGCAGCAGGCGCGCGTGCAAAGCTGCAGCGCGGACCGCGATGCCATCGGTGCGGAATGGCTGCACAAGACCAAGCTGCGTCAGGACCGCCAGCGCGCCTTCCGCCAAGCGCATCCGCACGTCCCCGCGCTCGATATCCGCTTCGATCATGTCAACGAGGATTGGCGCCGCGAGATCGGCCGCGTCTACGACTTTATTGGCCGGACGCTCGACCCCGATGTCGAAGCCGCGATGGCCGACTTCCTCGCCAATTCGAAGGCGCACAAACGCCATGACTACGACATTCGCGATTTCGGCCTCGACCCTCAGGACGTCGCAAGCGCTTTCTAGTGTGCCCAGCCCTTGTCGGCGGGGTTGAGCGACTTCAGGAAATTGGCGGCGCTGTCGCGATACTCGTCCTTCTTTTCATCGCTCATCCGGTCCCAGGTCGAATAGGTCCGGCCGAGCCGATGGTTGTTTTCCAGCTTGTCGCGATTGCGGTCGAGAAAATCCCAATAGAGCGCGTTGAACGGACAGGCGCCTTCACCAGTCTTCTTGCTCACCGAATAGGCGCAGTCGCCGCAATAATTGCTCATCTTGTTGATGTAGTTGCCGCTCGCGCAATAGGGCTTGGAGGCCATTCGCCCGCCCTCGGCAAACAGGGCCATGCCGATCACGTTGGGCATCTCGACCCACTCATAGGCATCGGCATAGACGACGAGGTACCAGTCGCTGACCTGCGACGGCTTGATCCCCGCGATGAGCGCGAAATTGCCGAGCACCATGAGCCGCTGGATATGGTGCGCATAAGCATGGTCGCGCGTCGTGCGGACGGCTTCGGAGATGCAACGCATGTCGGTCTCGCCGGTCCAGTAGAAATCGGGCAAATGCCGCCGGTTGCCGAAGAAGTTTTCTTCCGCGTAGTCGGCATCCTCCCACCAGTAGATACCGCGAATATATTCGCGCCAGCCAAGGATCTGGCGGATGAACCCCTCGACTGCCTCGATCGGTGCGTGCCCGTCCTTGTAAGCCTTCTCGGCCCGCTTACAGACCTCGAGCGGGTCGAGCAGCCCGCAATTGATGCTGGTCGAGAGGAGGGCATGGTTCATGAAATCCTCGCCCTCCAGCATCGCGTCCTGCGTCGCCCCGAAGTTGGGCAAGCGATTGTCGATGAAGTCGTCCAGCGCTTCCTCGGCCTGGTTCGCCGACACCGGCCAGGCGAAGCTGTCGAGAGTGCCGAAATGGTCGCCGAACCGCTCCTCGACGAGGTCGATCACTTCGCTCGTAATGTCGTCTGGCTCGAAGGTCGGGCGGTCGGGAAACTTGGTATCCGGATCGGCGCTGTCGCGATTTTCCTTGTCGAAATTCCAGCGCTCCTCGACCGGATCGTCGCCGTCCATCAGGAGCCCGGTTTGCTTGCGCATCTCGCGATAGAAATTCTCCATCCTGAGGCCCGACTTGCCCTGCGCCCAGGCGCAGAAGGCATCGATGGTGCAGATGAAGCGCGTGTCGGGCAGAATGCGGACGGGCAGGTCGAATGTCTTCTGCCAGCCCTCTATCGCCTCCGTCACCCGCCGCTCGCCCGCTTCGACGATACGGATGCGGTCGATGTCGTGACGCTTCAGCGCGCGCTCGACCTCGCCGGTGAAGCTGCCCGAATTGTCCTCATCGTCCAGCTTCACATAATCGACCGCGAACCCGCGCTCCTCCAGCTCGGCGGCGAAATGCCGCATCGCGCTGAAGAGGAGGGCGATCTTCTGCTTGTGATGCTTGACGTAGGTCGCCTCGTCCCAGACCTCCATCATCAGGACGATGCAGCCCGACCGGTCCTCGTCCGGCAGGCTGGCAAGGTCATGGCTCAGCTGATCGCCGAGGACGGGGATGAGGGTCTTGCCCATGCCCGCCCAACAAAGGGCGGGGCGGAAGGTTCAGTCCTCCCTAAAACCGCAACGCCTCGCCGTCGCCTTCGCCATCCTCGCTATCGCCATCTTCGCCATCGCCTTCGGCCTCTTCGGGACCGGCTTCCATCTTTTCGCGATATTCGGCCGCCGCGGTGCGTGCGCCGTCGACATCGCCTTCGCGCAATTTGTCGACGATGGCATCGGCCATTTCGGCCAAGCTCGTGCCATGCGCGTCCAGTGCGATCGGGGCGAGCAGGAAGAGGGCGTCATTGGGCTTGCCATTGTTGAGCAGGAACTGCGCGACATTGAAGCGCAGGCTGCGGTCGAACGGGGCGAGCTGCACGGCGCGGATCATCCCGGCCCATGCGTCCTGCGGCACGAAGCCGTCATCCTCGACGAAACTTTCATAGTAGAGGACCAGCGGGTGCGGATCGTTGGGCGCGAGGAGGCGCGCTTCGCCGATATGGTCGCGGGCCAGCGAGAAAAGCTCGCTGCGCGTATCTTCGTCGACCGGGGCTTCCTCGTCGGTCGCCATCGCCATCGCCGCCTTGGCGCGATAGAGATGCGCATCGACCAGCTGCGGGTCGATCTCGATCGCGCGATCTGCCGCAGCGCCGGCCGCTTCATAATTGCCGACGTCGAACTCGGCCTCGGCCAAGGCGCGGAAGACCATAGCATCGTCATGGTGCAGGCGCGCGACGGTGCGCAGCGCGGTCACGACTTCTTCGGCCATTTCCTTGGTCACGCCGGCCTGCGATCGCATGTAATGCGGCATCGCAGCGGCAAAGCCGTCCGACAATTCGGTGATTTCGATGGCATCGTCATCGAGCGGCTCGATCGGCAGCTTCACGTAGGGGATACGGTGCCGTTCGGCATGCGATTTCATCTGGCCCTGCAGGCGGTCGAGATTGCCGAACGCGGCCTCGGCGGCTTCGAGTGCCGGCACGCCCTGCGCGAGCCCTGCCAGATAGGCGTTGAGCTGGCCCTGACGATCTTCGTCGAAGGTGAGGTAGTGGGTCATCACCCAGCCCCAGGCATAGATGGAGGCAACCTTGCGACCGTCGCGGCGGTCATATTCGTTGCTCAGCATTTCCTGGATCGGCATGGTCGGCAGGTAGCGGATGGCCTGCGCGCGGTGCATCGCGGCGCGGCCAATCTCGACCTCGGCATCACCCTCGTCGACCTGCGCGGTCGAGAAGAATTCGGCCCAACCCTCGCTCAGCCAGGCCGGGATGGGGCCGCTCAGGCGCTCGTACATTAGGTGGTGGGCATATTCGTGGAAGAAGATGACGTCGGCGTTGAGGCTTTCGGCCTCGCCGCTACCCGCTTCCATCGGCACGAAGGCCTGCGCGCCCGAAGCACGCGCATTGTAGAAGCCGGCAACCCCGCCGCCGCGGCCCAACTGGTCGCGAATGTCGCTCACGCGCTCGACGAAATAGACGGTCAGCTTGTTTTCGGTGGCAAGCTCGATATTGGGCACGCCGCGCGCCGAACGGACTGCGCCGTCGAACAGTTCGAGCTTGCGTGCCAGCCGCTCGATTTCACGCTCGTTCGAATCTGCATAGATGACGAAATGGGGCGTTTCTGCGCGCATCCAGTCGGCAAATGCCGGCGTTGCAGTCAGCATTGCCGTCCCCGCAGCCATCGCCGCGAGCGTCTTTTTCAAATCGACCATGAAGTCCCACCCCAAATACTAGTACCGTTACCAAACAGGAGGGCAGCCTAGGCGGCGACAACCCTCGCACGCAAGGCGTGTTGCAACATAAGTGTTAAACGAAGCTATAGGGATCGACGTCGACCGTAACGCGCACCTTGGCGGGCCAGTCGACCTTGGCGAGCCAGTCCCGGATCGCGCCCTGCACGTCGACGCGCCGCTCGGCATGGACCAGCAATCGCTGGCGGTGCCGCCCGCGCAGCATGGCGAGCGGGGCAGGGGCGGGACCGTAAATGGCGACGCCTTCCATCTCCGGACGCGCACGGCCGAGTTGATGGGCAATGAGCTTGGCGGCTTCTTCGTCCTCGCTCGAGATGATGATCGCGGCGAGCCTGCCGAATGGGGGCATGGCGGCAACGCGCCGCGCTTCGGTCTCGGCCTCGAAAAAGGCCGGCCCGTCGCCCGAGACGAGCGCCTCCATTACCGGATGATCGGGCTCGTGCGTCTGGATGAAGACGCGCCCCGGCTTGTCGCCGCGTCCGGCGCGACCAGCAACTTGGCTGACCTGCTGGAAGGTCCGCTCGGCGGCGCGCAGATCGCCGCCCTGGAGCCCCAGATCCGCATCGACCACGCCGACCAGCGTGAGGTTGGGAAAGTGATAGCCCTTGGTAACCAATTGCGTGCCGACGACGATATCGATCTCGCCCGCCTCCATGGCGCGGACGAATTCGGCGGCGCGTGCAGGGCTCCAGATCGTGTCGGAGGTGACGACCGCAACCTTGGCCTCGGGGAAGAGCGCGGCGACTTCGTCGGCGATGCGTTCGACGCCGGGGCCGCAGGCAACGAGGCTGTCTTCCTCGCCGCATTCGGGGCACTTTTCGGGCGGCGGCATGACATGGCCGCAATGGTGGCAGGCGAGCCGCGCCAGCAGGCGATGTTCGACCATCCAGGCGGTGCAATTGGGGCATTGGAACCGATGCCCGCAATTGCGGCACAAGGTCAGCGGCGCGAAGCCGCGGCGGTTGAGGAAGAGAAGGCTCTGCTCGCCCGCCTCGATATTGGTTTCCAGCTCGCGCACGAGCGTTGGGGCCAGCCATTTGCCGCGCAGCGGCGGGTCCTGCGTGAGGTCGAGCGCGTGCAATTCGGGCATTTCTGCCTCGGCATGACGCTCGGTCAGCTTCACCTCGTCATAGCGCCCGATCTCAACCATATGCTTCGTCTCGATCGCCGGCGTCGCGCTAGCCAGAACGACCGGAAATTCCTCGAAATGGCCGCGCATCACCGCGACATCGCGGGCGTGATACTGGACCCCTTCTTCCTGCTTGAAGCTGGTTTCGTGCGCCTCGTCGACGATGATGAGGCCGAGGTCGCGATAGGGGAGAAAGAGGCTGGAGCGCGCACCGACGACGACCTTGGCCGTACCCTCGGCAATAGCCCGCCAGGCGCGGCGGCGTTCGCTGGCGCGCAGGTCGCTGTGCCACGCCACCGGCGCGCAGCCGAACCGTTTCTCGAAGCGATTGAGGAAGGGCTCGGTGAGCGCGATTTCGGGCAAAAGGACGAGGACCTGCTTGCCCTGCCGCAGCGCCTCGGCGAGCGCTTCGAAATAGACTTCCGTCTTGCCCGACCCGGTCACCCCGTCTAGCAGGATGGGGTTGAAGCCGCCGCCGATCGCCTCGCGTAGCTTGGCCGCTGCGACAGCCTGTTCCTCGCGTAATTCGACGCTGGCGTGATCGGGGTCGGGCCGGGGGAAGGGGGCGTCGGCGTCGACCTCGACCGGCTCTAGCGCGCCGGCATTGACGAGCCCGCGCACCACGCCATCCGACACGCCCGCATGCGCCGCCAGCTCGCGTACGCTGCCCTGTCGTCCCTCGATGGCGGCCAGCGCCTTGGTGCGTTGCGGCGTCATGCGCGGCGGCTCGAGGCCGGTGGCGCGATATTCGATCAGTTGGCGCGGGGAAGCGAAGGCCGCGCTTGGCAGCATCATCCGCAGCACCGCCGCGATGGGCGAGCAATAATAAGTCGCCGTCCACTCGGCGAGACGGCGCAAGGGCGCCGACAAGGGCGGGACGTCGATGACGCCGAGGATCGGACGCAGGCGATTGTCGCCGACTTCCTCGGTCGGCACGCGCTCCGGTTCCCAGACGACCCCGGTCAGCTGGCGCGGGCCCAATGGTACCTGCACCATCGTGCCGGGGGGCGCCTCGACGCCGTCGGGCAGCCGGTAATCGAGCGGGCCGAGCGCCGCGTTCAGCGTGATGACGCGGACGCGGTTCAGCACTTACTGACCGTCGCGCTTCTTCTTGGCGCTGTCGAAATCGAGGACGGCGCCTTCTTCGCCTTCGCTCTCCCCGTTGAGAAGGCCGAGGCGGCGGGCGACTTCCTGATAGGCTTCGGCTTCTTCGCCGAGGTCCTGGCGGAAGCGATCCTTGTCCAATTTTTTGTTCGACTTGATGTCCCACAGGCGGCAGCTGTCGGGGCTGATCTCGTCGGCCAGGATAACGCGCGAATAATCATTTTCCCAGATACGGCCGAACTCCAGCTTGAAGTCGACGAGACGGATGCCGATCGCTGCGAACATGCCGCTCATAAAGTCGTTCACGCGGATCGCCATGTCGGCAATGTCGTTCATTTCTTCCTGGCTGGCCCAGCCGAAGCAGGCGATATGTTCGTCGGCGATCAGCGGATCACCCAACGCATCATCCTTGTAATAATATTCGATGATCGTACGCGGCAGCTGGGTACCTTCCTCGATGCCAAGACGCTTGGTGAGCGTGCCGGCGGCGACATTACGGACGACGACCTCGATCGGCACGATTTCGACCTGCCGGACCAGCTGCTCGCGCATGTTGAGACGGCGCATGAAATGGGTCGGCACGCCGATCGCGGCGAGATTGGTGAAGATATGCTCGGAAATGCGGTTGTTGAGCACACCCTTGCCGGCAATCTGGCCCTTTTTCTGGGCGTTGAAGGCGGTCGCGTCATCCTTGAAATATTGGATGATCGTGCCGGGTTCGGGACCCTCGTAGAGGATCTTCGCCTTGCCTTCGTAAATCTGCCTGCGCCGTGCCATGGAGGTTCCCGCTCTTGATGTGAGCCAGCGATATAGGCGCATGGGGCGGGTGGGGCAATCGGCGAGCGCATTCGGTTCGTCGAATGCGCCCGCCGACCCCCGCTCACGGCTGTTATTCCTTGGCTTCGGGTGCTGCCTTGCGGCGAACAGCGATGGCCGGTGCCGCGACGCGATAGGCGATCGCGAGCAGCCAGAAGATGAGCGCCAGCGGGATGACTGCGCCCGCCATCACGATGACGAATGCGATGACTTCCTGGAACAGGTAGCCGGCGGTCTTGAAGGCGCCGGCGATAGGCGATTTGTCGCCCCAGCCGGGGATGACGTCGCCCGCGCCATAATGAAAGGTCATCGGGGTTTCGGCCAGCGCGATCTCGGCCTGTTGCTCGCTGCCTTCGCTGGCGCGGAGCTGGCGTTGCAGCTGGTCGATGCGCGCGACGATGTCGCCGCGGGCGCGATTGTTCGCGCTCATGCCTTCGAGTTGTTCCTGGAGCTCGGCGATTTCGGCGCGGATGCGGGACTGAGCGCGGTTGGCGGCGTCGATGCGGGCGCCGGCGTCGGTGCCGGTAATTTCCTGTGCGACGAGCATGCCGCCTTCCTCGACCACGGCGCCGGTGGCTTGCTTGCCGAAATCGCGGGCGCGTTCGGGGGCGAGCTTGACGGCGAGGCTGGCGCTGATGCGGTTCTCGTCACGCAGATTGTAGCGCAGGCCGACGATGCGGCATTGGTCGACGCCCAGTTCCTCGCAGGCCGCGGCGTGGCGTTCGACGAGGGTTTCGATCTTGGGGCCGTCGAGGCGGTAGGCATAGCGATAGTCGAAGGCGACGCCGGGGGCGGCGGTGACGGAGACGTCGGGGCCGGCGCCGCGCATGTCGGCGAAAGCGCTGTCTTCGCTCGCGGCGAATTCGGGGACGGCTTCGGCGGCGGATTCCTCGTATTCGTAGGAACCGCGTTCGGTGCCGCAGGCCATGGCGGTGCCGGCGAGCAGCGCGATGGCGGCGATCTTCCATATGTTGGTCATGATGGTTGCTTCCCTTTGTCGTTAGCTGACATCGGAAAGCTACGGGGGTCGCCGCGGGGCGGATGCTTTTTGCCGCTTGCGCGCTGGCAAAGTCGCTGGTCTAGTCGGCGCGAAATTCCATCGAAGGGTCACGCGTCACATGAAGAAGATCATCGCCATCCTCGTCGTCCTCGCCATCGCGGCGGGGGCATGGTTCTACGCCACGCCGTGGATGACCCTGAAATCGATCCGCGATGCGGCGGTGGCGGGCGATGCCGACGGGGTCAGCGAGCATGTCGACTATGAAGCGCTGCGCGCCGACATGAAGGACGAGATCATGGCTGCCGCGCAGGCCGAACAGGGCGTCGGCGCGGAATTGAGCGGGGCGCTCATGGAAGCAGTGATCAGCCCGATGATCGACCAGGTGGTGACCCCTGAAGCGCTCGCAGTAGCGTTCGCCGAGGCCGAGCGCGCCGAGGATGCACCGCTCCCCGCGCTGGACGGCGAAGTGGAGATCGACCGCCAGGGCCTCAACGGCTTCATCGTGCGCTCGAAAGACGATCCGGGGCAGGCCGGGTTCGAGTTCAAGCGCGACGGCCTCGGCTGGAAGCTGGTCGGCGTCGAACTCCCTGAAGCGCCGGGCGCATCAGCCCAATAAGTTTATAAATTTAACGGTGGGTCGTCGCGCTCTTCGCTGGCGGTGAAGGCGGCGATGCGGGCTTCGGCTTCGGCGAGGCTGTGGGTTTCGACCAGAGCGGGGCGGGTGCTGTGGACGGCCTCGAACCGTTCTTCGGTATCGCTCGAGGACAGGCAGGTGCGTGCCAGCTCGCGATCGTCGATGGCGACGGCGTCGAGGAAGGTGGCCCAGACGGGGATGAGATGCTGCCAATGATGGTAGGCCTCGCCGGTCTTGAAGGCCCAACCGGCGGCGCGGCGGCGGGCGTCGAGGCGGGTGAGGACCTGCATGGCGAGGCGGTTGTCATGCCCCTCTTTCACGATCTCGCCCGTATCGGCATCGCGACGCATATGTGCGGTGACGCCGAGGACCGCGCGTTCGTAGAGCGCATCGGCCAGCGGTTGGCGTGCCAGTTCCAATGCGGCCTCCCACCCCGCCGCGAAATATTCGTCGCGGTTGCGCCAGCCATAGGCGGTGGGCGGCGACACCCCGACATGCCGCGCCGCCGCGGTCACGACCGCCCCCTCGGCCAGCCGCGCGAGGAAGAAAGCGCGGCGGATCGGCGAAAAGCCGTCGGACCGCGCACGGGGAAGGGCAATGGGGTTCTCACTCATGGGACCACAATAACCCATTTGGTTTGTGTAGGAAAACGCGACGCGCCGAGGATAGCGAAAGCGGAGCGCAGCGAGCGTCGCTATCCGAGAGCCGCGGAGCGCCGGCCAGCGGGTCGGCCCCAGGCCGAACCCGTCTGACGAGGCTTCAGGCCGCCCTGAAGCCGGATGCATACGATTTAGTCGCGCGGCCGCTCTAGAATGGCAGCCGTGCGATATGGTTCTTCCCATCTATTTACAGACTTAGCAAACACAACGCAGTGCTCGTCAGTTCCATTATCAAAAATGTCGCCTGCAATCCATTCCATGTCATCATGGCGAGAAGCGGCATTTTTATCTCGAAAGAGATAAAATGCTAGACCAACGGGGTACCGGCTAGGTCGTTCGACATATAGAATATTCGGACGGTCTTTGCTTTTAGGGTAACGCAGCACCGATCTTTTGAGCTTCTTTAGTTGCACTACAAAATTCCGCTGCTCGAGAATTGGGATTTTCTCAAGGATGGTCATTGCGAATACCGTCCAACCTCTGTTCCGACGTTGCGAGATACCTTCCAGCAGCGATCGGATGAAACTATTCGTCTTGATTGCGGGTTTCCGGCTTTTCAAGCCTTGCTCTTTGAGCTGATAATATTGGTCTACCTTAGCCGACATGTTCGTGATTACGATCCGGTGCTTCTCGTCATCTGGAAATTCAAGCCCCGTCTCGAGGTAGGTACCCAGAAAGTCTAGTTCGTCTCCAAAAACTTCTGCCGAACTTTGAACATCCATTCGTTTCGAAAGGTAATGAAGTACCCGATAGTCAGGTAAAATGTCGGTAATGTAGTGTAGATCGGATAGCAGAATTACAGGTGCTATTTCGTGATCTAACGGAATCCATTTCGCGGCCTTTAATTCCTTTTCTGATGAGGTGATCACTGACAGATCCTCAAGAGAGACAGAGATGCGAATGACGCGCCGCAGATTTGAATACGATATCTCTGATTCGTCGCAAACTTTCCGAGCTTCTAGGTTTCCCGCTCCAGCGTCTTCGATAAGCTTTTGTAGTCTTGAGGACTGGATTGACGGGGTCAGAACTAGGTCCTTTACGTGACGTTTGAGCCGTTCTGGAGCGCCACGACGAGCAGGATCGGTAAAGCGGTTTGACTTGCATTCAAAGATTATCGTGAAGAAATCGATTTCTACGAGTAGATCGGTTTCATACTCGGTTTCGGCAATTGACCACTTATGATTTGCTCGAATTCTCGCATCCGGGAATGCTGCGTGAATTACTTTGGCAGTTTTATCTTCTAGAAATTTTGATCTTATTGACTCAAGTCGCTCAGATATTTTGGCCTCTTCACAAAGATCATCCATGACGCGATGAATTTCCGAGAAGACACTCTGCAATATTGGCCCAAAGTATCGACCGTCAAACTTCATGACCGGTTTTTTGACAACAGGGTTGCCCAAGAAAGAATGCTCAAGCTTATGGTCGCTTGTAGCGCCCGGGCTAAGAGAGAGATAATCTAGAACCCTCGCAACCGTATCCTCTGCGATCTCCGTCACAAGGGCCAAGTCTTTTGGGGTTATCTCGTAAAGGTCACCATTCGACAAATCTAAATGTGCGAGGACCATCGAGCGTGCCTCTTGCACGGTCGGGGCCCTTCCCAAGACTGTCATCATGTCGTCAGGATCGCCTTCTAGATGGGGAAATTCCTTGAAATACCGTCTAAAAATCTGCTGCGGTTTCTTTTGTCGCAATATTCTGCGCGTTTGAGTGAAGCGAGAAGTGGTCTGGTCTTCAATAGTGACTAGAGCCTGGTGACAGACATTGACTAGATCAGTTGCGGAAAAGCCGTGATGCTCTGCAAGAGCGGCGTCAAGCGGAGCGTAAAGCTCCAAAGAATAGCTAATGACCTCGTGAAAATGAGCCCAATTTCTTACCGCCTGAGTATGCAAACGAACCTTCTCGAGGAGGCTTGCTTCCTCATTGGAAATTTTCTCATTTTTCGGCGCGATTATTCGGGAAGACAGAAAAGCACCACCGAGTTCGTGCAGTCCCTCAAAAATTTGGCCCACATGTTCTGGCGTCGCCACCCCGTGCTGCCAATTGGGCAGCCCAAGAGCAAGAAACTGCAACAGCTCCACATGGAACTGTTCGAGCCCCGCAATTTGCAACGGCGAAACTGAATCGGACGAAACAGAAGCCGACAGGTTGTATAATGCGGTGCTTGAGATGAGTTGTAGCGGCGAAGTCTTGGCAAGCGTTTCCCGAATCTCGTTTACTAGCTCGGGCAGACGATCGACATGCTCCCTAGATCGGGTTTGAATCGCCTTGCGGAACTCCTCGTAAAATTCGTCTGGAATTGAGAATTCATTGACAGCAAAGTCCGGCTTATCACTGGAAGCTGACCGTTTCTTTCGGCTCATGAAGAATGTCCTTGTTACACTGAAAACGAGCAGGACAATTCAGCTTAGTCGAAGTTTGAGACCGGTGTCACACAAATCCCCATCGACACCCCTAGGGCACCCAACCTAAACTCCCCCACATGACCGACCCCATTCCCGATTCCATCATCGACGAGCCGTTCAGCTCAGCCCTCTCCGAACGCTACCTCGTCTACGCCCTCTCCACGATCACGGCGCGCTCGCTGCCGGATGTGCGCGACGGCTTGAAGCCCGTGCACCGGCGCCTGCTCTGGGCGATGCGCAAGCTGAAGCTCGACGCCAACGGGCCGTACAAGAAATCGGCGCGCGTCGTCGGCGATGTCATCGGCAAATATCACCCGCACGGGGACGCCTCGGTCTATGATGCGATGGTGCGCTTGGCGCAGGACTTTTCGCTGCGCTATCCCCTGGTCGAGGGGCAGGGCAATTTCGGCAATATCGACGGGGATAATGCGGCCGCCTATCGCTATACCGAGGCGCGGCTGACCAAGACGGCGCTGCGGCTGATGGAGGGGCTGGACGCCGGGACGGTCGCCTATCGCGCCACCTATAATGGCGAGGAGGAAGAGCCCGAGGTGATGCCGGGCCTGTTCCCCAACATGCTCGCCAACGGGGCCGCGGGGATTGCGGTCGGCATGGCGACCAGCATCCCGCCGCACAATGTCGGCGAGCTGGCCGATGCGGCGATCCACCTGGTCGATACGCGCGATGCGCGCGATGCGACGCTGATGAATTACGTGAAGGGGCCGGACTTTCCGACCGGCGGCGTGCTGGTCGATGACGAGGAGGTGATCCTCAAGGCCTATGTGACGGGGCGCGGAAGCTTCCGCATCCGGGCGCGGATCGCCAAGGAAGAGATGAAGGGCGGGGCCTGGCAGCTGGTAGTGAGCGAGATCCCTTATGGGGTCAGCAAGGGCAAGCTCATTGAGCAGATCGCCGCGCTGATCAACGACAAGAAGCTGCCGATCCTGGCCGATGTACGCGATGAGAGTGCGGAGGATATCCGCATCGTGCTGGAGCCCAGGAGCCGGACGGTGGACCCGGTGCTCTTGGAGGAGAGCCTGTACAAGCTTTCCGACCTGGAGAGCCGCTTTTCGCTGAACTTGAACGTGCTCGAGCATGGGCGGACGCCGGGGGTGATGAGCCTCAAGGAAGCGCTCTTGAGCTGGATCGACTTCCAGTATGACGTGATGCGCAACCGGGCGCGGCACCGGATCGGGAAGATCGATGACCGGCTGGAGCTGGTGGCGGGCTATCTGATCGCGTTCCTCAACCTCGACCGGGTGATCGAGATCATCCGCACCGAGGACGAGCCCAAGGCGGTGATGATCGCCGAGTTCGAGCTGACCGACCGGCAGGCCGAGGCGATCCTCAACATGCGCCTCAGGAGCTTGCGCAAGCTCGAGGAGATGGAGCTCAAGCGCGAAGAGGCGGACCTTCGTGAGGAGAAAGCCGGGCTGGAGACGCTGCTGGGCTCCGAGGAGGAGCAGAAGAAAAAGCTGAAGGGCGATCTGCGGGCCTTGAAGAAGGATTATGCCGACGATCCGCGGCGGACCGGGGTGAAGCCGGCGGCGGTGGCGGCCGAGGTCGACTGGACGCAGATGATCGACAAGGAGCCGGTGACGGTGATCCTGTCGAAGCGCGGCTGGATCCGGGCGATGAAGGGGCATGTCGATCTCGCCACCGTGCCGGAGATGAAGTTCCGCGAAGGCGACGAGGCGGAGCATCATTTTCACGCGCAGACGACGGATCGCATCCTGCTGCTGGCGGAGAATGGGCGGGTGTTCACGATCGGCGCGGACAAGCTGCCGGGCGGCAGGGGCTTTGGCGAGCCGGTGCGGCTGATGATCGACCTCGAGGGCGAGGTGGAGATCATGGCGGCGCTGCCGGTCGATACGAAGGCGCGCTATCTCATGGCGGCGAGCGACGGGCGCGGTTTCCTGACGCCGGGCGAGACGCTGACGGCGGAGACGCGCAAGGGCAAGAACCTCATGAACCTGCGCAAGGGCGCCAAGGTGCAGCTGATCAAGCGTGTGCCCGATGGTGCGGACGCGGTCGCGGTGGTCGGCGAGAACAGGAAGATGCTGGTCTTCAATATCGAAGAAATGCCCGAACTGGCGCGCGGCGCCGGCGTTCAGCTGCAGCGTTACCGCGATGGCGGGCTGTCGGATGCGATGGCCTTTCGCATCGAAGACGGCATTGCCTGGGCGATGGGCGGGGGCACGCGCAACCGCCACGAAAACGACGTGCTGCCGTGGAAGGTGGCGCGCGGCGCGGCGGGCCGGATGGCCCCGCAGGGCTTCCCGCAGAACAATACGTTCGTGCCGCCGGTGAAAAAGGATGGCGACGAGGAGGAATAGCCGTTTCGGAGGCTATTTTCCGCCAATTATGACAATGTCGCATACTTGGCGTTAACCCCTTTCATTTAAGGCGGGTCGCCATGCAGGCCCGATCTTCAGCTGCAGCGCCCCAACCGGCGCAACCTTCGCCTCGCGCGGGCGAGGAAGATATGCGCCTGTTATCGGCGCTGCCGATCGCCGCTGCCATCATCACCAAGAAAGGCGATAAACTCTGGGTCGAAGCGTTCAACGAGCGCTTCATCGACACGATCACCAATTCGCGTGACGACCTCAAGGCAGCGCCCATTCTCGACACCGCGGCACAAGGGCCGATCGGCGACTTCCTGCGCGCCTATCTGGCCGATCCGGCGACCGCACCCGATGCGATGGAGCGCGAGGATGGCGGCGCGATCAACCAGCGCTATTTCGAGCTGAAGCTCGCGCCTTTGTCGCCGCGTGACGGGGAAAATCGCTGCCTGCTGAGCCTTGTCGACCAGACGATGGAGCGCCGCGCGCAACAGAATATGCGCGACCAGATGCTGATGTGCAGCCTGACGGGCCTGCCCAACCGGCTGGCCTTTACCGAGGCGGTCGAGAGCCTGGGCGAGGACAATGCCATCCAGCCCGGCAGCCATGCCATTATCGTCATCGACCTGTTGCGCTTTTCGCGGATCAACGAAAGCATGGGCAGCATCGTGGGCGATGAATTGCTGATCACGGTCGCCAGCCGCCTCGTCGGCGCGCTGCGCAAGGGCGACAAGCTGGCGCGAACGGGCGGCAACGAGTTCGCCATCCTTGCCGCGATCGACAAGGGGCGGGGCGACGCAACAGCGGCGGCCGACCGCATCCGCCAGGTACTCGCCGAACCTTTCGCGCTCACCGACCTTGAAATTCATGTCGACACCGCGATCGGCATCGCGCTGACCGACAGCGATCGCGAAGGCGAGGAGCTGTTCCGCAACGCCCAGTTCGCGGTCAAGCAGGCCAAGCATGCCGGCAAGCCGACCATTTACGAGCCTGCCGAAGCGAGCGCGGCGCGGCGTCGTTTCTCGATCGAGACCGAATTGCGCCGCGCCCTCGAGCGCGACGAACTGAAACTGCATTACCAGCCGCTCATCGACTTGGGTTCGGGCCGTGTCTCGGGCTTCGAGGCGCTGGCCCGCTGGACCCACGAGGATCGCGGCGAGATCACGCCGAGCGAGTTCATCCCGGTGGCCGAGGAAAGCGGGCTGATCCTCGAACTGGGCCGCTGGGCCATGGACAAGGCGGCGCGCACGCTCGCGAGTTGGGATGCGGCAGAAGGGCAGGAACTGGACCTCACGCTGTCGGTGAACCTGTCGGCGATCCAGGTGGCGCGCGACAATATTAGTGATTTCGTCGGCTCGGCGCTCAAGTCGCACAAGATTGGCGGCGAACGGCTGACGCTCGAACTGACCGAAAGCGCCATCGTCCAGGATCCGACCCGCGCCATCAAGGTCTTCGAGAGCCTGAAGGCGCTCGACACCAATCTTGCGATGGACGATTTCGGCACCGGCTATTCGAGCCTTGCCTACCTCCAGCGCCTGCCCATCGACCTGCTCAAGATTGACCAGCGCTTCATCAAGGGCATGCTGTCCGACGCCGACAGCATCGCCATCGTCCGCGCCATTCTGGGCCTTGCCGATGCGCTCGGCATGAAGACGACGGCCGAGGGGATCGAGAGCGTCGAACTGGCAACCACGCTGGCGACATTGGGCTGCGCCAAGGGGCAGGGTTTCTATTTCTCCGAAGCGGTCGAGGCCAAGCGGGCGCTCGCTTACTGGCGTGCGCGCGAGGAGAAAGCGGCGCGCGAGGGCAAGATCCCGCTCACCGGGACAGGAGGCATGCATGGCTGAAGCCGATCCCGGTCGCCGCATTCGCATCGACCTCGCTTTGTCGGGGACGATCATCGACAGCGACGGTGTCGCGAGCCCCGCGACGGTCCGCGACCTGTCCAAGGACGGATGCCGCATCCGCACCCAGGCCACGCTGTACGAGGGCGAAGAGGTGAAGCTGAAGGTCGGTAAAAGCGATCCCGCAAGCGCGAAGGTGCGCTGGGCGCTGGGCGACGAGGCTGGCCTGCATTTCACCAGCCGCGCGGAAGTGCCGCAGGGCTGACGAACTCGTTACCATCACGTAATAATAACCCACTTTAATTAAGACTTGAACCATGAACGCAATTCCGCCAATTCTCGGGACACTTAGCTCGGGGGATACATCGATGCGGCGCAAGCCTGGTGAAGTGAAGCGTGCCAAGAGAGTGGACGTCGACCACAAGGGATATCTGATCGACAGCGACGGCGGTGAAAGCGCCGTGCGCGTGCTCGACCTCAGCGCCGATGGCTGCCGGATCGAAACCGAAGAGGGTGTGGTGCGCATCGGCGAACATGTCCGCCTGCGCGTCGGACGCTCGGGCGATTATCCGGCGCAAGTGCGCTGGGCGCTGGGCGACGAAGCGGGCTTGCAGTTCACCGGACCGGCCGAGGCACCGGGCAGCTAAGCCCCTATTCGAAAAGCTTTTACAAACTGGATTAACTGTTGCAGCCTCTCGGACATGACCGGGGGGCTTATCGACATATGCTGCGGCTGAGGCGCCTGCGCCCGCGCGAACTGCGCTCGATCCGCCATTGGGCGATCGAGCTGGCGGTCGTGGTGGTTGGTGTGCTGCTTGCACTGTGGGCGGCGGAGTGGGCCGAGGGGCGGCGCGAGGCCGAGCGCATGGCATTGGCCGAAATCGATATTCGCGAAGAACTCCGGCAGAACTTTGCGACGTTGGCTATCTATCAGTCCTTCGACCAGTGCAAGCGCCATCAAATCGGGCGCGTTTACAACCAGTTGGTTTCATCCGAGGAGGATTGGGGCGGGATCGAAGAAGACGTCATCCTTGCGCAGCGGCCGGATGGAGAAATCATTCCCGGATTTTACTCCCTACCTGGTTTCCGTTTCACTTCGGAGGTTTGGGACGCGGCCTTGGCCACGGGGTTGCTCAACCGCATGGATCGGGACCGCCTAGCGGTCTATGGCGCCGTCTACGAATGGTTTGGCACTGGCGGTGCATTCGTCGAGGAAGAATTGGATGCACGCGCTAATCTCAGCGGGTTGGTTCCTCCGGGCAAGATAACGGCTCAAGTCAGGATTGAAGCATTGGGCCGCCTCCAGCGGCTTGAAGCCAGTCGGAACGTTTACATGGCAATGTCGGAGGTGGTCGAGGTCGCAGCGCCGCTCGAACTTGGGTCTTCGCGGCGCATGGAAGAACGCCTGGCGGAGTTCCGCGCTGTAGCGGCGGAGAATTTTTTCAAGCCTTGTTATCGCGCACCAGACAATCCGCTGGCCGAAATGACACAATGATCCGCCTGACTGTGTGCGAGCTGGCGAACTGTAACCGTGGTAGGGCCGATTTTTCGAAAACCAAATGAACCGGATGGCTCCTCCGGCCCACCTTCTGATGTGAGCAAGGAAGAGCAAGCCGGGGCCATGCGCGGGACACGCGCCTTCGATGCCTATCTGGTCGCTGCCGTCAGGGCAGGGGACCGGCGGGCGGCGAAGGGGTTGGTCGAGCGCTGGCAACCGCGCCTTACCGGCCATGCGCACCGCCTGCTGGGCGAGGCCGAAGCGGCGCGTGATTGCGTGCAGGCCGGCTGGGTCGAGATCTGGCGGAGCCTGCCGCGATTGCGCGAGGAACGGGCCTTCGGGACCTTCGCCTATCGCATCGTTTCGCGGCAATGCGCGCAGCATGTGTCGCGGGTCGTGAAGCGGCGGAGCCTCGCCGAGGAACTGGCGGCCGAGCCGCTCCCCGAACCGGTGATGCCGGTGGCGGGAAGCGATGCCGAGAAATTGAGCGCGGCGATGGCAGCATTGCCGGGCGCGATGCGGGCCGCAGTGGCGCTCTTCTACACAGCCGAGATGTCGGTCGCCGAGGTGGCGGTCGCGCTCGATATTCCGGTGGGAACGGTGAAGTCCCGCCTCAGCCATGCGCGGGCGCATCTGCGTGCCGCCTTCGAAGGAGATGTATGATGCAAGGTGACGACGCGAAAATTGCGGCCGGGCTTCGCGAGGAAGAAAAGCGGCTGCTGGCCGAATTGGGCGAGGAGCCGGGCTATGTGACGCAGGCCTTCTCGATGATGCGCGGGCCGTTGGGCTGGCCGACCATGGTGCTCCTGATGAGCCAGGTGGTGATGTTCGTGGCAGGGGTATTCTTCGCCATCGACTTCTTTGCCGCCGAGACGCCGCTGGCAGCACTGAAGAGCGGTCTGCCCGCGGTGACGCTGATCCTCGGATCGATGATCGCCAAGTTCGCCATGTGGCCGCAGCTGCACGCCAACCGGATCATCCGCGAGATGCGGCGGCTGGAAGTGCAGTTGCTGACCCGCAACTAGGCGTCTTCGGCAGGGTCGCGGCGACAGGCGGCATCCTCGGCGAGGTGGCGCTCGACGATCTCGTCGAAGCCCGCCTCGTCGAAGTCGCTGGCGATCCATTCATTCTCGATGGCGCGCAGGCAACGCGCGACGGCAGGCCCAGCCTCAAGCCCGCGCGCAATGAGGTCGCCGCCCTTGATGGGCAGCTTGGGGATGTCCCAATTCTCGATATAGCGCACGGCCTCCTCACGGCTCTTGCCCGAGGGGCTTTCCCAATGGGGCGACAGGCAGATGCGGTCGATCGCGTAAAGTGGGCCAAGGCGATAGGCGAGCTCGCGCGCGCTGCCCTCGGCGGGGTTGGCGGCGCTCGACAGGCGGTCGCGCTGTTCCTTGGAGAATTTCAATCGGCTGGCGACCTCGCGGGCGACATCGGGATCGCGCGGGAGGAGGGCGGCGAGGCGGCGGATCGGGCGGAACTTGCGGCCGCTCTCCTGCTCGAAAGCGAGCAGGGCTTCGAGCCGGTTGATGCCGGGCGCCGTGATCTCGGGCAGGACCGGGGTGAAGATGCCGCGCTGCTCCATGATCCGCACCGTGGCGAGCGGGTCGGGTAGCGCGAGCAGCTTCAGCACCTCGTCGGCGATGCGTTCGCGCGACAGGGCCATGAGGCTGTTGGCGTTCTCCGCGCAGGCATCCAGGCCCGCTGCATCGGGTTCGCCGCTGCCGAAGCGGGCATGGAAGCGGAAGAAGCGCAGGATGCGCAGGTGATCCTCGGCGATCCGTTCGTTCGCATCGCCGATGAAGCGCACGCGGCGGGCTTCGAGATCGTCGAGGCCGCCGAAATAGTCGAAAATCTCGCCGGTCCGGGGATCGGCGTAGAGCGCGTTGATGGTGAAATCGCGCCGCGCCGCATCTTCCTTCCAGTCGGTGGTGAAGGCGACGCTGGCATGGCGTCCGTCGGTGGCGAGGTCGGCGCGCAGCGTGGTGACCTCGACGACCGTATGGTCGCTGACCGCGGTGATGGTGCCATGGTCGATGCCGGTGGGAACGGCCTTGATGCCGGCCTTTTCCAGATAACCGATGACGCGGGCGGGCTCGTAGATGGTGGCGCAGTCGAGGTCGCTCACCTCTTCGCCGAGCAGGCCGTCGCGCACGGCGCCGCCGACGAACCGGATCGCATCCTGTTCGACATGCAGCGCTTCGAGCAGGCGCTCGACGCCCGGGCGGGCGGTGAGATCACGCACGTTCAACTTCATGTGTTCAGACGCCTCGACAGGTTGACGATCATGGCAGCGGTCGCGCCCCATATATCGTAATCTTGGTAATCGATGCGCCAGTAGCGCCGCTGGCGCCCTTTGTAGAGCACTTCTTCTTCGCGATGATGTTTCGGGTCGAGCAAGTGGCCCATCGGCACCTCGAACCAATGGTCGACCTCGGCCTCGTTGGCGACCAGCGGCAAATCGGGTTCGACGAGGCCGATGACGGGCAGGACATGGAAGCCGGTGCCGGTGACGTAGGGATCCATGGCGCCGACCAGTTTGACCTTGTCGCGAGGCAGGGCGATTTCTTCCTCGGCCTCGCGCAATGCTGCCTCGACCGCGGTTTCCCCACTATCGATGCGGCCGCCGGGGAAGCTGACCTGGCCGGCATGGTTGCGCATGTTGGCGTTGCGCTTGGTGAGGATGAAGCCGGGTCCCGGTACCGTGTCGACATGGCGATAGGTGATTGGCACCAGCACCGCGGCGGGCGTGGCATCGGGGGTTTCGTCGGGATCGAGATCGCCATGCAGCAAAGCGCGGCCTGTAGGCCGGTCCAGTGCGGCACGGAGTCGGTCGTAAAGAGGCATGATCCGATCAGTAAGGATCAGTCGAAGGCGAAGAAAGTGCCATCCGACCAAATGCCGGGCGGGTCGGCGCCTTCTTGAATCGCGATTTCGGCAAGCTCGTAATAAAGCGGGCGCTCGATCTCGGCTTCGAGCCGGCCGCGCACGAGCAGGCGTGGCGAGGGGCCGCGTTCGCCTTTGACCATGCGGATCGGATGGTCGGCATTGGCGATCAGCGCCTCGCCCGTATTGAGTTCGAAGCCGATGCGGCGTTTCTTGCCCTTGCCCTCATGTTTCATGACGACGGCGCGGAAGGGGAGGTGTTCGACCTCGATCGAGAGTTTCTCGACCGGCGTGACCAGCACGTAGCCGCCATCCTCCTCGCGCCGTAGGACGCTGGAAAAGAGCCGGACCATCGCGGGGCGTTTGATGAGGCCGCCCTGGTGATACCAACGCCCGTCGGCAGCGATGCGCATTTCGCTGTCGCCGCAATGGTCGGGGTTCCACTGGTCGACAGGCGGCGGGCCGCCGCCGGTTTCGAGCTCTTTTGCAAACGCGGCGAGCGAGGGGGCATCGAGGCGGGGCTGTTTCTTGGTTTCCGGCATGATCTCTTCATAGAGACCAACTCGTCCCTAGGGCCATGGTTGCCTCGCAATCGCCAAGGCCCTAGTCGGAGGCAATGGAAAAATGCGCCCTTGTCACCGGATCGCGCCACCGTGTCGGTGCCGCCATCGCCAGACACCTGGCGGATGCGGGCTGGCGCGTGTTCGCGCATGTGCGCCGCGGCGAGGATGACGTGCCGGAAGGGTGCGAGCGGGTGGTCGCGGACCTCGAGGCGCCCGATTGCGCCGCGCGCCTGTTCGACCAGATCGGCGATGTTCAGGTGGGGCTGCTCGTCAACAATGCCAGCCTGTTCGAGCCTGATGATTTGGGTACGCCGGATGTCGATGCCTTCGATCGGCAGATGCGGGTCAATGCTCGCGCGCCCATGCTGCTCACCAGCGCCTTTGCCGCGCGGCATGTGGGCGGGGGCGATGCACTGATCGTCAATATCTCCGACGCCAAGCTGGCGGCGCCCAATCCCGATTATCTTAGCTATACGCTCAGCAAGGGCGCGCTCTCGACACTGACGGAGACGAGTGCGCGGGCGCTGGCTCACGAGGGGATTCGGGTCAATGCGGTCGCCCCTGCGGTCATGTTGCCCTCCGGGCCCATGAGTAATGAAGACTTCGCGGAGGTGCACGATTTCAACCCGCTGCGTCGCGGGGTGGGGGTGGACGACCTTCTGGCTGCGCTCGACAGCCTCATCGCCAACCCTGTCCTCACCGGGCAGACCCTATTGTTGGACGCCGGCCAGCGCTTCATGGCGCTGGATCGCGACGTCGCTTTCTTGAAGGATGAAGAATGACCGAGCCGATCGAAGGCCTCGTCGCCCACCGACCCAAGACGGTTCGCCTGTTTCTCGATTCGCTCGAGGTGCAGATCGATATCGGCTTCCATGACTATGAGATCGGCAAGCCGCAACGCCTGTTGGTGTCTGTGGAAGTGTGGATCGACCCGGCGCGGATGCCCGCGCGGGATGAAGAGGTCGAGGCTTGGAACTATGACCGCTTGCGCGAAGCCATTGAAAATCTTGCCTGTTCAGGTCGCTTTAATCTTCAGGAGAGTTTCCTCAAAGCCTTGTTCGACCGGGTCGCATCCATGGCGGGAGTGGAGGCCCTCCGCGTTCGGTCGGTCAAACCCGACATTTACCCGAAAGCCCAGGGGGTTGGCGTGGAACTGGCAAGTTTCACCGGCGTTCATCCATAATGGCGTCGAAACGCCCCACTTTGGCGACAAAGTGAATGTCGGGACGGTCCGAAGTACGACATTAGCGTAACAATTGCCCTTGCGGCCCCATAAGCGGGGCGATAGACAAGCGCGCTGTTGCCCGATGATATGTTGATACACGGACAACACCGAATCATACGGATCGGGGAATTTCTTCCGGTCCAGTGCCATGGACCCCCTGTGGCAAATCGAGGAGACGAGCGACTTCATGGCTTACGCATCCAAGCGAGAAATGAGCTCGAACAAGACGGGGCCGCTCATCGTAGTGGCGCTCCTGCATATTGTTCTGGGCTATGCGCTGGTTAGCGGTCTGGCAATTCGCGTCGTCGAGAGCGTGCGAGAAGACATCTCCACCTTCGACGTCGAAGAAGAGCCGCCGCCCCCGCCCGAGGAACCGCCGCCCCCGCCGCCGGAACAGCCGCAAACGCAGGTTCCTCCGCCGGTCGTGGCGCCGCCGCCCATCGTGCGTACGAATACGACACCGCCCCCCATTGCTTCGCAGCCCACTGCGCCGCCGCCTTCGGTGACGCCCACGGCTCCGACCGCGCCGCCCGCGCCGCCGGCTCCCCCGCCGCCGCCGCCTCCGCCGCGGATCGAACCTGCTGCGCCGCGTGGTGACGTGCGGACCCTGTTCTCGGATTCCGACTATCCCCGTCGCGCCCTGCGTAACGGTGAAGAAGGAACTGCACGGGCCCGTCTGACCATCGGGACCAACGGCCGTGTCAGTGGCTGCACCATCACGCAGTCGACCGGTTCGAGCCAGCTCGACCGTGCCACCTGTGACGTCCTCGAGCGCCGCGCGCGCTTCCAGGCCGCTACGGACAGCACGGGTGCCACGGTACAGGGCACGTACGATACTCCGCCGATTACGTGGCGAATCCAGGGCCGCTAGGCTCGACAAACAAGAATTCATCAAAGGGAATATCGACCCATGAACACTGAACTCCTGCTCTCGGCTGCTGCCGAAAACCCGTACGGCTTCTGGGCCGCCATGGAAGAAGGCGGTCCGATCGCCTGGATGACGTTCGGCGTCCTCCTCATTATGTCGGTCGGCAGCTTCTACATCCTCTTCACCAAGCTGCTTCAGCAGCAGAAGATCATCAACCAGGGCAACAAGGTTCGCGCCTCGTTCTGGAACTCGGCCAACCTGAAGGAAGCTTCGGGCAAGCTTGAAAAGAAGAGCGCCTATCGTGCGATCGTCGAGGACGCCCTCGTCGCGCAGGAACAGCATGGCAAGCTGACCGACCCGGTCGACCAGCATGACTGGATGATCGGTTCGCTCGAGCGTTCGAAGACCTCGATCGGCAACCGTCTCGGCGAAGGCCTCGCCTTCCTCGCGACCGTCGGTTCGACCGCGCCGTTCGTCGGCCTGTTCGGTACCGTTGTCGGCATCTACCGCGCGCTGATTAAGATCGGTGCGTCGGGCCAGGCCTCGATCGACGCCGTCGCCGGCCCGGTCGGTGAAGCGCTGATCATGACCGCGCTCGGCCTGATCGTGGCCGTCCCGGCCGTGCTCGCCTACAACTGGCTGATCCGTCGCAACAAGGGCATCATGGAAGATCTCACCGCCTTCACAACGGACATCCATGGCTACCTGATGAGCGACGGCAAGGTCCGTCCGCAGCTCGCCGCTCCGGCCGCTGCCAAGAAGCCGGCCCCGGCCGCGCAGCCCAAGCCCGGCGCCACCGCCGGCGGCGCGCCGACCAAGCCGACCGTCCGCAGCTAAGCGGACCTGCGACCGGGGCGCCGACATCGGTGCCCCGGTACACCGGCCGGCCGACACGCGGCTTGCCGGAGGATTAGACGACTAGAAGGAAGTACCGCCCATGGGCATGTCTGTCGGAATGGATCAATCGGGTGAAGATATCCCGATGTCCGACATCAACACGACGCCGCTCGTCGACGTCATGTTGGTTCTTCTCATCATCTTCCTCATCGCCGTCCCCGTCGTGCTCGAGACCGTTCCGGTCCGCCTCCCGACGGTCCAGTATGAAGCGACCGAAACGAAGCCCGAAAACGTGAACCTGTCGGTTCAGGGTGGCCCGGGTGGCACATGCGAGGTCTATTGGGACGTGACCCCCGTCACCAGCGAAGAATTGCTGGAACGTGCGGTCGAACGACTTGAGGAAGCCATCGATGCCGCTGGCGGTGTCCAGAATATCACCGAGGACAACCTCCCCGAGGCGCATATCCGCGGTGACATCGACACCCCGTACAAGTGCATCGGCGGTGCCATTTTCACGATGCAGCGTGCAGGCTTTGCGCGGGTCGGGTTCATTTCCGAACCGCCTGCCGGCAGCAACGTTCAGCGTCTTTAATTAGGAGATTGCGCTCATGGCAGCAGCGACCCTCAGTGAAGATGGTGAGCCGATGATGGACATCAACACGACGCCGTTGATCGACGTCATGCTGGTGCTCCTCATCATGTTCATCATCACCATCCCGATCCAGACCCACGCGGTGAAGCTGGACCTTCCGCAGGACAGCAACTCCACGCCGCCGCCGGTCGACCCGATCAAGAACAAGATCGTCGTCACCGAGGACAGCCAGGTGCTGTGGAACGGCGCGCCCGTTTCGCTGATCGACCTGCGTCAGTTCCTCGACGTCTCGCAGCAGCTGGTTCCGACCCCGGAACTGCACCTGCAGCCCGAGGCCAATGCCCGCTACGAGCTGGTCGACGAAGTGCTCGCGACCACCAAGCGCGCCAATGTCGAGAAGCTCGGATTCGTCGGCAACGAGGCCTACGCGAACGAGTTCTGATCTTCATGATCGGCACGAACAGGGAAGGGCGGCTTTCGGGCCGCCCTTTCTTTTTGCCTTGCATCGGCACTATCATGGTATAACATTACATAATGCGTGACGGAGGCTGTCCGCACAATTGCGGGCGGCGCGCGCACAAGGAGGTGCGTATGGCGATGCAGGCAGGAACGAGCGGGGCGGCCGAGGCCAGCCCGATGGTCGAGATGAATACTACGCCGCTCATCGACGTGATGCTGGTGCTCCTGATCATGTTCATCATCACGATCCCGGTGCAGACGCATGCGGTGAAGCTCGACCTACCCGGTGACACCCCACCGACCGATTTCGTCCTGGAACCGGACCGCAACAAGGTGATCGTGACTTCAGACGACACGATCCTGTGGAACGGGGCGCCGACCGACCTCAAAGGGCTCGAGCGCATCCTGTTCGTGATGACACAGGCGCCGGTGCAGGCCGAACTCCACCTCCAGCCCGAACCCGATGCCCGCTACGAGCGTGTCGACGAGGTGCTGGCGATGGTGAAGACTGCCGAAGTGCAGAAGCTGGGTTTCGTCGGTAACGAGGCCTACGCGGCGGCCTTCTAGGGCCCCAAGGCAAAAGAAAAGGCCCGGCGTCCCCATCGGGATGCCGGGCCTTGTCTGTTGGCGTCAGTGTCGGCTTATTCGCCGCCATCCTCCGCTGCGACATCGTCACTCTGGACGGCATTGTCTTCCGGCCAGGTGATCGGCGCATAGGCCGCATATTCGAGTGCGATGAGCGGGTAGAGGTCGAGGGCCTCGGCGCGTGCGGCCTCGGCTTCCTCGGTCTTCCCGAGACGCTCCATCAGAAGGAAGCGACCATATTGCGAGGAGGCGATGCCATCTTCGCCGGCCAGTTCGATGGCCTCGTCATAATCGGCTTCGGCCATGTCGAAATTGCCGAGGCGCAGGTGGACCAGCGCGCGGCTGTCGAGGTTAGATGCCTGGCGGCCCAAGGCCACCGAAGCGTCGCATTCCTCGAGCGCGCGGTCGAGCGCCACGCCGGCAACGGCCTTGTCCCAGCACAGCTGGTTGAGGCTCTGCGCGTCATTGGCATCGTCGCGAAGTTCGGCCCAGATGGTCTCGGCTTCCTCGCCGCGGCCATTGGCGGACAAGGCGATCGCATACTGGTTGCGCAGCTGCGTGATCCAGGCCTCGCCATAGGGCTCGTCCTCATCCTCTTCCTTGGCTTCGGCATCTTCGGCCTTGGCGCGTTCGATGGCCTCGGCAAAGCCTTCCAGCTCGCTTTCGGGCACGGCCCAGAGCTGGACTTCGAGATAGCCGGTACGCTTGTCGGCATCCTCGATCAGTTCTTCGAGCGCGAGGGCCTCCTCATAGCCGATCTCGTCATCCAGCGACTTGAAGTCGGTGGTGATGGTAACCGTGCTGCCGTCGAGTTCGACGTCGCGCGTCCAGATGCCGCTATTGGCCTCGACGACATCGTCCTCGGCGCTGACGTTGAGCGCCTTGCCGATATTGGCCGGGAAGGTCATGACCAGCTTGCTCGACGAGCTGTCGGGATGCTGGACGGTGAAGGGCGCTTCGGCGTTGAACTCGGTCTCGCGCTCTTCGAAAGCGACGAACGGGTTCTGGAAGGCGCTGCCGTCGAAGAAGAAGTCGTCGACGCCGGCAAGGCCGGTTCCGTACATGCTGACGGTGAAGGTGTTGGCTTCGGGGTCGAAGACGCCCGTGGTCGCTTCTTCATCGATGTCGAAATCCTCGTCCTCTTCCTCGAGGCTCTCGATCATCGTGTCGATGCGCTGTTCCTTGAAGCTTTCCCAATTCTCGTCGATCAAAGCCGCGGTGTCGCCACCGAAGCGGATGTCCATGCGGGTCTTGGCAGGCTGGAACAGGCCGGCCGAATAATCGGTGTAGGTCTCGAAGGCGAGCACCGGGGTTTCGTGCGGCGGCACGACCAGGCGCTCGAGCTCGGCGCCTTCGACCAGCGGCAGGGCATAGTCGAAGTCGGGAATATCGACCTGCGACAGCTTGGCATCGCCCTGGCGGGTGCCGTCGAGATAATAGACCTTGCCGTCGATCGTGGCCTTCACGAGGACGTGGTTGAAATGGCCGATCATCGGCAGGCGCTCGTCGAGGCCATCATTGCCGTTGGTGCTGACGAGCGCGGGTACGGCTTCGATGCCGAGGCCGCGCAGCAGGCCCAGCAGCATCACCGTATTGCCCTTGCAGTCGCCGAAGCGGCGACGCCAGGTGGTGTCGGCAGCAGCCGGCACCTGGCCCCCCGCGCCGAGCGCGATGTTGACGTAGCGGATGCGGTCCTGAACCAGCGCGAGCGCGGCTTCGGCACGCGCGACGGGATCGGCATGCTCGGCAGCGATCTTGTCGAGTTCACCGGCGAGGCGTCCGCCTTCTTCGAACTGCGCCGCTTCCTCGTAATAGGGAATGAGCGTCTCTGCGACTTCGGCCCAGTCGGCAAAGTCGGACAGTTCGACGACGCGGTTGCGGCGGAAGCGGGCGGGGGCGCGGTTGGGCAGTTCGAGCTCTTCGAGTTCCTGATATTGCCAGGTCAGCTCGCGCATGCCGTCGTCGGTGTCGTCCTCCATTTCAGGCAGGCCGGGCCAGGTCATGGTCTTGAGCTTGCCATCGGCGGGACGGACGACGCGCAGGCGCACCTGCTCGAGATTGTCGGCATCGCCCAGCGTCCAGATAGCCTGCGCCTTGTCGGCGAGGACCGGATCGCGGCGCACCGTGGTGACCGAAGTGATGAGGACGTCGCCCACTTCGATGCCTTCGGGATAGAATACGGCGGAGAGGCGGCCGTTCAACGTGCTTTCGGCAAGGCTCGCTTCGCGGCGCAGGACTTCGAAGGTCTGGCCGTCGGCGAGCAGGTCGATGATCTCGTCGCCGCGGCGGATCGCGATCTGGTGGACAACAAGGTCTTCCAGCAGCGGATCCCACTCAAATTCGAGGTTGGACGCGCCAAGGCCGCGCGAGGTCAGGAATTCGACTTCGCGATAGCGGTGGGTCTGGGTGGCATCGTCGATGAAGCCGACCTGGATATCGTCGATCAGCGTGCGCGAGGCGCCGCCGCGGGCTTCGGGAAGGTCGCCATGCTTGTAAGCGGAAACCCAGCTGGGCGCGGCCTCGAACAGGATCTCATCGCCGGCATAAGCCGGGCTTGCCATCATCATCACGGTGGCCATGGCGGCCGTCGACATCAAACGCATGTAGTTACTACCCCTTAATCGGATTGAATCACTTCTGATGCCAAAGGATAGCGTCGGCAGGTGACAATATCACTGCCGTTTGTCGATTAATGCGACGCCGTGTTTTTCCCGCACCTATGGGGGGGTTAGCGGCAAATATGGTTAGCCGAAGGTGAAGGCGTAGGCGGTCACGCCGGGGCGGTCGAAGCGGATCGTGAAGGTGCGTTCGCGCGCGCCGCCGGGCTGGCGCACGAGCTGGTAGAGCCGCTCTTCCTCGATCGTGCCGCGGCCCGAGGAATCAATATCGACACCGGCATCCTCGCCGGGTGCTTCGCCGTCGATGGTCACGGTGAAACCGATGGGTTCGCCGTCACGGCTGCCGAGGACGAGGTTGAGGTCGCGTGCCTTGAAGGTGAAGGCGATGCCGACATCTGCGGCCGCCGACACGCTGCGTTCGCCCTCGAACGTCCAGCGACCGTCGAACGCCCATTGATTGAGCGCGAGGCTGTCCGGGAAGGTGAAATCCTGCGGGGTGCCGGCGATGACTCCCTTGGGCGAGGCGAAATTTTGGGTGCGACGGCTGCCAAGATAGGTTTCGCGGCTTTCGACGGCGGCGAAGTCGGCCTGCATTTCGCTTGCGGAGAGATCGGGGCCGTCGGTGCGCGCGCCAAGGTCTGCCTTGCCGGCTTCGGCAAGCAGGGCGCGGATGGCGGCTTCGGTCTTGTCGTATCCGCCCTCGCCGAAATGGTGGTAGCGGATGCGGCCCTCGGCATCGATCAGGTAATGGGCGGGCCAGTAGCGATTGTCGAAGGCGCGCCAGATCGACCAGTCATTGTCGAGCGCGACCGGATAGGTGATGCGCGCATCTTTGGTGGCTCGCTCGACATTGGCGCGCTTGCGCTCAAACGCGAATTCGGGAGTGTGCACGCCGATGACGACGAACCCGTCCTCGGCATAGCGCTCATACCAGCTGCGCACATAGGGGACGGCGCGGATGCAGTTGATGCAGCTGTAGGTCCAGAAGTCGACGAGGACGACCTTGCTCTCGAGATCTTCGGCAGTGAGCGGATCGCTGTTGATCCAGCCGGTGGGGCCGGGGAGGCCGGGAAATTCGCCCTCGATGGGCAGCGGACCGCTAATGTCGGTGGTCAGCTCGGGCGCGTCCATGCCGAGGAAGCGGGCGATGCGGTTCTCGATCTGGAAGGTCTGGCCCGCCGAGAGGTTGGCGAGCAGGCGCGTATCGAGCCCCAATGCGATGGTGACGACGCCGACGAGGATGAGCGCACCGAGGCCCTTCTTGATCTTTTCGCCAGCGCCCAGCGAGCGCTTCATCGCGGCGAAGAGCTTGCCGCCGACGAGGAGCGCGGCGGCAAGGCTGGTGGCCGCGCCGGCGGCATAAGCGAGCAAAAGCAAAGCGGTGCCGGCATTGGCACCGGAGACGGCAGCGCCGGTGAGGATAAGGCCGAGGATCGGGCCGGCGCACGGTGCCCAGAGGAGACCCGTGGCGACGCCGAGCAGCAGGCTGGCGCCGATGCCCTCGCGGCCCTCGGTGCGGGCCGACAGCCGTTCGCCCCAGCGGACCAGGGGCCGGGTCAGGGGATCGGCGAGACGGGGAAAAAGCAGCATCAGCGCGAAGGCGCTCATCAAGGCGAGTGCGATCCAGCGGCCGATACTATTGGCTGCACCCGCCCATTCGCCGGCAAATGCAGTGAGGGTGGCGACGGCGGCAAAGGTCACCGCCATGCCGGCCAGCAAGGGCAGGCCGTTGGTGAGGAACGGCTTGTCGCCGCGCGCGAAGACGAAGGGCAGGACGGGCAGGATGCAGGGGCTGAGGATGGTCAGCACGCCGCCCAGATAGGCGAGGATGAGGGTGAGCATGTCCGAGCGTTAGGCGGGCTTGAAGCGCAGCGCGAGGCCGTTGATGCAGTGACGCTTGCCGGTCGGCGGCGGGCCGTCGTTGAAGCGGTGGCCGAGATGGCCGCCGCAGGTCGCGCAATGCTCTTCGGTGCGGATCATGCCCAATGACGTGTCGCGGGCATAGCCGACGCGGTTGGGCAGGATGGCGCGGGTGAAGGCAGGCCAGCCGGTGCGGCTGTCATACTTGTCTGAGGAGGAGAAAAGCGGCGTGTCGCAACCCGCGCAATGATAGATGCCCGGTCGCTTCTCGTCGTTGAGCGGGCTGGAATAGGGCCTTTCGGTTCCCGACTGGCGAAGGATACGATAGCGCTCGTCGCCGAGCTGGCGGCGCCATTGGCGGTCGGTCTTGCGGACCGGGAAGGCATCGCGGTCGACCTTGGCCCCGCCCGACATGGCAAAGGCGGTTCCCGCCACCCCGATGGCGGCGGCACCCAGCAAAGCGCGGCGGTCGATTCCAGACTTGAGCATGATTTCCTTCCTATCCAGTCACCAACTCGTGGCGGCGACAATAGTTTTCCTTTTCTTCGAACGAGATACGGGCAAAGTTACACATTGGATTGCGTAAAGTTGGGGGCGGGTATGGATTTTCACAGGCTCATCAAGTCGCTGGACGCGCTCGTCTACGAAGTGCTGTCCTGGCTGCTTTTCTACCCAATGACGATCTGGTGGATGCTACGCCAGCCGGTCAAAACGATGCTGGCGGTCGAGCGCGAGCTCAAGGAAGATGCAGAGCATAGCTTCGACGACATGATCGGTCCGCCGCTCTTCCTGGCACTCACGATTGGGCTGCTGCACCTGTTCGACCCTGCGGACCTTGTCGAGACGACTTCCGGTATTTCCGACACCGCGGCAGGCTTTCTGGCCGACGAAAAGAATCTGGTCGGTGCGCGCATCATCCTGTTCGGGACACTTCCCTTGCTTGCAGCCCTGTGGATGGTCGGCGCGCGCGGCGAGCGGGCCAGCATGTCGAGCTTGCGCGCACCGGTCTATGCCGCCTGCTACCCGACCGCGATCTTTGCTTTTCTTTTCACCGTCGCCAACCATCTCACTAATCGGCACGAAGCGCTGGCCGCGCTAGAGGGAGTCGGCATCCTGCTGGCAGGTATTGGCTGGTGGATGCTTGTCGTGTCGCTTTGGTATCGCGCCGAACTCAAGATTGCCTGGTGGCGGGCGCTACTGCGGACAGGGGCGCTGCTGGTCAGCTGGGTCGTCTTGCTGACAGTGGTCGGCTTCCTGCTCGGCGCCTAGCTGCCATTGTCGAATTGCAGGCTGGCGAGGCGGCTGTAGAGGCCGCCCTTGGCAATCAGTTCGTCATGCGTGCCCTGTTCGACGATCGCGCCGTCGTCCATCACGAGGATGCGTGTCGCGGCGCGGACGGTGGCGAGGCGATGCGCGATGACGATGGTCGTGCGCGTGCCCATGAGCGCATCGAGTGCAGCCTGGACGCGCGCTTCGCTCTCGGCATCGAGCGCCGAGGTGGCTTCGTCGAGTAGTAGCAGCGGCGCATCCTTGCGCAGGAGGGCGCGGGCGATGGCGAGGCGCTGGCGCTGGCCGCCCGACAGGCGCGCGCCGCCTTCGCCGAGATAGGTGTCGAGGCCCTCGGGGAGCGCTTTCAGGAAATCCTCTGCATGCGCGGCGCGCGCAGCTTCCCAGATATCCTCGTCGGTCGCGTCCCAGCGGCCGTAGCGCAGATTGTCGCGCGCCGAGGCTGCAAAGATCATGACTTCCTGCGGCACCATGGCGATGCGACGGCGCAATTCCTCGGGATCGACCGTGGCAATGTCGGTGCCGTCGAACAGGACCTGTCCCTCGGCCGGATCGTAGAAACGCTGGGCGAGCTGGAAGATGGTGGTCTTGCCTGCACCCGACGGGCCCACAAGCGCGACCAGTTCGTCCGGCCGGATGTCGAAATTCATCGCATCGAGCGCCTTCTCGCCCGGGCGCGTGGGATAG
Organism: Sphingomicrobium sediminis; assembly: GCF_023805295.1. NCBI lineage: Bacteria > Pseudomonadati > Pseudomonadota > Alphaproteobacteria > Sphingomonadales > Sphingomicrobiaceae > Sphingomicrobium > Sphingomicrobium sediminis. The sequence goes on from NZ_JAMSHT010000001.1 coordinate 279,704, forward strand.
CGGAAAGTGACGTTGTCGAATGTCAGGCGACCGCGCGCCGGATCGGGGAGAGGCACCGGATTGGCAGGCGCGACGATGTCGGGCTGTTCCTGGACCAACTCGTTGAGGCGCTGGCTGGCGCCGGCGGCGCGGAGCAGGTCGCCATAGACTTCGGAAAGCGCACCGAACGCGCCGGCGAGCAGGCCGCCATAGAGGACGAAGGCCGCAATATCGCCGCCCGACATGCGCCCGGCGCGCACGTCGATCGCGCCCTGCCAGATGATGAAGATGATGCCTGAGAAAAAGAGCGTGATCGAAATGCCGGTCAGCAGCGCGCGCAGGAGGATGCGGCGCTTGGAGACGGCGAAGACCTGTTCGGTGGCATCGCCGAACCGCTCGGTCTCGCGATGCTGCTGGCCGAAGGCGAGGACGATCTTCATGGCGGCGAAGACTTCGCTCGAGACGGTGCCGACATCGGCGATGCGGTCCTGGCTCTTGACCGACACGTCGCGAACGCGGCGGCCGAGCATGATGACCGGGATGAGGATGAGCGGCAGCGCCAGCAGCATCATGCCCGCCAGCTTGGGCGCGATGTAGAAGAGGAAACCGGCACAGACCACGCCGAGGACGATGTTGCGCAGCGCCACCGACACCGTGGTGCCGACGACCTGCTGGATCACGGTCGTGTCGACGGTGATGCGGCTGGTAATCTCGGCAGGGCGGTTCTCCTCGAAAAAAGCTGGCGACAGGCGCAGGAGGTTGCGATGCACGGCAAGGCGGATGTCGGCGACGACCCGCTCGCCCAGCCAGCTCACGAAATAGAAACGCAGCGCCGTGGCGATCGCCATGATGACGACGAGCAGCAGCAGATATTCGAACCAGCGGGCAATATCGCCTTCGCCGCCAAAGCCGCGATCGATGATCAGCTTGAAGGCGTAAGGCACCCCGGCAGTCGCCCCAGCGGCGAGCGCCAGCGCCAGCACGGCCATCGCGATCCGGCCGGGATAATTGGCAGCCGTGCGCCAGACCATGGCGAGGTTGGACAGATTCTTCTTGGGGGGAGGGATCGTTGCCATCTTGTCTCACCCCCTATCAGCGCTTGTCATGCGCCTCAATCGCCACTTTTCGCATATTTGCCGTGCATTTTTCGGCGAAGCGGCGGCCAAGCGATGCAGGAGGGCATCATTCGCACCGCATTCGACCATCCAGCGCGAGTCGGGGGGTTGATGCTGCGAGCGCGAAGGGCCACACCACCCGCCAACCTTATGTATTTCAGGAACATGCATGCTTTACGACGCCTATGAGGTGCAGCGCTCGCTTCTCGCGGGGGCTTCGAAAATGGCAGGTCTGGGCGCCGGTTGGCTCAGCAATCCCTCCAATCCCTTCGGTTATGGTTCGATGGGCCCGATCGTGGCCGCAGGCCTCGACGTGTTCGCGCATGCCGCCGCGCCGCGCGGCAAGCCCGATTTCCATATCAATTCGGTGGAAGTAAAGGGCGAGGCGGTCGCGGTCGACGAGGATGTCACCGTGCGCAAGCCGTTCGGCAACCTCCTCCATTTCCGCAAGAAGGGTGTGAGCGGGCAGGAGCCGCTGCTCATCGTCGCGCCGATGTCGGGCCACTTTGCGACGCTGCTGCGCGGGACGGTCGAGCGGATGCTGCCGGGGCATGAAGTCTATATCACCGACTGGGCGGATGCGAAGACGGTGCCGCTGTCGGACGGGGCCTTCGATCTCGACAGCTATATCGATTATTTGATCGAATTCCTCGAGGCGATCCATGCCGAAACAGGCAAGGTCCCGCACATGCTGGCGGTGTGCCAACCCTCGGTGCCGGCCTATGCCGCGGTTGCGATTATGAATGGCGAGGACCACCCGGCTAGCCCCAAGACGCTGACCATGATGGGCGGGCCGATCGACACGCGCGAGGCGCCGACGGCGGTCAACACGCTGGCGACCCAGCGCCCGCACGCCTGGTTCCAGCAGAATGTCATCGCCACCGTGCCCTACGTCTATGCCGGCGCGGGGCGGAAGGTCTATCCGGGCTTCCTCCAGCTGGCGGGTTTCATGACCATGAACCTCGGCAGCCACCTCATGAGCCATTGGGAGATGTTCAAGCATCTCGTCGTGGGCGACGAGGAAAGCGCGGACCGCACCCGCGAATTTTACGAGGAATATCGCTCGGTCGCCGACATGACGGCGGAATTCTATCTCCAGACCATCGATGTGGTGTTCCAGAGCCATGCGCTGCCCAATGGCGAATATACGCACAAGGGCGAGGTGGTGGATCCGGGCGAGATCACCAAGACGGCCTTGCTGGCGATCGAGGGCGAGCGCGACGATATTTCGGGCATCGGCCAGACCAAGGCGTCGCTGACGCTCGCCACGGGGTTGGCCGAGAAGAAGAAAAAATACCTGCTCGCCGAGGGCGTCGGCCATTACGGTATCTTCAACGGCGGCAAATGGCGCGACCGGATCGCACCGGTGGTCGAAGATTTCATCGCCAAACATGCTTGAATGAGAGCGCTCCCGCTGGTTTGATGCCGGCGGGAGGAATTTCATCATGTTGCGTTTGACCGTTGGCGCTGCGGCGCTTCTTACCGCCATGCCGGCGCAGGCCCAGCCGCTCGAGCCGAGCAGTCGCTGGCAAGTCGATTTCGGCGAGACCGAATGCCTGGCCATCCGCAAATATGGCGAGGGTGCCGAGGCGACGCATTTGGTGATCAAGCCCTATGCCACCGGTGACCGTTTCGAGATTGCGCTGATCGACGATCGCGTGACTGGCGACACGCTGTCGCAAGGCGGGACCATGCGGGTTGGTGATGATGACATCGCCCTTCCGGGCATTCGCTTTTCCGATGATGAAGCAGGGCGGACGGTCACGACCTGGTTCGGCGACGACCTGTCGGCCCTGTCGGGCGCGGAGCAGGTCGATCTCGAGCTGGGCGAGGGTGAGCGCTCGCTAAAGCTCACCCAGGCCACGGCGGTCGTCGATGCGCTGCAGGAATGCCGCACTGTACTGGCGGACCGCTACAACATGTCGGGCAATGTCGTGACGACCCCGCCGCAGGGCAATGTCGATGTGCTGCGCGACGAGGATTATCCGCTGCTCGCCCTCGACGAGGACCAGGAAAGCGTGTTTCGCGCGCTGCTGCTGCTCGACGAGGAAGGAAATGTAGCGGAGTGCTCGCTGCTGAGCTTTGCCGGTGATGCGCTGTTCGTGGCGCGCAGCTGCGGGCTGATCCGCGAGCGCGCCCGGTTCGAACCGGCGATCGGGCCGGACGGCACGGCCGTGCGCTCGGCCTTCGTGACGCCGGTGGTGCAATGGCGGCTGGGCAAGGAGATCTCCAATCAGACGTTCCGCGATTTCGAGCGGCGCGACCGCGCCATTCGCGAACGTAGCCGCGGCCCGGGCGACAGCGAAGGTGTGCTGCTGCGCCCGCCCGGCGAACGTCCGCGCTAGTCTTTCGCTATATTGAGGTTGGACAGGCCGAACCAGGCGACGACGCCCGCCAGCGCCGCCGCCGCGGCCATGGCGAGTAGCGCATCGTGAAAGCCGCCGAAGAGCGCGCTGCCCGTTAGCGACAGGACACCGCCCATCAGCGCGACGGCAATGAGGTTGCCGGTGCGGCTGACCGCATTGTTGAGGCCCGAGGCGGTGCCGGTATAGCGCTCCTCGACAGCGGCCATGACCGCGCTGGTCAGGGGGGCGACGGCCAGCGCCATGCCGATGCCGACCACCGCGATGGCGGGGAGGACCGTGGTCCAATAATCGCTGCCCTCGCTAATGCGCATCCCGAGCAGGAGGCCGCCGGCGACGACAAGCGGGCCAATGGTGAGCGGAAGGCGCGCGCCGATGCGCTCGGCGATACCACCCATGATCGGGCTGCCGAGACCGATGATCAGCGGGAAGGGCATGATGGCGAGCCCCGCCAAGGTCTCCGAATAGCCGCCGCTTTCGATCAGCAGGTAGGGCAGGATGAGGAGCAATGCGCCCAAGGCGCCGTAGAGCAGGAAGGTGAGCAGGTTCAACGCGACGACGCACTGCCCGCCAAACAGGCCGAGCGGCATCATGGCGTGATCGCCGGCGGCGCGCTCGATTTTAAGGAAGAAGGCGAGGAAGCCCAGCCCCACGATGCCTGCGGTCACGACGTTGGTGGTGATGCTGCCGCCTTCGCTCCAGAAGGTGAGGGCCAGCGCGATGCCGCCAAGCCCGATGGTGGCGGTCGCGGCACCGGGCCAATCGATGCTGTTCGTGTCACCCGAAGTGACTTCGTCGACGCGGGTGAGGGCGATGGTGATGGCGGCGATAGAGAGCGGGACCAAAAGCCAGAAGATGGCCGGCCAGGCGTAATTCTCGACGATCCAGCCGCCCGCCAGCGGGGCGACCGCGCCGCCAATGGCGCCAGCTGCGGCCCATGTCCCGACCGCGCGGCCGCGGGCCTCGCCGGCGAAGGCGCCGTTCAATAAAGCGAGGCTGTTGGGCAGGAGGAGGGCACCGCCAATGCCTTGGCCGGCGCGGCCGATGATGAGCGCTTCGAGCGTGGGGACCAGTGCGCAGAGCAGGCTCGCGGCGCCGAACAGGGCGGTGCCGAGCATCAGCATTGTCTTGCGGCCATAATGGTCGCCCAGCGCACCGCCGATGAGCAGTAAGGCGGCGAGCGGCAGGAAGTAGGCGTTAACGACCCACTGGATCGCCGCGGCACTGGCGTCGAGGTCGGCGCGGATGGCGGGCAGCGCGACCGTGACGATGGAGCCGTCGATGAAGGCGAGGCTGGAGGCCAGCACCGACATGATGAGGACCGAACGGGGGTGAGACTGGTTGCCCGATGGCGCGGTGTCGGCTGCGCTCGCAGCGCGCGGGTCGCAATCGTGCGGGGTCTGATGGCTCAAATCTTTTCCTGTGGCGGGCGCAGTTTGTTCATCGCTCGCGCGACCAGCCGCCGCGCTTTCATGACGAGGTAGAAGGTAAGGCCAATGATCAGCAGGGCGACGACCGCAGCCATGACCGGGTTAAGGATCGCCATGGCCAGCAAGCCGCCGGTGGCGACATCCTCGACGGTGGAGACGACGACGTTGCTGACGGGTTCGGGCGAGGCGTTGACGACGGTGCGCGCGCTGGCCTTGCCGGTATGCGCCATGAAGGCCGCGCCCCCGCCCAGCAGGAAGGCCGCGACCTGGAAAGCGGGATCACCGGCGTCGATGATGGCGAGGCTGAGGAGCGCGCCGCCCAGGGGGCGCAGCAGCGAGTGCAGGCTGTCCCAGGCGCTGTCGACCCAGGCGACCTTGTCGGCGAAGAATTCGGCAAAGGTGCCGATGCCGGCAATGGCGAGGATCCACGGATTGGCGAGGACGTCGAGCGCCTGCAGATTTTCAGGGAGCGGGACCCAGCCGAAATGCATGCCCAATCCGGTGATGAAGGTGACGAGATAGAGCCGCCAGCCTGCTAGCAAGCTGGTCGAGGCGGCAAGCGCGACGAGTTCGACGGCATCCATGGGGGGCAACGTGTCAGAGGGGGATAAGCTGCGCAAGGCTTGCGCGGATCATCAAGGCGCGGCAGGTTTCCCGCCAACAGACAGGGGGTCTACCGATGAAAAAGCTTCTTCTTGCCGCCGCGAGTGCGATGGCGCTGACGGCCACGCCGGCCTTTGCGCAGGATACGATCCTTGCCGGGAACCTGATCGCCGATGCGTCCGAGGGGGCGAGCGGGCCGGCGACGATCATTGTCGATAAGGGCAGGATCGTTTCGATCACGCCGGGGCTCGACGCGCCGCGCCAGGGCACGGTCTACGACCTGTCGGACAAGACGGTAATGCCGGGCATGATCGACATGCATGTCCATTTGTCGGGCGATCCGTCGGGCGAGTTCTGGCGCTCGGCGACGACGCCGTTCGAGTGGAATACGGTGCTGGGCGTCAAGAATGCGCGGATCACGCTGGAGGCGGGCTTCACGACGGTGCGCGATGTCGGATCGCGCGGACAGCATAGCGTGTTTGCGCTGCGTCGCGGCACCGCAGAATGGGTCATTCCCGGCCCGCGTATCATTGCGGCGGGGCCGAGCCTTGCGATCATCGGCGGGCATGGCGACGTCAACGGCTTCCTGCCCGAAATCAACGAAGCGCTGGATCGCGGCTATAATTGCACCGGTCCGACCGAATGCGCGGCCAAGGTGCGGCTGGCGAGCCAGAACGGGTCGGACCTCATCAAGATCACTGCGACCGGCGGCGTGCTGAGCCAGCAGGGGCGGGGCCTTGGCGCGCATTTCACGCTGGAAGAGATGAAGGCGATCGTCGATACGGCGGCGAGCCTCGGCATCAACGTGGCAGCGCATGCGCATGGGGCGCGGGGCATCGAGCTGGCTGCAGAAGCCGGCGTCTCGACCATCGAACATGGCACTTTTGCCGATGAAGCAGCGCTCGAGGTGATGGCCGAGAACGGGACCTATTTCGTGCCGACCCTGCTCGCCTTTCGCGGGGTCAGCGAAATGATGGCCGAGGGCGCCTACACACCGGTGGTCAACGCCAAGATTCGCGAAGTCATGCCGCAGGTCGGCAAGCCCATTCGCATGGCCATCGAGATGGGCGTGCCCATCGCCTACGGCACCGATGCGGGCGTGTTCGACCATGGCCGCAATGCCGAGGAATTGCAGATGCTGGTCGATGCGGGGATGAGCCCGCAGGGCGCGATCGAAAGCGCGACCCTGGTCGCGGCGCGCGCGCTCGGCATGGAGAATGAGATCGGGCGCATCGCGGTCGGCTATTCGGCCGATATCATCGCCTTTGACGGCGATCCCTATGCCGATGTTACCGTACTGGAAGACGTGGATTGGGTGATGGTGCGCGGCCGCACGCTGGCGGATAGCGCCAACGACTAACGCGCATTCTCCTTCGACGAATGCTCTTGCGACTACACCTGTAATCGACTACATGTGTAATCAACAGGGACGCGAAAGAGGGAGAAGAGCGATGAATGTCAATTTGATCAAAGCTTGTGGCGCCTCTGCGCTGCTCTTTTCGGTAACGCTGGCCATGTTCGGCAGCGGACCGGTGGCTGCGGCTGGAATGCTGTTCGCCTGACGAAATTCAAGGACCCGGGCAAGGGTGGGGCGTCGCTTCTGTGGAGGAGGCGGCGCCCCTATTTTTTCAAGGCTCGGCGCAAGCCCGCATAGAGCATGGCAAGGACCAGATAGACCGCCATCGCGACGAGCACGGGGATCAGCGGCTGGTCGAAGGTGAGGTTGCTGTCGACGCCAGCGATACGCGCGGCAAGGTCGCCATTGATCGTCACGTGCGCGAAGATGGCGAGGCCGAGCGCCAATGCCCCGCCCAGCATGGCCGGCATCTTGGCGAAGCGCGACAAAAGTCGTTCGACGACGAGATAGACGATCAGCAGGAAGGCGGTGCTCAGCGCAGTGAAAAGCGCCCATTGCGGCCAGATGGCGAGGAAGCGCCCGTCAGGCCGGCTAATATGGTCGATATAGTCCGCGATGCTCGCAAGGATGACGAGCACGGTGAAAACGGCAGGAAATGCCGGAAGCTTGCGGTTCATGCGATGTTTGGTAGCGAGTTCGCGATGGCGCGGCTAGCGGGGGCAGGGCGGCCTGCCCCCGTCGATCGGGTTCGCTAGTGCGACCAGTCGGCCGACTTTTCGCATCTCTCGACAGTAGGCAGTTCGCGCGTTGCGCGGTCTGCCTACTGCTCAATGCTACAGGATTTCAAACAGCCCCGCAGCACCCATGCCGCCGCCGACGCACATCGTCACGACGACATATTTCGCGCCGCGGCGCTTGCCTTCGACCAGCGCGTGGCCGGTGCAGCGTGCGCCGGTCATGCCGTAGGGGTGGCCGATCGAGATCGAGCCGCCATTGACGTTGAGAATCTCGTCGGGGATGCCGAGCTTGTCGCGGCAGTAGAGCACTTGCACCGCGAACGCTTCGTTCAATTCCCACAGGCCGATATCGTCCATCTTGAGGCCGGTGCGCTCGAGCAGCTTGGGGATGGCGAAGACGGGGCCGATGCCCATTTCGTCGGGCTCGGTGCCGGCGACGGCCATGCCGACATAGCGGCCGAGCGGCTGGAGGCCGCGCTTCTCGGCTTCGCCCGCTTCCATGACGATGCAGGCCGACGAGCCGTCGGACAGCTGCGAGGCATTGCCCGCGGTGATGCTGGTGCCCGGGCCGAGCACCGGCTGAAGCTGCTGCAGGCCCTCCAATGTGGTGCCGGGGCGGTTGCCTTCGTCTTTCTCGACAGTGATTTCTTTGGTCGAGACTTCGCCGGTTTCCTTGTCCTTGACGCCCATCGTGACGGTGACGGGGACGATCTCGTCGTCGAACTTGCCATTTTCCTGGCCGGCAGCGGTGCGCTGCTGCGACTTCAGCGCATATTCGTCCATCGCCTCGCGGCTGATGCCGTAGCGCTGGGCGACCGTTTCGGCGGTCTGCAGCATCGGCATGTAGGTGGCCGGGTGCATCTTCACGAGCTCGGGGTCCATCGCGACGCGCATCTCGGGGGTCTGCACCATCGAGATCGAGTCCTGGCCGCCCGCGGCGACGATCTGCATATTGTCGGTGATGACCTGTTTGGCGGCGGTGGCGATGGCCATTAGACCCGACGAACACTGACGATCGATCGTCTGGCCCGATACACCGACCGGGCAACCGGCGCGCAGCGCGACCTGGCGACCGATATTGCCGAACTGCGTGCCTTGCGTGAGCACCGCGCCCCAAACGACATCGTCGATTTCGCCGGCGTCGATCTTGGCGCGCTCGATGGCGGGAGCAAGGCTGTAGCTGCCGAGCGTGGCGCCATGGGTCATGTTGAACGCGCCCTTATAGGCGCGGCCGATCGGCGTGCGTGCGGTGGAAACGATGACGGCATCGCGGGACATAAATCTCTCTCCTAGGTGAAAATGAGGCCGAGCCAGTCGGCGATCAAAGCGGGTTTGTCGTCGCCGTCAATCTCGACGGTGACATTGTATTTCATGAGCAGCTGGCCGGGCGCCTTTTCGGTCATGTCGGTAAAAACGAACCGGCCGCGCACTTTGGTCCCGCTGGGCACGGGTTTCAGGAAGCGGACTTTGTCGAGGCCGTAATTGACGGCCATCTTGGTGCCCTCGGGCACGAGCATGACGTCGGCGCCCATGCGCGAGAGCAAAGACAGGCTGAGGAAGCCGTGAGCGATGGTGCCGCCGAACGGCGTCTGCTTGGCGAGATCCTCGTCGATATGGATGAATTGCCGGTCCTCGGTCGCCTCGGCGAACTGGTCGATGCGCGCCTGCGGCACCTCGATCCAGTCGGATGCGCCCAGCTCCTGGCCGACCTTGGCGCGTATCTCTTCGAGGGGGGCAACGGGCAAGTCTCTCTCCTTCGCAGGAGGTCTTACACTTACGTAAACGTCAAGACAAGCGGGTTGCGGGACGAAACTTGTTCGTTCGTGCCCATCACCGGGCAGGCTGCGCGGCGGTTGCTATTCGTCGCCGCCTTCGCCGCCGCCCGGGCCGACATCGCTCGAGCCCGGAGCTTCGGCAGCAATGTCATCCGGCTTGCTCTTGGGCGTGACCGTCACTTTGGCGTCGGGTGCGGCGACGACCTTGGTGTCATTGTCGCCCGCATCGGCAAACATCGCGCCGAAGCCCTCGGGATAAGGCATGATCATCGTGCCGTCGGGGGCCGAGGTGAAGGTGGTCTGCGTGGGATAGGCGAATTCGATGCCATGCTCGCTGAACAGGCGCGTAATCTCGATCAGGATGCGGCTCTTGGTGCCGACAATCTCGTCATAGTCGGTCGAATAATGGTCGTAGATGAAGATGAAATCGATCGAGCTGTCGCCAAAGCCGGTGCAGATGGTGCGGACCGGCTGGATCGCTTCATTGTCGAGAATGGTGCTCTCGACGATGGCCTTGATCTGGCTCAGCTTTTCCGGACTGGTCTGGTAGATGACGCCGAACGGGATCTCCATGCGGCGACGTTCGGCGAGCGCGATATTGGTGACTTCCTGGCCCAACAGCTGGGTATTGCCGATGATCACCTGTTCGCCCGACACGGCGCGCAGACGGGTCGTCTTGAGGCCGATTTTCTCGACCGTTCCGAACGTGCCCGCAGCGCCGCCATAATTGATCGTGTCGCCGCGGCGGAAGGGGCGGTCGAAGACGATGGAGAGGGCCGCGAAGAGGTCCTCGAAAATGCCCTGTGCGGCAAGGCCGATGGCGATGCCGCCAATGCCGAGGCCGGTGATGAGGGGTAGGACGTTGACGCCGAGATTGCTGAGGATGATCAGCGCGGCGATGGCGAAGACCGCGACGTTGACCAGCACGCGGATGATGCTGAGCGCGTTGCCGATCGTGCTGTCTGGATCGTCTTCCTCGAGCGCAGCGCGCGACTTGACGACGCCCAGCACCAGCTCGCGCACCCAGATGGCGGCCTGCAGCGTGATGGCGATGACGAGCGCGGTGTCGAAGAAACGGTCGATGAACCGCGGCACTTCGGTCTGGTTCACGACCACGTCGAAGGCGAGGATCAGCATGAACAGGATGGTGGTCTTGGCAAAGACCCCGGCGATGATGCCGGTCCAGCTGGTCCGGTCCTGCGTGCGCTTGCGATGGGCGCGGCCGACCGAACGGAGGATCAGCATGAGGCCGGTCAGGCCGATGGCGATGAGCGAGCCGACCAGCAGCCCCTCCCAGTTGGCGGCAAACCAGTCGAGGGTCGAGACGACGGGCGCCTCGATCGCTTCGACCGTCTGTTCGACGGCGGCGGGGTCGGTAACGTCGGCAACGACGTCGCTAATGCTGTTTTCTGCGCTCATGGGGGCTTCAATGGCCCCGCGAGAGGCGACTTTCAACCGCTAGCGGCCGAAGAAACGCCGCGCCAGGCGTTGCTGCCACTTGGGCGGCGGGTCGCCTTGTTCGAGGAAAGCGAGCAACGCGGTCTCCGATCGGTCGAGCCGTTTGCGAGCGCGCGACGGCGGGGTGAAGCCATCGAGCGGCGCACGCGGACGGTCCTTCACCGCCTCGATCAGGTCGGGATGGATGTAGCTCGAACGGGTGACCGCTGGCGTGTTGCCGAGCATCTCCGCGACAGGCTCCACGATCGATTTCAGCGTTACGGGCTGGCTGTCGCGCCGCGCCGCGAGCAGCCCCTCCATCGCCATCGCGCTGGCGCCCCAGGTGCGGAAGGTCTTGGCGGTGATGTCGCTGCGCGAGGCTTTGTTGAGGAAGTCGTTGACGTCCTGGCTGTCGATGGCGTGCACGCGCCCGTCGCCATTTTCGTACTGGAAGAGATGCTGGCCGGGCAGGTCCTCGATCTGGCCGAGGACGCGGACGAGGGAAGGGTCGGTGACGGTGATGTCGCGCTCGACACCATGCTTGGCGCGGAAGTTGAGCTTGATGCGGGTTTTCAATCGCTCGACATGTCGGTTGGACAGGGTTGTCGTGCCGAAGCTCTTATTGCGGCTGGCATATTGGCGATTGCCGACACGCAGGTGATGGCGGTCCATCAGGCGGATGGCGGCGGCGACGACCTGTTCCTTGCTCAATTTGCGGCGGCGCAGCGCCTTGTCGACCTTGCGGCGGATTCGCGGCAAGCGGCGCCCAAATTCGGCAAGGCCGGCAAATTTCTCGGCCTCGGCCAGCGCGCGAAAGTCGTCATGATAGCGATATTGCTTGCGGCCTTTCTCATCCATGCCGGTGGCCTGGATATGCCCATGCTCGTCGCGGCAGAACCAGACGTCGCGATAGGCCGGCGGCACGGCGAGGCCGTTCAAGCGGTCGATGATGTCGGGATCGTCGACCTTCGCGCCGCGATCATCATGGTAGGACCAGCCCTTGCCACGGCGAATGCGGGTAAAGCCCGGCTCCTCATCGCTCGAATGACGCAGATGCTGCACGCTTCAACTTCCTTTCCGGATAGCAATGACTCGCGGAGGCGTTATGGGGTTCCCAACGGAAAGGATGTGAAACGATGCAGGATTTGAGCGGCAAGCGGATTTTGATCATGGCGACGGACGGGTTCGAGGAGCTCGAACTGACCGGCCCGCGCGATGCTTTTTCAGAGGCCGGGGCCGAGGTGCATATCGCCTCGCCGAGCCGCAATCCGATCCAGGCTCGCGTCCAGGACGAGCCGACCATCTTCGTGACGCCCGATCTCCTCATCGAGGAGGTCGACATGGAGGATTATGATGCGCTTATCCTGCCGGGCGGCGTCATCAATCCCGACCAGCTGCGCACCAACGACAAGGCGGTCGCACTCATTAAGGCATTCGATGAGGCGGAAAAGCCGCTCGCCGCCATCTGCCATGGTCCGTGGCTGCTGATCGAAGCCGACGTCGTGCGCGGACGCACGGTGACGAGCTGGCCTTCGATCCGCACCGACATGAAGAATGCCGGCGGCGAGGTGGTGGACGAGGAGGCCTGTACCGACGGCCATCTCGTGACCAGCCGCAACCCCGATGACGTGCCTGCCTTCAACGCAGCGATCGCCGACCTGATTTCTGCGGGCAGCTAAGGTCTCGTTTAGATTTGCCACCTAGTTTCGACCCCATGGCGCGGGGACGATTCGACTGGTGTATCGATCTTGGGGCGTCGGCCATCGCGGCCGGCGCTGCGGCACGTTGCGTGCAGCTTATTGCTCCGCAATTCTCTGCCGGCTGGACCGGCGGTGAATTGCTGGCGCTGGCCGGGGCGACCGGCCTCAGCATTTTCGTCGCGACCTTTGCGGTGATGCGCCTGTCGGAACGCTGGCTGTCGCAGCCGGTGGCCGGGGAGCGCGTCGACTTGGCGCCCCTGCACCAGGGTTATGCCTCGATCGCGACGCCGTTGCACAAACTTGTGGGCGGCGCGCCGTCGGCGCTCGGGCAGGGGGAAGGGGCCGCTTTGCGCAGCAACCACGGTTTCCCCGCACCCGGCTCCGACCAGGCCGCCTCGCAAATTGCCGGGATATTGGGCGCGCGCAAACGCGCCTCGTAAGCCATCTCACTCATTGCGAAGCGTCAGCGCTTCGATCTCGATCCCGATCGACCCGTCCTCGCCTTTCATGGGGCCGGCAGCCACCACGATGTCGGCGAGGATGTGGCCCGGAATGTCGAACTCGTTCTCGCTGAGGCCGTCGACCAAAACGTCGGCCCTGGCCTCGGCATCGGGCGGCGGGAGCCGCAAGGAAATTTCATGCCGTTCCCCGCTATAGCTGAGTGAATTCCAATCGACCGAGCGAAACTCGCGGAGCAAAATCCTATCGCGTGGTAGGCCGGTGCGCTCGATGAGCGCGCGAAGCAGCGCCGTGGCGGCGCTGGACAAAGGCGGCCGCATCATGGCCGGCTGTCCAAGTAATTGCGCACCCGGTCGACGGTCCGTTGGCGCGGCTCCCTTCCTCTACGCAGATCGAAGACGAAACGCGGATCCCCAACCGCATCACGTCCGAACCGTGCCGCTGCAATTTCCTTTTTCTTAAGGTGTTTTTCGATATCACGAAGTAAATACACTAACCAATCCCCCATACCCTTGGAGCTCGACTCGGCACATCCCCTGTGTCCCAATGCTATTCCTACTTGTCTAGGAAAAAACCTATAGATATGTTGTAACCATGCCGAATGACCCTAGAGACATGCTGGAGGAGCTGTGTCGGCGCGAGCGCGTCGATTTCGCGACCTTGTCGCGCCTGATCGGTCGCAACGACGCCTATATCCAGCAATATATCCGCCGCGGAACGCCACGCGTGCTCGCCGAGCGCGACCGGCGGCTGATCGCCCGCTATTTTGATATTGACGAGGAGCGCCTGGGTGCGCCCAAGCGCGACATGCCGGGTGGGCTCGTGCCGGTGGTACAGCGGCCGGTGCGCGCTGCGGCCGGCGATGGGGCAGTGAATGGCGATGACCAGGCCGGTGCGCGCTTCGCCTTCGATCGGCGCTGGTTGCGCCAGCTGACCGCGGGGCGACCCGAGGATCTGTCGGTAATCAGGGTGGAGGGCGATTCGATGGCGCCGACGCTCAACGACGGCGATGATATCCTCGTCGACCAAGCCGATGGCGAGGGGCGGCTGCGCGACGGCATCTACGTGCTGCGGATCGACGATGCGCTGGTGGTCAAGAGACTGGCAAAGCATCCGATGGGCGCGCGGGTCACCGTACAATCGGACAATCCGGCCTATACCGACTGGCCCGATTGCAAGCTGTCGGACATTTCGATCATCGGGCGGGTCTTGTGGATCGGGCGTCGCCTCGGCTGAAAAGTCGACGCGTTAACCTTGTCTGTCGACCAAGCATCAATGGGAAACGCGTATAGGGCTGTGTCATGGACCAGCCCTTCATCGCCGACCGCACCGTCCTCGACGACGCCACCGCCCTCATCGACATTTTCGGTGACCGGGCCGGCGAAGAGGCGGCCATGCGCGCTGCGGTGAGCCGCCAGAAGGGCAATGTCATCCGTTTTTGCCACTGGCGCCAGATCGAGCGCATCGTGCTGGCGCTGGGCTCGCCCGACAGCCAGGGCACCGTTCACTAGGCGACCGGATCTAGCCGGAACGTGCAGGTGCCGCGCCGGTCGGAACGGCAGAGCAACCTTTTTGCTGGCTACCCCTCCAACCCGCGTCTAGGCTTCGCGCCATGAGAGTGTATCTCGGTCGTGGCGTGGTGGCCCTTGCCCTCTATGGCATAGGGGTCGCACCCGCATGGGCGCAGCAGGCAGACCCGCCCCCGACGACCGGCGATCCGTTGGGGCCGCTGCCCGGCCTCGACATTCCCTGGCCCGAAGTCGCCGAGGACGAAGAGGAACTCACCCCCGATCTCCCCGAATTGCCGGACGATGTCGAAGCCGAGGTGGCCGAGACACAGCCCGTGATCGACAGCGATATTGGCGATTATGATTGGTCGGTCACCGGCCTTCCCGAGGTCAGCGAGGGCGACATCCTGGCCCAATTCGAGCCATTTTCCGCGCTGGAGGCCGGTGATGGCGAGGCGGATAATGCCGCGCAGATCGCCCAGCGCGCGCAGACCGACCTGACATTGCTCGGCCAAGTGCTCGATGCGCAGGGCTATTACAATCACGACATCCGGCTCGATTACACCGCCGAAAATGGCGAGATCCAGATCGTCTTCGAAGTCGATCCGGGCGAGCGTTTCATCCTCGAGGAAGTCGAATTGCCCGGCCTCGCGCAATTGCCGCCCGAGACCGAGAAGAAGGTGCGCGAGTTCTACCCTCTGGAGGTCGGGAAGCCATTGCTGGCTGCCGATGTACAGAACGGGGCAGATGCGGTGCTGCGCGGCCTTAACGAACGCGGCTATGCCTTTGCGGGCCTTGGCCTTCGGGACATCGTCATCGACCGCGACACGGCGCAGGCGAGCCTCATCCAGCCGGTCATCCCGGGACCGCTGGTGCGCTATGGGCAGATCACCATCGAGGGCGATCCGCCATTCCCGCCGCGCCATGTCCAGCGCCTCGCGCGTTTCAAACCGGGCGAACCCTATGACGTCGCCGAGATCACCGACCTTCGCCGCGCGCTCATCGACACGAGGCTCGTTTCCTCGGTCGAAATCGATATCGAGCCGGACGATGATTACGAGACGGTCGACGTCGCGGTGCGGCTCGAGCCCGCCAAGATGCGGACGATTGCAGGCGAGGTCGGTTACGGCACCGATGAAGGCTTCCGCGTCGACGTCTCCTGGCAGCACCGCAACCTGTGGAATCCTGAGGGTGAATTCACCGTCCGCGGCATTTTGGGCACGCAGGAGCAGCTCGCGTCGGTGGCGCTGCGCCGGCATAATTGGCTGCGCCGCGACCAGCGCTTCATTGCCACCGCGCTGGCCAGCAGCGAGGATCGCGATGCGTATCAGGCCGAGACTGCAGCTGTCTCGGTCGGGATCGAGCGGATCAGCGACTTTCTCTGGCAAAAGAAATTCACCTGGGGCGCGGGCATCGAACTGATTGCGACGGATGAACGCGATATCGACATCGAGCGCGGGCTGGATCGGCGCCGGACCTTCTTCATCGGCGCGCTGCCGCTGGTTGGGCGCTATAACGGGTCGAATGATTTGCTCGATCCGACACGTGGTTTCCGCCTGGAGGCGCGGGTCAGTCCAGAGGTCAGCCTGCAGGACGGCACCTTTACCTATGCGCGCGCCGGTCTCGAAGCGGCGGGATACTATCCGGTCGGCGAGAATGTCGTGCTGGCAGGACGCGCGGAGATTGCGACCATCTTTGGGGCAAGCCGCGATGCGGTCGCGCCGTCGCGGCGCTATTATGCCGGTGGTGGCGGCTCGACGCGCGGCTATGGCTATCAGGCGCTTGGCCCGCGCGATGAATTTGGCGATCCTATCGGCGGGCGCAGCCTGTCGGAATTCTCGTTGGAGGCGCGCGTGCGCTTCGGCCCGTTCGGCGTAGTGCCCTTCTTCGATGGCGGTCGCGTCGGCACCGGCAGCTGGCCGGGAACGCGCGACTGGCAGTTCGGCGCCGGCATCGGGCTTCGCTATCACAGCAATTTCGGGCCGATCCGCATCGACGTCGGCACGCCGCTCAACCCGCAAGAGGGCGATAATCGCATCGCGGTGATCGTCGGTCTGGGGCAGGCTTTCTGATGAGCGACGAAGCAGAGGTCTCGCGCGGGCAGGGCCTGCTGGGCGCCGTCGGTCGCGGCATCAAGCGTTTCTTCAAGCGGTTCGGCAAGGAATTGGCGAGCCTTGTCCTCATCCTCGTCTTCCTTTTGTCGCTGGGCCTGATCGCGCTCGATACCGGGCCTGGGCATCGCTTCATCGCCGACCGCATCGCCGCGCTCGAAAATGCCGATTGCAGCCAGTATCGGATCGGGCGAATCGAAGGCTCGATTTATGACGAGATGGTTCTGCGCAATGTTGAAGTGCGCGACCCCAATGGGGCCTTCGTCACGATCAGCCGGGCCGAGGTCGACTGGGCACCGCTCGCCTGGCTCTACAACGATCTGCATATCGACCGGCTGGCCATCGACCAGCTGACGGTCGAGCGCCTGCCAGAATTGTGCGAGGTCGAAAGCGATCCTGACAAGCCCATCCTGCCGGGCTTCGACATCATCGTGAACGAGCTCACTGTCGATCGCCTCGTCGTCGGCGAAGTCATTGGCGGCGAACGCCGTGTCGGCAGCGTCGACGGGCGCGTGCGTATCCAGGGCGGCACCGCGATGGTCGACCTCAATGCAAGCGTCGAAGGCGGCGACCGGTTGTTGCTCGACCTCGATGTCGCCCCTGATGACGACCGATTCGACGTGGCGGTCGACTTCAGCGCGCCTGCCGACGGCCTCGTGCCGGCATTGACTGGCCTTGGCGTCGCGATGGAGCTCGACGTGGATGGCGAGGGTAGCTGGACGTCGTGGGAAGGGACGGCGACCGGTTCGATCGGCGAGGAAGGCAGCCTCGACCTGGCAATGACTGCGCAGGAAGGCCTCTTCACGCTGGACGGCGAAGTCGATCCCGCGCCCCTGGTCGGTGGGACCTTGCGCAACCTTCTTGCCGGCGGGCTGACCGTAGATGGCGAAGCGCGGCTGGCCGATCGCGTGCTGACCGGCGATGTCATCCTGTCGGGCCGTGCGGGTCGCGCCGTAGCATCGGGTGCAGTCGATCTTGGCCGCAATCGTTTCGACGGGGTCGATCTGGGTGTCGATCTCGACCGGCCCTCGCTCCTGCTCGGCAATCTGGGCGGGACCGGCATGCGGCTGGTGGCGACACTGGACGGCGATTTCGACAGTTTTGCGTATAATTACCGACTGACCAGCCAGCGGCTGCAGGTCGACACGCTGACGCTCGGCAATTTCCGCGCCGACGGGGCAGGGCGCTGGAGCCGGCCGCCGCTGATGGTGCCGCTCACCGCGCGCGCCGCGACGGTCGACGGGCTGGGCGTCGAATTTGCCGACATCCTGCGCAACGTCGAATTGCGCGCCAATTTGCGCGTCGGGCGCGGGTCGCTGGTGAGCGAAGGGCTCACCTTCCGGTCAGACATGGCGCGGGGCAACGGGTTGGTGCGGGTCGATTTTGGCGATGGCGAGATCGTTGCCGAGCTGAACGCGGCATTGCCGGGCTACGAGATTCCGGGGCTGGGCGCGGTCGATGTCGTAACCGACGTGACGCTGCGCCCGGGCGCTGGCGGCCTTCGCATCGATGGCGACCTGCGCGCGCAGGTGACGCGCCTCGACAACAGCTTCTTTGCCGGCCTGACGGGCGGCCTGCCGGTGGTCGAGGGGAATATCCGGCGCGGGACCGATGGCATCATCCGCTTCGAGAATATGACGCTGCAAAGCCCGCTGCTGGCGCTGGCCGGCGATGGCTATCGGCGGACCGATGGGACGTTTATGTTCGACCTCACCGGCAATCACGAAACCTATGGGGCGGTCGACGTCTCCGTCGACGGCGCGATCACGCGGCCCAATGTCGATCTCGTGCTGGCGAGCCCCAATGCGGCGCTTGGCCTCAGCGACGTCGCGCTCGACCTCGATCCGGTCGAGGAGGGCTTTGCCTATAGCGCCAATGGCGGATCGCGGTTCGGCCCATTCACGTCGCGCGGAACGATCCTGCTGCCGCCCGAAGGGCAAAGCGCGATCCAAGTCGACGAACTGAACGTGGCCGGTAGCACGGGCGAGGGGCGCCTGCTCATCGTGCCGGGCGGGTTCGAGGGGCAATTGGACCTTACCGGCGGCGAGCTTGCCGGGACGGTGACCTTCGACGTGCCTGACGGTTTGCCCGAAGGCGTCAGCGAGCAAGTGATCGGTCTCGACCTCACCGTCAGCAATGGCGATTTCCCGGGGCCGCCGGCCTTCACCGTGCGTTCCGGTACGCTCGATGGGACCATCCGCCTGACCGAGACCGGGCTTGGCGCCGATGTCGACTTCTCGCTCAATCGCGTCGAATCCGCAGGTATCCCACTGGCGTCGGTCGATGGGTCGGTCCAGCTGACCGATGGCATAGGGACACTCGATGCCCAGCTGGTCGGTGCGGGCGATAGCGAGTTCAGTTTCGATCTCGATGCGGCCTTCGACATCGATAGTCTGAATGGCCCCAACACGATTACGCTTTCCGGGACGGGCACGTTCGACCGCCGTCCCATTCGCCTTGCGCAGCCGGCGACTCTGACCGAGACCGAGGCCGGCTGGATCATCTCGGATGTCGACGTGCTCTATGGCGGCGGCCGGTTGGTCATTGGCGGTTTGAACGATGGTTCGGGCGAACTGGTCGCGCGCATGTCGCGCTTCCCGCTGGCTTTGCTCGATATCCGCTATCCGGTGCTCAATCTGTCGGGCACGGCGAGCGGTACGGCGCGATATAATCCCGAGGCGCGGACGGGCTCGGCGGAAATTCAGCTCAAGAACCTGTCGCGCGCCGGTCTGCTCTTCGCTTCTCGGCCGATCGACATGGCGGTCAATGCGCGGTTGAACGGCAATGTCGCAGGCGCCCGCTTCGTGATGGAAGAAGGCGGCGAACAAGTGGGGCGCGGCCAGATCGGCTGGAGCCAGATCGGTGCCGGCGATCTCATCCCCGCTTTGCAGGCTGCACCGATGAGCGGCGGCTTCCGTTTCGACGGGCAGGCCGAGACCTTGTGGCGCCTCAGCAATGTCGAACTGTTCGACCTTACGGGACCGCTCGACATTTCAATCGACATTGGCGGTCGCCTGCTGGCGCCGCGCCTGTCGGGCTCGCTCACCATGGACGGCGGCGCGATGCAGAGCCCGGTGACGGGCACGCAGGTCGACGATCTCGATATAAGGGGCGAGTTTAGCGGCGCGACGCTGCGCCTTCGCTCGCTAAGCGGCACGGCGGAGAATGGCGGCCGCGTGACAGGGTCGGGGCGTCTCACCATCCTGCCGCTCGAAGCCATCTTCGCGATCGCGCGCAACGCGCTTAATCCCGAGGCAGCCGAACCGGCCGGACTGATCGGGCTGGAGATGCAATTTAACGCCGAGGCCGCGCAGCTCATCAATCGCGATGACTTGAAGGCGACCGTCACCGGGCGGATCGATATCGAATCCGATGGCCTCGGCGGTACGATCAGCAGTCCCGGCCTTACCCTCGTCGAGGGACGCTATGCGCTGGGCCGGGCTGCGACGGCGACCGCAGTGCCGGTGATAAGCGTGCGCGAGCGCGGGGTGCCGCGCGATTTCGATATCGAACAGCAGCAGCTGGCGACCTGGAACCTCAATATAGATGTCGAGGGCGCGCCGCTCTTCGTCGAGGGCTTGGGACTTGAATCGCGCTGGTATGCCGACGTCGATTTGCGCGGCACGGTAACCAATCCGCGCATCTTCGGCGACGTTACGCTGCAGCGTGGCGAATATAGTTTTGCCGGCCGCCGTTTCCGCGTCGAGCGGGGCGAGGTGGACTTTAACGGGTCGAGCCCGATCAATCCCTCGCTCGATATCCTCGCCATTGCCGAGGGCGGTGGGATCGATGCCGAAGTGACGGTGACGGGCAATGCGCTCACACCGCAGATCCGCTTCACCTCGAGCACCATCAGCGACCAGGACGAAATCCTCTCGCGCCTGCTTTTCGGGACGTCGGTGGCGAACCTGTCGGGTGCCGAATTGCTCCAACTTGGTGCGGCCGTAGCCTCGCTCCAGGGCGGTGGTGGCGGCGGCGGGCTCGATCCGATCAACGAAGTGCGCTCGGCGCTCGGCCTCGATCGCCTGCGCATCGTGCCGGCGGACATTACGGTCGATCGCCAGACCGCCATCGGCGCGGGCAAGTACATTACGCGTCGCCTATATGTCGAAGTCATCACCGACGGGCGCGGCTATACGGCGACGCAGGGCGAGTTCCAGGTGACGCGCTGGCTCGCCATCCTGGCCACGCTCGACAGTTTCGGTCGCAGCCGCGCCAATGTGCGGGTGTCGAAGGATTATTAGCCGCCGCGCGGCCTAATATTTCAGGAAGCCTTCCAGCTCTTCGCGAAGCGTGTCGACCGTCGGTTCGTGCCAATGTTTGGCCCAGGGCGAGGTGCTGTCGTCGCGGCGGGCGCGCTCGTTATGCGCCTTCAAATAATCGGGCGTCTGCCAGTCGGTGGTGAGCGAAGGCTTGGCCTCGGCAAGTGCGGAGACGTTGAACGGATCCTTGAAATGCAGGCCCGTCTGTCCGCCGCGCGACCAGCTGACGGTCGCAAAGACCGTGCCGGCCTCGCCCAGGTCGAGCAGGAGTTCGACGCCTTGCGGGAAGTAGCCATTGCCCTCGACGAGGGCGCCATGCTCGGAAATGTTGCGCAGGCGCACTGGGTGCGTGTCATGGTCCCAATGGATTTCGCCCGACCAGATGAGCGGGTGGCGGCGCTCGCGTTTCTTCGTGTCGCTTTCGCCCTCATCGCCATCCTTCTTGGCGAAGGGCGAATGGGACGGGACTGCGCCATCGATATTGGCGGTCGGGAAGCTCTTGCGAATGGTTTCGAGAAGGATGTTGTCGCGGGTCACCGCGTCGCAGCCGATCTGCGTCTCCTTGGCGAACTCCATGCCGATGCGCCCGTCGCGGACCCAGCGGACTGCGGCCTCGATCTCGCCGCCATCGCCAAGGTCGAGCAGGACAGGTTCGAGAAATTCAGGCTCATAGTCGGTTTCGACCATCGCCCCGCCGCCCGACAGGTTGATGAGTTTCACGATGCGGCGTTCGTCATCATGGGTGACGAGAACGGCATCTTCCGCCTTGAGGCGATGGCGTTCATCCTCGCGCATATTGGTCCAGCGCTGTTCGTGGCGAGGGATGGAGACCGAGGTGAGGTCGTCTTCGCGCGCGGCGCGCTCTGCGGCCGACTTCTTGGTGGCGAGCAGGGGACCGGCATCGCGGGTGCCTTCCGGGGCGAGCCGGAGGCGTTCGCGAAAACTCTTCATGCCTTCATCGTTCATGACCGTTCCCATCTCACCAGACGCGTGATGGACGGAAAATAAGCGGGCAGAGTTTAAAATGGATTAAGCACCTCAAACGAAACGGCCCGCCAGCGCATGAGAGCGCGGACGGGCCGGTTCGGGTGCTGCCGGGTCCTGACCGGCAAGAGCGCCTTCTTAAGCGCTGTAATACATGTCGAACTCGACGGCCGACGGCGTGGTTTCCCAACGCAGGACTTCTTCCCACTTGAGATCCATATAGGCGTCGATCTGGTCGTCGGTGAACACATCGCCCTTGGTAAGGAAGGCGCGGTCCTGGTCGAGGCTGACGAGGGCCTCACGGAGCGAACCGCAAACGGTCGGCACGTCGACCAGTTCGGCCGGCGGCAGGTCGTAGAGGTTCTTGTCCATGGCATCGCCCGGATGGATGCGGTTCTCGATCCCGTCGAGACCGGCCATCAGCAGCGCCGAATAGGCAAGGTAGGGGTTGGCCATGGCGTCGGGGAAGCGGAATTCGACGCGCTTCGACTTCTCGCCAGTGCCATACGGGATGCGGCACGAAGCCGAACGGTTGCGGCTTGAATAGGCCAGAAGGACGGGCGCTTCGAAGCCCGGGACGAGGCGCTTGTAGCTGTTGGTCGTCGGATTGGTGAAGGCGTTCAGCGCGCGGGCATGCTTGATGACGCCGCCGATGAAGTAGAGCGCGGTTTCCGAAAGACCCGCATAGCCATTGCCGGCGAAGAGCGGATTGCCGTCCTTCCAGATCGACATGTGCACGTGCATGCCCGAGCCATTATCCTTGGCGATCGGCTTGGGCATGAAGGTCGCGGTCTTGCCATAGGCGTTGGCGACCATGTGGACGACATACTTGTAGACCTGCATGCGGTCGGCGGTCTGGACGAGCTCGCCGAAGGTCAGGCCGAGTTCGTGCTGGGCCGGCGCGACTTCATGGTGATGCTTATCGCAGGGCAGGCCCATTTCGAGCATGGTCGAGACCATCTCGCCGCGAATGTCGCTGGCGCTGTCGACCGGCGCGACGGGGAAATAACCGCCCTTTTCGCGCGGACGGTGCGCAAGGTTGCCCTGCTCGTACTGGGTCGAGCTGTTCGAGGGCAGTTCGACATCGTCCAGTTCGTAGCCATTGCCCGAATAACCGTCATGGAAACGGACATCGTCGAACATGAAGAATTCGGCCTCGGGGCCGACATAGATGGTATCGCCGATACCGGTCGACTTGAGATAGTTTTCAGCGCGCGTCGCGGTCGAGCGCGGATCGCGATTGTAGAGCTCGCCCGAACCCGGATCGACGATGTTGCAGAAGAGGACCAGCGTCGGGGTCGCCATGAAGGGATCCTCGATCACGCTGTCGAAATCCGGCTTCAGGATCATGTCGCTTTCATTGATCGCCTTCCAGCCCGCGATCGAGCTACCGTCGAACATGAAGCCGTCGTCGAGCATGTCCTCGTCGAGCGCGGACGCGACCATCGAGAGGTGCTGCCACTTGCCCTTGGGGTCGGTGAAACGAAGCTCCACATATTCGATTTCTTCCTCGTCGATACGTTTGAGGATGTCCTTGGCGCTGGTCATGGAAACATGTCTCCTGAAGATACGAAAAAGGCGACTCGTGGTGGTCGCCGGTTATGGCCGTATTTTCGGGTGAGAACGCCCCACACCTCAAGGCCGATCCGACCTCCGGTGAACAATTCAACAGGCTTACAAGTGTGGCGCTAGAAAGCGCGGCGCTGGGCGTTCTTGAGCATGCGCAGCAGCATCGCGACGGGGCGCGGGACGCCGACCTTGCCGTCGAGCCAGAGGCTGACCGAAGAGCGCGAGACACCGATGGCGTTGGCGAGGTCGGACTGGGTGCGATAGCCCAGGGCGCGCATGGTCGCGCGCAGCTCCTCCGGGGGCATCGAGGCGAGACGGGGATCGCGCTCTGACACCGTACCCATGACCCTTACAACGCGTCCGCGTCGCGGTCGCCGGTACGGATACGGACCGCTTTTTCGATATTGGAGACGAAGATCTTCCCATCGCCGATGCGGCCCGTCTTGGCGGCATTCTCGATCGCCTCGATGACACGGTCCAATTGGTCCTCGGTTACCACCGTCTCGATCTTAAGCTTGGGCAGGAAGTCGACCACATATTCGGCGCCGCGATAGAGCTCGGTATGCCCTTTCTGGCGGCCGAAGCCCTTCACTTCGGTGACGGTCATGCCGCTGACGCCGACATCGGCGAGGGCATCCTTCACGTCATCCAGCTTGAAGGGTTTGATGATGGTCTCGATCTTCTTCATGCGCGTCCCCCGTTGGACCCCTTATGCGTAAGGCGGCCGGTCGAGCCCTGCCGGGCTCTTGGTGAAGATTTCGTGCCCGTCTTCGGTAATCCCGATCGAATGTTCGAACTGGGCCGAGAGCGAGCGGTCACGCGTTACTGCCGTCCAGCCGTCGCGAAGCAATTTCACGTCGGCACGGCCGATATTGATCATCGGCTCGACGGTGAAGAACATGCCGGGTTTCAGTTCCGGCCCGGTACCCGCGCGGCCGGCATGGACGACTTCGGGACTGTCATGGAACAGCCGGCCGAGGCCGTGACCACAGAAATCGCGCACGACGCCATAGCGATGGCTTTCGGCATGGCTCTGGATGGCATGGCTGATATCGCCGAGGCGGTTGCCGGGACGGGCCTGTTCGAGGCCGAGCATCAGGCATTCGTAGGTGACGTCGACGAGGCGCTTGGCCTTCACGTTGGGCTCGCCGACATAGAACATGCGGCTGGTATCGCCGTGCCAGCCATCGAGAATGGGGGTGACGTCGATATTGACGATGTCGCCATCCTTAAGCGCCTTGTCCGACGGAATGCCGTGGCACACCACATGGTTAATCGAGGTGCAGCAGCTCTTGGTATAGCCGCGATAGCCCAGCGTCGCGGGGACCGCGCCGGCCTCCAGCGTCATGTCGTAGACGATCTGGTCGAGCTGTCCGGTGGTGACGCCCGGCGCCACATGCTTGGCCAAGGCATCGAGGATGGAGGCGGCCAGCCGGCCCGCGGCGCGCATGCCCGCAAAACCTTCTTCGCCATGCAATTTGATCACGCCCGACTTGGGCTCGACCCGATCTTCGGGGCCGACGTGGATATATTCGGTCATGGGCTCGATATAAGGGCAAGTGACACGAAAGGCGAGCGGGGCTTTAGGCGATACAAAAAGTCTGGCCTTCCGAAGCGACCGAAAAGCCCGCTTCATACACCTCGCCCTGGTCGCTCCGAAGGCGGTTGGTGTGGTTGATATGGATGAAATGGACGCCGGCGCGCTGGCGTGCGCCGAGCCCGGCGAGACGCTCCATCGTATCGGGCACGCGCGGATGCGGAATCTCGCTCATGTCGCGGCCGGGCAGCTCGGTATCGTCATTGAAGGTCGCATCGAGGAAGCTGTAGGTGACCTTGGCGACTTCTTCGGCCAGGTCATGTTCCCATTCGTCCCAACCATCGATGTCGGGGATGAAGAGGAAGCTCTTGCCCGGCGTCTCGACGCGGTAGCCGACGGTCTCGGAATATTCGTCGCGGTGCGGGACGAGGAGGGGCGTGACGCTGATGCCGCCTTCCAGTTCGACGGCGACATCGTCAGCGAGGGGCTGCAGGTCGATATTGCCGAGGTTCACCAGCTGTTCCCACGGCCCGTTCTTGGACAGGAACTTGCCCATGCGCGGCATGACGTAGACAGGAACGCCCTGTGTGCCAGCACTCTCGCGGCCGAGAAACATGAGGCCGGCATAGTGGCCGATATGCGCGTGCGTGAGGAAGATGCCATCGAGGCCGAGCGTCTCGCGCGGCTCCCGCTCGCTCATGATGTCGAGACGCTGCACCTGCTTGCGGATATCGGGGGTCGCTTCGAACAGATAGCGCCGCCCGTTGCGGCGGTCGACGAGGCCGAGACTGGTCGCGGCACCTCGAATGCCGGTGTCCCAGGCCGGATCGTCCGGATTGCCGATCTGTGGAATGCCGGCATCCTGCGCAACGCCGAGGACGATCAGCTCGATATCGCAGGCATAATTCGGACCTGATGCTGCGGCGAGGGCGAGGGCAGTCTTGAAGATCATGGTATCGGGATAATCCGTCCGTACCCGACTGGCTAGGCATGCCTCGCTTGCAGGCCTAGGATATGGTCATGGAAGATGACGCCGAGCACCAACGAACCGGTCGCTGCGCCTGCGGCAAGGTCGGCTTCAGCGTTCCTGACGATCCCCTCATCATCCATTGCTGCCATTGCTCCTATTGCCAGCGCGAGACGGGGAGTGCCTTCGCGATCAATTTTCTCGTCGAGGCAAAACGTGTCGAATGGCGAGGCGAGCCCGACATCATCGACACGCCGTCGGTAAGCGGAAGGGGGCAGCTTATCTTTCGATGCCCCGATTGCGGGGTGGCCCTGTCGAGCCATTATCCGAGCTTCGGCGAGGCGCTGCATTTTCTGCGGGTTGGGACCTTTGACGATGTTTCGGGCATTGCGCCCGACGTGCATATCTATACGGCGAGCAAGCAAGACTGGGTGCGCCTCGACGACGGCGCGCCGACCTATGAAGAATATTACCGCACCCGCGATCATTGGGATGCGGACAAGATCGGACGGTTGAAGAAGGCGATGGGCAAGTGAGCAGGGTCTGGACCGCAGCATTGGTCATCATCGGGGATGAAATCCTGTCGGGGCGCACGCAGGACAAGAATATCGCGCAGATCGCGCAATGGCTGAACGTGCAGGGCATTCGCCTCAAGGAAGTGCGGGTCGTCGCCGATGACGAGGAGGCGATCGTCGAGGCGGTCAACACGCTGCGTGCGCGCAACGATTACCTGTTCACGACGGGCGGGATCGGGCCGACGCATGATGACATTACGGTCGATGCGATTGCGGCGGCACTCGGCGTGCCGGTGGTGATCCATCCCGAGGCCGAGGCGATGCTCAAGGCCTACTACGCGAAGATCGGCAAGGAAGCGACGCCGGCACGCATGAACATGGCGCGCGTGCCCGAAGGTGCCGACCTGATCCACAATCCCGTCTCTGGTGCGCCCGGCATCAAGGTCGAGAATATCCATGTCATGGCCGGGATCCCGCACATTACGGCCGGCATGCTCGAGGGGCTGACAGGCACGCTCGAGGGCGGCAAGCCGCTGGTCAGCGTGACGGTCGGTGCCTTCTCGCCCGAAAGCGAGATTGCCGATCTGCTCCGCGCAGTGCTCAAGGAGCATCCCGACGTGGCGCTCGGCAGCTATCCGTTCTTCAAGGATGGAAACTACGGCTCCAACTTCGTCATTCGTTCGGACGATGAGGGTAAGGCGACGGCATGCGCCGAGGCGCTGGCGGACGGGCTGCGCGAGGCGGGTTACGACCCGAAGGTGGGCGGGCTCTAGCCTGTTTGACCGCTGGCCGACGTGGGCCTAGCCTCCAAGGGCCGATACCAATGTAAGGAGGCGCGTCATGTCGAGTTTGATGGCATTGCTGCTGGCCCTGCCGGCCCCCGTGACAACAGAGATGACCGAGCAGCAGCTCGCCGAACTCTCCGCCATTTTCATGAGCGAGGAAGAGGCCGGCGATTACGTCGAAGGCGCGATCGAATTGTCGCCGCCGGACGGTCGGCCGAGCTACTATTTCGTCACCGAGCCGGTGCGTCGCGGCGATTTCTGCGTGCGTCACCAGGTGCGGTTCGACAGGGACCGCGAGACCGAGACGCCGATCCGCTACGACCAGCCGCAAGTCGCCCTCGGCCTTGCCCTGGACGGCAGCTGGACGGGCTGTCCGGAGCGCGGCTGGATCCAAGGTGCCTTGGGCCTTCGGAGCTCCGTGGACTTCGAGCGACTCTTGGATATCGCGCGCGATTCCGGACACTCGCGGTCGGGTGATTATGTGCTGACCGGCGATGCTGAACGGGCGCGCGAATTGCTTGCCGGGCTGGATCTTGCAGGGATTTATCGGATCGACCGGGAGCCGGGTATCACGCGCTGGCAGTTCGGCAATCAGTCGCATGCAAGGCTGGGCAGTATCGAGATCGAGTTTCGCTATGTCGCCGAGGGCCCCGACCAAGTCGAGGTGCGCGAGCCGCATCGCGTCTAGTTTGGTTCGACTTGCTCCGCTGCCCAGTCGGCATAAGGGGTATTTTTCGCCATTTTGCGGTTGAGGTCGGGCGCGCCATCGTCCCACCATACCGGGCCGCGTTCCCCCAAGGCACGCTTGGCTTCATCGATCGCGCGCTTGGCGACAATGAAGGCCTCGTCATCGCCGGATACCATCGCGCGCCCCTTGTCGGCACGCGCCCGCATGAGGTCGCGGACCAAGGCGTCCTTCTCGTCGGGGAGCAGTCCGGGATCACTCATACGCCACAGCCGGCCGCGCACCATGAAGTATCGCCCGTCTGGGGTAACGGGGTAGCGCATCCTCTCCATAACGCTGAAAATAGAGCCGGGTTGCGGGAACGCTTGGGGGTTGTCACGATTGAAGAGCTAATGAAGGGGCCAACGTACAAGTGAACTGGGATCAACTGACCCTCCTGCTCGCCGCCGGCGATGGCGGGATCGTGATTGCCATCGCGCTAATCGGCATTGCCGGGATCGGCGCGCAATGGGTGGCATGGCGAACGGGTTTCCCGGCGATCGCGTTGATGTTGGTCGCGGGCCTCATCCTTGGTCCGTTGACAGGCCTCGTGAACCCGGAAACGGATTTCGGTGAATTGCTCGAGCCCGCAGTCAATCTGGCGGTCGCGATCATCCTGTTCGAAGGCGGGCTGCAGCTTCGCTTTAACGAGCTCAAGAAGACGGGCGATGCCGTACCGCGATTGGTCTTTATCGGGGTCCCGGTCGGCTGGGCGCTCGGTTCTGTGGCGCTTTATTATGTAGCTGGGCTCAGCCTTGCGGTTGCCGTGCTCTTTGCCGGCATCCTTGTTGTGACCGGGCCGACCGTGATCATCCCGCTGCTGCGCCAGACCAATCTCGCGCAACGTCCGCGCGCCATTCTTAAATGGGAAGGGATCGTCAACGATCCGATCGGCGCCTTGCTGGCGGTTATCACCTACGAATTCCTGCTGCAGCAGCAGGCCGGACAGAGTTTCATCGATAATATTATCGGGCTGGTCATCGCGACCGCGATCGCCGCCGCTGTCGGCTATGGCGCGGCGCGGGCGGTGAGTTTCACCTTCCCGCGCGGGCTGGTGCCCGAATTCCTCAAGGCGCCCATCCTGTTCGTGACCGTGATCGGTGCCTTCGTCCTGTCCAATACGATCCAGCAGGAAACCGGGCTGCTCGCCGTGACCGTTATGGGTATCGCGCTCGCCAACTCGCATTTGAACAGTGCGCGCACCTATCTCCCGTTTAAGGAGAATATCACGATCATCCTCGTCTCGGGCGTGTTCGTAGTGCTCTCGGCCAGTCTCGATGCCGAGCAGATCGCGCAGTTCCAGTGGCAGTGGTTCCTGTTCCTGCTGGTCCTCCTGTTCCTCGTGAGGCCGGCGACCGTGCTGATCAGCCTTGCCTTCTCCAAAGTGCCCTGGCGCGAACGCATCTTCGTGGCGTGGATTGCGCCGCGCGGGATCGTGCTGGTGGCGATTGCCGGCCTGTTTGCCTTGCGGCTGGACGAAATTGGCTATTCGGGTGGGACGCTGCTCGTCACTTTGTCATTTGCGGTCGTGGCCGCAACGATCGTCGCGCATGGCTTCACCGCAGGACCGCTTGCCAAGATGCTCAAATTGAACGGCCCCGAGAGCAATGGCGTGCTGATCGTCGGGACGACGCCATTCTCGTTGTCGCTCGCCAAGACTCTGCGCAGTCTCGACGTGCCGGTGATGATCTCTGACACGAGTTGGCAGCGCCTCGGCGCGGCGCGGAACGAAAAGCTGCCGACCTTCCATGGCGAAATCCTCGCCGAGGCGACCGAGGAAGAGCTCGACTTCAACCAGTTCCAGGTACTCGTCGCGACGACCGCGAACGAAGCCTATAATGCGCTTGTCTGTAGCGAATTCGCGCCCGAGATTGGGTCGGACAATGTCTACCAGTTGGGCGATGCATCGGGCGATGATCCGCATGCCTTGCCGCCCTCCTTGCGCGGGCGCGCGCTCTTCCATGCCGGGCATGGGGTCGAAGATGTCGCCGACCATGAAGCGCGCGGCTGGAAAATGATGCCGGTCGAGCTGACGATCACCTTCGACAATGACGTGATCCGCAACAATCTGCCGCCAGAGCATGAACCGCTGTTCGTGCTGCGCGAAAATGGCAGCCTGCGTTTCTATACGCACGCCTCGCGTCCCACTGGCCGTCCCGGCGACACGATTGTTGCTTATGTCCCGCCGGGAACGACGCACCCGCGTGAATTGATCCTGCCGTCTTCGGAGGAAGAAGAAGGGCGCCCGGACGCGCAGGGTGAGGCGGAAGGGCCGACCGGACTTCCCGATCCCGGTGACGAGATAGACAAGGAGAATCAATGATGTGGCGCCGTGCCTTCCCACTCACTCTCATGGTGCTGGGCATGGCTGCGTGCACCGAGCCGGGTCCCGCTGGCGAGCCTGAGGAGGTCGTCGAGCCGGAACAGCCGCTTCGCTCGATCATCCGTGAGGATGCCGGGATCGAATTGCCCGAGGACGGGCCCACGACAGAACCCGCCAAGGTTTTGGAAGTGACCGTCCCGTTCGGTGTCGGCTCCGGTCTCAGCGAGGCGGCGCGTGAAGCGATCGATGCCTTCGATGCTGAAGTCTGGGAAGAAGAAGAGGGGATCATCACCATCTTCGGTCATTCGGATTCGATCGGCTCGGACGAAGCCAATGAGCGCGCCAGCCTGGCCCGGGCCGAAGCGGTCGCGGACTATCTTGTCGAGGAGCTGGGCGTCGACCGCGAACGACTGAACCTCGTTGGGCTTGGCGAGCATAATCCCGTCGCCCCCAACCTTAATCTGGACGGGAGCGATAACCAGGCGGGCCAGGCCATGAACCGCCGCGTCGAGATCGTCCTCGGGACACCCGGCGAGATCGTCGAACGCCGCGCATTGGCCGAGCAGTCGGAGCGGCTCGAAGCCGCTGAGAATGCGCAGGAGCTTTAGGGGCCGCCCGAATGGGCTTCCTTGCATAAAATCAAGGGTTTGACGGCGGTCAAAGCGCCCTCAGGCGAATGTGCCTAGGCTGGTTGCATTGTCCCAGCACCAGGAGGCACTCGATGAAAAATATCCTGCTTCATCTCCAGCATTCCGCAGGTTCAGATCGGGCACGCGAAAACGCCATCGCGTTGGCCACGTCGCTCGAAGCGCATCTGACCTGCATGTATGTGACACCCAATTCCGCGTTCGTCGCGGCGGGGCCGTTCGGCGGCATCTTTGCCATCGATGACATCATGGACGCGCTCGAAAAGCGGGCGACGGACGTGAAAGGCAAGGTGGAGGCCGATCTCGCGAACGAGGCGATCGGATGGGATTATGATCGCCGCGTCGGGGACCCGGTTGCGACGTTGGCCTATCATTCTTCCATTTCCGACCTGCTCATCACCGGGCGCGACGAGGCCAAGGATGATGATCTGCAAACGCCGATGGCGCGGCTCGGAAGCCTGTTGCACCGCGTTCATTGTCCGATCTTCATTCCAGGCGATGATGGCGCGGTGATCGACCCCAACGGCACTGCAATCATTGCGTGGGACGGAAGCGTGGAAAGCGCCAACGCGGTGCGCGCCTGCCTGCCGGTCCTCAAAACGGCCTCGAAGGTGAAAGTCGTCCGGATCGAAGAGGATAAGGACCAGTTCCCGGATACGCGCGTGATGGAATATCTCTCGCGCCATGGCATTCATGCCGAACTCATCGTCGAGCCATTTACCGAGAAGTGGGTAGACGAGGTGCTGGTGCTGCACGCCCAGACGTCGCATCCTTCATTCATCGTGAGCGGCGCCTACAGCCACCGCCGACTGAGCGAGTTTCTGTTCGGCGGGACGACACGGTCGCTGCTGCGCAAATGCCCGGTGGGGCTGTTCCTCGCGCATTGAGCATAGCTCTCGACATGACCGGAGGGAATGGAGCGGGTGAAGGGAATCGAACCCTCGTCTTAAGCTTGGGAAGCTCCTGCTCTACCATTGAGCTACACCCGCATTACGCTGCGACGGCTCATACTTGGCCCAGATACAGGGTCAAGCACCATCCTTTGCGCATCGCCATCAAAGCCCTGCACAGTTCATCGCTCTGAACGCCCGCCACACCTGTAAAATTAACCATTCTTAAAGATTTAGCGGGGCCGTTCATCTGGCAGCAAGGTTTCGGTCGACAGAGCGGCCCAAAATGGGGCAAAAACATGCCGCGCACGCGGCAGGACGGATTTTCAAAGGAGCGAATTTCGTGAAACTTATCAATAAAGTAACGGCGTCCATGTTGTTGGCCGCGGTGGCCATTCCTGCAAGCGCAGTGGCCGCACAGCCGACCGAGGCAATGGATCCGATCACGATCGAAGGCCAGCTGCCCGCCGACCTTGACGAGCTGCCCGAAGGCCCCAAGATCAAGGGCTTCATCACCGCGCGCAACGGCGCGCAGATGCAGGTCATGAGCGAAGATGGCACCAACGTTTCGGTTCTCGTCGCCGAGGCCACCAAGGTCCGTTCGACCGGTGGTTTCCTCGGTCTCGACAAGGACAAGCTCACCACCGACGCGTTGCTAAGCGGCCTTCCGGTGACGGTCGAGACGGCGCAGTGGGGCGGCGGCCTGGTCGCGACCAAGGTCAGCATGAAGGACAAGGATCTCAAGACCGCGCTGATGATCCAAAATGGTACGGCGCAGCGCTTTGACCAGCAGGATACTGCCATCGCCGAAAATGCGGCGGCGACTGAGGCCCTTCGGGGCCGCTTCGGCGACATCGACCAGTATAACGTCAAGAGCCAGACCAGCGTCTATTTCGACACAGGCAAGTGGGCGCTCTCGTCGTCGGACGAAGTTCGCCTGTGCGAAGCGGCTGCCGAAGCCGATGCCATGGACAATGCGCTCCTGCTGGTCGTCGGCTACACCGATTCGGTCGGCGATGAAGACTATAACCAGGTCCTGAGCGAGCGCCGTGCCGGCCGGGTCGTCAACTATCTTCAGCAGAAGTGCGGCTGGGCGCCGTACCGCATGCTGACCCCCACCGGGATGGCCGAGTCCGACCCGGCGGCGGACAATGAAACCGAAGAAGGCAAGGCCCTCAACCGTCGCGTGACGGTCAACATCCTCGTCAGCAAGGCTGTCGACGGCATGGAACAGGCTGGCCTCTAAGGTCCGATACAAGCTCCGGCGGCATCCGCCCCCCGCAGGGCGCCGCCGGGGTTTTCAATGCATTGGCAAAGGGCCGACATGCTGCCGTATTGGCGAGCATGTCGGCTTTTTGATTCCAGCCTCGCACCCCGCACTTTGGTCCGCGCTATCCCGATCTGCGCCCTTCGTGTAAGGCCCTTCCATGGGTCTGACCGAACATCCGTTGCGGCGCGACCTGGTCCGCGAGATGCATCTGCGCCGATTTGCCCCGGTGCAGGCGCCGGCGCGGCTCGTCCAGATGATCTATCTCGTCGACAAGGAAGAGCGGCAGGCCGAGCTCGAACGGCTCGCCAATCCGGTCGGCAAAGCTGCGAAGACTATCGAACAGGAAAGCCGTCACGCGCTGATCGCGATCGACGAGGATATCCGCTTCCTGTGGGAACGGCAGACCGAAGCGACGACCATCACCGCGCTTGTCGAAGGGCGCGACATGGGCCGGCTCGACGCGCTGGTCGAGTGGATGATGGAATGGCCCGGCGCGGTGGTGCGTGCGACCAAGCTTTATGTCGAACCCGAGGAGGAGGCGGCCAAGAACTGTCTTCCGGACATGCGCTTCGTCGAGCAGGACCTCGTATCCTGTTGCATCAATGCGGGCGTGCGCATGTGGTCCGACTTTCGCATCCGCGAGGATGGCTTCGGCCGCATGCTGCTGGCCGGGCAGGCGGGTGGTCCTGACGAACTAGGGCGCATCGTCCAGCGGCTGCAGGAACTCGGCAATTACAGAAACCTTGCCCTGCTTGGCCTGCCGCCGGTGCAGCGGCTGATGCCCGAGCTCAACCGCCTGGAAGACGACTTGGCGCGCCAATCGCAGAAATTGGGTGAGCTGGGCGAAGAGGAATTTGACGACGACGCGCTGCTCCACGATTTGTCGCGCCTGTCGGCTGAAATGGCGCGGATCAGGGCGGAGAACAGCTATCGGCTGGGCGCGACGCAGGCTTATGCGCAAATTGCCGGTGACCGGCTCGAGACGCTCGAGATCAAGCCGCTACCTGGCTATCAGAGCCTGTCCGACTTTACCGAGCGGCGCCTCGTGCCCGCGATGCGGACCTGCGAGACCTTTGCCAATCGCCTGCGCCGCATTGCCGAGCGCAGTAGCGATGCCATTGCCTTGCTCAACACGCGCATCGACACGCGGATCAAGGCGCAGAATCTCGACCTCTTGAAATCGATGGAATCGTCCTTCTCTTTGCAATTGAGACTGCAGAACCTCGTCGAGGCGCTCTCGGTCATCGCGGCGAGTTATTATGCTGTCGGACTGATCGCCTTCATGGTGAAGGGCTGGAAGGCGTTTCCCGACGGCGACAGCACCGACATCATTCTCGGCATCGCGACGCCGGGGATCGTCCTGCTGATCTTCATTCTCGTCGGGGTCATTCGCAAACGTGTCGTGGACGAAACCAAATGATGCGCCCGCGCATTAGGGTGAAAGGACTGCCAGAACTGGCGGAATGCGTACCATTACCAACGGTGAGCAAGGGGCAAACCGGAATTCAGGAGACTCAAGGATGAAGACATCGCGTGCATTGATCGGTAGCGCTGCAATTGCGGCACTGATGGCGACGGCAGCTTGTGGCAGCCGAGCCGACGAAGAGCCGCCGGCACCTGCGCCCACCGAGGAAGCCGGTGAAGACACCGCGACCGAAGAGGATACGGCAAGCGCGCCGGCCACCGAGCCCGAAGTCGAGCCCAATGGCACGGTCATCGAAATCCAGATGCTGACCCGCGATCCCGACGGCAGCGGCCTGCAGGTCTTCAAGCCTGACCTCATTCGCGCCCAGGTTGGCGACACGATCCGCTTCGTGCCGACCGACCCCACCCACCAGAGCTCGTCGATCGAAGGCATGGTGCCCGATGGCGCGCGTGGCTGGGAAGGCGAAATCAACGAGGCCGTCGAATATGTCGTGCCGCTTCCCGGCGTCTACGGCTATCAGTGCGTGCCGCACTATGCCGCCGGCATGGTTGGCCTGATCATTGTCGAAGGTGACGGCCAGGATTCCAATGTCGAGGCCGCCAAGGCCGTCTCGCATCCGGGCAATGCCGGTCGCAAGTTCGAAGCGATCTTCGAGGAAGCCGGGCTCTAGAAAAGAGTTTCAGCAAACGAAAAGGGCGTCGCATTTCGCGGCGCCCTTTTTCTATGCGCTGTCAGGAAACCTAGTCCCGTTGATCGAGCGTCTCGCGGCCTTCCGCACGGCGCTCGGCTTCGGCATCCCGGCGATGCTGTTCCATCGCGGCCTTGCCTTCCGGCGTGTCCATGGGATGCCGGTTCGACTTCTTGCGGAGAAAGAATAGATAGGCCGCGATCAGGACAAGCAGAACTAGTCCGAGCGTGACGAGATTGAGCGGCGCAGCGACCGCTGCTGGGATATAAGTCATTATAAGAACTCACTTATCTGACCCCCGGCCCCACTATGTCATCAATGGGTCGGAGGGCAGCCAAGTTCCTACATGCTTTAGGCGGCAGTGGCCTTGCGGGCCAATTCGCACTGCGACCAGATCTCGCTCAGCGCATTGATGAGCCGGTCGATATCGCCATCGTCATGGACGGGCGAGGGGGTGAGGCGCAGGCGCTCGGTCCCGACCGGCACGGTGGGATAATTGATCGGCTGCACATAGATGCCGTGATTGTCCATCAGCCAGTCCGAGATGCGTTTGCACTTGTGCGCATCGCCTACCATCACCGGGATGATGTGGCTGGGATTATGAAGATGCGGGATGCCCATCATGTCGAGCTTGGCGCGTACCGTGGCGACGCGATCCTTCTGGAGGTCGCGTTCGGCGCTGCTCTCCTTGAGATGGCGGATGCTTGCGGCGGCGCCGGCGGCGACTGCTGGCGGCAGCGCCGTCGAGAAGATGAATCCCGACGCGAAGGTGCGGATATAGTCGACGAGGTCGGCCGATGCGGCGATATAGCCGCCCATCACGCCGAAGGCCTTGCCCAGCGTGCCCTCGATCACGGTGATGCGGTCCATCAGCCCTTCGCGCTCGGCAATGCCACCACCGCGCGGGCCATAGAGACCGACGGCGTGAACTTCGTCGATATAGCTCATCGCACCATGCTTTTCGCAGACGTCGAGAATTTCGGCGATAGGCGCGATGTCGCCGTCCATCGAATAGACGCTCTCGAAGGCGACCAGCTTGGGCACGTCGGCCGGATATTCGCTGAGGCAGCGGTCGAGATCTTCGACATCGTTATGGTGCCAGATCCGCTTCTGGCAGCGCGAATGGCGAATGCCCTCGATCATCGAGGCGTGGTTGAGCGCGTCCGAGAAGACGATCAGTCCCGGAATGCGCGCGGCGAGGGTGCCGAGCGCGGCCCAGTTGGAGACGTAGCCAGAGGTGAAGAGGAGCGCGCTTTCCTTGCCATGCAGGTCCGCCAGTTCGCGTTCCAGCAGGACATGGTGGTGGTTGGTGCCCGAAATGTTGCGCGTGCCCCCGGCGCCAGCGCCGCATTCGTCGATCGCGGCATGCATGGCTTCGGTGACGACGGGATGCTGGCCCATGCCGAGATAGTCGTTGGAGCACCAGACGGTGACCGCTTGCGTTTCCTCGCCATCGAGGAAGCGGGTGGCCTGCGGGAAGCGGCCGCGATGGCGCTTGATGTCGGTGAAGACGCGGTAGCGTCCATCCTCGCGCACATCGGCGAGCTCTTCGCGGAAGAAGGCTTCGAAATCCATGATTCTAAGATCCCCTCGTCGTCAAATCGGATGTGGAAGGCGGGCCGCGGCGACGCAGCGCCCAACCCCACAACATGCCGTCGCGAAACGGCAATGCGAGAAACAGATGTTCGAGCGCGCCGAGCAGGGTCAGCGCGAAAAGGAGGCTGGCGCCAATCATCGCCGGGCTGCCGGGCGCGGAGGCGAGTGCCTCGCTGCCGATCCAGCCGGCCAGCGCCAGGATCGCGATCAGGCTGACGGGCAGCAACCAGGTCAGCCGGTTGGGCCCGAAATAGGTCTTCAGATAGTCGAGATGGGGCGGCAGCAATTCGGTGCTCGAATTGGGCACGCCCACGAAGATGTTCATCTTGGCCGAGAGGCGCAGGACGAACAGGAGCAGGAAGACCATCGCGCCGACCTGGTTGGCTGCGCCCCATGTGAGGAACAGGAGCAGCACTGCCGTCAGCGCCAGCGCAAGCTCATGATGAAGCAGCGTGGCGCTGGCATGCGCAAAGCGGTCGAGACCGCGCGCATCGGCGGGGCAGGGGCCCCGATTGGGCCCTGACACGGCGCCGGTCAGGAAGGCGACTTCGTGCCAGGACCATACCATCAGCGCTCCGGCAAAGGAGAGGTATATTGCCGAGGCGCTGACGGTATGAGCGCTAATGAGGATGGCGACGAGACCGGCAATGCCGATCGCGCCCGAGACGAACAGGCTACGCGGGAAGGTGGCCCGCTCACGCCCGTCGAGCCAGGCGATCAGCCCGGTGGCGAAGAACCACACGGCCACGGTCACGACGACCGGCAGGATATGGCCAGTCCAGCTTACCATGCAGGCTGCAGCCGGATCTTGGCGGGAAGCTCGGTCCGCGTCGGGCGATGGAAATACATGCGCGCGAAGGCGAAGGCGCAGCCGGCCATACCGGAAACGCGCTTGGCCATGCCGCCGATGCCGCCCTGGGCCTTGCCGGCTTCGATGCGGCGGGCGGCGGTCAGCAGCTTGTCCATCTTGGCGCGGAAGGCGGGGTCTTCGGTGTCCAGCCCGACGGGATAAACCTGCCGCGCGATGATGTCGGTCTTGCGGAAGACTTCCCAGTCATATTCGGTCGGATCGACGCCCAAGGCGGCGTGGAACACCGGCCGATTATGGTCGCGCACATACATGGTCGCGTAGACCGACAGCAGGAAGAAGCGGATCCACAGCTTGTTGTAGCCCTTGAGCAATTTGGGGTCCGCGCGCATCAGCATGGCAAAGGCCTCGCCATGGCGGAACTCGTCATTGCACCATTCCTTGAACCAGTCGAAAATCGGGTGAAAGCGAAGCTCCGGATGCGCTTCCAACTGGCGGAAAATGGTGATGTAGCGGGCATAGCCGATCTTCTCGGAGAGATAGACGGCGTAGAAGATGAACTTGGGTTTGAAAAAGGTGTATTTCTTGGTCTTCGTGAGGAAGGACAAGTCCACCCCGATCCCAGCATCCTTCAATGCATCGTTGATGAAGCCGGCATGGCGGCTCTCGTCGCGCGCGAGCAGCTTGAACAGGTCCTTGACGTCTTGGTTCTTGGTGCGCTTGGCGATCTCCGCATAGAGGATGCAGCCCGAAAATTCGGACGTGAGCGAGGAGACGAGGAAGTCGATGAACTCGGCCCGCAATTCGGGTTCGAGATTGTTGATGATCCCGTCAAAGCTTTCGGCGCGTTTGAAATGGTTCTTGTTCGGGTCCGAGCGCATCTCGGCGATGAGCGCGTCCCATTCCTCGCGCACCGGATCGACGTCGATCGCGTCCAGCTTCTCGAAATCGGTCGTATAGAAGCGCGGGCTCAGCACGGTGTCCTCATTGGCTAGCCGCTGGCTCTCCTCGGAGCGATGCACCTTGGTCTGGACGTTCATTTGATCCTCCCTGCTGAGAAGCTGACCTCGTAGAGTTCGGCGAGGTCGAAATAGGCCGCGGCCTTGACCAGCGCGCGCTTCAATGCGGTCGCGCGGGTCACCGTGGCGGTGCGTTTGAATTCGGCGCTGGAGCCGAAGGGGATGGAGATGGGGTCGCCATGCACGCGCACCTTGTCGCCGGGGAAGATGGCGTGGTCGCCATCCAGTTCGACATGGGCGTGGAAATAGTCCGGGCTCTGCGCCACCGAGACGGTGCATGGCACCTCGAAATGCCGGTTCATCATGTCGTTTCCCCAAGAAGTTCGCCGAATGTCGCCTCATTGTCCCTGCCGAACGAGACGAGTTCGACGCTGCGGCCGGTTTCCGGATCGGCCAACGTCAGCCCGCCATCGTTCCAGCGGGTCAGCGTGAATGGCGTCACCGCGCCAATGCCCTGTAGGCGGCGATGGTGGACGAGGCTGCGCATGGTCGAGCGGATGAAACCACCGGTGCCGGGCGCGTAGCGGGTGATCGTCTCGTCGCTTGCTGCATCGACGATAAGGATCCCGCCATCGGCCTCGTCACGGAAGAAGAGCGTGCGGCTGGCCGTTGCGCTGGTACCGGCTTCGGCACGGGCCACCTCGGGCACCGCTTCGCGCGGCATGATACCGAGCCCGCCAAGCCCGGCCAGGATGACCGTCAGCACCATCAGTGCACCGATCATGTAGAGCGGCGGGCGGGGCAGGTCGTCATGGCTGTGGGCGTGGCTCACGCAAGCTTCTCCTTGAGGCCGGTGGGTGCGGGCGCGGGCGCCTCGCTGGTCACTGCATGGCGGTTGACCGGCTCGATGGCAGCAACGGCGTTGGCGAGGATGTTCGCCACCTTCGCGGCATCGGGAAGCGCGCGCAGCATGGGCTCGGGCGCGGAGAGCTTCCACGGGCGCGCATGCGGCCAGAGAAGGGCGTAGCCGAGACTGTGCGGGCCGACGATGTCGAGCGCGATATCGCCATGGCCATTGCCGAGATCGGCGAGCTTGCCGGCGCCGATCTTGCCCAAGGGCAGGTTGATCGTCTTTTCGATCGCCATGCCGATGCGCAGGATGAGCCGCCGGTCAGTCAGCACGTAGCGCGACGACTTGGCCGCGAGCCACGCCATCGAATGCAGAAGGCCCAATGTCGCCATGCCGGCCAGCACCGCGAACATCGCCCCGCCCATATTGCCGAAGGCGACTGCCGACAGCGCGATCAGGCCGAAATAGAAGGCGACGAGGCGCGTCTTGAAGACGCGGCGAGCGAGGACCGCGCGATCGGGTGCACCCTGCCAGATGACCTTCTCGTCCTTGCCCAGCCGCGCCATTGCGACCGCTTCGTCATGGAAGTCGTCATGACTCATACGAGCGGCTCCTGACGCTCGGCATCGGCATAGAGATAGCCGCCGCCGAAATAGGCCATGATCCGCTCTTCTTCGTAGCGGGTGATCTGGCCCGGGGTGGAGATGCGCGGTGCGCCGGCAAATTGCGCGGCCTTCAGCGCGTCGATCTCGATGAAGCCGCGGCCCTTGTGCACCTTGGCCATCGGCATCGGGGCAAGCACATTGGTGCCGCCGTCGATGGCGATCTCGAGATAGCGGATGACATGCTCGGCCCGGTCGACCCAGATTTCGGCGACCTTGCCCGCGGCGGCACCATCGGCGCCGACGACGGTCATGCCGACAGGGTTGGGATCGCGCTTGGAGACCGAGATTTCGGTCGCCATCGCATTGGGCACGATGCGGTTCTCGCCATGCGCGGTGATGTCGGGAAGCTTGTCGCGATTGGCCCACGCTGCCGGGCCGAGACCGTCCTCGAACGGATTGCCGGTCGGCACGTAGGGTGCACCCGGCGAACGGAAGGTGCGCTCGCCCTTGATGGTCTGCGTGTCGCGATCATTGTTGGGCGCGAACTTGCTGCCGCGGCCATGGGGCAGGCGGAATTCCTTGGGCTCCGCGGTGGAGAGCGGGCCGCCGGGCGTGTCGACGATCCCGGTGGCGGCATCCTCGACCGGATAGCCTTCGCGGCGATCTTCGCGGCGCAGGTAGAAGATGAGCGCGATGAAGAAGCCGACGAACGACCACCAGGCAATCTCGGCCAGGTCGATATTGCCGACGATGGGGACGGCTCCGGAAGCGGTGAGCAAATCACTCATGGCAGGTTCCTTTCTTTCATTCTCACGTCGGGAAGGCGGTGAGGCCGAAGGGCTTCGCCGACAGGCCCGACGGATCGCGGCGGCGGCCGACAAGCGGGCCGATCACGATCAGGGCAGCAAGCAACAACAGGATTTCGACGCAGTAGACGGTGACATAACCGGTCGCGCGCTGCGTCATTGCGGCCGGAAGAATCTGGGCGGCGCCGAGCGCCGTCATGACATCGCGAAGCAAGCCGCCGAGCGCGATGGCGAGCCCCGCACAGGAGGCCTGCACCGCTCCCCAGGCGCCGAGCGCAAGCCCGCTTTCGGCCTGGTCGGTCAGCCCCATCGCCTCGATGAGGGTGCCGACCGAGAAGAGGCCGAGACCGATGCCGATGGAGATGGCGCCGGCAAAGAGGAGTGCGGTCGACGCGAACGGTGCGGCGAACAGGATCATCAGGAAAGCGGCGATGCCGACAGTGAGCCCGAGGCCAGCGAGCCGGAGCGGGTCGGCGGCAGCGCTCAGCTTGCGATTGGCGAGCATGAAACCGAACAGCGCGCCGGCTGCCCACGCGCCGGTGAGCGCGGTTGTCGCGCCGACGGTAAGGCCGAGGATTTCGCCGCCGTACGGCTCGAGCAGGGCGTCCTGCATGGCAAAGCCCGCAGCGCCGATGCCGATCGCGGTGAGCAGCCGCGCATTGCGTCCCTTGCTCACGAAATCCTGCCACAATTCAGAGAAAGGCGGCTGGGGCTCGCTGCTTTTCGGGGGTGGGGCACGGCGCGCTTCCTGTTTCCAGAGCGCGGCGATGTTGAGGAGGAGGCTGGCGAGCGCAGCCCCCTGGATCACCTGGATGAGCCGGGTGGGGGAGAAGTCGATCAGCTGGCCGCCGACGATCATCGCCGCGGCCATCATGCCGACCAGCAGCATGACGTAGAGCAATGCGACAGCGCGCGGGCGCTTGTCTTCGGGCGCAAGGTCGGTGGCGAGGGCGAGGCCGGCAGTCTGCGTCATGTGCATGCCGGTGCCGGTGAGGAGGAAGGCCAAGGCGCTGGCTCCAAAGGCGAGCGGCACCCCGCCGTCGCGGCCCAGCAGGATGAGCGCCATCGGCATGATGGCGAGCCCGCCAAACTGCATGAGCGTGCCGAACCAGATATAAGGGACGCGGCGCCAGCCGAGCACCGAGCGGTGCGTGTCGGACTTGTGCCCGATGAGTGCGCGAAACGGCGCGGCGAGCAGGGGAATGGCGATCAGCAGCGCGACCAGGAAAGTCGGTACGCCAAGCTCGACGATCATGACGCGATTGAGCGTGCCGTTGAGCAGCACGGCCGCCATCCCGACGCTGACCTGGAAGAGGGCAAGGCGCAGCAGGCGTCCCATCGGCAATTCCGCGCTCGCCGCATCGGCAAAGGGCAACCACGCCGTGGCGACGCGGGTCCATTTGAGGGTCGAGGCGGCAGGCTTGGTCATTATCGGCGGACGAGCTCCATGGCCTGGCTGGTGTAGAAACCGGACGAGACGCGATGCGTCTGGGCGATGCGCCATTCGGCCATGGCGGCGAGGCGTTCGCGCAGGCGCTTCTCGGCAATCGGGACGATGGCCGGCGAGCGGTCGCTGCGCGGGAAAAGCTTGCCCGCCTTGTGCATCAGGCTGAGCAGCGGGCTCCACGGCGCGAAGGTGAAGAGGATCGAGCGGCGGGTGCGCTGGCCGAATTGGTCGAGCGCGGCGACGAGATCGTCCTCGTCATAGTGGATCAGGCTGTCCATCGCGACGACATGGTCATAGTCGCCGAACGTGGGATCGAGCATGTCGCCCGCGACCCAGTCGATGCGGCCACCTTCGAAAGTGCCGGGCGCGCGTTCTTCGGCAACGGCGACGAGACCCTTGGCGACATCGATCGCGGTGACTTCGGCGCCGCGGCTGGCCGCCGCAATGCTGAGCGCGCCGGTGCCGCACCCGGCATCGAGCAGGCGCAGGCCGCTCATGCGCTCGGGCAGCCAGGACAGGAGCGTGGCGCGCATCTCTTCACGGCCGGCGCGCACGGTGGCGCGGATGCCGCTCACCTTGGCATCGCTGGTGAGGTCGACCCACGCCTTGCGCGCGGTGCCGTCGAAATAGCCCGCAAGCGCCTCGCGGCGCTGGTCGTAGGAAGTGGGTGCGCGCGCTGCCATCATTCGAACCCCAGGAAGTCGAAAATGTCGCGATCCTTCATCGGCTTGGCGGTCGACGGTTCGACCCCGTCCCACAGCATCTTGGCGAGGCGCAGATATT
Source organism: Sphingomicrobium sediminis (assembly GCF_023805295.1). Taxonomy (NCBI): domain Bacteria; kingdom Pseudomonadati; phylum Pseudomonadota; class Alphaproteobacteria; order Sphingomonadales; family Sphingomicrobiaceae; genus Sphingomicrobium; species Sphingomicrobium sediminis. Next base: position 322,719 of record NZ_JAMSHT010000001.1, read on the forward strand.
CCTCCTGCGCCTGGATGACCTCGGGGCTGTCTTCCATTTCGAAGAGGGTGCATTTCTTGAGGCGCGAGCGGCGGATCGCGTCGACGTCGCGGAAATGGGCGAGGCGATCCATGCCGATGGCATCGCAGAAGCGGTCGATCTCATCCGTTTCGCGGCTGCGATTGGCGACGACGCCGGCGAGGCGGACATCGTAATTCTTGGACTTCGCGCCGATCGCCGCGACGATGCGGTTCATGGCGAAGATGCTGTCGAAATCGTTGGCGGCAACGACGAGCGCGCGTTCGGCATGCTGCAAGGGCGCAGCGAAGCCGCCGCAGACGACATCGCCGAGCACGTCGAAAATGACGACGTCGGTATCCTCAAGCAGGTGATGCTGTTTGAGCAGTTTGACGGTCTGGCCGACGACGTAGCCGCCGCAGCCGGTGCCGGCCGGCGGGCCGCCCGCCTCGACGCACATGACGCCATTATAGCCCTCGAACATATAATCTTCGGGGCGCAGTTCCTCGGAGTGGAATTCGACCGTTTCGAGCACATCGATCACCGTCGGCATCAGCTTCTTGGTGAGCGTAAAGGTCGAATCATGCTTGGGATCGCAGCCAATCTGCAGCACGCGATGGCCGAGCTTGGAGAAGGCCGCCGACAGGTTGGACGACGTCGTCGACTTGCCGATGCCGCCTTTGCCGTAGACCGCAAAGACCTTGGCGCCCTTGATCTCGTCCTTGGGGTCCAATTGGACCTGGACGGAGCCTTCGCCATCGCCGCGCGGGAAATTTCTGTCGATCAGGTTCATCTATTCGTTCCTCATTCCGCAGCAATGACGCCTTCAAGGCGGTCTTCGAGATCGTGGCTGGCGTCGCGCAGCGCGGCGAGGGTGGCCTCGTCGGGCTGCCACAGCTCGCGGTCGCAGGCCTCAAGGAGGCGCTCCGCAACGCGGGCCGAACTTTTGGGGTTAAGTGCCGCCAGCCGGTGGCGCATTTCCTCGTCGAGCACGAAGGTCTCGCTGATCCGCTGGTAGACCCAGGGCGCGACATCGCCGGTCGTCGCCGACCAGCCCATCGTGTTGGTGACGTGCATTTCGATATGGCGCACGCCTTCATAGCCGTGGCTGAGCATGCCTTCATACCATTTGGGGTTGAGCGTCCGGCTGCGCGTTTCGAGGTCGATCTGTTCGGACAGAGTGCGCACCTTGGCCTCGCCTCCGCGGGTCGGATCGACGATATAGACCGGCGCTTCCTTGCCGCCGCGGGCACGGGCGACCGAACGGCTGATGCCGCCCAATCCGTCGACATATTGGTCGAGGTCGGTGACGCCGACTTCGATGCTTTCCAAGTTTTGGTAGGTGAATTCGACGCCGGCGAGCGCGGATTTCAAAAGGTCGCGCTGCTGTACCGGCTTGCCGTCCACGCCATAGGCATAGCCCTTGTGCGTTTCGAAGGCGTTGGCGAGCTCGTCGGGATCGGCCCAGGTGCCGCCGTCGATCAGCTGGTTGACGTTGGCGCCATATTGCCCCTCGGCATTGGAGAAGACGCGCAGGGCCGCGGTGGCGAGGTCGCAGCCATGCGCCTCTGCATGGGCAAGGCTGTGGGCGCGCACGAAGTTCATCTCGAGCGGCTCGTCGGCTTCGGCGGCAAGGCGTGCGGCCTCGGCGAGCATGCGGGTCTGGAGAGGCAGGAGGTCGCGGAAGATGCCCGACAGGGTCATGACGACGTCGATGCGCGGGCGGCCCAGTTCCTCGAGCGGGATCAGTTCGGCACCGCACAGGCGGCCATAACCGTCGCGGCGCGGTTTGGCGCCAATGAGCGTGAGGGCCTGCGCGATCTGCACGCCTTCGGACTTCATATTGTCGGTGCCCCACAGGACCATGGCCAGGCTGTGCGGGAAGGACGCGCCGCCTGCGACGTGGCGGGCGATGAGCTGTTCGGCCTGCGCCGCGCCCTGCTGGCAGGCGAAGCGGCTGGGCAGGCGGAAGGGGTCGAAGCCGTGCATGTTGCGACCGGTCGGCAGCACGTCGGGATTGGCAACGACATCGCCGCCGGGGGCAGGGGGCGTGTAGCCGCCGTCGAGGGCGTGGATCAGCGCGCCGAGTTCGTCGCAGCTGTCGAGCTTGGCGATGAGGTCGTCGCGGTCGGCCTCGGGATCGGCCTCCATCATCGCATCCAGCAAGTCGGCCTGTTCGGCGCCTTCCGGCGGACTTCCGAGGACGTGGAGGCCGTGCGGGATGAGCGTCCGCTCAAGTTCGTAGAGGTGCGCGGCGAGCTTGTCGGGGTCTTCGCACTCGATATCGAGGCCCCCGCACTGGTCGGCGATGAGCGCTTCAAGGTCGGCGCGTTCAGCCACGTCGTCGCTGGCGCGCCAGCGCTCGACGCTGGCTTTCAGGTCGACGAAGCCCTTGTAGAGCCCGGCCTGGGCGAGCGGCGGGGTGAGATAGGTGACGATGGTCGCGGCGCTGCGGCGCTTGGCGAGCAGGCCTTCCGACGGATTGTTCGACGCATAGAGATAGGTGTTGGGCACATCGCCCAAGAGCCGCTCGGGCCAGCAATCGCCGGTCATGCCGACCTGCTTGCCGGGCATGAATTCCAGCGCGCCGTGGGTGCCGAAATGCAGCAGCGCGTCGGCCCCGAAATCCTCGCGGATCCAGCGATAGAAGGCGGCGAAGGCGTGGGTCGGGGCGAAATCGCCCTCGAACAGCAGGCGCATCGGATCGCCCTCATAGCCGAATGCGGGCTGCACCCCGACGAAGACGTCGCCGAACGTGGCGCCGTAAATGTGGATGTTGCGACCGTCGCTCTGCACCTTGCCCGGCGCGGCGCCCCATTGCGCCTCGATTTCCTTGAGATGCGGTTCTGCACGGACATGGTCGTCGGCGCCGACGCGCGCGGCGACATTGGCATCGGCGCCGTAGCGCTCGGCATTGCCCTTGAGGATAGCGGCGCGGAGGTCATCGACTGTCTCGGGCACGTCGAGCGAATAGCCTTCGTCGGCGAGGCGCAGCAGCGTCGCATGAAGGGATTCGAAGACGGCGAGATGCGCCGCCGTGCCGGTCGCGCCGGCATTGGGTGGGAAGTTGAACAGGATGATGGCAAGCTTGCGCTGCGCCCGCTCGGTGTTGCGTAGCGAGATGAGCTTGGCAGTGCGTGCGGCCAGCGCGTCGGCGCGCTCATGGTCGCAATGCATGGCGCGGACCGGGCCTTCGCCATGTTCGCGGCGCCCGCCAAAGACGCTGGGGCAGGTCGCGCCGTCCAGTTCGGGCAGGGCGACCATCATGGTGGCTTCGAGCGGGAGCAGCCCCTGCCGACGTCCGCGCCATTCGCCGATCGTCTGGAATTCGATGGCATGGGCGGCGATGTAGGGAACGTCGAGACGGCTCAGCACGTCGACCGCAGCGTCATTGTCATTATAGGCCGGCCCGCCGACAAGGCTGAAGCCGGTGAGGTTGACGATGGCGTCGACCGTCGGCTTGCCGTCGGCGTCCATGAAGAATTTCTCGATCGCCGGGCGGGCGTCGAGGCCGCTGGCGAAGGCCGGGATGACGCGCATGCCCGCCGCCTCATAGGCGGCGATCACGCCGTCATAATGGGCGGCATCGCGGCCCAGCAGGTAGGAGCGCAAGAGGAGCAGCCCCACCGTGCCCTTGGCCCCTTTCTTGCGCGGCAGTAGGCGCAGGCTTTCGGACAGGCGCTGGTCGGTGCGCGGATGATAGACGCCGACCTCGGGATATTCCTGCGGCATGTCGGCATCGGTCATGCCGGCGCGGGTAAGGCGATCGCCGGCGGCGTAGCGGTCGATCAGGCGGCGCACCATCGCGACGACATTCTCGTCCGATCCCGAGAGCCAATATTGCAGCGTCAGGAAATAGTTGCGCACATCTTGCGCGGTGCCGGGGATATATTTGAGGATCTTGGGCAGGCGGCGCAGCATGCGCATCTGCTTGGCGCCCGAGCTTGCGCCGGGCTTTTTCGATCCGCGCAGTTTCTTGAGCAAGGCGAGCGGGCCCTTGGCGGGCGCGTCCATGCGATATTTGCCCATGCGGGTGAGCTTGACGATCTCGCCGGCGCTCATCAGGCCGAGCATGGCGTCGCACTCTTCGCGCCGTGCTTCTAGCGCGGGCTGGATCGCGCGGACATGGTCGTCGAGGAACAGCATCGTCGCGATGACGATGTCGGCCTTGGCGACCGCCTCCTTGGTCCGTTTCAGCGCATCGCCGCCCCGATCCCAGTCGGCAGCGGCGTGGAGGGTCAGATGGATATTCTCGCGCGCCAGCTGCTCGCTCGCGCGGTCCACCGCCCCCTTGAGGTGGTTGTCCAGCGTGACGATCGCCACGCGGACGGGAGGAAGCGCGCTACCGGGCATAATGCGCTTTCGCTTCGTAGAGCGTGTCGAGATCGATCTGGGCGCGGCCGAGTTCGGCGGCGAACGCCTCGGTATTGCGGCGTGCCTTGCCGCGCACGAAGAAGGGGATCTTCTTCAATTCGCGCTCGGCTTCCTCGGTCCAGCCCGACAGCTCGATCGGCGCGGGCTGGTGGTCATTGTCGGGCGTCTTGGGTGCGTGGGCGGCATGGTGGCTGGGCCCGGCCGCATCGGAGAATTCGAAATCCTCGCGGAACATGGTGAGGAGATGCTCCTCGAGGCCCATGACCAGCGGGTGGACCCAAGTGTCGAAGATCACATTGGCGCCCTCGAACCCCATTTGCGGGCTGTAGCGGGCGGGGAAGTCTTGGACATGGACGGGCGCGGAAATGACCGCGCAGGGAATGCCGAGCCGCTTGGCGATATGGCGTTCCATCTGCGTGCCGAGGACGAGTTCGGGTTGCGCCTCGGCGATGGCGTCCTCCACCGCGAGATGATCGTCGGTGATGAGCGGGTCGACACCCGATAGTTTCGCGGCGGCGCGCACGTCGCGGGCGAATTCGCGATTGTAGCAACCAAGACCGCAGACCTCGAAGCCGAGTTCTTCACGCGCGATGCGTTCGGCGGCGACGGCGTGGGTGGCATCACCGAAGATGAAGACGCGCTTGCCGGTCAGATACGTGCTGTCGACCGAGCGGCTCCACCACGGCATGCGCGAATTGGCGTCTTCCCACGCCTTGTCGACATCGAGGCCGGCGAGACCGGCGACCTCGGCGATGAAATCGCGGGTCGCGCCGACGCCGATCGGGACGATCGTCGTGCGCGGCTGGTCGAAGGTGCGTTCGAGCCAGCGCCCGGCTTCCTCGCCGATCTCGGGATAGAGCGTGACGTTGAAGTCGGCCTGGCCGATCGTGGCGATGTCCGAGGGGCGGGCGCCCAGCGGCGCGACAAGATGGACGTCGATGCCGATCCGGTCGAGCAAGCGAGTGATTTCGGCGACATCGTCGCGGTGACGGAAGCCGAGCGCGCACGGGCCGATAAGGTTGGCGCGCGGGCGCGGGCCGCCATGGCTGCCGCGGGTCAGCGACGTATCCGCGAGGTTGCGGACGATCTGGTAGAAGGTCTCCGCCGCGCCCCAATGTTCCTTGCGCTGGTAGCTCGGCAGTTCGAGCGGGATGACCGGGCAGGGCAGCCCCATCGCGGTCGACAGGCCGGCAGGATCATCCTGGATGAGCTCTGCAGTGCAGGACGCGCCGACGATCATCGCTTCGGGCGCGAAGCGTTCATGCGCCTCGCGCGCGGCCTTCTGGAAGAGTTCGGCGGTATCCTTGCCGAGATCGCGCGCCTCGAAAGTCGTGTAGGTCACCGGCGGGCGGGCATTGCGCCGCTCGATCATGGTGAAGAGCAGGTCGGCATAGGTATCGCCCTGCGGCGCGTGGAGGACGTAATGCAGACCCTGCATGGCAGTCGCGACCCGCATCGCGCCCACATGTGGCGGTCCTTCATAGGTCCAGACCGATAGCTGCATTGCCTACACCTCCAGCCTGTCGCGGCGGCGCAAGGGACGCGCGAACAGCTCGGCAAGGTCGCCGGCCTGTTCAAAGCCATGGATGGGGGAGAAGACGAGCTCGATCGCCCATTTGGTCGACAAGCCCTCGGCCTCGAGCGGATTGGCAAGGCCAAGACCGCAGACAGTGAGGTCGGGACGGTCGGCGCGGACTCGGTCGAGTTGGTTATCGACGTCCTGGCCCTCGCTGATGCGCGTATCGTCCGGCAGGCGGTCGAGGTCGCGGGCGAGGTGGCGCTGATGAAGGTAGGGCGTGCCGACCTCGATGGGGGTCATGCCGACTTCCTGGGCGAGGAAGCGGGCCAGCGGCACTTCGAGCTGCGAGTCCGGAAGGAAGCTGATGCGCTTGCCGCTCAATTTCTTGGCATGGTGGGCGATGGCGCGGCGCGCGCGCTCGCGCGGCGCTGCAATGACTTCCTCCACATGCGCTTCGTCGATACCGAAGGCCTTGGCGGTGGCGGTGAGCCAGTCGCTCGTCCCTTCGGCGCCGAAGGGGAACATGGCGTCGATATGCTGCGCGCCCCGATTGTCGAGCGCCTGCGCGGTTTCGCCGAGGAAGGGCTGGGCCAGGAGATAGCGGCTGTTGGGACCGATTGTCGGGAGCCCGCCTGCGTTGCGCGCGGGCAGGACTCCGACATTGTCGATGCCGAGCTTGGCGAAGAGGCGGAGGAACTGGTCCTCGACGATGTCGGGAAGCGAGCCGACAAGGATGAGGTTGGCCGGGGCATCGTCATCGGCGCGCGGCATTTCGGGGACGAGGGCGGCGAGGCAGGCATCCTCGCCCTGCGTGAACGTCGTCTCGATCCCGCTACCCGAATAATTGAGGATGCGGACATTGGGTGCGTGCTTGGCGCCGAGGCGCTGTGCAGCCTTGGAGAGGTCGAGCTTGATGACTTCGCTGGGGCAGGAGCCGACCAGGAAGAGCTGTTTGATGTCAGGCCGACGGGCGAGCAAGCGGTCGACGACGCGGTCCAGTTCTTCCTGCGCATCGAGCATGCCGGCAAGATCGCGTTCCTCGAGGATGGCAGTGGCGAAGCGCGGCTCGGCGAAGATCATGACGCCGGCGGCCGACTGGATGAGGTGGGCGCAGGTGCGCGAGCCGACGACGAGGAAGAAGGCGTCCTGCATCTTGCGGTGGAGCCAGACGATGCTGGTGAGCCCGCAAAAGACTTCGCGCTGGCCGCGCTCGCGCAGGATCGGGCGGCTGGTGCGGTCGATGGCGGCAATATGGTTCATGCGGTCACCAGCCCCGGCTGCGCTTCGAGGCGCGCCATGCGCAGTTTCCAGAGGAATTGGGCGGCGTTGATGACGTAGGCGGCATAGGCCGCGAGCGCGACCGTGAGCCGCGCTTCGAGGCTGCCCACCCCTCCGAACAGCATGACGAGGTAAAGGCTGTGCAGTGCCAGCACGAGCATCGAAAAGACGTCTTCCCAGAAGAAGGGGCGGGCGAACAGCCACTGGCCGAAGACGCGCTTCTCCCAGATCGAGCCGGTGATCATGATGGTGTAGAGGGTCGCCGTCTTAACCACGATCGAGATGTCGGCGGCCATCGCGCCGGTGCCGGTGGCGAGCGTGCGGATGACAAGGATGAGGCTGACGAGGAAGACGAGGAACTGGATGGGGGCGAGGATGCCCTGGACGAGGGTCCAGCGCGTCGAGTCGCGCCGCCGCCGTTCTTCGGGCGTGTATAAAGCCAGCCTCTCAGCGCCGGGCTTTTCGCCCTGGCGGGTGGTCGGCGGCGCAGGATCGAACCTCTCCATATCCAGCTGAGTGCCTTCCGCTTTGAAGAATGGAGACTAGGCCTGTTCCGTACCAAGTGTCAATCAAACTGGACGACAAGAAAAATTGACACTGGACATGTTGCGTGTCGGATTGGCGACGCGTAGGCTCATTCGGTTGGCGGAGTCGGAGTCGCAAGCCTCTGGCCCCGTATGACCGACGCAATCCGCGCCGCGACGCACCCGCAAAGGGGGCTGCTAATGGCATCGGTATTCGACGCAGGCACAGCAGCACTGCGCAAGGTTATCGACCTTCCATTGGGAAGGGCAAAACAGGATGAGGGGGAAGCCGAGGCCGACCCCGTACAAACGCGCGAACAGGGGCTCGGCGCGATCATCGAAGGCGACTTTATTCCGCGCCTCTTCATCGGACATTCCAACTCGAACCGGCGGATTTCTGCGGCTGGCAAGAGCATGGTCACGCCCGAAGAGACGGCGGCGTTCGTGCTCCTGCCGCTCGAGCTCGAGGCCGCGCAGCTCGTCGACCAGGTCGAGGAATATCTCGACCGCGGCGTCAGCGCCGAGACCATTTTCCTCGATCTGATGGCGCCGTCTGCGCGCGAACTGGGACGCTTGTGGGAGGCCGACGAATGCGATTTCGTCGATGTGACCATGGGCCTTTGGCGGCTGCAGCAGGCCTTGCGCGACGTCGCGATGCGCGCGCCGCCCATCACCAGCATGTATGGCGAGACACCGCGCGCCTTGTTCAGCCCGCGGCCCGGCGACCAGCACCATTTTGGTGCCGCGATGATCGGCGAGGTGTTCGCGCGTGGCGGCTGGCAGGCCGAGTCGCTGACCGATCCAAGCCAGGGCGAATTGCTGCAAACGCTTGGCTCGGCTTCCTACGATCTCGTCGGATTGACCGTGACATGCGATTGTAATAGTGGCGCCCTCCAACGCCTGATCACCGCGATCCGAAGCGTGTCCCAGAACCCGGAGATTTGCGTCATGGTCGGAGGCCGCGTCATCAACGATCAGCCGGAAATGGCTGCACTCGTCGGTGCCGATGCCACCGCAGTCGATGCGCGCGCCGCACTCGAATGCGCCGACCGCATGCTCGTCAAGACCGGACGACACGCCCAGCTCGCCTCCTAGCACTCGGAACGCCATGCTGACCCGCAAGCACAGTATCGAAGGCAGACAGCCGCTTAAGCAGGCTGCGGACCTGTTCGCCGGTCTGACGCCCGATGCGGCGTTGAACCTTGCGATGCTTGCGGGCGACATCCTGCTCGTGCTCGACGACCAGGGCCGGATCATCGACAGCAGCGTCAACAAGGACAATCTGTCGGATCTCGCGAGCCTTGCCGGCCAGGACTGGCTGTCGACGGTGACTACCGAGAGCCGGCCCAAGGTGATGGAAATGCTGGCCGCCGCGCGCAAGGGCGAGGTGCAACATTGGCGCCAGGTCAATCACCTGACCCGCGAAGGCGATATCCCGGTTAAATATGTCGTCCTGTCGCTCGAGAATGACGATCGCCATCTCGCCTTTGGTCGCGATCTTCGCGACCAGGCCAAGCTGCAGCAACGGCTGCTCCAGGTGCAGCAATCGCTCGAGCGCGACTATCTCAACCTGCGTCAATTGGAGACGCGCTATCGCAAGCTGTTCGACCAGTCGAGCGAGGCGGTCCTGATCGTCGAGGCCGTCAGCGGCCAGGTGCGCGAGGCCAATCCGGCGGCGCACGCGTTGCTCTGTGCGAAGGCGGGCTCACTCGCCGGCAAGAAACTGTCCGGGCTGTTTGCGCGCGATGCCCGCGATGCAGTGACGGCCCATCTTGGTGCGGCACTTGCCGCCGGCCATGCCGGATCGATCGACGTGCCGCCGGCCAAGGGCAAGGAGGAAGTGTCGCTGCACGCTTCCGGCTTCCTGCAGCATGGCGCCAAACATCTTCTCATCCGCCTCGAGCCGAAGCATGGCGAAAAAGCTGACGCACCGTCACTGCGCGACGTGGTCGAGCGCATGCCCGACGCCTTCGTGATTGCCGATGAAGACATGCATATCGTCGAGGCCAACATGGCCTTTGTCGAGCTGGTCGAAGCGGCAGGTGTCGAACAGGTTGTCGGCGCCCGGCTCGGCGACTTCCTCGGCCGTCCCGGGATCGATCTCGACCTTATCCAGGCGCAGATCGACAAGGATGGCGCGGCCCGCAACGTCAGCAGCTTCGTTCGGCCGCGCGGGCAGGATGATGGCGAGCCGGTCGAGCTGTCTGCTGTTGCCAGCGAGGGCCCCAATGCAATGTTCGGGTTCGTCATTCGCCCGATCGCGCGGCGCATGCGCGAATTGCCGCCGGGACCGCAGGACATGCCGCGTTCGGTCGACCAGCTGACCGACATGGTCGGACGCATGAGCCTCAAGGATATCGTGCGCGAAAGTACCGATCTCATCGAGCGTCTGTGCATCGAGGCAGCGCTCTCCTACACCGCCGACAATCGTGCGTCGGCGGCCGAGATTCTGGGGCTGAGCCGCCAGAGCCTCTATTCCAAGCTGCGCCGACACAATATCGGCAACCTACCGCCAGAGGGCGACTGAGCCAAAATCACTGTCAAAATGATTTGACGCCGACCCCTGTCAGGCATAGCCTCACAGGACATGCAACGTTCTGCGCTCTCTTCGCGAACGGTGCCGGCGCCGGCAGTGCGCGATATCGTCGAGCTGCTCAAGCCGATCACCTGGTTCCCTCCCATGTGGGCCTTCCTTTGCGGGGTGGTCTCCTCGGGCGCAGCATTCACTGGAAACTGGTTGTTGATCATTGCCGGCATCATGCTGGCAGGGCCGCTGGTGTGCGGGACCAGCCAGGCGGTCAACGACTGGTTCGACCGCCATGTCGACGCGATCAATGAGCCCGGTCGCCCGATCCCTTCGGGACGGGTCGCGGGACGCTGGGGGCTTTATGTCGCAATTATCGGGACGCTGCTGGCGATGCTGCTCGCCGCGGCCCTGGGACCGTGGGTGCTGGTCGCGGCGATTGCCGGACTGGCGCTGGCCTGGGCCTATAGCGCGCCGCCCTTCAGGCTGAAGTCGAGCGGCTGGATCGGGCCGCTGGTGGTCGGGCTGACCTATGAGGGGTTGAGCTGGCTCACCGGCGCAACGGTCATGCTTGGCGGCCTGCCAAGCGGGAGCATCATCGCGGTGCTCGTCCTCTATTCGGTCGGCGCACACGGCATCATGACCCTCAACGATTTCAAGGCAGTCGAAGGCGACACGCAGACCGGTCTCAAGTCGCTGCCCGTGACGTTGGGCGTCATAGGCGCGGCGCGACTGGCCTGCGCCGTGATGGCCGCTTCGCAAGTGGCCGTGATCGCGCTGCTGGCCAATTGGGGGCTGACGCTTTCGGCGGTCATCGTTACCGTCCTGCTGGCGATCCAGTTCGCGCTGATGCCGCGCCTGCTCCGCGATCCGGCGAAATTCGCGCCCTGGTACAATGCGACCGGGGTGACGCTCTATGTGCTCGGCATGTTGGCCGCCGCATTGGGCCTCGGGGGGCATATCTGATGCAGCGGGCGGCGGAGCAGGGGTTCGGATGGGTCTCGATCGCGCGGATCGGGCTGGTCCAGGCCTGCCTCGGTGCGCAGGTCATGCTCATCACTACGGTGCTCAACCGCCTGATGGTCGTCGAGTTCGCGCTTGCCGCCGCGATCCCGGCGGGGCTCGTCACCTGGCATTATGCTGTCCAGCTGTCGCGGCCCCTATTCGGGCATGGTTCTGACAAGGGTGGCAACCGCACCGCATGGATGATCGGCGGCATCGTGCTGCTGGCGGGCGCGGGCCTTCTGGCGACCCAAGCGACATTGATGCTGTCGACCGATTTCACGCTCGGCATGATCCTCGCGGTCATCGCCTATACGCTGATCGGGGCAGGGGTCGGGGCCTGCGGGACCTCGGCATTGGCGCTGCTCGCCTCCAGCGTCGCGCCGCATCGCCGCGCTGCAGCTGCAGCCACAACCTGGATCATGATGATTGCGGGTATCGTCATTTCCGCGATTACCGTCGGCGAACTCATCAAGCCCTTCTCGCCCGAGCGTTTGACGATGGTCACAATCGGGCTCGCCGTGACGTGCATCGCGGTGACGATCGCGGCGACCTACCGGCTCGAGACCGGACACCATGTGTTCGAGGAAACCGCCAAGAGCGGCGAGGCTCCCGATTTCAAGGAAGCGATCCGCGAGATCATGACCGATCCGACCGCGCGGCGCTTCACCATTTTCATCTTCGTGGCGATGCTCGCCTACAATATGCAGGACCTTATCCTCGAGCCCTTTGCCGGCCTCGTCTTCGGGATGGAGCCCGGAGATTCGACCAAGCTTGGCGGGATGCTCAATGCCGGCTCGCTCCTCGGCATGATTGTCGCCGGGATCGGGGGCAGCGCCTTCCAGTCGCGGCTGCCCTCCGACCTTCGCATCTGGATCGTCGGCGGGTGCATGGGATCGGGCGTCTCGCTGGCAGGGTTGGCCGCTGCGGCGCTGGCTGGATCCGGCTGGCCGCTGACGGCCAACGTGATGCTGCTGGGCTTTTGCAACGGTGTGTTCGCGGTGGCGGCCATCGGCTCGATGATGGGCCTGGCGGGCGCTGGCGAGAAAACACGCGAGGGCGTGCGCATGGGCGTCTGGGGCGCGGCGCAAGCGATCGGTTTCGGGCTTGGCGGACTCATGGGCGCGGTCGGCGTCGACATGGCGCGCACGGCCTATGGCAGCGACGGCTATGCCTTCCAGATGGTCTTCGCGGTCGAGGGCGCCTTGTTCGTCGTCGCGGCCGGGCTGGCCATGCAGGCGACACGCAAGACGCCGGCACAATATCGAAAGGCGGTAGAAGCATGAGCGAGGAACTGTTCGACGTTGTGGTGGTGGGCGGCGGGCCTTCGGGCGCGACCGCAGCCAACGATCTCGCGGTGGCGGGACACAAGGTCATGCTGCTCGACCGCGGTGGGCGCATCAAGCCATGCGGGGGTGCGGTACCGCCGCGCCTGCTCGCCGATTTCGAGGTGCCGCAGGACCTGTTGGTCGCCAGGGCCAAGGCCGCGCGGATGATTGCGCCATCCAATCGCAAGGTCGACATGCCGGTGGGCGAGATCGGCTATGTCGGGATGGTCGACCGCGACGTTTTCGATGAATGGCTGCGCGCACGTGCGGCGGGCAACGGAGCCGAGCGGCGCAAGGGCAGTTTCGAGGCGATCGAGCGCGACGACCGGCCAGAGCCGCTGGTGACCTATCGTGAAGAGCGTGGCGGTCCGCTCAAGAAAGTGCGCACCCGGCTCATCGTCGGCGCGGATGGCGCGCGTTCTTCCGTTGCCAAGCAGGAAATCGCCGATGCCGAGCGCATGCCCTGCGTCTTTGCCTATCACGAAATCATCAAGTCGCCCGAGGGCGCGGCAACCGACGCCTTTGACGGCTCGCGCTGCGACGTCTTCTACCAGGGCAAATTGTCGCCCGATTTCTACGCCTGGGTCTTCCCGCATGGCGAAACGGCGAGCGTCGGGGTGGGGAGCGCCAATAAGGGCTTCTCGCTACGCGGCGCGGTCTCGACGATGCGCGACGATCTCGACCTTGCGGAGTGCGACACGGTGCGGCGCGAAGGCGCACCCATCCCGCTGAAGCCGTTGAAGCGCTGGGACAATGGCCGCGATGTCATTGTCGCGGGTGATGCGGCGGGCATCGTCGCGCCGGCATCTGGCGAGGGCATCTACTATGCCATGACCGGCGGACGCGTGGTCGCCGAAGCGGCGCAGGTCTTCCTCGCGACCGGCGAGGCCAAGGCGCTCAAGGCCGCGCGCAAGCGCTTCATGCGCGAACATGGCAAAGTGTTCTGGATCCTCAGGATGATGCAGCATTTCTGGTATTCCTCGGACAAGCGCCGCGAGCGTTTCGTCACCATGTGCGCCGACAAGGATGTGCAGGAGCTGACCTGGCAGGCCTACATGAACAAGAAGCTGGTACGGGCCAAGCCGCTTGCCCATGTCCGCATTTTCCTTAAGGATTGTGCCCATCTGTTGGGATTGAGAGCCGCCGCCTGATGCACAAAAGCTGGATGTTACCGATCGTGGTGGCCGGCATCGCGGCCTTTGCCGTGGCCGCGCTGGGAGGCACGATCACCGATCTCGGAGCCTGGTACCAGGCGCTCGAAAAGCCGTCATGGTCGCCGCCCGATGCGCTCTTCCCGATCGCCTGGACGGTCATCTTCGCGCTCATCGCCATTTCGGCGGTCAGCGCGTGGAAGAATACGCCCGGCACGCGGCAGGGCGACATCGTCATCGGCCTATTCGCCTTCAACGGCTTCCTCAACATCCTGTGGAGCCTCATCTTCTTTCGCATGCAGCGGCCCGATTGGGCCTTTGCCGAATTGCTGCTGCTGTGGCTCTCGGTGGGCGCGTTGATGCTCTATTGCGGGCGCTTCTCTTCGCTGTCTCGCTGGCTGCTGCTGCCCTATCTCGGGTGGGTCACCTTTGCAGGCTGGCTCAACTGGAAGATCATCGAGCTGAACGGGCCGTTCGGCTGAGCCCGTAGATGTCGGAGCTTTTCGCCTCGGGGCATGCAGCCGACATCATCCTTGCCGTCCTTTTCATCGAAGCGATCTGGCTGTGGCGCCGCGGGTGGAAGGCGCGCGACCTGCTCGGCCTGCTCGGCCCCGCCGCGTTGATCGTCCTCGGGCTGCGCGCGGCGCTGGTCGGCGCGGACTGGCCATGGATAGCGATCCCGCTGGCCCTCGCATTGCCGCTCCATCTCGTGGATCTCGCCAACCGCAAATGAAACGGCCCGCCTCGCATGGGGGATCGAGGCGGGCCGCAATACCGGCCGTCTAGGGCGGTCGGGATCAACCGGGGGCGTAGCTATGCTGTTGCGCCCAGAGATACCAGTTGTCGACGACCGTGCCGGTAAGCAGGATGCCGATGCCGCCGGTCAGCGTCGTCAGCACCGCAAACCACCAGGCCCAGCGGTGGATTGATTCCATCGAGGCATTGAAGCCCATGGTCCAGCGCCAGAACAGGCCGGCGCGTTCGGATGCCGTGCCGCGGTCGTAAATCTGCTCGATCTCGCGCTCGCCGCCATAGCGGCTGACGGCAAGGATCGTCGCCCCGTGCATCGCGAACAGGAGCGCCGAGCCGTAGAGGAAGGCGATCGAGAGGCAGTGGAACGGGTTGTAGAAAAGGTTGCCGTAGATGAGCGAGAAATTGTTGGTCCAATCGAGGTGCGGGAAAATTCCGTAAGGCACGGCTTCCGACCAGCTGCCCATTAGCATCGGGCGGATGAAGCCCAGCACCAAGAACAGCCAGATCGCCGAGGCGAAGGCCCAGCTGACATGCATGCCCATGGCGAGCGCCTTGGCGCGGCGATAGGTGCGTGCCCACCACAGGAGGACCGAGGTCGTCAGGAAGAAGCCGGTGAGGATGAACCAGCCGCCCTCGGCCAGCGGCACGAAGGGCGAGAAGCCATATTCGGGGCCGGGCGGGTCGAGCGAGAGCCAGAAGAATTCGCGGATGAAACCTTGCGGGCTCCAATTGACCTGCGCGGCCATGTTCCAGCCGATGATCGAGATGGCGATGAAGCCGAACGCGAGCGACAGGAGGCCGAGCCAGCCGAGATAGATCGGGCCCAACTGCGCCTGACCGAGCTTGCCGAACCAGTGCGAATGCGAATGGATCGGAATGCGCGGTTCATCGGCGAAGGGAAGGGCGATGCCCATCTCTGCCGGGGCATCGAGCTGCACTTGCGTAAAGATGTTCTGATAGCGTGCCATGATCGATGCTCCTCAGGACCAGATCGGGATGGATTTCCACCAGTCCCACCATTCGATGAAGCTGCCCTGGTAGAGCGGTCCGGCAAGGATCATGCACATCGCGCTCCAGAAGGCGGCATTGAGCGCCAGGAGCAAGCCGAGGCGGTGAATGCCCAGCGTGCCGATCGAATAGCCGATGAAATCGCGGAAGAAGGTATCTTCATATTCCGGCGACTTGACCTCCTCATCCTTCGGTACGTTGACCGCGGAGAGGACCAGTGCCCCGTGCAGTGCGAGCGCGAGACACGTCGTAAAGAAGAACGTGATCGCGACCATGTGCAGCGGATTGTAGTGGAAGCTCGCATATTGATAGCCGGTGTTCGACACCCAATCGAGGTGGGTGAAGATGCCATAGGGGAAGCCATGTCCCCAGGCGCCGAGCCACATCGGCCGGATCACGACCAGGGTGAAATAGGCGAAGACCGCGAAGCTGAAGGCGACGGGCACATGCAGTCCCATGCCGAGCTTGCGGGCGATTTCCACTTGTCTCAGGGCCCATGACCCGAAGGCGATGAGCGCGCAGACGGTAATGACCTGCCAATAGCCGCCTTCATTCAAGGGCATCAGCGCAAGGCCGGCCTCGATAGGGGGCGGATCGATAGAGATTAGGAGCGGGTTCCAGGTCGGGCCTTGCGCCGCCGCAGCGAAGATGAGCAGCGTGCCCAAGAGCGCGCTGACCGCCGCCGTGACGCCGAAAAAGCCGACATAGAAGGGGCCGACCCAGAAATCGAACAAGTCGCCACCCACCAGGGTGCCGCCGCGTACGCGATATTTTCGCTCGAAGCTTAGGAGCGCCATCTATCCATCCTTCCCGCCCTCGTCAGGCGAGCCAGTGTAGTGGCCGCACATTGGCGGCGCACAGAAAAAGCAAAGTCGAATTGGGGTGCGGTGTGCAGGGGACGAGCGTCAGCCCGCCCCCTCGCAACCGGCCAAACCGACTATGCCGACGACGTTTCGATCTGCGTTACCGCAACGCTCGCGGCAGCAGCACTCGCTCCATCGAACCAGTTGTACCGGTCCGTGCTAAGCAGGATGAAGTGAATGAGCAGCGCGAGTACGAACAGGAAGACCGCAAGGGCCACCAGCGCACGGCGCGGATCGAAGATAAGCCAAATTCTCCACATGGGATAATTCCTTCGTCAGTTTTCGTAAGTCGCTTTGCCAAGACCAAGGCCTTGAAAAAGCGTTACAAACCGTTGGCTAGAGCCAGGGCTTGTAGGCCCACACGAGAATGTGAGCGACGACAGCAATCGCGGTAAAACCGAGGAAGCTGCCCATGAAGATCTTGTGGAACTCCTTGGCCTCTTCCGGGGTCAGATAAGTCCGCAAGCCGAAGCGATCGTCACCGGGTGTCGGATCGTTCATGGTCGATTCTCCAAGTCAGTTGCGAGGGTGGGAGCGACATTGCTCCCGGCGGTATCCGGCCGGGCAGAACCCGACTGGATGGGGTGACCCGCACGCGGCGGGAAATAGGTGGCGGGGGCGCTCATGCGGGCGCTCCCACGGGAAGGCTTTCGGTCAGGATGGCGTCGGTGACGCGCGCTTCGCCGCGTTGGCGGGCAAGCCGTTCGGCGCCGTCGCGCATGCGCTTGGCCGCGCTGATCCGGATGAGTACGGGTTCGGCCTCGACCAGCGCGTCGAGCCGTGCCTTGGCATCATCGTCCCAAGCCATGGCGGCGAGATCGCGCGCCGGGGTCGCATCGACTTGGTCGAGATCGCTGCCGAGCGGGAGGATATGGAATAGCGCATCGAACAATGCGTTGCAGACTTCCTGGACGAGATAAGTCGCGCCCGAATAGCCCATGAAAGGTGTGCCGGTATGGCGGCGGATCGCAGCGCCCGGGAAACTGGCCGGGATATAGATGCCGCGCGCGCCGACCTCGGCCATGTACATGCGCTCGTTATAGGAGCCGAGCATGACCAGCGGCGGATTGGTGTGGATCGCCTCGCGCACGGCCTGGTTGTCAGGCTTGACGCCGGCGCTGCGCGAGAAGGCGAAGCTGCAAGGCAGGCCCATATCGCCTTCGAGGAAATTGCGGACGCCGCGAGCATAGGTTTCGTTGGCGACGATCCCGAAATTGGCGGTGCCGAAGAAGTCCTGCGTGACCGAGCGCCACAGGTCCCAGAGCGGCTTGATGGTCGTATGCTTTTCGCGCTCAATGAAGGGTTCGGGGTCGAGCCCCAGTTCTTCGCCAAGGGCGCGGAGGAATTTGGTGGTGCTGGTGAGGCCGACGGGAGCCTGGAAATAGGGACGCTCCAGCGTCTCGCACAGGTTGCGGCCAAACTCGCGATACATGCAGACATTGGCGTCGGCGAGCCCGAGCTGGCGGATGTCGGCGAGATGGCTGCCCAGCGGGAAGACCATGCCGACTTCGGCGCCGATGCCTTCGACGAGGCGGCGGATCTCGGCGAGGTCGCTGGCCATGTTGAACATGCCGTAGCTGGGGCCGATGATATTGACCCGCGGCTTGTCGCCGTCCTTGCGCTTGCGCGGGGCAGGGGCCTTTTTGGGACCGAATTCGGTCCACAGCCACGTCAGCGCGCGGTCGGCCGACTGCCACTGATCCTCATCGATCGTGCGCGGCAGGAAGCGTTTGATATTGGTGCCCTCGGGCGTCACGCCGCCGCCGATCATCTCTGCGATCGAGCCGGTGACGACCACGGCGGGTAGCTCGGTATCGAGCGTTTCCCAGGCGCGCTTCATCGCGCCTTCGGTGCCGGTCTTACCAAGCTCTTCCTCTCCAAGGCCGGTGACGACGATGGGCAATTCGTGCGGCGGCAGTGCATCGGTGTAATGGAGAACGCTGGTCACGGGCAGGTTTTCGCAGCCCACGGGGCCATCGATGATGACCTGCAGTCCCTTGACCGCCGTGAAGACGTAAGTGGCGCCCCAATAGCCGCCGGCGCGGTCATGATCGAGCACCAGCGTCATTTGCCCACCGCCTCGGCCTGCTTTCGCGCAGCCTCGTTGAGGGCGGCATAACGCTGCCGGAATTTGGGACGGTCGATGGGCATGTCTTCCCAGACGCCCGCCGTATGTTCGGTGCCGACCCCTTCGAAGAAGTCGCGCATGGCATCGAAGCGCTGCTTGTTGCCCATGGCGGCATTGACGACCTGCGCCAGGCTGCCTGCGCCCGCGGGGCCCATCAGGGGGCGGGCGGAAATGAGGTTGGTGAAGTAGAGCGCGGGAATGGCCTCGGCCTTGGCGCGCTGGACGACCGGCGTGGTGCCGATGGCGAGATCGGGCGCATGGTCGAGGATGGCCGCGATATCTTCTTCGAGGCTGGCGCGGAAATTGACGGTGACGCCGCGGGCTTCGAGCCATTCGCGATCGGGATCCGACCATTTGGTGCGCGGTGCGGCCGAGCCGACATAGGGCACCTCCGCGCCGCTTTCGATGAGGAGGCGGGCGACCAGTAGTTCGGAGCCCTCATAGCCCGACACGGTGATCTTGCCCTCGATCGGGTTGGCGGCCAGCGCGCCCTTGATGGCAGCAGTCATCGCGGTCTTGGCGGCTTCGATGCGGTCGGGATCGACATTGCAGGCGGTGCCGATGGCGTCGAGCCAGGCGGCGGTGCCTTCGGCGCCGACCGGGGCGGAGCCGATAATGGGACGGCCAGCAGCCTCGAATTCGCGGATGCTGGCCGTGTAGAAGGGGTGGATCGCAGCGACGGCGGCGCAATCCAGTGCGCTGTAGAGCTCGCGCCACTCGCGGGTCGGGACGACCGGGCCGGCGGCAAGACCGAGCGGCTCGAGCAGCTGGCCGATGACGACCGGATCGGCCGGGAACATCTCGCCCAGCAGCGTCACGGTCGGTTTGTCGGGGCGTTCCTTGGGCGCGGCGACGGGGCCGGCTTCGACCTCCTTGCGCGCATAATTGAGCATTGCACCCGCGAGGACGTCCTTGGCCTCGGCATGGGTCGGCACACCGAAGCCCGGCACGTCGATGCCGACGATGCGGACGCCATTGATCTCGTCGGGCAGCAGCCGCAGCGGCACCCCGCTGGCGGTCGGCACGCACAGGTTGGTGACGACGATCGTGTCATATTTTTCGGGATCGGCGAGATCCTCGACCGCTTCCTTGATGTCCTCGAACAATTTGCCGGTGACGAGCGTCTCGGAATTGAAGGGGACATAGCCGACGGTGCGACGCGCGCCGTAGAAATGCGACGTAAAGGTGAGGCCGTAGACGCAGCAGGCGCTTCCCGAAAGGACGGTCGCGGTGCGGCGCATGCGAAGGCCCACACGCAGGCTTCCGAAGGCGGGGCACATCGATTGCGGCTGGTCGTGCGGGCCGACCGGATAATCGGCGGCATATTGGTCGAGAATGTCGGACTTGCCCGCCTTGCGCGCGGCCTCCTTCATGCGATCGGCACCACCGTGACAGCCACCACCCGTCGCCGTATCGAGCGAGATACGGTCCGGCTGGCGATCGCCATTGGGTGGCGTTGCGGTCATCCCTTACACCTCGTCATAGATCACCTCGAGGCTGGGTTTTTCTTCGAACGTGCCGCCGCGCATGTCGGCCTGGGTCGCGGGGACGAGCTCGACATTGCCGCCCGTATCTTCCGGGCTGAACAGGCCGAGCAGGCCGTCCTGGTCCAATGGCGTGGGCTGGCGCGGGCCGGCTTGCTCGACATTGGTGGCGAGTTCTTCGAACAGGCTGCCCCATTCGCCATCAGGCGTGCCGATGATCTGATAATTGGCGGATTTGCGACGAATATCTTCGTTCGCGGGGATGGCGGTGAGCACCGGAATGTCGACCGCTTCGGCAAAAGCCTGCGCTTCGCCGGTGCCGTCATCCTTGTTCACGATCATGCCGGCGACGCCGACATTGCCGCCCATCTTGCGGAAATATTCGACCGCCTTGCAGACATTGTTGGCGACGTAGAGCGACTGAAGGTCGTTCGAGCCGACGACGATCACCTTCTGGCACATGTCGCGGGCGATCGGCAGGCCGAAGCCGCCGCACACCACGTCGCCGAGGAAATCGAGCAGGACATAGTCGAAGCCCCATTCGTGGAAGCCCAGTTTCTCCATCAGCTCGAAGCCGTGGATGATGCCGCGTCCGCCGCAACCGCGGCCCACTTCGGGGCCGCCCAATTCCATTGCGAAGACGCCGTCGCGCTGGAAGCAGACATCCTCGATGGTGACTTCCTCGCCCGCGAGTTTCTTCTTGGCGCTGGTTTCGATGATGGTCGGGCAGGACTTGCCGCCGAACAGCAGGCTGGTTGTGTCCGATTTCGGATCGCAGCCGATGAGCAGGACGCGTTTGCCCTGCTGCGCCATCATGTAGGAGAGGTTGGAGAGCGCGAAGCTCTTGCCCGAGCCGCCCTTGCCGTAGATGGCGATGATCTGCGTTTCCTTGGTGACCTCGCCATCATGGACGGGATCGGGTTCGATCGCGGCTTCATCGCGTAATTTCTGTGTGTCGACGAGGCTCATGCGGCGCTCCAATCCAAGACCATCTTGAGGCAGTCCGCATCGTTGAAAGCGGCCGGATAGGCTTCGGTCGCTTCTGTGGCGGGACGGACGTGCGAAATGAGGTTACCGAGCCCGACATCGCCGGCGGCGACGAGCGCGCTCACGGCGGCAAGGTCTTCGGGCTGCCATTCGGCGGCGATACGCAGGCGCGCTTCCTTCATGAAAGCGGGTGCGAAGGCGAAGTCGATCCTGTCGGGATAGAAGCCGGCCAGCACGATCTCGCCGCCCTTGGCGAGGCGCATGACCAGCTGGTCGACCAGTTCCGCGCTGCCGGACGCATCATAGATGCAGGCATAGTCGCGGCGGTCGTCATCCTTGGGATCGATGATCTTGTAGCCCGAGCCGCCCTTGCGGCGGTCGGCGCGGGTTTCCCAGACCACGGGGGCAGGGGCGCCGCGCGCAATGGCGAGGCGGGTGATGAGGCGGCCGAGCACGCCATGGCCGATCACGAGATCGGGCGCGTCGCCGCCGGCGAGCGCATGATAGGCGGTCGCGGCAAGCGCGTGCAGGACGCCGTCAGCGCCCAGCGACTCGGACACGGGAAGTGCGCGGGCCGAGGGGATGATGACTTGGGAAGCGCTGCCGCCGAACAGGCCACGCGCGCCGTCGAAACAATTGGCGCCGGGCACGAAGACCCACTCGCCGATCCGGGCCTCCGCATCAGCGCCGGCATCAATGATGCGGCCGACCGATTCATAGCCAGGAACAAGCGGATATCCCATGCCGGGAAATGGCGGCATTGCGCCGGTCCAGAGCAGTTTCTCCGTCCCCGTGCTGACACCGCTATAATGGATTTGGACGACGACATCTCCGCTGTTTTTGGGCGTCAACTCGACCTGCCTGAGCGTCATCCGCTCTGGCGCCTCAAGTATGACGGCGGCAGCTTGCATCGCGTCTATGGTCCCCCTTCCGGGTGCCTCATCCTGTGGGTCTTCCAATGAAGAAAGCCCCAGCTGCACCCTAGACGAGTATAGCTTAGTGTCAATGCAAGTAGACAGATAAAGTGTCAGGCTACTGCGACAATCAAACTTGTCGCGATGGGCTGTGGCGGACGGATCAGGCGATGGCGCGCAAAGCCTGCATCGCGCAGCATCTCTCTATATTCGCGCGCGCTGCGCGGGCGTCCCGACCCCATCGCCCAAAGATAGAGTCCGAAATAGGCGTCACCCATGGCCTTGGCCCCGGGCGTGTCCGCCAGCGGTTCGATGATGAGCAAAGTGCTGCCTTTGGCCATGCTCTCGCGCACGCGCTGCAACAGGTCGAGGACCGGTGCGTCGTCATGATCGTGGAGAATGCGGGTCAACGATACGAGGTCGTAACCTGACGGGATTTCGTCGTCGAAGAAGCTGCCGGGGTGGAAGCGGGTGCGCTGCGCCATGCCGGCTTCCTCGAACTGGGCCTTGGCGCGCTCGACCACATCGGGGAGGTCGAAGAGGCCGAGCTCAAGCTCCGGATTGGCTTGCCCGACCGCGCGCAGGAAGGCGCCCTGGCCGCCGCCCAGGTCGAGCAGGCGGCGATGCCGTGAGAAATCGTAGGCCCCCACGGCCTGCTCGGCGACGAGGTGCTGCGATGCGGCCATGAGCTCGGAATAGGCGGCCGTATCGGTGGCCTCGCCTTTGGCGCCGGCATAGGTCCAGAATTTCGACAGGTTCGTCGGCTCGCGGCGGTTCTTTCGGAAAAGATCGAGCGGATCCGTGAGATCGCGGTACAGGATGCGGTGATGGCGCAGCATGGCGCGCGCACCTGCATTGCCGACCAACGCCGCGCCTTGCTCGCCGAGCATCCACCAGCCCGGCGCATATTGTTCGGTAAGGCCGATAGCGCCCGCCGCGCGGAGCAGCCGATCGGCAGCCTCGGGCTCGAGGCTGCACACCTTTGCTGCGGCCTTCTTGTCGAGTGGCTGTTCGGCCAACGCATCGAGCAACCCGCTCTCCTCCAGGGCCAAGGTCGCCTGCGAATAGGCAAAGCCCGCAATCAGGTTGAACAGGGAGGCCGCGCGGCGCCGCGCCATGCCGCCAATGCCAGGCAAGGCGGCCATCGCTTTCTGGAAACCGGGGCGGCCAATGGTGCGATTGCGCCAGGCAATCCAGCGCCGCCGCCAGCTTTCGGGCGGCTGGCCTGATCCTTGGGGTTCTGCCTTTGCCATCTGTCCAACTAACTGGACAGTTGATATGGTAAGGTCAATCCAAACAGGCGAAAGGGGTCGCGTGCAGGACAGGGTCGTCGTCATCGGCGCCGGGATCGGCGGGCTGGCCAGTGCGGCGCTGCTGGCCGCGCGCGGAATGGACGTGACCCTCGTCGAAAAGGAAGAAATGGTCGGCGGTAAAGCCCGCCGCGTCGAAGTGGATGGCCGCGCGATCGATGCGGGTCCGACCGTCTTCACCATGCGCGAGGTGTTCGACGATATCTTCCAAGCCTGCGGGGCGGAGCTCGATGATTTCGTATCGGTCCGGCGCGCTGACATTCTCGCTCGCCATGCCTGGAGCGGCGATGCGCATCTCGACCTGCATGCCGATCCGCAGCGCAGCGAGGACGCCATTGGCGACTTTGCCGGCGCTGATGCAGCAAAAGGCTATCGCGCCTTCAGCAAGCATACGCGCGAAATGTACGAGACGCTGGAGTCGACCTTCCTCAAGGCCGGGCATGCCCGCACGCCCTTGCCGCTGGTCTGGCGGATCGGGCCGACGCGGCTGCGCGCGCAAATGTCGATCCGGCCTTTCCAGAAGATGTGGTCCGCGCTCGGGCGCTTTTTCCCCGATCCGCGACTGCGGCAATTGTTCGGGCGCTATGCGACCTATTGCGGCTCCTCGCCATTTGATGCGCCGGCAACGCTGATGCTCATTGCCCATGTCGAGGCGCGCGGCGTGTGGCTGATCGAGGGCGGCATGCAGGCGCTGGCCGAGGCGATGCGCAACCTTGCCGAAGGGCAGGGGGCGAAGGTCAGGACAGGCGAGGCGGTTGCGCGGATCGAAATTGCTGAGGGCAAGGCCTCGGGCGTCATCCTCGAAAGCGGCGAGCGCATCGCGGCGACACAGGTCGTTTGCAACGCCGATCCTTCGGCAATTGGCTCTGGATTATTCGGTGAAGATGCGGCGCGCGCTGTCCCGGCTGTGCCACCCGCCAAGCGGTCGCTTTCGGCCTATGTCTGGCTGGCCCATGCCGAAACGTCGGGCTTCCCGCTCGCCCGCCACAACGTGCTTTTCTCGCCCGATTATCCCGCCGAATTTGCGGACATTTCGGCCGGACGGACACCCCAAGACCCCACCGCTTATGTCTGCGCGCAGAACCGTGACGCCTGCGATGGCGCGGCCCCCTATTCACGCGAACGATTGCAGATCATCGTCAATGCACCCGCGACCGGCGACCGCCGCGCGGCGACACCTGAGGAGATGGATAGATGCACAAGCGCCATGAGACGCAGCCTGGAGCGCTGCGGGCTGTCGCTGGAGCAGGACATGCCGCACCGGCTGGTCACGCCGGATCAGTGGGAACGTCTGTTTCCGTCGACGGGTGGAGCCCTTTATGGACGGGCCTCGCACGGGTGGGCGGCAAGCTTCCGGCGCCAGGGCCCCAGGACACGGATCCCTGGGCTCTATTGCGCGGGCGGGGCGACCCATCCGGGCGCGGGGGTGCCGATGGCCGCCTTGTCCGGGCAGCTGGCGGCACGCACGCTGATGTCCGACCGCGCTTCGATGTCCCGGTCGCACCCGGTGGCTACCAATGGTGGTATGTCGATGCCATCAGCGAGGACCAGCGCCACGGGCTGACAATCATCGCTTTCCTGGGCAGCGTCTTCTCGCCTTATTATAAGTCGAGCGGGCGGCATGACCCGATCGATCATAGCGCTCTCAACGTCGCGCTGTACGGGCCCAAGGCGCGCTGGGCGATGACCGAGCGACCGCGCGGCAATGTGGCGCGCGAAGCGGATACGCTGGCGATCGGGCCCAGCCAGGTCCATTGGACCGGCGACCATCTCGAAATCCTGATCGAGGAACGCGACAAGCGCCTGTTCAATCCGTGGCAGCGTCCTGTGCGCGGCGTCGTTCGGCTGTTTCCCGAAATGCTCAATCCGACCCCGTTCGCGCTCGATCCGGAGGGGCGGCATCATTGGCATTGCTTTGCACCGCGCGCGCGGATCGAGGTGGAAATGACCGAGCCGGGGCTGAGCTGGCGCGGCCATGCCTATTTCGATTCCAACAGTGGCGTGGAGTCGCTCGAGGAGGGGTTTCGCCAGTGGCATTGGTCGCGCGCGCATCGCGGCAGTGAGGCGGTGGTCTGTTACGAGGGCACGCGCCGCGACGGGTCGCCTTTCGCCAGCACCTTGCGCTTCGATGCGGCAGGCAATGCGCGCGAGGCCGAATTGCCACCCGTCGCGCCGCTGTCGTCGACCGGCTGGTTGGTCGAGCGCAAGACACGCGCCGATCGCGGCCATGCGAGCGTCCTAAAGACATGGGAAAATGCGCCATTCTACGCGCGCTCGACCATCGGGGCACGGCTCTATGGCGAGCCGGTGGTCATGGTACAGGAAAGCCTCGACCTCGACCGCTTCGCCTCACCGGTCGTCCAGTTCATGCTCCCCTATCGCATGCCCCGCCACGCGGTCTGAGCGGGCTTTCTCCTCGCGGTCGCGCTTGATCTCGCGATTGACTGACCAGAGCTGCCAGCCGCCGAAGCCGAACGCGATGACGGCGACGAAAATGATTTCGATGAGGCCTGCATATTCTCTCATTGGAGCGCGCTTTCGATTAGTTCGGCGGCAAGGTCCGGGCGTTCCTCATGGGCGATGTGGCCGAGCCCGGTGAGGATTTCGAGGCGGCAGTCAGGCAGCGCCTTGCAGGCATCGCGGACCGCCGACATGGGCACCGCGCGATCGCGGTCGCCATGGACGAGCAATACGGGCACGCCGATCTCGCCGAGGCGGCGATTGAGCCCGGCAAGGTCCCAGTCCGCCATCATCGCCAATGCGCCTTTGCAGTGCGCGCTGTTTCCAAGAAGCCGCGCATAGAGGCGACGCCCGGCCGCATCGATTTCGGAGCCGGTGGCGCGGCGGATGAAGCGGTCGGCCTCGCCCGGGAAGCGGGTCATTCCGGAAAAGATGCGCGGCACGAGCGGATTGACGAAGAGCAGCTTAGCGAGCGCCGGAAACAGGAATTCGGCGGGGCCGGCGAAGGGGCTGAGGGCAGGGCCGAAACCGACCACAGGCGCGTCGACATGACCGGCGAGCACGAGCTGCAGCGCAATGGCCGCGCCGGCCGAGTGGCCGACCAACAAGTCGGGCTCGACGTCCATTTCTTCAAGCAGGAGTGCAATGGCGCTGCCCATCGCGTCGAGCGAGCGGTTCCGGACACGGTGGCTGTCGGTGAAGGCATGGCCCGGCAGGTCGAGCGCGATGACGCGGTGTGTCTTGGCCAGCAGCGGCGCGATGTCGCGCCAGCTATGCGTGGAAGCGCCGGTGCCGTGAAGCAGCAGGATAGTCTTGCCTGCGCCCATTTCCTGGACATGCCAGTCGATCCCGCCGGCCTTGACGAAGCGGCTGGCAATGCGATGCGGCCAGTCGGCGCCGTCGCTGGCCCAGTCGAGCGGCGCGCTCATGGCCGGGACGCGCTCTGACGCGCGGCGTCGGCTGCGTCATGCAGCGCCGCAGCATCGGCATGGGGAAGCGCGAGAAATCCGGCCTGCATCCATTTGGCGAGCGCAGCGGCATCCTTGCCGGGGCGCGGCGAGATCTCGATGACGAGCGCATCGAAGCCGCGCGCCCCGAGGATCTTGGCGGCGCTCTCGGCATCCTCACCGGCCTGCCCGCGGCCGGGCGCACCATCGGCGGCGATATTGGCGCGTCCGTCGGTGAGGAAGAGGAGGAACGGGGTCTGGCCGTTCTGGCGCGCGCGGTCGGCAAGCTCGGTCGCCATGCGGATGCCGGAGGCCAAGGGTGTGCCGCCACCGCCGGGCAATTCGGCCAGCGCCCGACGCGCGCGGGTGAGCGAGCGGGTGGGGGGCAGCAGCAATTCGGCGCCCTTGCCGCGAAAAGCGATGAGCGCGACTTCGCTGCGCGTCACATAGGCCTGGGCCAGCATCAGTTCGACCGCACCCTTGGCCTCAGCGAGGCGGGCCAATGCGGCCGAGCCAGAAGCGTCGACACAGAAGATGGTGAGGCTGCGCGCACGTTGTTCGAAGCGGCGGATGCGCAGGTCGTCCTTGCGGACCTGAACCCGGCCATGCTGGGCCTCGCGGCGGCGCAGCGGCTGCCACGGGATGGCTGCGCGCAACGTGTCGACCAATGCGATACGTGCGCCGCGTCCGGGCGCGCCGGGGCGCGGCGGGCGCGGGCGACCGCCGGTCAGCGAATGGCGTTTGCGTCCCGCACCCTGGCCCTGGCCGCCGCGCTGGATCGTCCCGGCAGCGATGCGGGCGAGGATGTCGGGAGGAATGGACGCTGTGGCGGCTTGGAGGACGCGGTCTTCGAGCGTCGACGGCTGTTGTTCCTCGATGCCGTCGTCCGACCGATCGCCTTGCTCGTCCTCGGGCGGTGGCGGCGGTTCGGGTTCGGCTTCGGGAAATTGTGTCGCGCGCGGTGCAAGGACGAGGCGCGCGGCCACTTCCAGATCCTTCTCGTCGACGGACTTTCGCCTCTTGAGCGCGGCATGCGCTCGTGCCGTTGCGACGGCGAAGATGGGCGCACGCAGGGAGGCGATCCCCAGCATAGAAGCGATCCGGGCGAGGGCCGCCAGTTGGGTGTCGTCCAAGGGGGCGACCTCATCCAAGGCGTCGGCCTTGCCCTTGGGCATCGCGGTCGCATCGAGCTTGGACAGGCCGGAAAGATCGCAATGCAGGGCGACGCGTTCGCGCAAGGCGACGGACGGGGCTTCGTCGGGTTCGATCCCGTCGTCGAGCAGCACTAGGCCGATATCGGCGCCGCCATCTATGGCCTGAGCAATCTTGCCGGCAATGCCGTCGGATAAGCGCTCGGCCATCGCGATGAGGATGGTGTCGCCACGGGCGCGATCGATCAGGCCCTGTTGGTGGACGGTCTTGCCCGCAGCGAGGCTGGCGGCGAGGTCGGTCCCGCCCAGCAGCCGCTCATCGTCGATGTTGAGCGGGAGGCGACGCACGTCCGTTTTCTCGAGCAATTGCTCGACCACGAGATCACGCGCCGGGCCGTGGCCGCGCAGGACGATGCCACCCAATTGGCGCGGGGCGATGAGGTAGAGGCGAAGGGCCAGCAGCGCATCGGCCAGCGGATCGACGCTGCCCGGCGCCGGGTTCATCCGAAGCTTTCTTCGATCGCGCGTTCGATCCGCGTCGTCGATCCGGTTTCGTCGAGCACGTCGCGGCGCAGGCGGTGGCGCAATGCCATTGGCGCAACCGCGATGAGATGCTCGCGCCGGACCGCGCGGGCGCCGTTCAATGCAGCGAGCGCCTTGGCAGCGCGCATCAACGTGAGCTCGCCGCGCAGGCCGTCGGCGCCGACCGCAAGGCACAAGGTCGCGGCATCCTCCAAGACATCGTCCGGCACCTCAAGGCTCGCGACCTTCTTCTTGCCGCGCTCGATCTGCTTGAGGATCTTGGCATCCTCTTCGGCCCATTGTCCGGCGAAGGCGTCAGGGTCGCGATCATGCGCGCCGCAGCGCTTCATAATCTCGACGCGCTTTTCCATTTCATCGGGCGTGCGCACCTCGACCGACAGGCCGAAACGGTCGAGCAATTGCGGGCGCAGTTCGCCTTCCTCGGGATTGCCGCTGCCGATGAGGACGAATTTGGCGCGGTGGCGGACCGACAGGCCTTCGCGCTCGACGACATTCTCGCCCGACGCGGCAACGTCGAGCAAGAGATCGACGAGGTGATCCTCGAGCAGGTTGATCTCGTCGATATAAAGAAAGCCGCGATGTGCCTTAGCGAGCAAGCCGGGTTCGAAACGCTTCTCGCCCGTGCGGAGTGCGCGTTCGAGGTCGAGCGCGCCAACGACGCGATCCTCGCTGGCGCCCAGTGGCAGGTCGACGACGGGGACGGGGCGCTTGCGTGTGCGGCCCGACGTGCAGGGGTCGGGGCAGGTGCCTTTTTCATCGGGGGCGCAGGCAAAGCGGCAATTCTCGACCGCGCTCATCGGTGGCAGCAAAGCGGCCAGCGCGCGGGCCGCGGTCGACTTGCCGGTGCCGCGATCGCCGAACACCATGACCCCGCCGATGGTCGGATCGACGGCCGCGATGAGCAGCGCCTGCTTCATCTCGTCCTGGCCGACAATCGCGGAAAAAGGGAAACGCGCCATGTCAATCAAGTTGGACGAAGGCAGGCGTCAGGACAAGCCACTTTCCTAGGGCGCGTGAAACTGCTCCAGCCAGGCTTCGAAGAGCGCCTGCGTTTCCTCGTCCTGATAGGTATGGCCGCGCCCTTCGACGCCGCGGAAGGTGACGATGGCGCCAGCTTCCTCCAGCGCCTCCGCAAGCTTTTTGGCTTCGCCATAGGCCAAGGCTGCATCCGCGGTGCCGTGATAGATGAAAACCGGCACGCCTTCGAAGACCTTGAGATATTCCGGGATCAGGAAATTGGGTTGCGGCACGCCCAGCCATTCCTGCGCGAGATTGGGGTGCCCCGCGAAGATGGCGACACCGGCATAGCGATGGGGATGCGCATAAAAAGCTCGCAAGGCGCCGTAGCCGCCCATCGAAAAGCCGCCGATGACGATACGCTCGGGATCGAGGTCGAAGTCGCGGGTGGCGGCGTCGAGGGCTTCGATGATGTCGACCTGGCTCTCGGCCATGGCATAGGCGCGATATTTGTCACGGCCACAGGGCGCGATCTCGACCATGCGGCCATCGCCGCGCCGGCGGTCGAGCAGGCCCTGGTCGTCGGTCCCGCTGCCATGGAGGAAGAGGATGGCAGGCCGGGCGCCGCCGGTCGACGCACCTTCCGGCACGTGGACCGAATAAGGCTGGAGGCTGTCATCGAGCGCGGAGCGGAAGGCCCGCCGGTAGGGCGCGTTGACGTTGGCGAAGGGATCATCGCCAGCGGTCGCCGTGGCCAATGCGTTTTCGAATGCGGTCCAGCGCGCGCCGAGATCGTCGGCAGCTTCGTACGGAGCGATGGAGCCTATCGCCCGTCGTAGTTCCTCGAAACGGAAGCTCAGCGTGTCGAACGTACCTTGGTCTGACTCGCCTTCGAGCACGGCCAATTCCATGGACGCGACCGTGAGGTCGATCTCGGGAAGGATGACAAGCGGGCCTTCGTCGGACCAGTCAGCGCCCGAAATGGCGAGGCTGTAGGTGCCTGCCGATCGGCCGGACAGGTCGAAAACCGGGGCCTCGGGCGCGATCGTGCTAGCCTGAATCGGGGCGCCATTCTCGTCGAGAAGTTCGACACGGACGGGTGCTGGGTCGGCATCCCCATAGAGCGCCCAGTCGAGGGTCAGGCTTTGCCCGGTAGCCAAGGTGCGCAAGGCGGGACGCACCCGCTGGGCGGCCGGAGCAGCGCCAAAGGAAAGTGGTACACTGGCGCGGTCGAGCATTTCCTCGTCCCAGACGCCGTCATCATGCACGAGCTTGTAGACGTAGGGGAAGTAGCCCGCTTCTTCCGTTTGGAGCCCCTTGGCGAACATGAGGTTGATACCGGCAATGTCGTCGAAGCCGGCCCGGAACGGGCGGATGTCGCCCCAGTCGATCAGGGCTTCGAACACGGTGCCGTCGGGTCCCGCCGCTTCGGCGACGCGGCTGTCACCGCGGAAACGTCGATAGACCTGGTCGCCATTCTGGACGGCAAGGAATGCCTCGGCCCCGTCATCGCCTTCGGGGCGTGGATCTCCGTAAATCTCGACGAAATTGCCCGAACGTCCATCGGGGGCGTCAGTCAGGATGATGCGCCAGCCATCGCCCCACAGATAGCCACGATTATGATAGCTGACCGCGTCGCCATCATGGCTGATGGCGAGGTAGAGATGGTCGGGCGTATAGCCGAGGCGAAAGCGGATTTCGGGGACGGGCACGTCGGGATTGTCGAGCCGGTTTTCGACGCGAAATTGCTGCGCGGGCAATGCTGCCTCTGCTGCGGACAGGTTTCCGTCAATCTGCGGATCGGTGTCGAGATAGGTTGCGGTCACCGGCTGGCCGGCCGCCGCAGCAGCAGCCGTAAGAAGAAGCGAAATCATGGTCGTGCAGCCCCCTGCATGAAGCGAAACTCGTGCCCGTCATCGACGGAAGTTCGGGGATGCGCGTGTGATGTTCGACTAAGACACGCGTTGCTTCGACGACGGTTGTAGTCGAACTAGATGCCCTGGACGATATCGCCCCAGCCGTGGCGCGAGGCCTGCGCCTTGAAGAAGGGGCAGACGGGGATGATCTTCCAGCCCTTTTCCTTCGCATCGGCATAGGCACGCTCGGCGAGCTTTTCGCCGAGGCCCTGGCCGCGGGCCGAGGGCGGCACGAAGGTGTGGTCGATCATGATCAGCTCGGCATTGGTGCGGCTGAACGTCATTTCCGCGGCTTCGTCGCCCTCTTTGGGCATGACATGCCAGCGGCCGCGACCATTTTCTTCTTCGAACTGAATATCCATGAAGCCCTCAACCTCTCTTGGCCCGGAAGGTTGCGCTAGAAGCGCGTGGTGAACTCGATCAGCCCTTGCGGCAGCACTTCGAGAAGGGCGGCCTCAACCGCCTTGTCGAAGCCCGTCAGCACGGCAGCGCCGACGATGACGAGCATCGCGCCGAAGAGCGGCTTGGCAATGCGCGATAATTTGCGAGCCATGCCCGACCGTTCGCCGAGCGTGGTGCGGGCGCCGTAGGCTAGCGCGAGAATGGCCAGGGCGACGCCGAGCCCGAAGACCAGGAATGTCAGGAAGGCCTGCCCGAGATTTTCTCCGGCAGAAGCGGCGGCGATGGCGACGCCGAGCGTCGGTCCGACACAGGGGGCCCAGACGAGCCCAAGCAGCAGGCCGATGCCATACTGGCCGAGGAGGCCATCGCCCGAGACCGTGGTAAGCTTGTCGTTGGCGCGCGCGGTCAGCGGCGCGGCCGCTGCGGAGAGGGCCGCCTGCGCTTTCGGCACGAGCAGCACGATACCGGCCAAGGCGAGCAAAGCGCCCGCAATGCTGCGGACCAGCGCGCCGTCGAGACCGATCGAGAAGCCGAAGGCGATGATCGCGAGGCCAACGGTCGAAAAGCTCGTCACCAGCCCGGCGGCGAGTGCGAGCGGCCCCAGCTTGTGCTGACCCAGTGCCGACCCGATCAGGACCGGCAGGATAGGCAGTACGCAAGGGTTGAGGAGGGTGACGACCCCCGCGATGAAGGCAAGGCCGAGGCTGGCGAGCATGATGGCCTAGGCGGCGTCGCCGAGGACGACATCGCGCAGGCGCATGGGATCGGTCTCGGCGACCGAACGCTGGACTTCCTCGCCATTTTCGAAGCGCAGCACGGTCGACTGGCGCGGGATGCGCAATGCCCTCACGAAATCCTTGTCGCGGTCATAGTCGACCTTGAGCAGCAGCGCGTCATCTAGCGCCTCTTCTTCGGCCAGCTCGTCGAGGATGGGGGCCTGCGCCTTACAGGTCGGGCACCAGTCGGCATAGACATCGACGATGACCGTGCGGCCCTCTGCCTGCGCCTCGGCGAAGGCAGCGCCAGTAAAGTCGGTCCAGGCGGCGGGCACGTCCTTGGCGGCGCGGTCGGCGTCGGCTTCGAGCAACATGGCATAGCTGTCGGTCGTGTCGGCGGCCGGGGTTTCGGTGGTGCAGGCGGCCAGCGCCGCAGCCGTGGCGGCAAGAGGAATGATACGCATGGAAAAATGGTCCCCGATAAAATGATCCGTCAGCCCCTCATACGCGGCTTGGCCGCGCAAGGTTACACGGACCTTGAGATCAGGCGGCCTGCTGCGCCTTTGGCGCGTCGAGCTTGCGGCCGAGGCTTACCATGAGCTGGACTGCCGGCGGGATGAGGACGGCGCTCAGTACCGCCTTGGCGAGCATCTGGCCGATCAGCAATTCGACGATCGGGAAGACACCGTAGAAGGCGATGGTGATGAAGATGAGGCTGTCGATCGTCTGGCTGAGGACGCCGGCGACGGCGCTGCGCAGCCACAGGAGGCGACCGCCGGGCTTCTTCATCTTCTCGAAGATCCAGACATTGAGCAGGGTCGAGATGCCGTAGGCGGCGATCCCGGCAAGCCAGATGCGCGGGGTCGATGCTAGCAGCAGTTCGAAGGCCGAGAGGCGCTCGGGATCCATTTCCTCGGCGGGCGGGATCTGCAGCACAAGCAAGGTCAGCAGCGAGGCCATGATGAGCGGCACGAAACCGAACAGGACGAGGCGCTGCGCGGTTTTCTGCCCGAATAACTCGGTCACCGCGCTCGCCGTGATGACGAGCAGGAGGAAGGGGAAGATACCGCTTTCGACCGCAAGCATGCCGACGCCGGGCAATTCGAATAATTGCGCCTGCTTGTTGGCGAGCACCCCGGCAATGCAGATCATGCCGCCATAGAAGACGGAGAAGGCAAATAGCGAAATCGGGATGGCGGTGGGCGCGCTGCGCGTCGTCGTATCGGTCATGGGCGAAAGGACTGCCCGCTCGGGCGCGAAAAGGGAAGGGGGTTCGTTGACGTTGCGCACGCCTGCGGCTAGTCGGCAACACCAACTTCACAACATCCTGATTTTTCCCCGAAAGGCCCCATGACCGACACACGTTTCGATATTGTCGCGATGGGCGATGCGATCGTCGATGTGATCGCGCCGTGCGAACCCGAATTCCTTGTCGAGCATGCGCTTCCGGCGGGCTCGATGCAGTTACTGACGCCGCTCGAAGCCGATCAACTCTACGAGGCGATGGGCGTTGCCGAAGAGCATTCGGGCGGGTCGGCTGCCAATTCGATGGCGGGTGTTGCCGGCATGGGCGGCAAGGCGGCCTTTATCGGGCAGATTGCAGACGACCAGTTCGGCAAGATTTTCCGCCACGACCTTACCAGCATGGGCGTGCATTTCGACACGCCGGCTTTGCCTTTCACGCAGGACTGCCCGACGGGGCGCTGCCTCATCCTCGTGACGCCCGACGGGCAGCGCACGATGAATACGGCGCCGGGTGCGAGCCACCAGCTCGAGGCCGCGCAGGTGAGCGAAGACCTCGTCCGCGCCTCGCGTATCCTTTATCTGGAAGGCTATCTGTTCGGGCCTGAAAAACCGCGCGCCGCGATGATGGCCGCGCGCAAGATGGCCCATGCCTCGCAGCGCGAAGTGGCCTTCACCTTGTCCGAAAGCGTCTGCATCACCGAACGCCGCGATCCCTTCATCGAGCTGATCGAGAAAGGCGGGGTGGACCTGCTTTTCTGCAATGCTGACGAGGCGAAGATCCTGACCGGCGCCGCCGATGCCGACACGGCGATCGAGCGGCTGGGGCGCACCGTCCCGACCATGATCGTCACCGATGGCGCTGCCGGTGCGATGGCGCGCACCAAGGACGGCACCGTCCGCATTCCCGCCGCGCCCGTCGACAAGGTTGTCGACACGACCGGCGCTGGCGACCTGTTCGCCGCTGGCTTCCTCACGGCCTATTGCAAGGATGCGCCGCTCGAAAAATGCCTGCAGACCGGCGCCATCGCGGCAGCCGA
This sequence comes from Sphingomicrobium sediminis, assembly GCF_023805295.1. NCBI lineage: Bacteria > Pseudomonadati > Pseudomonadota > Alphaproteobacteria > Sphingomonadales > Sphingomicrobiaceae > Sphingomicrobium > Sphingomicrobium sediminis. Next base: position 357,237 of record NZ_JAMSHT010000001.1, read on the forward strand.
AGTCATCTCGCATTACGGCGCGCGGCCCGAAACCAACCTCAAGGATTTGATCGACCTGTGACCCTCAAGCGCATCGCCATCTATTGCGGCCACCAGGCCGGTGAAAACCCTGCCTATCGCGACACTGCCGTCGCGCTCGCCAACGCCATGGCCGAACGCGGCATCGACCTCGTCTATGGTGGGGGCAAGCTGGGGCTGATGGGGATTGTTGCCGACACCGTGCTCGAGGCTGGCGGCAAGGTCTATGGCGTTATCCCGCAGAGCCTGATCGACGTCGAAGTGGCGCATCCGGGCCTTACCGAATTGCATCCGGTCCCCGGCATGCATGAGCGCAAGGCCAAGATGACCGAGCTCACCGACGCTTTCGTCTGCCTACCGGGCGGCATCGGGACGCTGGACGAATTGATGGAAGCCTGGACGTGGAATGCGCTGGGCTATCATTCCAAGCCCTTCTGCCTGTTGAACGTCGAAGGCTTCTGGGACGGTTTCGCCAGTTTTTGCGACAAGATCGCCAATGAAGGCTTCATGAGCGCGGATCGCCGCAAGCAGTTGTTGATGGCGCACGAACCTGTCGAAGCCATCGAAAAGCTGGACGCGGCCGCCGCGAACGGTACACAAGGCATGGTCTGGTAAGCCGGGGAGGGCGAACACCAATGCAAATCCTGATGAGTTTCGCAGGCATCGCGCTGATCCTGCTGCTGGCCTTCATCCTGTCGACCGATCGCAAGGCGATCCGCCTGCGCGTTGTCGGCGCCGCCTTCGCCCTGCAGGCCGGTATTGCCGCCCTCGTGCTTGGCACCAGTTGGGGCGCTGCGGGGCTCGAATGGATGGCCAATGGTGTAAGCGCACTGCTCGGTTACTCGGCCGCAGGCACGCAATTCCTGTTCGGCCCCAACGAGAGCAATCCGCTGGCGAACACCTTCGTGATCGCTGCCTTGCCCGTCATCGTCTTCTTCGCCGCGCTCATCAGCATCCTCTATTATCTCGGCATCATGCAGCAGATCATCAAATGGGTGGGTGGCGCGCTGCAGGCCATTACCGGCATCTCCAAGGTCGAGAGTCTTGCCTCGGCGGCCAACATCTTCGTCGGCCAGTCGGAAAGCCCGCTGGTCGTCAAACCTTACCTCGCCAAGCTGCCGCCGAGCCAGCTTTTCACCATCATGAGCGTCGGCATGGCCGGTGTCGCCGGCACCATCCTTGCCGCCTACGCCGCGATGGGCATCGACATCGAATTCCTCCTCGCCGCCGCATTCATGAGCGCGCCGGGCGGGATCCTGATGGCCAAGATCATCATGCCCGACCCCAAGCTCGAGCCCGCTGGCGATGTCGACCTCAACGAACAGGGGCGCAGCCCCAAGGGCGCGGCGGCCGCAGCGCTCGATGGTCATGTCGAGGATGTCGATCCGCATGGCGACGAGGAAAAGCCCGCCAACCTCATCATGGCCGCGGCCATGGGCGCTCAGACCGGCGTGAAGCTCGCCGTTGCTGTCGCAGCGATGGTGTTGGCCTTCGTCGCATTGGTCGCGCTTGCCAACGGCATCCTTGGCGGGATCGGTGGCTGGTTCGGCTATGATGATCTCACCTTCCAGCAGATCGTCGGCTATGTTTTCCAGCCAATCATGTACCTGATCGGGGTGCCGTGGGAGGAAGCCAATATTGCCGGCGGCCTGTTCGGGACAAAGGTCGTGCTCAACGAATTCGTCGCCTTCATCGATCTAGGTGCGATGGACAGCCTGTCGACCCGCACCACCGCAATCGTCACCTTCGCGCTTTGCGGCTTCGCCAACTTCTCGTCGATCGCGATCCAGATGGCGGTGACCGGCGGCCTTGCGCCCAACCAGCGCCCGACCATCGCGCGCCTGGGCCTGCGCGCGCTGGCCGCCGGTTCGCTCGCCAACCTGATGAGTGCGGCGCTTGCGGGTCTGTTGTTGAGCTTCTAGTCGAGTCAGCCCTTCGTCGGTTCGTCGAAAGTGACTTAAAAGCCGGTATCGAACCCATATGGTCTTGGTGACTTCAACAGAAGGAAGCACCAACCATGTCCTTGGCTATTGCTCTTTCGATGGCGCTCGGCGCCGCTTCACCCGCTTCCGACTGCAACCCACTTCCCGGCTGGGAGACAGTTGCACAAGCTGCCGACGGCAAGTTCCTGATTTTCGGAGAATCTCACGGGACGGCAGAATCGCCGGCTGCTGTGGCCGAATATATTTGTGCGATCTCCGAGACGCGCAGTGTCCTTCTCGCAATCGAATTCAATGCGACCAGCGACGATGCCTTCCGCGAAGTGTGGAACGGGCCGCATGAGGGTTTTCGCGAGCGGATGATCAAGACGGTAGGCGAATGGACCGGACGCGAGGATGGTGTCGCTAGCGTGGCGATGCTCGACATGCTTGAACGGCTGCATGCACTCAAGAGTGCTGGTCGCGACATCGACATCACATCCTTCAACGGTTCGAAGAATGAAACGCAACGGCGCGCACTGGCCAGTTTGCCTGCGCAGGAACCGCATGAGGCATCTCAAGCACTCAATATTCGTGCCGCTGCCGATCGCGGGAAATATGACCAGGTCGTCGTGCTGGTTGGCGAGTTGCACTCGCGGCAGAGTGCGGTGTCGATGGGCGGCGAACCGTTTCGTCCGATGGCTGCGATCCTCGATGCCGAAACCAATGTCGTGTCACTCTACATGATCCACGGGCCGGGTGAGACCTGGTCTTGCCAGTTGGCAATCGATCCCGAGGACATGCCGCCTCCCGGAACGCCCATTACGGACGACATGATAGCCTGCGCAGCCCACCCGACGCCCGCAAACCATGCAGGCGATCGTGCGCCGGGTTTTCACCTGATCGATGGCGAGAACGCGTTGCCCGATTTTGACGGCGTGTTTCATGTCGGGCCCGTGACCGCCTCTCCGCCGGCATCGTCTGCCGATCCGGTTTGACGCGCGTCAATTGCACCGACGGTCACGTGGCGCTAAAGCCCACCCCATGACCGAAGTAATCACCAGTGAAAGCGTTGCGACCGTCTCCCTGAAGGACGATCCGGACACGCTCGCCCATGACCTTGGCACCAGCTTTGTCGAATATGGTTTCGCCATCGTGCGTGACCACGGCATTCCACAGGACCTGATCGACCGCGCCTACAAGAAAGCGGAAGAGTTTTTCGCACTGCCCGAAGAGGTGAAGCGTAAGTATCATGTTGAAGGCGGCGGCGGCGCGCGCGGCTATACGCCGTTCGGGATCGAGACGGCCAAGGGTCACAAGCATCACGACCTCAAGGAATTCTACCATGTCGGGCGCGACCTGCCCGAGGGGCATCGCTTCCGCGATCATATGGCCGACAATATCTGGCCGGAAGAAATCGAGAGCTTCGAGGCGACCTTCAAGGAACTCTATGCCGAGTTCGACAAGGCTGGCGAGCGGCTGCTGCGCGCGGTTGCGCGCTTCCTGAACATCGAAGAGGAATTTCTCGTCGATGCGATCGAGGACGGCAATAGCGTGATGCGCATGCTCTTCTACCCGCCGCAGACCGAGCCGACGGGCCAGCACATCCGCGCCGGGGCGCATGGCGATATCAATGCCATCACCTTGCTGCTTGGTGCCGAGGAGGCGGGTCTCCAGCTGCTGACCAAGGAAGGCAAGTGGCTCGACGTGAAGCCCAAGGAAGGCGAGCTCGCCATCAATATTGGCGACATGCTCGACCGGCTGACCAACGGCTATCTGCCCTCGACCCAGCATCGCGTCATCAACCCGACGCCCGATCGCGCCAGTAATGCGCGTTATTCGATGCCTTTCTTCCTTCATTTCCGGAGCGACTTCGAAATCAAGGCGCTGCCCGGTTGCGTACCCGAAGGCGAGGAGCCCAAGCAGCCGCCCATCACGGCGGACGAATTCCTCCAGCAACGGTTGCGCGAGATCAAGCTGGCCTGATGGTTCCGCCGAAGCGGAAGCGCCGGTCCTTTTCGACCGGCTGGGGGCTGAAGCTGCGCCGAGCGGTGGATTGGACGATCCGTCCGGGTGAGCCTTTCTGGTCGCGCATGTTGATCGCCTATGCCGTCATCTTCACGGTGCCGATCACCATGGCCTTGTTTGCGCCGGGCATGTTGCCACAGGGCCGGCTGTTCCTTTTGCTCCTGTTCGGTCCGACCGGTGCCTTCGTGACGTGGCGCATCATTCGGAAAAGTCGGGCGATGGGTCTGCGCGATGGCCGGAGCTACGAAAAGTACGGTCGGCAAATCCTGCCGCCGGAATATTGCGACAGCGAAGACGGTCAAATGGCGGCCTATCGCCGCCGGGTCGCGGCGCGCAAGGCTGCGAAGAGCAAGCCCCATCCGCGGCGCAACATCGATGCGCCCAAGCGACCCACGGACATTTAGGGTCATTGACGCGCAACCCCTTTGGTTGCAATCCGCAACTCAAAGGAGAGTGTGATGCCCGCATTGAGTGACGCGATCGCGCAGTTGGAGCGCGACAGGGACCGGTTCACGATCCAGGCGCCCGAGGATTGGGCGCAGGGGCGCACCCTCTATGGCGGCATGACGCTGGCGCTCGCGCATGAAGCAGCGCGGCTCTATTTCGACGACCTGCCGCCGCTCAAGTCCGCGCAATGCGTGTTCGTGGGGCCGGCGCAGGGCAAGCTGCATTTCCTGCCGGGTATCCTCCGCAAGGGGCGCTCGACCACGATGGTCGCGGTCGAAGCGGTGAGCGATGACGGGCCCGTGCTGCGCGCCAGCTTCGTCTTTGCCGCGCCGCAGGCAAGCGGGATCGAGGTGACCCCGCCGCCGCTGCCCGATGTGCTGCCGCCGGACGAAGCGGGCCCGCTCTTTCCCGGCAATAACAGCCGCGCGCCCGGTTTCACCGCCAATTTCGACATGCGCCTGGGCGCGGGATCGCAGGGTGGCTCGGGCGGTGAGCCGATGATGGCGACATGGGCGAAGTTCATCGACCAACCGGGCGTGGATGCGACGACCGCGCTTCTGGCGCTCGCGGATGCACCGCCGCCTGCCGCGATCGTTCGTTTTCCCGTCATGGGGCCGCTGTCGAGCGTGACCTGGCATATCGACCTGTTGGAGGAGCCGGACAATGTGGACGGTTGGCACTTGCTGCGCGCCGAGGCCGAACAGGCCGAGGACGGCATGACCACGCAGGACATGAAGCTGTGGTCGGAGGACGGGCGCTGCCTCGCCATCGGCCGGCAGCAGATCGCGGTCTTCGTCTAGGCGCTGTCTTCCAGATTCTTGGGCCCGAAATTGTGGGGCAGGATGGCTTCGATGGTCATGCGCTCGACCGTCTTGCCGTCGCCCGAGGCGGCGAGAATCTCGATATCGCGGCCGCCGATATGCGCGGCTTCGAGGATGGCCTGGCGGCAACCGCCGCAGGGCGTGACGCTTTGGGCGCCGACCAATTCGTCTCCCGAGCCATCACCGCCGGCCACGGCGATCTTGGCAACCTTGCCGAGGCCGAAGGCGTGCTGGGCGGTCGTTAGCGCGCTCTGTTCGGCGCACAGGCCGAGCCGGTAGCAGGCATTTTCGAGGTTGGCGCCGGTGACGATCTCGCCATCGGTGCTGAGGATTGCACAGCCTACCGAGAAACCCGAATAGGGGGCATAGGCCTTGAGGGCGGCGGCGCGCGCGGCGGCGACGAGTTGTTGGTCGTTCATGGCGCTTCTTGTAAGAGCGGATGTATCGAATCACCAGTGACCGCGTGGGGGACACCGAACATGATCTTGACCGCCTTTTCCGCCCTTCTTGCCATGGTCGTGGCCGATCCTGCCGAGGACCGCGCCAAGATGGCCGAAGCGATGGGCATGCCCGCCGAAGTCGGTGAGCAGCTCTTCGCCCGCGAAATCCCGGCCGAACAGGCCAAGGCCTATGTCGAGGCGTCGGCGCCCGACCCGTTCGTCGGCGCGGTGCGCATGACAGTGCGGTCCTCGCATCGCAACGACAATCGCCTGATCCTCAATTCGGAGCGCGATTTCCGCGATCCCCTGAATGTCGGCATCTATATCGACGAGGACGGCATGAAGATGCTCGACCGTCATTTCGGTGGCGTGACCGAGACCATCCTCGCTGACCGCACGATCGTAGTTGCGGGCGTGCTGGCCGAAGTCCCGACAGGGCGCAACGGCCAGTTCACCCAGCTTCGCATGGTGATCGTCTCGCCCTACCAGATCGAGATCCAGTAGGGCGCTGATGTCCTAGCGCAGCGGCGGCTCGTCGAAGCTGCGCAGCTTGCGGCTGTGCAGCCCGTCGCCCTCGTGACGCAGATGATCGAGGGCAGCGATGCCGATGCGCAGGTGCTGGCTGATCGCCTTTTCATAAAAGGCATTGGCCTGGCCCGGCAGTTTCAGCTCGCCATGCAGCGGCTTGTCGCTGACACATAGCAGCGTTCCGTAGGGCACGCGGAAGCGATAGCCCTGTGCGGCGACGGTCGCGCTTTCCATATCGATCCCGACTGCGCGGCTCTGGTTGAAGCGCATTGCCGAGAGGGTGTAGCGCAACTCCCAGTTGCGATCGTCGGTAGTGACGACCGTGCCGGTACGCAGGCGCTTCTTCAATTCCTCGTCGCCCTCACCGGTAATGTCGAGCGCGGCGCGATACATGGCGGTCTGGACTTCGGCGATGGCCGGGATCGGGATTTCTACCGGCAGCATTTCGTCGAGGACGTGATCGTCGCGCAAATATGCGTGGGCGAGGACATAGTCGCCGATCGTCTGGCTGGGGCGGAGGCCGCCGCAATGGCCAATCATCAGCCACGCCTCAGGGCGTAGCACCGCAATATGGTCGCAAATCGTCTTGGCGTTGGAGGGGCCGACGCCGATATTCACCAAGGTGATGCCGTCGCCATCCTCGGCGATGAGGTGGTAGGCGGGCATCTGGTGCTTGCGCCACGTGCCTGCGGCAATCTGCGCCTCGGCATCGGCCAGTTGGCCGCGCTCATAATAGCCGCCCGGCACGCTGAATGCGGTGAAACGGCTGCCTTCCTTGCGCAGTTCGTCGATCGCGAAGCGGACGAATTCGTCGACATAGCGAACATAGTTGGTGAACAGGACGAAGCGCTGGAAATGCCAGGGCGAGGTACCCGAATAATGTTTGAGGCGCGCGAGACTGAAATCGGTGCGCGGCCCGTCGAACAGTGCCAGCGGGCGTGACGGGTGGATCGAATAATCCCACACGCCGTCTGCAATCTCGTCACCGATCGCTTCCAACTCGGTCGAGGGGAAGCTGCGCGAGAGTTCCGACGAGGTGATGCCCGTAAGGTCGATATCGGCCTGGTCGAGCACGAAGGGGTAGGGGATCTCCATGTGGCTGCGCCCGACGCTCACCTGCACGTCATAATCGCGCACGAGATGGATCAGCTGTTCCTTGAGGTATGAGCGGAAGAGCTGCGGACGTGCGACCGAGGTGGTGTAGGTGCCCGCTTGGTTGAGGCGGGCGAATGCGCGGCCCGGGACGGGCGGATCGCCCGACGGATCATGGTCGATCCTCAATTCGGGATAGGCAAATAGCCCTTCTGCGCGCGCGCCCATGTCGGGGCGGGTGCCATCCTTGGCGTAGGCGTGAAGCGCTTCGTGAAGGTTGGAAACGCTCTTTTCGTAAATGGCCTCCAGTTCGTCGAGGAGGCGGTCAATCTCATTCTCTTTTGTCATGGCGCGCGGAATTGGGGGCAATTGCGCAGAAAAGCAAGTCGCGCGGTCACGCAGGCGCAACAAAAAGGGCCGCCCGCGATGGACGGCCCTTCGAGAATATCAGGCGGTGATTATTCGGCCTGGGTCAGCGTCAGCGGCAATTCCGTGCCACCCTGGCTGAACGTGCCGACAAAAGCTTCGCCATTCCAGGTGCCTTCATAAGCGGCGCCGACGGCACCGATGGTGATGGTGAGGACATCGTCCTCGAGCGCGACGCCGTCGACCGGCAGCGGCTGGTCGGTCTGGGCGCGGCTATAGGCCTGCGCTTCAAGGACGCCGTCGGCATCTTCGTCGCTGACTTGGAATTCGATGGGGAGGCTCATGCCGTTGGGCAGGGCAAGATCGCCCGTCCACGTGCCGATGGCGTCGGCGGGGCTGAGGTCCTGCGCAGCGGCAGGAGCGGCGAGCAGCGCGAGGGCTGCGAGCGTTGCAAGGTTTTTCATGGGAGAGGCAGTGCCGGAGTATGCCTGAACAGGCAATGAGGCTTCTACCAACGGGTGTGTTGGCTGGATAGGACGGGGAGTGGTGTGGGGCGGGGCAGGGCGGCCTGCCCCGTCGACCCTGTCGCTCGGAAGAGCGCAGGCCGTCCGTTGCTCGCTGTCTCTCTACATAAGAAAAAGCCGCCCGGTTTCCCGGACGGCTTGTTTCTTCTGCTCGGCAGCTCGCTCGCTTAACGCTTCGAGAACTGGAAGCTACGGCGGGCCTTGGCGCGACCGTACTTCTTACGCTCGACCACGCGGCTGTCGCGGGTGAGGAAGCCGGCACGCTTCACCGTGGTGCGCAGCGCCGGTTCGTACTTGGCGAGGGCCTGGGCGATGCCGTGCAGCACCGCACCGGCCTGGCCCGACAGGCCGCCGCCCTTGACGGTGGCGATCACGTCATACTGCCCAACGCGGTCGGTGATGCCGAACGGCTGGTTGATGATCAGGCGCTGCGTCGGACGCGCGAAATAGACAGCCTGGTCACGACCGTTGATCGTGATCTTGCCCGAGCCCGGCTTGAGCCAGACACGTGCAGCGGCGTCCTTGCGGCGACCGGTCGCATAAGCGCGGCCGAGATCGTCGATTTCCTGCTCGCGAAGCGGGGCTTCCTCCACGACCGGGGTGTCGGCGACGGTTTCGCCTTCGGCCGGGGTGTCGACAGCGGCATCGTCAGCCTTGACGTCCGACTTGTCAGCCTTGGGCTCGGTCTTGGTTTCCTCGACCGTGGCGCCCTGTTCCTGCTTCTTGGTCAGCTCGCCGAGATCAGCGAGACCCTTCTTTTCGTCGGCCATTATGCGCCCACCTTGTTCTTGCGGTTCATCGAAGCGACGTCGAGCACTTCGGGGTTCTGGCCGCCGTGCGGATGCTCGGTGCCGTTATAGAGGTGAAGGTTCTTCATGACGGCGCGGCCAAGCGGACCACGCGGCACCATGTTCTTCACGGCCTTTTCAAGCACGCGCTCGGGGTGCTTGCCCTCGAGGATGCGGGTCGGCGTCGTTTCCTTGATGCCGCCGGCATAACCGGTGTGCTTGTAATATTTCTTGGTGTTCGCCTTGTCCGAGGTGAAGCGCACCTTGTCGGCGTTGATGACGACGACATGGTCGCCGCAATCGACGTGCGGGGTGAAGCTCGGCTTGTGCTTGCCACGGATGTGGTTGGCGATGATCGCGGCAACGCGGCCGACGACCAGGTTTTCAGCATCGATGAGATGCCATTTTTTTTCGACCTCGGCCGGTTTCGCCGGCTTGGTGGTCTTCATCAGCGCCTTCATGGCCTGATCCTTTCCAAAAATTACGAAAGGCACGGGGTCAGCCCCATGCCGTTGCCGCGCCTAATGACGGCGGGAGGCGATTAAGTCAAGTTTTGCGGGGCCTTGCTGGCGGGTATCAAGATACCGCCCTGCAATTCTCTTCGATCCACGCGCCATATTCGGGGGTCGTCTCGACGATCGGCCAGGCGGTGATGGCGGGGACGGAAAAGCCGTGCAGTGCCTTCACCCGCGCCGCGAGCGCGTCGAAATTGTGGCCCATCGTCTTGGCGACGACCGGGAATTCGGCGCCGGTCTCGACCGCGCCTTCCCAGCGATAGATGCTCTTGGCCTGGCCGAGGATGTTGCAGCAGGCAGCGAGCCGTTCCTCGACCAGCGCGCGGGCGATTTCCTGCGCTTCGCCGAGCGCGGAGCACATGATGTACACACTGATCGGGCCGTCATGGCTCATGCGCGGCGGCCCAGCACGTGCGCGCCCCAGGCGAGCGAGGCGACGAGCAGCGCGCCGACCGCCTGGTGGAGGACGGCTAGGACGATGTTCATGCCGCTCAGGACGGTGGCGATTCCCAGCAGCACCTGCGTGCCGACCGTTGCATGCATGGCGATCGAGGCGCGCCGGTCATGCGGTTTGACGCGGATGGCGAGCCAGATCAGCGCACCGGCCGCGATCCATGCCCACCAGCGGTGCATCCAGTGGATGAGGAAGGGATCGTTGGTCAGCGTGTTCCAGGTGCCGCCGGCCCACTCGATCGCATTGTCGGGATAGAAACGCTCGAACATCAGCGGCCATTCGCTGCTGATATATCCGGCATTGAGGCCGGCGACCCAGGCGCCGAGCAGGAGCTGGATGAACAGGATGAGCGCGACCGGCAGCGCAGCGGTGCGGAGCGTGGCCGGCTTTGTGTTGCCGCGGGCGAACTGGCGCAGGTCGAGCGCGGTCCAGATAAGGCCGGCAAGGATGAACAGCGCGGTCAGGAGGTGCGCAGCGAGACGGAAATGCGAGACGTCGGTACGCCCGACGAGGCCCGATTGTACCATATACCAGCCCAGCGCCCCTTGGCTTGCGCCCAGCAGGAAGAGGGCGACGAGGCGTGGCTTGTAGCCCTCCGGGATCGCATTGCGGATCCAAAACCAGGCCAGCGGAATGAAGAAGGCAACGCCGACCATGCGGGCGAGGAAACGGTGGAACCACTCCCAGAAATAGATCTGTTTGAACTGGGCCAAATCCATGCCTGCCGGCCCATTCACCTCGATATATTCGGTGGTCTGGCGGTAGAGCGCGAATTCGCTCTCCCATTTCTCCGCCGACAAGGGCGGCAGCGTGCCGGTGATGAGGTCCCAACGGGTGATGGACAGCCCGCTTTCGGTGAGGCGGGTGATGCCGCCCACGACGACCATGATGAAGACCAGCCCCGCCACGGCAAACAGCCAGTTGGCGATGGCGATGGGCCGTGCGGTGGCCCTGCTAGCAGAGGAAATACCAGATTCGACGTTCATGATGCGGCGCATATGGCGCGAGCCGCCCACAAAGAAAAGAGGAACCAAGGGCTTAGGGGTGCCGGGAGACGGTGCAATGCTGACTTTCGACGAACAGGTTCAAAAATCGTGCAATGTGATATTGTATCTTAATACTGTCCGGCCTATATGGGCCTCATATGAACGCCACGACTCTTACTGCGGCCCTGGCCACCCGACGCGCAGATCGCATCGCGATCGGCCTGTCCGGCCTGTGCCTGGTGCACTGCATCGCGACGGTCGCCTTCGTGGCGACGGTTGCGAGTGCCGGTGGCTTGCTGGGCAGCGAAATCGTGCATGAAGTCGGCCTCGGGCTGGCGATGATCATCGGCGCCTATGCGCTCGGCCGCGGCATTTTCGAGCATCGCTACATGATGCCGAGCGCGGTCGGCGGGCTTGGCCTCGGCGTGATGGGCGGTGCGCTTACCATGCCGCATGACGGCAACGAACTGCTCGCCACGATGGTCGGTGTGGCGATCCTCGCACTGGGGCACCGTCTTAACGAAATCGCCAGCGACTAAACTTGCCGCTGCGGCGCGTAGGGCCTATTTAGCTGAGATGGCCGATCACGATCACAAACATCACCATCACGAAGGCACCGAGCTGAGGGTTGCAGCGAAGAAGCGCATGCAGGCCGAAGGCGAACAGTGGACCGCGATGCGAGAAAGTGTGTTCGAAGCGCTCGCCACATTCGACCAGCCGGCCAGCGCCTATGATATTGCCGAGAAGGTCGGACAGGCCCGAGGCAAGCGCGTCGCGGCCAACAGCGTGTATCGCATCCTCGATCTGTTCGTGAACGCGAACCTCGCCGCGCGGGTCGAGAGCGCGAACGCCTATGTCGCCAACGCGCATCCCGATTGCCTGCACGATTGCATCTTCCTGATCTGCGACGATTGCGGGAAGGCGACCCATCTCGACGACGATTATCTGTCGGGCGGGGTGCGCGACGCAGCCAAGGGCGCGGGCTTCGTCCCCAAGCGCCCGGTCATCGAAGTGCGTGGCACCTGCGGCGACTGCGCCGACTGACACCCCGAATGTCCAGCTGGCTGGACAAGTTCCCGTTTCTGGTCGAAACTCGAGCCCCTCTTCTGGAGAAGGTATGTACGTGAGCCGAAAGCCGCGTTACGGAGGTGGCATGAATCAACGTCCCGACACGCCGTTGCTGGATACGGTCCAGTATCCCGCCGACCTTCGAAAGCTCGACAAGAGCCAGCTGAAGCAATTTGCCGACGAGCTTCGCGCCGAGATGATCGACGCGGTCAGTACGTCGGGCGGCCACCTTGGATCCGGGCTTGGCGTAGTCGAATTGACCGTGGCCATCCATTACGTGTTCGACACCCCCAATGACCGGTTGATCTGGGACGTCGGGCACCAATGTTATCCGCACAAGATCATCACCGGGCGACGCGACCGGATCCGGACGTTGCGCCAGGGCGGGGGTCTGTCGGGTTTCACCAAGCGGGCCGAAAGCGAATACGATCCCTTCGGCGCAGCGCACAGCTCGACGTCGATCAGCGCGGGCGTCGGTTTTGCCGTCTCCAACAAGCTGACCGGCAGCGACGGGCGCGTCATTGCCGTCATCGGCGATGGATCGATGAGCGCGGGTCTCGCCTACGAAGCGATGAACAATGCCGAACAGGCGGGCAATCGCCTGATCGTTATCCTGAACGACAATGACATGTCGATCGCCCCGCCGGTGGGCGGCTTGTCGCACTATCTCGCGCGGTTGGTGTCGAGCGATACCTATCTCAAGACGCGCGATTTTGCCTCGCGGCTATTCCGCCGGGTCTCCAAGCGCGTGCACAAGACCGCCGCCAAGGCCGAGGAATATGCCCGCGGCATGGTCACCGGCGGTACGCTGTTCGAGGAACTGGGCTTCTATTATGTCGGCCCGGTCGACGGCCATGATGTCGTGACCCTCGTCGACATTCTAGAAAATGTCCGCGATGCCGAAGAAGGACCGATCCTGATCCATGCCCGCACCGTAAAGGGCAAGGGCTATGAGCCTGCGGAAAATAGCGCCGACAAATATCACGGCGTCGCCAAGTTCGATGTTGTCTCGGGCGAACAGAAGAAGAGCTCGGGCGGGCCGCCCAGCTATACCAAGGTGTTTGCCAATGCGCTGATCGCGGAAGCGAAAAAGGACGACAAGATTGTCGGCATCACCGCCGCCATGCCGGGCGGCACCGGTATGGACGATTTCGAGAAGGCGTTCCCGGATCGCATGTTCGACGTCGGCATTGCCGAGCAGCATGGCGTTTGCTTTGCCGCCGGTCTCGCTGCGCAGGGCCACAAGCCCTTCGTCGCCATCTATTCGACCTTCCTCCAGCGTGCCTACGACCAGGTCGTGCATGACGTGGCGATCCAGAACCTGCCGGTCCGCTTCGCGATGGACCGTGCCGGGCTGGTTGGCGCCGACGGCTGCACCCATGCGGGCAGCTTCGATCTCGCTTATCTCTGCACGCTCCCCAATTTCGTCGTCATGGCGGCCTCCGACGAGGCCGAGCTCACGCATATGGTCCATACCATGGCCGAATATGACGATGGCCCCATCGCGGTGCGCTATCCGCGCGGCGCGGGCACGGGCGTCGAAATCCCGGCAGTCCCGGAAAAGCTCGAGATCGGCAAAGGGCGGATCGTCAAGGACGGCAAGACCGTGGCCCTGATGTGCCTCGGCGCGCGCATGGAAGAGTGCAAGAAGGCGGCCGACATGCTCGAGGCGAAGGGCCTCAGCGTCACCATCGCCGACATGCGTTTTGCCAAGCCGCTCGACGAAGCGCTGATCCGCGATCTGCTCTCGCGCCACGAAGTCGCAGTGACGATCGAGGAGGCCGCCGTCGGTGGCTTCGGCGCCCATGTGCTGACCATGGCCTCGGACGATGGCCTGACCGACAGCGGCGTGAAGATCCGCACGATGCGCCTGCCCGACGTCTTCCAGGACCAGGACGCGCCGGCCAAGCAATATGAGGAAGCGGGTCTTACCGCGCCCGACATCGTCGAGACCGTACTGACCGCGCTCCAGCGCAACGATGTCAGCGTCGAAGAGGGCCAGATCGCCTGAGCGACACCCGCTTTACATTGATCGGCCGTATCAAGGCGCTGCGCTTTGCGTGGCAGGGCCTCGTCTTCCTGTGGAAAGGCGAGCCGACGACGCGTTTCCATCTCATCGGCACCATCGCCGCCATCATCGCAGGCTTCGCCTTCGGGATCGAGCGCTGGGAATGGGTGTTCGTCATTACCTTCACGACCCTCGTCTGGTTTGCCGAGGCGGTGAACACCGCGGTCGAGCGGCTCGCCGATGCCGTCACGCTCGAGCATCATCCGCTGATCGGCAAGGCCAAGGACGTTGCCTCGGCTGCAGTATTGATCATCAGCCTTGGCGCCGCAGCCGGCGGGGTCGTCGTGTTCGGTCCCTACGTGCTGGCGCTGCTCGGCGTTTAACGCCCCTTCAACCTTCTTTGGCGTAACGAATCCCGTAAACCTAAGGTTTGGGGGATCAGTATCATGCATAAACCGCCGACGTTCGAGGCGCGTAATTCGCCGGTCCAACTGGCGCTTTGGAGCGTCTTAAGCCTCGGCTTCTTCATACTGTCGATGTGGATTTCCGGCGTATTCGGCGAACCGCCGAGCCCGCGGAAGGCCTTCTGGGGCTATATCCTCATGCCGATTTTCTTCGTCACTTTTCTCATCATGGTGACGCGCTTTGCCGAGGCGGGGGTCCAACTGCGTGCCTCGCCAGCGGGGCTCTATTATCAGCGCTATTCGAAGAAGACGATTCCCTGGAACAGCATCGAATCGGTGCGTGAGTGGGATTACCAGAACAGCAAGCTCGCGCTCATCGACCTCGATACCAAGCGCTATCCGCCCGAGGGCCTGCACGCCATCCTGCGCCCGCTCAACAAGATGGCGAACAAGGGCGATTTCCACATTTCGATGATGGGGCTCGATGCCGATTTCGACGAGCTGATGCTCGCGCTCGAGGAGCATATCGCCTTCCACGCCGCCTGCGAGGCCGGCACGATCGAACAGTTCGAGGCGCAAGCTACCATCCCGACGGCGGCACCGGGCCTGCGCGCCCGCGCCGGCGGGTTCGGCCGCAAGGGTATCTGACGTGAGCGCGCCTGTTTTCCAGGCGAAACGCGACCAGAAGCGCAATGCCGGACTGGCATTATTCTATCTGGCATTCGCTGCCGCATTGCTGGCCTTTTCGGGCGTTCTCGATAGCAGCGTCTCGGGCCGCCGCGGTATGGCGCTGGGCTTCGTCCTTGCTCCGATCATGGCGATGCTCGGTCTCCTCTACGCCTCGCGCCTGTTGGAAAACGGGGTGCAATTGCGCGTCTCGGACGAGGGGATCCTGTTCGCTCGCTATTCCGACAAGGTGATTGCCTGGAGCGATATTGCCGGGATCGAAACCGAGGAAGCGCAGACGGTGCGCATTCGCTTGCATGAGGATAGCGGCCCGTCGCCGTCATGGGGCTGGATGCTGAGCTATGGTCTGCTCGCGAGCGGCAATGGCGTGTCCGTTTCGATGCGTGGCCTGCATGGAACGGCTGAGCAGCTCGTCACTTCGATTTCTCGTCATTGGGCGCAATATCGCGCGCTGCGCGACGCGCCCAAGGCGTTCGATCCACGTGCCCGCGACCGGCAGCCACAGGCACAAGCTACGACCTATGCGGGCTTCGGCAAGCGGAAGGCAGGCTGATGAGCGACGAACCCGCACGCATCGTATCCAAAACTTCGCTGCGCCCGATGCTGCTTTCGGCGTTCGGCTGCCTGCTAGCCTCAATCGGCTGCTTCTTCCTGTCGGGCATATGGTTCATGCCGCCTGCCGATCATGTCGCCTTCTGGGGCTTTCTCGGCATACCGGTTTTCTCTTCGCTGATGCTGCTGGCGCTGGCATCTCTTGCCGAGCGCGAAGTCGTGCTGCGCGTCCGCCCCGAGGGGCTCTACTATGCGCGTTATTCGGATCGCTTGATCGCCTGGGAGGATATCGAGGCGGTCAAGGAATGCGGTGTCGCCCAGCATCGCGTGCTGTGCATCGAATTGAAGGATCGTCGCGCTTATCCCGCCGGGTTCGAGGCGGAGCGCGCGGTCGATGCGGCGCGGCTCTACAATTTCGGTGATTTTGCCATGTCGATGCGCGGGCTGGCCGGACGTCATGACCGGGTGGTCGAGGCGGTCGAAGCCCACCTCCAGCGTCGCAAGCGCGCGACCAAATTCGTGCCCAAGCCCGCCGAACCGGCACCGACACCGCAGGTCCGCGCCGGGTTCGGTAATCGCAAGCGCCTGCGCGGTCTCGCCGCCGCGGTTTGACGGGATCGCGATCGAGGGTTTCGGTCGCCAACCGGGCGCTGTAGAAGTGCCTTAAATGGCTTCTCGACAACGTCCTCATTATGCAGGCTGGCGGCGCCTGTTGATCCTCGCGCTTGGCGGGCTGGCCTTGTTGTTGGCGGTGGCTGCCATGCTTCCTCTATGGCAAACCGATCACTGGTTCGTGCGCATTCTCGACTTTCCCCGCATGCAGTTGGGCTTTGCGGGCCTGGTGGTCGCGTTTCTCTACGCGGTGCTGGTCCCCGATCCACGCCGCGGACGATCGCTCTTCATCATCGCGGTGCTGCTGGCCGCGACTGGCTGGCAATTTTTCCATGTAGCGCGCTACCTTTTCTTCTTTCCCGAAGAAGTGGCTAGCGAAGAAAACTGTTCGGCCGACAAACGCTTGTCGTTGTTGGGTGCCAACGTGCTCAACGAGAATGAAGACTTTGGCAAAATGCTCGGGCTGGCTCGCCAGCAGGATGCCGACACCATCCTTCTAACCGAGAGCGACAAAGCTTGGGAGGAGGCGATGCGGCCGCTGCACAAAGCTTATCCCTACCGGATCGCGGTGCCGCTGGAGAATAGTTACGGCATGCATCTTTATTCGCGTCTGCCGATGAGCGGGGAAGTGAAATATCGTGTACAGGACGACATTCCTTCGATCGATGCACGCATCACGATGCGCGATGGTAGCGAGGTCATTCTCTTTGCAATCCATCCCGAACCACCTCGCCCCGGCGACGATAGCGGCGAGCGTGATGCCGAGCTCGTGCTCGTTGGTCGAGAAGCGCGTGACGAAGGGAGGGCATCGCTCGTCTTCGGCGACTTCAATGATGTGGGTTGGTCATCCACGACGCTTCTTTTCGGTGAGGTGTCGGGCACGTTCGATCCGCGAGTGGGGCGCGAATTGCTGCCAACCTTTAACGCGAATTGGCCGATGATGCGCTGGCCCCTCGACCATCTGTTTGTCTCGCCGCATTGGGCTCTCGTGGAAATGGAGCGGCTTGGCCAAATCGGTTCTGACCATTTCCCCGTCGGCTTCACGCTCTGTCTCAAGCAGGATGCGGGCGATACTCTAGTGACACCCAGCGCCGACCCCGAAGCCGAGGCCGAGGCCAGCGAACAATTGCGCGAGGGCCGCATCGAGGAAGCGACCGAGGAAGATGGCGAAAAACATTAGAGCTGACCTCCTGCTCGTCGAACGCGGTCTCGCCGAGACACGCAGCAAAGCGCAGGCACTTATACTTTCAGGCAATGTCTTCTCTGCCGAGAGGCGGGTAGAGAAAGCGGGTCAGCCGATGAAGCTCGACGCGCCGCTCGAAGTGCGGGGCAAGGAACATCCCTGGGTCAGCAGGGGCGGCATGAAGCTCGATCACGGCCTCGACCATTTCGGGTTCGATGTGACGGGCATGACCGGTCTGGATGTCGGCAGCTCGACCGGAGGGTTCACGGACGTATTGCTGACGCGCGGAGCGGCAAAAGTGTTCGCAGTCGATGTCGGCACCAACCAGCTGGCGTGGAAACTGCGCAATGACGAGCGCGTCATTGTCCACGAACAGACCAATGCGCGGCATCTCAACGCCGACATCGTGACCGAGGCACCCGACATCGTGGTCTGCGACGCGAGCTTCATCGCGCTGCACAAGGTGCTCGACGCCGCGCTCGGCCTTGCCAAGGATGGTGCGAAACTGGTCGCCTTGGTCAAACCGCAGTTCGAGGCGGGGCGCGAGGAAGTGGGTAAGGGCGGGGTCGTACGCGACCCTCAAGTCCACCAGCGGGTCTGCAATGAGGCGGCGGAATGGGTCCGATCAAAGGGTTGGCGCGTATTGGGTGTCGAGACGAGCCCGATCACGGGCCCTGAAGGCAATGTCGAGTTCCTGCTCGGCGCAATCAAAGGTGAAGAATGAGCGACGCGAAAAACGACAAGGGTATCTGGAAACGCGCTTTGTGGCTGGTGCCGCTGACCGTAGTGGGTGGCAGCCTGTCGGGGATCGGCTTCGGTCCCGACGGCTGGTATGAGGCGCTCGAGAAACCGAGTTTCCAGCCGCCAAGCTATCTGTTCGGCATCGTCTGGCCGGCGCTCTACACGATGATCGCGCTGGCGCTCGCGACGGTACTCAACGAGCCGCGCAGCAAGGCGCGCGATACGGCAGTGACGCTGTGGATCATCCAGCTCGCCATCAATTTCACCTGGAGCTATGCATTCTTCGAGGCGCGGGCGATCGGCTATGCCAAGTGGCACCTGCTCGCCATGCTGGTCGTGGCAGCGCTGACGGCGGGACGTTTCTATCGCATCCGTCCCCTAGCGGGATTGCTCATGCTGCCCTATCTTGCATGGCTCATCTTCGCGTTCACGCTTAACAGCGCGATCGTGTCGCTCAATCCGGGGGCGGGGCAGCCGCTCTTCGGTTAGGAGGAACAAAGTAATGCAGTCGCAGAACAAGATTTTCGACGATCTCGCCAAGGTGCTGAACGGTGCGGCGGGGACGTTTGCCGGCATGGGTCGCGAGGCGCAGGCCTCGATGCGCGATCGCCTCAAGGACATGATGGGCACCGAGGACATGGTGACCCGCGACGAGTTCGAAGCGGTCAAGGCAATGGCGATCAAGGCGCGCGAAGAGAACGAGGCGCTGAAAGCCCGTCTCGACGCCATGGAAGCCGCCAAGAAACCGGCGCCCAAGAAGAAGCCCGCCGCGAAGAAGTAGGGGCCAGGGGACGTGACCAGCGATCAGGGGGATCCGCGCGTCGAGGATGCGCCGGTCGAGATTTTCGAAGCCTATTTCGACGCCCGCGGCTGGGCCAGCGAACGCGTCAGCGAGGGTGAAGTCATGGCCAGCGCGAGCGGAAGCTGGTCTCAGTATGAGCTTCGCGCGGTTTGGCGCTCGGACGACCAGGTCCTGCAATTCCTCGCCTTTCCCGACATCAAGGTCGTGGTCGACAAGAAGGCGCAGGTCTACGAAGCGATCGGCATGATCAACGAGCAGCTCTGGCTCGGTCATTTCGAATATTGGAGCCAGCCCGGCATCATTGCCTTCCGCCATGCCGTCCTCGTCGACAGCTCGGGGCAGATGAGCCTCGAAGAAGCCGAAGCAGTGGCCGAAGCCGCGCTCGAGGAGTGCGAGCGTTTCTATCCGGTTTTCCAGTTCGTCCTGTGGGGCGGCAAGAGCCCGAGTGAAGCAATCCAGGCGGCGCTTATCGATACGGCAGGCGAAGCTTGAGCGGGCTGGTCATGCCCTCCGGCTGGTTCGTCGGCTGCGGCAATATGGGCGGCGCGATGGTCGCGGGATGGGTGAAGGCTGGCGTCGACTTGTCGGCACTGACCGCTATTTCACCCTCGGGTCGTGACATTCCGGGAGTGGCGGTTTCTACCGACCTGCCGGATGGCGAGCCCGAATGGGTCTGGCTTGGCCACAAACCCTATCAAGTCGAAGAGGTTGCCGCGAAGGTCGCGCCGCGTATCGGTGCGCATACCGTTATCCTGTCGATTCTCGCCGGCGTCGAATGCGCGAGCCTGCGGCGATTGTTCCCCGAAGCGCGCGCCATTGTCCGCCTGATGCCCAACCTGCCGGTCAGCGACGGGGAAGGGGTGACGGGCCTCTATTCGGATGACGCCGACCCGGCGCTTCGCGACGAAATCTCCGCCATTGTCGGCAAGCTTGGCTTTGCGCCGTGGGGCGAGCACGAGGCGGACCTCACGGCAATCAGCACGGTTGCGGGCTCGGGCCCGGCTTATGTCGCGCGCTTCATCGCGGCGATGGCCAGACAGGCCGAAGCGCTCGGGCTACCCGCCGAGATCGCGCAGCGCTTGGCGCTGGAAACCGTCGCCGGCACCGGCGTCATGGCACGCGCTTCGGGTGAGGCGATGGGGCCGCTCGCGACCCGCGTTGCCAGCCCCGGTGGATCTACCGAAGCGGGATTAAAGGTACTCGATGGCGATGCCGGTATGGACGATCTCGTCGCCCGTACGGTCGAAGCGGCACGTCGCCGCACCGAAGAGATGGCCGCCGCCGCGCGCGACTGAGCCGCTTTCGTTTCGCCTGCAGTTGACCGCTTGGCGCTTCCTCGCCTAGTCGGGCGCCCAAGGAGAGTTTTCACATATGGTACAGCCCTACGACGATCGCGACGGCTTCATCTGGATGGATGGAGAGCTGAAGCCTTGGCGCGACGCCAATGTCCACATTCTGACACATGCGATGCACTATGCCTCGAGCGTGTTCGAGGGGCAGCGCGCCTATAATGGCAAGATCTTCAAGCTGACCGAGCATTCGGAGCGACTGCGTAAGTCCGCCGAAATCCTCGGCATGGAGTTGCCGTGGAGCGTCGAGGAGATCAACGCGGCGTGCGAGCAGGTGCTGAAAGCCAACGATCTCACCGATGCCTATGTGCGTCCGGTGGCCTGGCGCGGGTCCGAGCAGATGGGAGTCGCGGCGCAGGGTGCCAAGCCGCACATGGCGATTGCCGCATGGAAGTGGGGCAAATATTTCGACGCGGAAAAGGCCGAAAAGGGCATTCGTCTCGACATCGCGCCCTATCGCCGTCCGGCCCCGCACACCGCGCCCGTCCATGCCAAGGCGGCGGGTCTCTACATGATCTGCACCATGTCCAAGCACCATGCCGAAGCACGCGGATACGACGATGCGATGATGCTCGACTGGGAGGGCCGGGTTGCCGAAGCGACCGGCGCCAACGCTTTCTTCGTGCGCGAGGGCAAGCTCTACACGCCGATCGCCGACATCTTCTTGAACGGCATTACCCGCCGCACCGTCATAGACCTCGCCAAAAAGCGCGATATCGAGGTGATCGAGAAGCGCATCTGGCCCGAGGAACTGGCGACGTTTGAGGAAATGTTCCTCACTGGCAGCGCGGCGGAAGTGACCTTCGTGTCGGAGGCCGGCCCGTGGAATTTCACGCCGGGCAACATGTCGCGCCAGCTGCGGCAGGACTATGACGATCTGGTCAACGGGCGGCTCGTAAATAGCTAGGAAATCCAGTCGCTTGAGCCGGTAACCAAATTTTGATAATGCCCCGCCACAACAAGCGTGCATGCGCAAAGTTAAGTGGGGCGCGGAAGCTTTGTCCGAGGATCAGCAACAGCCGTCGAAAAGGGTCATCGAGCCGGTGACCCCGCGCGCCCGGCAAAACGTCTTCTCGCTGCGCGACATGCTGACCCTGGGGAAGGGCAGCACCGCAGTAGTCGACGCGGTGCGCCAGCATCAGGTGGACCATTTCACCCAGATCGGCCCACGCGTCATCCTCGGCAACTTCATGATTGCGATGGTGATGGGGCTGATCGTTCTGCCCTACGTGCCGGACTGGCAGGTCGGGGCCTGGCTCGCGCTGTGCCTGGTCGGCGCCGGTATTCAGGCGCGCCGGCACCTGCGCCTTCATCGTGATCGTGACTATCGGCGTCGCAAGCCGGCGACATTCAGCTCTGCAACGTTCGGCACGGCGCTGACCTCGGTTTTGTGGCTGCCGGTGGCGTTGTGGTGGTTCCCCGAGCTCCCGCAGCTACAGCAACTCGTCATTGTCGGTCTTGGCGTCGTGGTGATGAGTACGGGCGCCTTCCTGCTCGTCTATGTGCCGCCCGCGGCGCTCGTCTACACCGCTATCCTCACCCTTTGCGGGCTAGTGATTGCCGGCTATGTCGGCAGCCCCGAAATCGCTGCACTCGTCCTGTTCTTTTCGATTGCGCTCACGACGGCCTCGCTGTTCATCGCCCACGAATTATTCGTCCAGACCAAGAGCCGCATCCAGCTCGCGGAGATGGGCGAGTTGGTCGATCTCCTTCGCGAATTGGATGCGCCGGGTTCGGGCGGGTTGTGGGAGCTGGATAACGAGCTTCGCTTCACCAAAGTGAGCGACAGCCTTGCCTTTGCGGTCGGTAAGACGCCGGATTCCATCGCCGGCCTGCTCGTCTTCAAGCTCATGGATCCCGACGGACGCTTCGTGAACATGTCGAGCGGCATGCGCAGCTTGTTCGGTCATTTCCGCGCCTCAGAACCGTTTCGCGATGTCGTGGTGCCGCAAGTCTATACCGATCGCTGGTGGTCGCTGTCGGGCAACCCCTTTTTCGACGAGGATGGCAAGCTCCTGGGCTGGAAAGGTGTTGCTTCGGATGTGACCGAATCGCGCACCGCCAATGCCGACGCTATGGGCGCGGCGCGTTCGGACCCGCTTACCGGCATCGCGAACCGACTGCTCATTCGCGAGCTGCTCGAGGAAGTGCTGCTCGGCGATCATGACGATCGCAAGGGCTGCGGGCTGCTGCTGGTCGACCTCGACCGCTTCAAGCTGGTCAATGATACGCTCGGCCACGCCATTGGCGACAAGCTGCTCTGCGAAATTGCCGAGCGCTTGGAGGCGGTGGTCGAGGAAGACGGTCATGTCGGCCGTCTCGGCGGCGACGAATTTGCCGTCATCTGGAAGGGCAAGACCGACCGCTACACGCTATCGGGTCTCGCCGAGCGCATCATTTCCGAGGTGAGCCGTACGGTCACCATCGGCGCCGCCAACATCAATGTCGGCGCCACTATCGGCATCGCCATCGGTCGTGCCGATAGCGAGCGCGAGGACCAGCTGATGCGGCTCGCCGATCTGGCTCTCTACAGCGCCAAGAGTAACGGGCGCGGCAGCTATGCCTTCTACGAGCGCGCCATGCTCGAAGCCGCCGAAGATCATCGCCTGCTCGAGAATGACGTCCGTCATGCGCTCAAGAACAAGGATATGAAGCTCGCCTACCAGCCCATCGTCGACGGGGAGACAGGCGAGCTGGTCGGCCGCGAGGCGCTGCTGCGCTGGCATCATCCGACCCGCGGCGACATTGCGCCCGATCGCTTCATCCCGATCATCGAGGATGCGGGGCTCATCCACCAGATTGGCGACTGGGTCATTCGCGAGGCGTGCGAGGAAGCGCAGCGCTGGGACGAGAAAGTCCCGGTTGCGGTCAATATTTCAGCGGCACAACTGACCGGCGCAGGTCTTGCCAAGACGGTCGTCAACGCGCTCGCCGTTTCCGGACTGCATCCCAATCGGCTCGAGCTGGAAGTCACCGAGAGCGTCTTCCTTGGCGATGATCCCGAGACCCTGTCCTCGATCGAGCGGTTGCGCGGACTTGGCGTGCGCATGGTGCTCGACGATTTCGGCAAGGGTTATTCGAGCTTCGGCTATCTTGGCCGCGCGCACTTCTCGAAGATCAAGATCGACAAGAGTTTCGTGCGCGGCGCGGCGGGTGGCGATCAGCAATGCGTCGCGATCGTCAATGCGATCCTGGCGCTGGCCGACGGCCTCGGTATCGAGACGACGGCGGAAGGCGTGGAAACCGAAGCGCAGGCCGATATCATGCGCGATCTTGGCGTCGGCTCGCTGCAGGGCTTCCTCTTCGGCCAGCCCACCTTCCTCGGCGAGAATGTGGTCAATATCGGCGATCATCGCCGCGACATCGTTGCCTAAAAGACTTGGGCGGCCCGCCCCGTAGAGGGGGCGACCCGCCCATCACAATCCCCAGTCATGTCGACCTCAATATGCGTTGATATCCTCGACGATAAGCTTGCCCTTGGCAGCTTCATGGAGGGTATCGGTGCAGGACCGCGCGGCAATGCCGCCAATCTTGCATTCGCTCACCGGGGCCTGGACCGACTGGGTCGGCTCCTGAGCATGGGCCGGATCGGCGACGATGATGCTCGCCGGGGCCAGAACGGCCAGCAGGCCGATGATACCAAGATTGCAAACGTCGGTGCACTTCATCATTTTTCTTCTCCCTTTTTCCCTGGGCCCTTTTGATCGGGCATCCTTGTTATGGGGTGGGGAGGGCGCCGAAATCCTAGGCGGGGTCTGATTTGTTCGTGAAATGAATGTCAGCGAAAATTTCAGAATCTTATCTCACTAAATCAGTGGTTTAACGCGATTTTGGTCGATTGGTTTGGATTTGCGACCGAGCGGATGGCGCCATCAGACTCAGAATTGCAATGAATTCAACAGTTTCTCGGCCGCATTTCGGCCTCGACTCGGGTTGTGCCTCGACCAAAGACCCCTTTTCTTGATCGAAGAAGAAGCTATAAGCCGCCCTCACGCTGTGCTGATGGGGTGTAGCCAAGCGGTAAGGCACCGGTTTTTGGTACCGGCATGCGCAGGTTCGAATCCTGCCACCCCAGCCAGCGTCCCCTCTCGAAACTTTTGCACTTCGCCATTCGCTTTATTGCAAAGGCGCTTTCGCGCGCCATGCAAACGCGCAGGAGAGAAGTAGCATGAGTATCGTCAAGAGGATCGCGGTCTTGCCGCGCAAACGCGCAGCCAAGAAACCAAAAGCCGGATCGGCGAAACCCGACAATAATGGCGCGCAGGTCGTGCGCGAGGCGCAGCCCCGCATGACCGACTGATCAGGTGGCGAAGCTGACCGCGATGATGATGACGACCGTATAGGCAAGGATGCCGAACAGGATCATAGGCAGCGAGATGTTCTCGCCGATCGTCGCTTTTGCCAACGCCTTGGCCTGGTCCAGCAGCTCGGGCCATGTGTAGGACACGAAGTCGCCCTGCGTCATGATCGAGACAAGCTTCTGATCACCATCGACGATCGGGAGGCGACGGAAGCGCTCGTTCGACATGATACGGAGCCAGTCGACCAATTCGTCATCGGCATTGGCCGTCCGCACTTCGCTGGTCATTACCTCAGACACTTTGGTCGAGCCCGGATCGCGCCCTTCGGCGATCACGCGGCGCATCAGGTCGCGCTCGGTGAGCATGCCGGTGACGCGATGCGCGTCGTCGACAATGATGATGGAGCCGTAATTCTTTTCCGACATGCGTTTGGCAGCATCGGCGACCATCATGTCGGCGCTCCCGGTCATCGGAGCAGGCTTGGTCTTATATTCGGCGCGGTCGATAATTCGCATGTTCGTCTCCCAGACTTCCCCCCGCCCGGGTTAACGAGGCTGTCGCCCCGCATCGTGCGACGGTAATGGAGAGACGCGCGGACAAGGGAAAGCTGGCCTTTTTCCGGTAGCGAAACGATTTTTGTCGGAAGGGTTGGACCCGACCCCGGAAAGTCACGCCAAGAGGGAAGCGGTGAGACTCGTTATGTTGGGACCGGATCCATAATCAAAGATAAGGATCGGACCGCAATAACCTAGCTGGACCTTGGGGTAGGGGTCAGATGCCCGCTTCGACGGCGGTGCGGACGAGTTCGGCGCTGGTGCGCAGCCCGAGCTTTTCCATCACGAGGCCGCGATGCATCTTCACGGTCTTTTCGGAGAGACCAAGTTCCCACGCAATCTGCTTGTTGCGCAGGCCCGAGGCGACGAGCGTCATCACCTGCTTCTGGCGCGGCGAGAGCATCTTCACCTTTTCGGCTGATTCAATGCGGCGCGCGGTCGATGGGCCGGGCGAGCTGTCGCTCAACTCGACCTGGCTGCCGAGGAAATATTGGAGCTCGTCCTCATCATCATAGATGGGCGCCACGACGACCGCATTGCGAAACGGCGTGCCGTCCTTCTTGTAGTTGAGGATCTCGACAAGGACGGGCTTGTGGTCGCGGACCCCCTCGCTGATCGTTTCGGACAACCAGGGCTCGGTACCCGGGCCGGCGAGAAAGCGGCAATTGCGGCCGAGGATTTCCTCGCGGGTGAAGCCGGTAAGCTCGATAAAGGCCTCGTTGACGGCGACGATGGGATTGTCGGGCAGGCGCGGGTCGGAAATGACTGACGCGATCGGGCTGTTCTCGATCAACGACGCCACTTCGGGCGCCGGATCGATCTTCTCGATCGGCACGGTTGGATCCGGCGTTTCGCGCGGACCCGTGGGTTCAGCAACACTTCCCTCAGTCACGATGTCAGTATGGACGTTCATAACGCTAAATAAAAGCGCCAGCGTAACAATGGTTGCATCTAACGACCTTTGCTGCGCTGCGAGATTGACTTTTCGCTGCAAAAAGCGGCCAATTCTCTCCACCCGGGGGAGAGAGAAGATGTCCGAACGCATGAGGCCGCTCAGCGGCCGCGAGAAAGCGGGTTATGGCATCGGCGATTTTGCCTCGAACCTCTATCTCGGCTTTTTCGGCCTCTTCCTCCTCTATTACTATACCGACATTTACGGGATTTCCGCCGCGGCGGCGGCAACCATCATGCTGGCCACGCGCGTGGTCGACGCGATCACCGATCCGATCATGGGCGCGATCGCCGATCGGACGCGGACGAAATGGGGGCGTTATCGACCCTACCTCCTTTTCGTGTCGGTGCCATTCGGGATCATGGGGTATCTGACACTTGCCGGACCGGATGGCAGCGAGACCTTCAAGATCGTTTATGCGCTCGTCACCTACATGCTGGTGATGATGCTCTATACGGCAATCAACCTGCCTTATTCCGCCTTGCTGGGTGTGATTTCACCCCGATCGGAAGAGCGTACCAAGGCGACGGTCTACCGCTTCGTGATGGCGAGCCTGGGCAATCTCTTCGTGGCGCTCACGGCGACTGCCCTGGTGCGCGAATTCGGAAACGGCGATGATCTGGTCGGGATGCGTTGGACAATGGGGATTTTCGCGACGATTGCGGTCGTGAGCTTCCTTGTCTGTTTCGCCACCACCCGCGAGCGGATCGAGGCCATTCCGCAAAAGATCGACCTCAAGCGCGATCTCGGCACGATGATCAAGGACGGTGTATGGCCTATCGTTGCCATCGGTTGCCTGTTGCTGATTGTCGGCATTTCGCTGCGCGGATCGACCGCGGTCTTCTACTTTAAGTATCTGACTGACTATGGCGATCAGCCGCTCTTGTGGGCGTTCGACTATTTCTCGGTCAATCTGGCGCTCTCTTTCGTTGGCGTGGCATTGGGGAGCCTTGCCGTGGCCTGGCTACGCAAGCGCTGGACCAAGCGGGAATTGATGATCGGCAGCGGGTTGCTCAATGCCGTCTTGTTGGTGATCTTCTATTTCGTGCCGCCGGCGCTCTATTGGGTCATCACCTCGATCGCCGTGGCCTCCGGTTTCCTGTTCGGGATCGCGATCACGGCGATTTTCGCAATCTACACGGACGTCGCCGAATTTTCCGAATGGAAGAATCATCGCCAGGTGACGGCATTGGTGATCGCCGCTTCGATCTTTTCGATGAAGGCGGGGGGCGCTTTGGGTGGGGCCATTCCGGGCTTTGCGCTCGGCTCGGTCGGCTTCGTGCCGAATGTCGCGCAGCCAGGCGAAGTGCAGAACATGATCCTCGTCGTGTACACCTTCGTTCCGGCGGCCGCCTTCCTGCTCAGCGGCGTGGTTTTCCTCAAATATCCGCTCGATCGCACGCGGGTTTGCCAGATCGAAGCCGATCTCAATAAGCGGCGTGGGAACCTCGCCCCTGCCTGATCGATTTGGTCCCGTAACATCCTTGATCTAGGATAGAATGATGCAGGGGCCGCTTCACGGATTGCGGATTATCGAGCTGGCGGGCGTCGGCCCGGCGCCGTTTGCCGCAATGATGCTCGCCGATCATGGCGCGGAGGTGATCCGCGTCGAGCGGGCAGGCGGCTTCAATGTACCGCCGGGACCGATCGACCGCGGACGCACGACTATCAGGCTCGACCTCAAGCGCGATCCGGCCAAGCATGCCTTCCTCAAACTGGTGGAGAGCGCAGATGGGTTGATCGATCCCTATCGCCCCGGTCGCATCGAAGCGCTTGGGCTTGGTCCGGCGCAACTGCATGGCGTCAATTCAAAACTGGTGATCGGCCGGATCACCGGCTGGGGACAGCATGGGCCGCTGAGCCAGCAGGCTGGCCACGACATCAACTATCTGGCTCTGTCCGGCCTACTGCACGGCATGGGCTCGGCCGATCGCCGACCGCTACCGCCCGCCAATTTGGTCGCCGATTATGGCGGCGGGGCAATGATGCTGGCCTTCGGCATGCTTGCGGCCTTGCTGGAGGTGCGAAATGGCGCCGATCAAGGACGGGTCGTCGATGCGGCCATGAGCGAAGGCGCGGCGCTGCTCGGCTCGTTCCTCTATGGCCTGAAAAATCTGGGCCTGTGGACCGACGAGCGCGAAGCGAGCCTCCTGAATGGCGGGATGGCGCTCTATGGCACCTATCGCTGTTCGGACGGCAAATATCTATCCGTCGGCGCAATCGAACCGCAATTCGTCAAATCTTTCCTGAGCGGCATCGGCCTTTCCGAGGACCCGCTTTTTATCAATATTCTCGATCCGGAGCTATGGGAGGACCAGGCCGAAGCCGTGGCCGAGCGCATCGGTGCCGAGCCACGCTCGCATTGGTTGTCCGTGTTCGACGGCAAGGATGCCTGCGTCGCGCCGGTGCTGAAAATGTCAAAGGCCGCGCAGCATCCGCACCATGCGGCGCGCGGCGCCTTCGTCGACCAGGCTGGCGGGCCGGTTCCTGCGCCGGTCCCGCGCTACGATGAGGAGGCGCTGCCGCTACCGCCGCTGCGCAAGGTCGAGCGGGACGCGGAAGTCGCGTTGCTGGAGTCGCTGGGGCTCGACGAGGAGGCTATCGCCCAAGCGCTTGGCGACTAGGCGTGCAGTTTTGCTCCCAGTCGCGCTGCCACGCGTCAAGCCATTCGGGCAGCGCATCGGGTTCGAGTGGCCGGGCAATACGGTAGCCTTGTGCGATATCGCAATCCATCTCGCTCATCAGGCGGAGCTGCGCGCTGGTCTCGACGCCCTCTGCCGTCGCGCTGATGCCGAGTGCGTGGGCGAGGTCGATCATCGCTTTCACGATGGCGCGGCTATCGGCATTCTCGACCGCATCGTTGATGAAGAATCGGTCTATCTTGAGCTCGCTGAAGGGCAGCTGGCGTAGTTGCATGAGGCTCGAATAGCCGGTGCCGAAATCGTCGATGGCCAGGCCGATGCCCTTGATGCGGAAGCGGGTCAGCGTGTCGAGCAGGTTGGCGAGCGGTTGTGTCGCGCTTTCGGTGAGCTCGAGAACGAGCATGCCGGGCGGGACAAGATGCTCCTCGCACTTGGCCTCGACGAGATCGGGAAAGTCCAATGCTTTCAGGCTGATGGCGCTGATATTGAAGGCGAGGCCGCAATCGATGCCGTCGGCGCGCCAGCGGTGCCATTGATGGAATGCGGCATCCATGCCCCAGCGCGTGAGCGGGTCGATCAGCCCGTGACGTTCGGCGAGCGGCACGAAGCGCGAGGGCGGAACCTGGCCGAATTCGGGATCGTCCCAGCGCACCAGCGCTTCCACGCGCACCAGCTTGCCGGTCTTGAGACAGATTTTGGGTTGGTAGACGAGGTGGAGCCGATCGTTGATCAGCGCCCGCTCGAAGCCGTCGAGCAGCCCAAGCTCGACGGTTTCCGTCATGCAACCAAGCGCTGTCGGACCTGGCCGAACAGATGTTCAAGTGCTTCGAGACGCGCCGGTTTGTTCATCGGGCCGACCATGTTGAGGCCAAGCTCGCGGCCGAGGCGATAGGCCGTGTCGACGATGCGGTTGTCGAAGCCCGAGATAATGAGAACGGGCTGCTCGGCATTTTCGCTGGCAAGAAAGCGCAGCAATTCAACGCCGTCGGCGCCCGGCATGCCGAGATCGACCGCGACCATGGCCGGCGGATCCTCGCGGAAACGGCGCCGAAAATCCTCGTGATCCGACGCAATTTCAGGTTCGAAGGCAGCAAGTTTGGCGGCGCTGGCAAGATAGTCGGCTAGCGCCGGTTCGTCATCGATCAGGAGCAGGCGGGGGGAGCCTGACATAAACACCTCTTTTTCGGATCCAACCTCGAACTCGGATCGTGAGCGTTCACCCTAGCGCAGCGATGGGCCGCAGGAAACGGCTTTTTAACCTAATCGTCTCAAAAGGTTCGAGGAAGTTTTGGGCTCTTTGGGAGATTGTCATGCTCGGTTCGTTCCTCCGGCGGCGTCAGGACCGGCCTTTCGGCCAGGACCAGATCGCCTTCGAATCGACTGTTTTTTCGCTGTCTACGGACGTTCCGCGTCCGGTCGAGCGTCGCGTCGACGAGCGCGTCATGCCGATGCTGCGAGTCGCGAAAATGACGGTGAATGGCGCCGAACAGCTCATTCGCGTGCGCAATCTCTCCGCCGGTGGCCTCATGGCCGAGGTGACGGAGCCCCGCGAAGTTGGCGATGAAGTCAGCCTCGAACTCAATTCCCAGCAGATCCCCGCCAAGGTCGTGTGGACCCGCGAAGGCACGGCCGGCTTCAAGTTCGAAGCCAATATCGATCTTGGCGAGATGCTCGCCGGTCGCAAGCCGCGCCACGGTTTCCGCCCGCGTCCGCCGCGTCTCAAGGTCGATTGCAAGGCCAATGTCCGCGTCGGCAAGCTTTATTACACGGTCGACGTGCACGACATCTCGCTCGGCGGGATGAAGGTCGAGCCGATCGAAGAATATTGCCTCGGCCAGAAGGTCGTCGTGGTGGTCGAGAGCCTGCGTCCCATCAAGGGCGAGATCCGCTGGTATTCGGATCGCCGCGCCGGGATCGTCTTCGATCGTCCGCTGGAATTCGAGGAACTGGCCGAATGGATGGCCAAGCGTCTCGAACTCGCCAGCCTCAAGGCCGGCCTCAAATAGGGCTTTTGGCCCCTCTTTAAAGTTTCGCGCCCGCGCCTATCTCGCTCCTGACAAGCGAGACAGGAAAGAGATCGTCATGGCTAAGCAGACCGCCATCCTTGCCAATGGGTGCTTTTGGTGCACCGAAGCCGTCTTCCTCGACGTAATCGGCGTCGAAAGCGTGGAAAGCGGCTATATCGGGGGGCATGTCCTCAACCCCACCTATCGCGAAGTGTGCGGCGGCAACACCGGCCATGCCGAGGCGATCAAGCTCGTCTTCGAAGACGAAGCCATCTCCTACGAAGACCTGCTCGAAATCTTCTTCGCGACCCATGACCCGACCCAGCTCAATCGGCAGGGCAATGATGTCGGCACGCAATATCGCAGCGCCATCTTCCCGCTCGACGAAGAGCAGCGCCAGATTGCGATGCGGGTGATTGCCGAGACCGATGCGGCGATCGAGGG
The DNA here is from genome assembly GCF_023805295.1 of Sphingomicrobium sediminis. NCBI lineage: Bacteria > Pseudomonadati > Pseudomonadota > Alphaproteobacteria > Sphingomonadales > Sphingomicrobiaceae > Sphingomicrobium > Sphingomicrobium sediminis. The sequence continues at coordinate 388,468 of NZ_JAMSHT010000001.1, forward strand.
CAAGGTCGTGACCACCATCGAGGAAGCGACCGAATGGTATCCGGCCGAGGATTACCATCAGGATTATTATGCCGAGAACGGCAATTCCAATCCTTATTGCATGGCGATCATCGACCCCAAGCTGCGCAAGTTCCGCAAGAGCTTTGCGGACAAACTCAAGAACCGATGGGATTCTAATAATCCAGTTGTCTAGTTCGAACGGGGTGCAGCAGCCCTCTTGAGCCGGTCGCGGATCGCGGCGGCGAGCGCATCGCCCGGAATGGGCGCGACGGCGATTTTCGGCGCGTCGGCGTCGTCGGCTTCGTGCAGGAGCGCGAACAGGTTGGCGGCCGCTTCGACCGGCGTTCCGCCGAGATAAAGATCGCCTTCCACCTCTCCATAACCGATCAGGACTTCGTCCTTGTCAGGCTCCGTGACGTCGAGGCGTAAGGGTTTTTGCGGCGCATAGTGGCTGCTGAGCTGGCCGGGCGCCTCGATTTTCTTGTCATCGCCGGCGACTGCGTCCGGAACGTGGACCGGGCCGCGGCGTAGCAGGCGCAGTTCGCCGCCCGTATCGGCAATGATGGTGCTTTCGATGCCAGCTTCAGTCGGCCCGCCGTCGAGGATGAGGCGGATGCGGCCAGCAAGGCTCGCGGCGACATGGGTGGCGCGGGTCGGGCTGATGCGACCGCTGGCGTTGGCGCTGGGCGCGGCGAGCGGCTTGCCGAAGCGATGGAGCAAGGCGCGCATCACCGGATGGGCGGGCACGCGAATGGCGATGGTCGGCAGGCCTGCGGTGACGACATCGGCAATGCCTGCATCCTCGCGCCGCGGCAGGACGAGGGTAAGGGGCCCCGGCCAATAGAGCTCGGCCAATTCGCGAGCACGGTCGGTGAAATATGCAAGCTTCTCCGCCGCCTCCAGGTCGAAGACATGGGTGATGAGCGGATTGAAGTCGGGGCGGCCTTTGGCTTTGTAGATGCGCGCCACGGCGAGCGCGTCCGTCGCATTGGCGGCGAGCCCGTAGACCGTTTCGGTTGGCACGGCGACGGGCGCGCCCTGTCCCAGCAGGGTCGCTGCACGGTCGATCGCATCGCGGTCGGCACGCAGGATTTCGGTCGGTAGTGACGTGGGCGCCATGGCCGCGCTATGAGGCCCCCAAACAGATTTGTGAAGGAAAAGAACATCCATGCCTTTTTCGATTCCCGTTGCCGACCAGGCGCGCGTGCTGCGCGATATTGTCGACCTCCCCAAGCTCGCTGCGCATGAGCGTTTCGCCCATGCCGATGCCGAGACGGTCGAGGCCGTGCTGGAAGGCGCGGCCCAGTTTGCGGTCGGCGAATTCCTGCCGTTGCACGAAAAAGGCGACCATGTCGGCGCGCAATTGAAAGACGGCGTCGTCACCATGCCCGAGGGCTTCAAGGCAGCCTATCGCGAGTTTGTCGAGGGCGGCTGGATGACGCTGTCCGCGCCCGAAGAATGGGGCGGGCAGGCGATGCCGCTGTCGCTGTCGGCAGCGCTCATGGAGAACCTCAACTCGACCAATATTGGCTTTGCGCTCTGCCCGATGCTCAGCCTCGGCGCGATCGAGGCGCTCGAAGTCTATGGTTCAGACGAATTGAAGCAGAAATATCTGGAGAAGATCGTCAGCGGCGAATGGCCCGCGACGATGAACCTCACCGAGCCGCAGGCCGGTTCGGATGTCGGCGCGCTGACGACCAAGGCTGAACCCAATGAGGATGGCAGCTGGTCGATCAAGGGCCAGAAAATCTACATCACCTATGGCGAGCATGACCTGGCTGAAAACATCATCCACCTTGTCCTTGCGCGGACGCCCGGCGCACCGGCGGGCACGCGCGGCATCTCGCTCTTTCTCGTGCCCAAGATGCTCGATGACGGAACGCGCAACGACGTGGTCTGCACCAAGCTCGAGGAGAAGCTCGGTATTCACGCTTCGCCCACCTGCGTCATGCAATATGGCGACGAGGGCGGCGCCAAGGGCTGGATGATCGGTCCCGAAAATGGCGGCATGCGCGCCATGTTCGTGATGATGAACAATGCCCGCATCAATGTCGGCCTGCAGGGCGTCGGCATTGCCGAAGCAGCGACCCAGAAAGCGGTCGACTATGCGCTTGAACGAAAGCAGGGCGCGCGGGCCGGCGCCAACAGCCCGATCGCCGAGCATCCCGACGTCCGCCGCATGCTGATGCGTATGCGCAGCCTGACGATGGCGGCGCGTGCTTTGTGCTTCTACACATTCGGCTGCATCGATCATGGCGCGACGGGCGATGAGCAGATGAAGCTGCGTGCCGATGTGCTCACCCCGATGGCCAAGGCCTGGTCGACCGATGTCGGCTGCGAAGTGGCGAGCCTCGGCATCCAGGTCCATGGCGGCATGGGCTATGTCGAGGAGACCGGTGCGGCGCAGTATCTTCGCGATGCGCGAATCGCGCCGATCTACGAAGGCACGAACGGAATCCAGGCTGCCGATCTTGTTGGTCGCAAGCTCGGTCTTGATGGCGGGCTGGCGTTCGACGGGCTGATCGCCACCATCCGTGCCGAGGCGGTCGACGAGCGGCTGCAGGCGCTGGCCGATGCGGTCGAGCAGACTGCGGCCATGCTGCGCGCGGCCGAGCCCGACAATGCGATGGCAGGCAGCTATCCCTTCCTCACCATGTGTTCGGTGCTGGTCGGCGGCTGGCTATTGGAAAAGATGGCCGAGCATGTCGATGCGGACGCGCGCACCAAGGCGGCGAGCGCCTTCTTCAACGCGACGATCGTGCCCGAAGCCTTCGGGCTCGGTGCATCTGCCGGGGCAGGGGCCGAATTGCTCTATTCGGTGGACGCCGAAGCGCTCGGCTAGGCTTTCGAAAGGAGTTCGGAAGGCTCGATACCGAGGCGGTCCATCCGCTCTCGGATTTCGGGCCATTCCTCTTTCATGAAACGCTCGCGCTCGGCGCCGGCGAGGCGGCTGCGAGCGCCTTTGGCGACGAACATGCCGACACCGCGCTTGACCGTGACCAGTCCATCATCCTGAAAACCCTGATAAGCCTTGGCGACGGTGAGCGGGTTGGCGCCCATCTCGCTTGCCAGCGCGCGCACCGAGGGCAGCGCATCGCCGTCTTGGTACTGGCCGGTGAGAATGGCATTGCCGATCTCTTCGCGGATACGGACGTAAACGGGCTTTGCGGGGGTCTTGGCTAGCGTCATGCTGCTTTAATACAGCAGCGCGCCTAAGGTTGCAACCGCCGCGCTGTTTTATCCCCGCCAGCGGGTGACGATCGCGCCGATCTCGGGGCGCGCGCGCTCCTCGAGAGCGTGCGCGGGCGTGCCGAGGTAGAAGAACCCTGCAATGCGCTCGCCTTCATCGCACAGCGCCTCGACCACGGGGTCGGCATAGCTTTGCGCGCCGGTGATCCAGCCGCCGACAAAGCCGTGGGCATGGGTGGCATGGAGGAGGTTCATGCCGACCGCGCCGGCGGTCAGTTCCTGCTCCCAAACCGGGATCTTATGGTCATGATCGGGGGCGGAGATGAGTGCGACGAGGGTAGGGGCCCAATGTGCCTTGTCGCGAAACTTGTCGAGCTTCTCCGGCGTGCAGGTCGGATCATCGGCAATGCAGGCGGCGACGAAGAGGTCGGCCAGCGCGTCGCGATTGTCGATAATGACAAACCGGTAGGGCACGATCGCGCCATGGTCCGGCGTGCGGGCCGCCATGTCGAGGATCGCATCGAGCTGCGCGTCCGAAGGTCCCGGGGCGACGATATCGCGGGGTCGGGCGGAGCGGCGCGTGGCAAGGTGGGCGCTCAGCGATGAAGAATCATTCAAGGGCATGGCCTTTCGTGTCCTCGCTGCCACAGATTTCGTCAACCTGCCTCTTCACAGCAGACCAGCAATCGTTACGGTGCGCGCGGTTTTACAGTTTTGTGGCGCAGCCATTCGAGGGGCGCGCCCATGGGAGGGATTAGACAAGTGGAAATGCTTGGACTGGTGTTTGATAGCGCCTTTGAAATGTGGGCCTTCTGGGCCGCAGTGCTCGCTCTGGGGGTCTTCCTCCTCGGCGGGCTTTTTATTGTCACGCGTCCGCAGCCGGAAGTCATCGGGCACCCCAAGGGGCTGTTCCTGCTCTTCCTCGCGGAAATGTGGGAACGCTTTTCCTATTACGGGATGCGCGCCCTGCTCATCTTCTACCTGGTGCAGCACTGGCTGTTCACCGATAGCGAAGCGAGCATCATCTATGGCGCCTATACGGCGCTCGTCTACATCGCGCCGGTCGTCGGCGGCTATCTGGCCGACCGTTATCTCGGTCAGCGCAAAGCGGTGCTGTTCGGCGCGATCCTGCTGACCTTCGGCCACTTCTTCATGGCGTTCGAGGGCACGGGCGGCCAGGACGATCCGACGATCAACATCTTCTGGCTCGCGCTGGCATTGATCATCGTCGGCTCGGGCTTCCTCAAGGCCAACATCTCGGTGATGGTCGGGCAGCTCTATCCGCGCACCGACGTTCGCCGCGACCCCGCATACACCATCTTCTACATGGGGATTAACGTAGGCGCTGCGACGGCCTCGATCATCTGCGGCTTCCTGGGTCAGACCTATGGTTGGGAATATGGCTTCGGGCTTGCCGGTATCGGCATGCTCATCGGCACCATCTTCTTTGTCCTCGGCAAGCCGCTGCTTCTCGGCAAGGGCGAACCGAAGGATCCGGAAAAGCTCAAGGGCGGCAAGGAATTCGGCATCTATGGTGCCGGCCTCGCCATGGTCGCCCTGTGCTGGGTCGCGATCCAGTATCAGGACCTCGTCGGCTGGGTGCTCGGCATCTTCGGCCTCGGCCTCGTTGCCTATGTCATCTCGATTGCGGTCACGAAGCTGCACCCGCACGAGCGTGATCGCATCTTCGCGGCCATGTTCCTGATCATCGTCTCGGTGGTCTTCTGGGCGCTGTTCGAGCAGGCCGGTTCGTCGCTGAACCTGTTCACCGACCGTCATGTCGACACGCAGGGCGTGAACGCTTCGATGTTCCAGTCGATCAACGCGATCTACATCGTGCTGCTCGCACCGGTCTTCGCGATGCTGTGGCAGGGCCTGGCGCGCAAGGGCGCCGAACCCTCGACCCCGATGAAGTTCGGCCTCGCCGTAATCCAGGTCGGCCTCGGCTTCCTCGTGCTGGTCTGGGGCGCGTCCTCGGTCGGCGTCGAAGTGCCGACCCCGGTCATCTTCATCTTCCTCATCTACCTGCTGCACACAACCGGTGAGCTTTGCCTCTCGCCGGTCGGTCTCAGCGCGATGAACCGGCTGAGCCCGGCGCACATGGCCTCGCTGGTCATGGGCACCTGGTTCTTCGCTTCGGCGACCGGCAACTTCGCGGCGGGTCTGATCGCTGCGGCGACCGGTGCGGAAGGTCTCGATGAAGCGGCCGGCAAGCAGGTCGTGCTCGACGTCTACTGGACCGCGGTCGGCATCGGCGCCGGCGTCATGGTCATCGCACCGTTCGTCAAGAAGCTGATGCATCTCGACACGCTGAAGGACGAAGGCAGCCTCGAAGGCGCGGCGGAAGCCGGCATCGAGCCGCAGGAGGCGGGTGTTCACCCGACCACCAAGCCGAGCGCCTAAGCGTTCGACTTTTCGACCAACGGAGGGGGCGGGCCATTGGCTCGCCCCTTTCTTTTTGTCCGTACCCCCGTACAAATGGTTGCCAACAGGGACCTACATGAAGGGGGCTTCACGCATATGCGCCTTACGATCACCGCTCTGGTCGGCATTTCGCTGACCGCATGCATGGGAGGGGGCGGCGACGTTGCCAGCGCCTCCGATGCCGACGCCGACAAGGAGGAAGCCGTCGCGGTCGACCGCGATCCGTTCCCCTCCACCTATGTGCCGCGCTTTTCCGAACCGACCCTGATCATGAACGCGACCGTCTTCGACGGTGTCGGTGGGCGGATCGATGGCGGTGCGGTCTATATGGTCGACGGCAAGATCGCGATGGTCGGCAATGCCGCCAGCATGTCGCTGCCCGCGGGCATCAACACGATCGACGGTAGCGGCCTCTATGTGACGCCGGGCATCATCGATGTGCACAGCCACCTCGGCAACTATCCGAGCCCGGGCGTGCCCGCGGTCTCGGACGGCAACGAGGCGACAAGCCCAAATACTGCCGAAGTCTGGACCGAACATAGCGTCTGGCCGCAGGATCCGGGTTTCAGCCGCGCGCTCGCCAATGGCGGGATCACTGCGCTGCAGATCCTGCCTGGGTCAGCCAACCTGTTCGGCGGTCGCTCGGTGACGCTCAAGAACGTGCCGGGCCGCACGGTCATGGACATGAAATTTCCGGGCGCGCCCTACGGCCTCAAGATGGCCTGCGGCGAGAATCCCAAGCGCGTCTATGGCAATCGCGGCCGTTCGCCTGCCACGCGCATGGGCAATATCGCCGTGACCCGCGAACAGTGGATCGCGGCCAAGGCCTATGACGAGCAGTGGGACAAATATGAGGAAGAGGGCGGCAAGATGCCGAGCCGCGACCTCACCAAGGACACGCTGCGCGGCGTCCTCGATGGCGATATCCTCGTCCATAATCACTGCTATCGCGCCGATGAAATGGCCATCATGCTCAAGCTCGCCGACGAGTTCGGCTACAAGGTGACGAGCTTCCAGCATGCGGTCGAAGCCTACAAGATCCCCGACCTGCTGGCCGAGGCCGGCACCTGTTCGGCAATGTGGGCCGACTGGTATGGCTTCAAGCTCGAAAGCTATGACGGCATCCGCGAGAATGTCGCCTACGTCCATAATGGCGGCGCATGCGCGATCGTCCATTCGGACGATGCCGACGGGATCCAGCGCCTGAACCAGGAAGCCGCCAAGGCGCTTGCCGCAGGGCGTCGCCAGGGCATCGAGATCAGCGATGCCGAAGCCTGGCAGTGGCTCAGCGCCAACCCGGCGAAGAGCCTCGGCATCTTCGACCAGACGGGCAGTCTCGAAAGCGGCAAGAATGCCGATGTCGTGCTGTGGAATGGCGATCCGTACAGCGTCTACACCCGGCCCCAGATGGTCTGGGTCGACGGCGCGCTCATGTATGACGCCAATGATCCCAACCGCCGTCCGGTGAGTGATTTCGAACTCGGCCAGCCCGGTGAAGGAGATGTAAAATGAAGCGCCTCCTGACCGCGCTCGCGGCGAGCCTGATCGCCGCTTCGCCTGCTGCCGCCCAGCCTGTCGCCATTACTGGCGGCAAGCTCGTGATCGGCGACGGGTCCGCCCCGATCGACAATGGTGTCGTCATCGTCGATGACGGCCGCGTCGTTGCCGCCGGCAATGTCGCCATCCCGCAGGGCGCGATCATCGTCGATGCGTCGGGCAAATGGGTCACGCCGGGCATCGTTGCCGGCTACAGTCGCATCGGCCTTGCCGAGGTCGATGGCGGTTCGGGCCCCACCGACGTCTCTGCCGGCAACAGCCCGCATAGCGCCGCCATCGATGTCGCATGGGGTGTCAATCCCAGTGCCGAGCCGATCCGCGTGAGCCGTGCCGACGGTGTCACCCGCGCGCTCGTCGCGCCGGGCGGGACCAACAGCATCTTTGCAGGCCAGGGCGCCGTCATCGATACCGGCATGGACTACGACCCCGTCACTCGCGCCGGTGCCTTCCAATATGTCTATATGGGCCAGGGTGGCGCACAGCTTGCCGGTGGGTCGCGTTCGGCAGCCGCGTTGCAGCTGATCGATGCGCTGACGCAGGCGCGCGATGGTCGTCCCTCGACCGATCGTCCCGAGGAAGGCGCGCTTACCGATGCCGACATCCGCGCATTGCGCCCCGTCGTTCGCGGCGAGGTGCCGATGCTGGTCGCGGTCGAACGCGCCAGCGACATCGTCAACCTCATCCGCATCAAGCGCCAATTCCCGCGCATCGACATGGTGCTGTTGGGCGCAGGCGAGGGCTGGCTGGTCGCCGACCAAATCGCTGCCGCCGGTATCTCGGTGATTGCCGAGCCGACCGCCAACCGTCCGGCCAGCTTCGACCAGTTGGCTGCGACCCAGTCCAATATCGGTCGACTGCGTGCCGCGGGTGTCGATGTGGGCGTCGCGCTCATCAGCGATTTCGTCAATCGCAATGCGCGCAATGGCCGCCAGCTCGCCGGTAACCTCGTCGCCTTGCAGAAGGTGCCGGGTCATACGGGCGTCAGCTGGGACCAGGCTTTTGCAATGATCAGCTCGGTGCCTGCCGACATGATGGGATTGGGCGGCGAGATCGGTTCGCTGCGTAGCGGCCGACGCGCCGACGTCGTCATCTGGAACGGCGATCCGCTCGAACTGATGAGCGTGCCCGAACGTGTCTGGATCGACGGGGTCGAACAGGATCTCACGACCCGTGCCTCGCGCCTTGCCGAGCGCTATCGCGAGATTGGCGAGGGGCAGTTCCCCGAGGCGTACGACCGTTGAGCGCATTGGGTTGGCTCATCTTCTGGTCGGCTGCCTTTGCGGGCAGCCACTTGGCGATGAGCCACCCGCTGCGCGCGCCCATGGTGAAGGCGTTCGGGACCAAGGGGTTTCAGATCGTCTATTCGCTGGTCAGCCTTTTCACGCTGGTCATGGCCTCGCGCGCTTACGGTCCTGCCAATGAAGGCGCGGCCTGGCTGTGGGGCATGAACTACTGGCTGTGGGGACTGGCCAGCTTCATCATGTGGCTGGGTTCGATCTGGTTCGTGGGCTCGCTCCGGCGCAATCCCGCTTTGCCGCATCCCGAGGCCAAGGCGATCGCCAAGCAACCCGTCTCGGGCGTCTATGCAACGACGCGGCATCCGATGATGTGGGGCTTTGCCGCCTGGGGGCTGACTCACATCCTCGTCAACCCGACCCCGGCCAGCATCGTCATCAGCACCGCAATCATCGTCACTGCAATAGGCGGCGCCTACGGGCAGGATCGCAAGAAACGCCTGCTAATGGGCGAGGAGTGGCGCGATTGGGAAGAGCGGACCGGCTTCATTCCCTTTTCTCGCGGGATTCACTCGATGGGGCTGTTCGCGCTCATCGGCGGCACGATCCTGTTCTTCGCGGTGACCTACGCGCACGGCGCGATGGGCTATAATCCCGCCGGGCTGTGGCTTTGGTTCTAGGCGGCAGGCTTTACCTTGCGCGCCCAATAATCCTTCACCATCGCGCGCAGCTCGGGCCAGAACAGGTAGATGGCGAGAATGTTCGGCACGCCCATCAGGAAGAAGCTGGAATCGACGAAATTGACGACCTGGCTGATCTCCAGGCTGGCCGCGACGGGCATGGTGCCCAGGAATAATAGCCGGAATATCCACACCGAGTGTGCTTTGGTGCCGAACAAATAGGACCAGCTTTGCTGGCCGTAAAAGCCAGTTGCGCAGATGGTCGAGAAAGCGAACAGGAAGACGGCCAGCGTCAGCAGGTAGATCGCCCAATCGCCGAGCTGCGCAAAGGCGGCGCCGACAATCTGAATATCGTTGAGGCTGGTGTCGGTCCAAGTGCCGGCAACGACGATGGCCAGTGCGCCCAGGGTGCAGATGACGACCGTGTCGATGAAGGGTTCGAGCAGGCTCACCATGCCTTCGGAGACGGGCTCGTCGGTCTTGGCCTGGCTGTGCGCGATGACCGCGTTGCCGAGGCCGGCCTCGGTCGAATAGACGGCACGGCGCATGCCGATGATGAAGATGCCGAGCACGCCGCCGCCCGCAGCCTGCGCGGTGAAGGCGTCACTGACAATGAGCGCGATTGCACCGGGGATCTCGGCCCAGCCGATGGCGAGAATGGCGAGGATGCCGCTGAGGTACACAATGCCCATGGAGGGCACGATGGCCGACGTGATGCGGCCCAGCCGTGCGGCGCCGCCAAAAATGACGAGCCCTACCGTGATGGCGAGGAAGATGCCGTAATATATGGGCGAGCGCGCATCGACCCAATTGAAGGTGCTCGAAAGCATCGAGAAACTCTGGTTGACCTGTAGCATCGGAAGGTTGCCGAAGACGGCAACAAAGGCCCAGAGCCCGCCGAACGCGAGCCCGAGGCGGGGCAGGCCGCGGGCCTTGAGGCCATTCTTGAGCGTGTACATCGGTCCGCCGCGCACGGTGCCGTCGGCATCGACTTCACGATAACGAAGGCCCAACGTGACTTCGGAAAATTTGAGGCTCATCGCGAACCAGCCAATGACGAACATCCAGAATGCTGCGCCCGGCCCACCGGTGGCGATGGCGATGGCCACCCCCGCAATGTTGCCCAGCCCTATGGTGCTCGACAATGCGGTCGACAGGGCTTGGAAAGGGCTCATCGCCCCGGGCGGGTCGGTGTCCGAAAAGCGCCCGCGCACCACGCTGACCGCGTGGCCGAGCGCACGAAAGTTGATGAAACCCAGTCCGACTGTGGTGAAGATCATCGGGATCGCCAGCCACAGCACGATCAGGCCGATCGGCTCGCCGAACAACGTGACCTCGTAAAACACTGCATTGTACAGTGCGTCGATCGCTGCGCCGACAAGCTCCATGCATATTCCCCCAACCGGTTGCTGGCCTCGCAAGGTAGAGCGAGCGGGGCGAAACGCAATGTGAGGGCTTCACCCCATGCCCCTCGCGCTTTGCCGCGGGCGCGGTTATGGGATGGGGCCATGAACAGGCAATATTTCGGCACCGACGGGATTCGCGGGCGTACCAACGCGGAACCCATGACGGCTCGCATGGCATTGAAGGTGGGGCAGGCGGCAGGCGCGCATTTCCAGCGCGGCGACCATCGCCACCGCGTCGTCATCGGCAAGGATACGCGCCTCTCGGGCTATATGATGGAAAGCGCACTGGTCGCGGGCTTTACAAGCGTCGGCATGGACGTGGTTTTGCTGGGCCCGATGCCGACGCCGGCCGTCGCCATGCTGACGACCTCGATGCGCGCCGACATGGGCGTCATGATCTCGGCCAGCCACAATCCGTTCGAGGATAACGGCATCAAGCTGTTCGGGCCGGACGGCTACAAGCTCAGCGACAAGGACGAGGCCGCGATCGAAGCGTTGATCGACAAGGAGCCGGTGCTGGCTGACAGCACCCATATCGGGCGGGCCAAGCGGATCGACGATGCGATCGGGCGCTATGTCCATTTTGCCAAGTCGACCTTTCCCGACCGACTGCGTCTCGACGGCCTCAAGATCGTCGTCGATTGCGCCAATGGGGCGGCATACAAGGCCGCGCCGCTGGCTTTGTGGGAGCTGGGCGCGGACCTTATCACCATCGGGGTCGAGCCCGATGGCACCAATATCAACAAGGATGTTGGCTCCACAGCGACCGACACGATGCGCGAGACGGTCGTGGCGAGCGGCGCGGATATAGGGCTGGCGCTCGATGGCGATGCCGACCGGCTGATCGTTTGCGACGAGAAAGGCGAATTGATCGACGGCGACCAATTGATGGCGCTGATTGCCCTCTCGAAGAAATCCCGCGAGGAGCTCACCGGCGGGGCGCTGGTCGCCACGGTCATGTCGAACCTCGGGCTCGAGCGTCACATGGCTGCCAACGGGCTTGAACTGAAACGTGCAAAGGTGGGGGACCGCTACGTCCTCGAGATGATGCGCGAGAGTGGGTGCAATGTCGGCGGAGAGCAATCGGGGCACATCATCCTGACCGACCATGCGACGACCGGCGACGGCTTGGTGGCAGGCCTCCAGGTGCTGGCGGCGATGGTCGATGCCGACAAGCCGGCGAGCGACATTCTAAACCAGTTCGAAACCATTCCCCAGCTACTGAAAAACGTGCGCTACGCCGGAGGGGACCCGCTGGCCGACGCGCGTGTGCAACAAGCGATCAAAGAGGCCGAGGCCGCATTGGCCAGTGACGGGCGCATGGTCATCCGCAAATCGGGGACCGAGCCGCTGGTGCGGGTGATGGCCGAGGGTGAAGATGCCGCCAAGGTCGAACAATGGGTCGACCATGTCGTGGCGGCGGTGAAAGAGGTGGCATGAGCATTCCGGTTATCCTGACGATTGCAGGTTCCGACAGCGGCGGGGGCGCGGGCATCCAGGCCGACGTGCGCACGATTACGATGCTCGGCGCGCATCCGACGACGGCGATTACTGCGATCACCGCACAGAACACGCAGGGCGTGAGCGCGGTCCATCCGGTGCCGGCCGAAATGGTGATCGAGCAGATCGATGCCGTGCTCGCCGATTTCGACGTCGCTGCGATCAAGGTCGGCATGACCGGCAGCGCGTTCACGACGCGGGCCATCGCCGATCGCTTGAAGCAGCTCGACGGCAAGATCCCGATCATCGTCGATCCCGTGATGGTCACGACCAGCGGCGTCGCGCTCGCCGACGAAGCGACGGTTGAGGCGATGGGTGCCTTGTTCGAGATCGCCACGCTCGCCACGCCCAACATGCCCGAAGTCGTCTCGCTGACGGGTGAGGAAGATCCGATTGCCGGCGCGCTGCAGCTGGTCGGCAAGCATGGCTCGCCGGTGCTGCTAACGGGCGGCCATGAAGAGGGCGAGGCGCTGGCCGACGCGCTCATCGAGGACGACAATATCACGAGCTGGCAGGGCACGCGCATCGAGACCGATGACGATCACGGCACGGGCTGCACGCTCTCGGCTTCGATCGCCACGTTCATCGGCGCGGGCATCGGCCTTAACGAAAGCATCGACCGCGCACGCATGTACGTGCGGATGGGGCTGCACGAGGCTCCGGGGCTCGGCCAAGGCCATGGCCCGCTCGGCCTCAGCAAGGTCCGTCTCGATGTGGGCGAGGCAGTCAAGTCGACGCCGCCGCGCCTCAACCAGCTGACCGTGACCGGCATCGACTATGACAAGATGGTCGAATTCTACAAAAAGATCGGCCTCAAGCAGATCATCGACAGCCCGGACAACCAATATGCCCGCTTCGAAACGGGCGGCGGCGCGACCTTCTCGGTGCAGTGCGACCCCGACGCGCCGACGGCGGAGAATTTCGCGGTCTATTTCGAATGCGACGATCTTGACGTGCGCGTCGAGCGGCTGGCCCGCGAAGGCCTGCCGTTCGAACATGGCCCGCGTGCGCAGCCCTGGATGTGGCGCGAGGCACGGCTGCGCGATCCTGCCGGCAACACCGTCTTCCTCTACAAGGCCGGCGAAAACCGCCGCTTCCCGCCCTGGCGCATCGGCGAGGGGCAGGAGGACATGCCCGGATGATCGCCACCTTCTTCGAATGGAAGATCAAGGCGGGCATGGAAGAGCAATTTCGGGATGGCTGGGCGGCTATCACGATGATGCTACACCCAACAGGTAGCTACGGCTCCTCGCTCTTCACCAACGAAGAGGGCCATTATTGCGCCTTTGCGATGTGGCCGGATCGCGAGACGCGCGATGCCGCCTTCGCGCCTTATCTGGACGCACCGACCGAGCATCATGCGAAGATGCGCGCGGCAATCGAAGCAACATTTCACCGCATGGACCTTGATTGCGTCGAGGAATTGTGGCGCCTTCCGGAGCATGTGGCGCGGGGCTGATCTGTGATCGTTGGTGTCGATGAAGCGGGGCGCGGACCGCTCGCCGGGCCCGTCGTTGCCGCCGCCGTCTTTCTCTGCGGCACGCCCATTCGTGGCCTCGACGATTCCAAGAAACTCACGGGCCCCAAGCGCGCTATCTTGCGCGCGCGCATCGAGGAGCGTTGCACCTTCGGGATCGGCATTGCCAGCGTGGCGGAGATTGACGAGCTCAATATCCTGCGCGCGACGATGCTGGCGATGACGCGGGCGGTGGAGGCGCTGTGCGATGCGGCGGGGGCGGAGCCGATTGATGTCCTGATCGATGGCGACAAGACGCCCGAACGCTGGTGCGACCAATGGCGCTGGCCCGCGCGCGCCATCATTGGCGGCGACGGGCGTGAGAAATGTATCGGAGCGGCTTCCATCCTCGCCAAGGAAACGCGTGACGAACTGATGGTCGCCGCTGAGGATGAGCATCCCGGCTACGGCTTTGCCCGCCACAAGGGCTATGGCACCGCAGCACACATGGAAGCGCTGCGCGAAAAGGGGCCGTGCGCGCTGCATCGGCGCAGTTTTGCGCCGGTTTCTCAAATTTCGCTGATCTGAGCGCAATTCGAGTCTTTTGAGTCACACCACAAGATGTTGAGTCCCGTCGATTCCGCCGGACTCAATATGTTGTGGTTTGAACCGTTTTTCAGACTCGCTTCGCAACATATTGGAATCACTGTGAATCTTGACGGCGACTCGGGAATGATTCAGGGCTTGGGGTTCAACAGGTGAGGACCGGTCATGAACGAGCTGACCCCGATCGAAGCGTTTTGCGATCCCGAAAGTGCACGGAGAGCCCGTCGGCGCACGCCCAAAAAGGTGCTGCCGCTGGACCAGATTGTCGAGGGCGACTGTATCGCCGCCATGGCGCGCATGCCCGACAAGTCGGTCGATCTCATTTTCGCCGACCCGCCCTACAACCTGCAGCTTGGTGGCGATTTGCTGCGCCCCGAAGGCAGCAAGGTCGATGCTTGCGACGATGAATGGGACCGCTTCGACAGTTTCCAGGCCTATGACGATTTCACCCGCGACTGGCTCGCCGAAGCGCGGCGCATCCTCAAGGATGATGGCTCGATCTGGCTGATCGGCAGCTATCACAACATCTTCCGCTGCGGCGCGATCCTGCAGGATCTGGGCTACTGGATCCTCAACGACATCATCTGGCGCAAGACCAACCCGATGCCCAACTTCCGCGGCACGCGCTTCACCAATGCGCACGAAACGCTCATCTGGTGTTCCAAGTCGGAAAAATCGAAATATACCTTCAATTATCGCTCCATGAAGGCCTTGAACGAGGACCTGCAGATGCGGTCCGACTGGTCGATCCCGATCTGCTCGGGCGGCGAGCGGTTGAAAGATGATGGCGGCGACAAGGTCCATCCGACCCAGAAGCCCGAAGCCTTGCTCTATCGCGTGCTGCTCGCCTGCACCAAGCCCGGCGACGTGGTGCTCGATCCCTTCTTCGGCACGGGCACGACGGGAGCGGTGGCCAAGCGCCTGCAGCGTCGCTGGATCGGGCTCGAGCGCGAACCTGATTATATCAAGGCCGCCAAGGCCCGCATTGCCGGCGAGATCCCGCTAGATGAAAGCCAGATGGTGACAATGGCCGAGAAGCGTTCGGCGCCGCGCGTCGCCTTCGGCCAGCTGGTCGAAAACGGCATGATCGCGCCCGGCACGATGCTGCAGGACAGCAAGGGCCGCTGGAAAGCCAAGGTCGGGCTCGACGGGTCGCTGACCTGCGGCGAGCATGCCGGATCGATCCACCAGGTCGGCAAGGGCGTGCAGGGTGCGCCCAGCTGCAACGGCTGGACCTTCTGGCAGATCGAGGATGCGGGGACATGGAAGCCGCTGGACGTCATGCGCCAGCGTCACCTATCCAACCTTTCATGACCCGCACTATCCTTCGCCCGACCGGCTTCGTCGATGCGCCCTTCGGCCATGATGGCAAGGTCGCTGGATTGGCCGGCGGCCTATTGTGGTTCGCCAGTGTCGAACTGATCCGTCTCGACGATGCCAATTGCCGCGCCGGTGCCGAACTGGTGCCGGTCGAAGGTATTGAAGAGCGTTTCGACGATGACATGGCCAAGCAATGGCAGCGCATCACGACGCCGCGCCCGCCGCTGCAGTTGGGTGAGCGCACCATTCCGCTCGACCAGCCACGCGTCATGGGTATCCTCAACGTGACGCCCGACAGCTTTTCCGATGGCGGGGTCCACGAGGATGTGGATGCCGCCGCGATGGCCGGCGCCGACATGGCGGGAGCAGGGGCCTCCATTCTCGACATTGGCGGCGAAAGCACGCGGCCGGGCGCGACGACAGTCTGGGAAGGCGACGAGATCGAGCGTGTGAAGCCGGTCGTCGAGCGCCTGTCGCGGGGCGGCAATGCGATCAGCATCGACACGCGCAAGGCCGCCGTGATGGAGGCCGCGCTCGCTGCCGGTGCGCATATGGTCAATGACGTTTCGGGACTGACCTGGGACGAGCGATCGCTATCCGTGGTGGCCGCGGCCAATGTGCCGGTCTGCATCATGCATGCGCAGGGCGATCCGCAGACCATGCAGGACAAGCCGACCTACGACGATGTGCTCGTGGATGTCTGGCTCTGGCTGGAAGACCGTTTTGAAGCGGCCATCAATGCCGGCATTGCGCGCGAGAAAATCATTCTCGATCCCGGCATCGGGTTCGGGAAGAGCCTTGCCCACAATCTCGAGCTGATGAACGGGCTGGCCGCCTTCCACGGTATTGGCTGCCCTCTGTTGCTGGGCGCTAGCCGCAAGCGGATGATTGGCGCGCTGTCAAACGAGGCTGAAGCGGACGAGCGACTGCCGGGCAGCATCGCGCTCGCCCTGAAAGCCGCCGAGCAGGGCGCGCAGATCGTGCGGGTGCATGACGTGCCGGAGACGATGCAGGCGCTGCGAGTCTGGCGTGGTCTCAAGGACCAGGCGCTTACTCCCAAAATCTAGAGCGAGAAACCGCCGTCGGTGACGAGCACGCTGCCGGTGACGGTGCCGCTGTCCGGGCCGAGCAGGAAAGCGATCTGCCTGGCAATCTCCTCGCTACTCTCGAACCGGCCCATGGGCGTATCGGCAGCCATTGCGGCAAGCGCGGTCTCGCGGCTGCCCATCTTCTCGACCATCTTGGCGAAGTCGGGGCTATCCCAGATCGCCGTATCGACCCCGCCCGGCGCGATCGCGTTGACGCGGATCTTGCGCGGTGCGGATTCGAGCGCGGCGACCTTGGCAAGCTGGATGACTGCGGCCTTGCTGGAGGCATAGGCAGCGATGCCCGGGACCGGCTTCACGCCGGTGACCGAGGCAGTGATGACGACCGAGCCGCCATCCTTCATGTCGCGCAGCGCCGCCTGCAGGGTGAGGAAGGCACCGTCCAGATTGACCGCCATGGTCTTGCGCCATGCCTGGAAGCTCAAATCCTTGATGAGGCCATTGGTGCCGATCCCGGCATTGACCACGGCATGGTCGAGCGGACCGAATGTATTGGTCGACCAGAAGGCGACATCGGAGACATCGACGGCATGATGTTCGTGCCCGCCGGCGACAGCCTTCAGGCCCGCTTCGTCGCGGTCGATGAGGATGAGGTCGGCGCCTTGCGCAGCATAATGCTCGGCGCAGGCCTTGCCGATGCCGCTCGCGGCGCCGGTGATAAGAATGCGTGTCATGCCCTGAGGCTTAGGGGGGCTAGGCCGCCGTGTCGATGCCGAGGTCGCCCAGCTTTCGATAAAGCGTCGAGCGACCGATGCCGAGGCGACGCGCCACTTCGGTCATGCGGCCGCGATAATGGCCGATGGCAAGGCGAATGAGATCGGCCTCGATATCGGACAAGGTGCGGATGTGGCCGTCTTCGTCGAAAATCTCGACCGGACCGGCACCCGCCAGCGCCTGGTCGCTGCTCGCCTTGGATAGCTTGGGCGCAATATCGCTCTTGCGACCCGAGAAGCGCGATTGCGTGGCGATATGCGGGAAATCGTCAGCCGTAAGGTTGGTGCCCTCGCACTGGACGGCGGCGCGGAACAGGACATTGCCCAACTGGCGCAAATTGCCCGGCCAGCCATAGCGCATGAGAACGGCGAGCGCGTCATTGCCGATCGAGAGCGGGCGCATGCCCGGTTGCTCGGCAATGCGGGCAAGGAAATGGCGGGCGAGCGCGGGAATGTCGCTGGAGCGTTCGCGCAGCGGCGGCAGGATCACGGTCGTCGTCTCGATCCGCTCTTTCAATCCCTTGTCGAAATTGGCGGGCAGGGGGCCGTTGGCGGTCGCAATCAGGCGCACATCGACGCTGTTGGAGCCATTGCAGCCGACGGGACGCACTTCGCCGGTGGCCAGTACGCGGTCGAGCTCGGCCTGATGGCCCTTGTCGAGATTGGTGATGTCCTTGAGGAGCAGGGTACCCTCATGCGCCTCGACCATTTTGCCGACCTGTTCGTTGAAGGCGCCGGGAAAGGCGCCGGCGACATGGCCGAACAAGGCGCTCGACAGCGCCTGTTGCGACAAAGGCTTGGTGTCGAGGCAGACAAGGTCGAACCGGTTGCGCAGGCTCGCCTGGTGGATGGCGCGGGCGAAACTTTCCTTACCCGTCCCCGGCTCGCCGCAAATGAGGACCGGCAGGCGATTGCGCGCCGCCTTGGCCGCGACGGCGAGGGCTGAGCGGAAGATGGGCGCAGCGCCGATCAACTGGTCGAGCGTCAGGTCGCTTTCGAGCTTTTCCGACAATGGCGCGAGTTCGCCGTCGGGACGGCGGCGATCGGCATGGGTATTGAGCGCATCGAGAAGGCGCTCGGGCTCGACCGGCTTGGAGAGGTAATCGGACGCGCCGGCGCGCATGGCTTCGACCGCAAGCGGGATCGAGCCTTTCTCGGCCAGCACGATGATGGGAAGGCCGGCGCTATGCTCACGCAGCGCGGCAATGGTGCGCGGGCCTTCTTCATTGTCCCAGCTGGAAAGGATGGCGGCGCGGACCTCTCGGCCATGCGGGCCCTGGAGCAGGCTGCCGGCCGTATCGAGGTCGGCTGCGCTGACGACCATCCAGTCCGCTTTTTGCGCCACACGGCTGACCAGCCGGCGCTCATCGGCGTCGGGGTCGAGCAAAAGCAGCGAACGCGGACCCTGATCGTGCATGATCATCTCCTTCGACATAGCGTCTTATCAGCAGGGGGTGAAGCTCCGGTTAAGGACGCCATAAAGGTTCTTCCGACATGCCGCTTGGCTTGTTAGAAGGCCTGGAAACCTCAACTTTCGGCATTTGAGAGGATCCCATGGCCGACAAGAAACATCCCACCGCCACCGAAATGGACTATCCGGCGCACCGTTCGAGCTGGTCGACCTTCCTCGGTCTCGTGAAATGGTCGATCATCCTGGTCGTGCCGATCGTCATTCTCGTGATGATCCTGATCACGTAATGATCGTATCGGTCCTCAAGGAAGCCGCGGAAGAACCGCGCGTCGCCGCCATCCCCGAAACGGTCAAGAAGCTGGCCGCCAAGGGGCTGACCCTCCAGGTCGAACATGGCGCGGGCGAGCGTGCCGGATTTTCCGATGCCGCCTATGAGGAAGCGGGGGCCAAGATGGTCGACCGCGAAACGGCGATCTCCAGCGGCGACATGCTGCTTGGCGTGCAGGGGCCCGACCCCAGCCAGCTGAAAGGCGCCAAGAAGGGTGCCTATCTGATCGGTGCCTTGTCGCCGGCGACGCATCCCGAGCGGATCGGCGGCTATGCCGGTCTCGGGCTCGAGGCGCTAGCGATGGAATGGATGCCGCGCATCACTCGCGCGCAGTCGATGGACATCCTGTCCTCGCAATCCAACCTTGCGGGCTACAAGGCCGTCGTCGATGCGGCGGCGACTTACGAGCGCGCATTCCCGATGATGATGACCGCAGCGGGCACGGTGAGCCCGGCCAAGGTCTTCGTCATGGGCGTGGGTGTCGCAGGCTTGCAGGCGATCGCCACGGCCAAGCGCCTTGGCGCACAGGTCAGTGCGACCGACGTGCGATCGGCCACCAAGGAACAGATCAAGTCGCTCGGCGCCAAGCCGATCTTCGTCGAAAATGTCGAGGGGATCGAGGGCGAGGGGCAGGGCGGCTATGCCGGCGAGACCTCCGAGGAATATAAGAAGGCGCAGGCCGAACTGGTGTCGGGCCATATCGCCAAGCAGGACATCGTCATCACGACTGCGCTCATTCCGGGTCGCCCGGCGCCGCGGCTGATCAGCGATGCGCAGCTGGCGACGATGAAGCCGGGCAGCGTTATAATCGACCTCGCAGCCGAGGCGGGCGGCAATGTCGAGGGCTGCGTGGCTGGCGAAACGACGACCGTCCACGGCGTCAAAATCGTCGGCACGGTACAGCTGGCGCGCGACCTTGCGGGCGATGCCGCGGCGCTGTTTTCGCGCAATATCGCCAATTTCATCCTCGCCTTCATGGCCGAGGAAGAAGGCGAATCAGGGGGTGATTCGGCCCGATTCGTCCTGCCTGACGATGACGAGATCGTCACCGGTATCCGGCTGACCAAGGACGGCAAGATTGTCCACGAGCGGCTGTCCGGCTAAAACGGCATTCGGGGCTCGTTTCAAGCGCGAAACAAGCCCCGAAAATGTCGATCCGATACGGATCTAACCTACTGTAGACAAAGAAAAACCCGGCCGAAGCCGGGTTAGTCTTTTTAATTGTGTCCGGGTTTAGCCGACACCGCCGGTGCCGGTCCAACCGCCACCCAGGAGCCAGTCCCAGAAACCCTTCACGGGCTTGGTCTTCTTAGCCATTCCAAATCCCCTTTTTCCAACTTCGCGCACTCGGCGCATGCCCGTTCCTATTAACCCTAATAGAAATGGTTAGCAAGTTATTTACCATAATGGAGGAATCACGTCGCCGCACTTAGCTTCACGATTCATCGATTTTGGGAAGAAAGGGGCGCGCGACTCTGGCGCGACTCATGACTAGGCGCACGACGACTTGGCGGCGTTAACTTTTACTTTCGCAATGCTTTGAGGCGCGCCTGCGCACGGTCCGCACCTGTCAGGCGGCGCGGCGCTTCTTATCGCGCGAGAGGCGGCGGACCAGTTCCTTGAGGCCCATCGGGCGGCCCACCACGAAGCCCTGGACGAGATCGCATTCCATCATCGTCAGCTGCTCGAGCACCTGGCTGTCCTCGACGCCCTCGGCGACGACCTTGCGGTCGAGCGAGTGGGCGAGGGCGATGGTCGACTGGACCATGATGAGATCGGAGCGGTTTTCGTTCATCGATCGGATGAAGCCCTGGTCGATCTTGAGTTCTTCGGCCGGGACCTTCTTGAGATATTCCAGCGTCGACAGGCCGGTGCCATAATCGTCGATCGAAATCTTGATGCCGATCCGCTTCAATTGCGAGAGCAGTTCGAGATCGGCACCGCTACCCGAAAGGGCCGCGGTTTCGGTGAGCTCCAGCGTCAGCGCGGTCGGCGGCAGATCGTGGCGATCGAGCATCGACAGGACTTCGCCGACGAGGCGATGGTCGTTGAGCATGCGTGCCGACAGGTTCACCGCGACGTTGAAATCGGGCTCGACCTGGCGCAGCTGCGCGGCGGCACGGCCGGCCAGTTCCATGACATGATAAGTGAGCGGCGCGATGCGATCATTGGCCTCGGCGGCGGCAATGAATTCGACCGGGCTGATCGGGCCCTTCTCCGGATGGGTCCAGCGGGCCAGCGCCTCGGCGCCGATGACGCGCTTGTCCTTGGTTGCCATCTTGGGCTGGAGCGCGATTTCGACTTCGCCATCCTTGATCGCCTGGTCGAGCTGCGAGAGCAGCGACAGCTTCCACGGCGTTTCCTCGAGACGCGCCGGGTCGTGATATTTCCACTTGATGGCTTCGGCCTCGGCTTCGTCGGCGGCGACGAGCGCCGAGCCCAGACGGCTTGCAAGGCTGCGGCCCGAACCCTGTTCGACACCAAAGCTGATGACGACGTCATAAGGCTGGTCGGCGATGCTGACCGGACTGCGGAACAATGCGTGCAGCGCTTCAAGATGGTTGGAAATGGCGACATCATTCTCGACGAACCAGGCGAAGATGCCTTCGTCGCCCTGATAGAGTTTCCAACCGTCATGGCGGCCCAGTGCGAGGCGGGCGGCGATCTGTTCGACTAGACGGCGCTCGCCCTCGGCATTCAACGTCGAGGCGATCTCGGCATAATTGTGCACGCGCGCGGCGATTAGCGGCATGTCGCGATTGCCCTTCTCGGCACGCAGCGCGGCGAGGTTGGGCAGGTTGGTGAGCGCGTTGACGAGGCCTCGCGACTGGAAGAAGCGGTAGCTGAACACCCCGATGCCGACGAGGATGATGAACAGGCCCGGCATGATGTCGACATAGACGTGGCGCGCTTCCATCGGGACCGGCACGAACAGCAGGATGGCGGCGCCCGTAATCAGCGCACCGAAGCGCACGCGCAGGCGCGTGGTCCAGCAGGCGGCACCCAGCGCCAGCGCGGCGAGCAGGAAGGCGGGAAGCCATCCCAGCGCGACAGGCTTGCCGTTCATCAGCGATTCCGCGCCGAGGATTTGCACATAGGCACCGCCGGCGCGGCCATATCCCGGAATATAGAATTGGTCGCCCAGCTGCAGCATGGTGATGGCGACGATGAGGGTTTTGCCCTCGATCTCTGCCGGATCGACACGGCCTTCGATCAGGTCGATCGCGCTGACCGTCGGTACGCTTTCGGGACGGATCGAATAGTCGATGTTGAACGTCTCGCCCGGTTCGCCCTCGACCCCGGCCATCTTGGCAGCGAATGTCGGATAGACGCGGTCGCCGATGCGATCGGCATAGGCCAGTTCCCACACCGCGCTCTGGAAATTGTAGAAGGCATTGATCGAGCCGACATCGGCCGCCTTGTGGAAATGCGTGTCGGGAAGGCCGACATTGGAGCCCTCGACGATTTGTCCGCGATCTTCCATCGCCGCGATGGTGACGTTGCCGGCCTCTGACATTGCCTGCGCGAGTTCGGCATCACCGTCTTCGGTCTGGCGACCGGTAAAGACGAGATCGAAATAGATCTCCTTGGCGCCCGCCTTGGTGGCGTTTTCGATCAGCTTGGCATGCTCGGTGCGCGGCCAAGGCTGGAGGCCGAGCGCTTCGGTGCTTTCCTTGTCGATGGCGACGAGGACGATTTGACCGCTCGCATCATTGGCATGCGCCTTGTTGCGGACGGTGCGGGCGATGTCCTCGAACGGTGCGCCGAAATCGATCAGGACGAAGACAATCGCCGCCAGCACCGTCCATACGAACAGCTTCGGCGCCTTGCCATTGCCTGCCTTGGCACTCTTGTTCGAGCGCTTCATCATCTCGGCTCCGCTTCAGTGCGGCCCCTCTATGCCCCCTAAAGGTTATCAAATCGGAAACCTCAATCCGGTTAACCGTCCGAAACGGTGGAAAATCTGCCCCCTCGACATGGCCAAGCGCGCTTGCCATGACTGTTCGCCAAGAAAAGGGGGCGTCCAACATGGAATTCATCTCCATCCTGTCGATCTTCGTGCTGGCATGTTTTGTCGGCTATTATGTGGTCTGGTCGGTAACCCCGGCGCTCCACACCCCGCTCATGGCCGTGACCAACGCCATTTCATCGGTGATCATCGTCGGCGCGCTGATCGCGGCGGCGGCGAGCGGCAATGCGGTCGCCAAATGGCTCGGCCTGATCGGCGTGGTCCTCGCCAGCATCAACATCTTCGGTGGCTTCGCGGTCACCCAGCGCATGCTAGCCATGTATAAAAAGAAGGAGCGTAAGTGATGGAAACGCTCTCGCTTCTCATCGCCGCCGGCAGCAGCGACGTCCCCGCCTGGGTACTGCTCGCCTATCTCGTTGCGGGCGTCTGTTTCATCCTCGCGCTGCGCGGCCTGTCGAGCCCCGAGAGCAGCCGCAAGGGTAATATGTATGGCATGGTCGGCATGACCATCGCGGTGGTCGTGACCTTGGTCACGCACGAAATTGCCAGCCTACCAGAGATCGTCGCCGCCATCGCGATTGGTGGCATCATCGGCTTCACCATCGCGCGGCGCATCGCCATGACCGCGATGCCGCAGTTGGTGGCGGCTTTTCACAGTCTCGTCGGTATGGCGGCGGTGCTGGTCGCCGCGGCGGCCTATGCCAATCCGGGTGCCTTCGGGCTGCTCGTCGAGGTCGCCTCGGGGCCCGAGCCGCGCTTCGTCCTCGATCCCGTGGCACGGGTCGAAATGGCGCTGGGTGCGGCGATCGGTGCGATCACTTTCTCGGGCTCGGTCATCGCATTTGCCAAATTGAACGGCAACATGTCGGGCGCGCCGATCCTGTTGCCCGCACGCCATGTCATCAACCTGGGCACGCTGGCGGGCATCGTCGCGCTGACGGCCTTGTTCGCGCTGACGACGCCGGTGCCCGGCTGGATCTTCCCGGTCATCCTCGTCGCTGCCTTCGCGGTCGGCTTCCTGCTGATCATCCCGATCGGCGGCGCGGACATGCCGGTCGTCGTGTCGATGCTCAATTCCTATTCGGGTTGGGCCGCGGCGGCGATGGGCTTCACGCTCGGCAATACCGCGATGATCATTACCGGGGCGCTGGTCGGCTCGTCAGGCGCGATCCTCAGCTATATCATGTGCAAGGCGATGAACCGCAGCTTCATCAGCGTCATTGCAGGCGGTTTCGGCCAGGACAGTTCGAGCGGTGGCGACAAGGGCCCCGCCATCGATCGTCCCTACAAGTCGGGCAGCGCCGAAGATGCCGCCTTCCTCCTCGAGCAGGCCGACAAGGTCATCATCGTGCCGGGTTACGGCATGGCGGTGGCGCAGGCGCAGCACGTGCTGCGCGAGATGGCCGACATGCTCAAGGAAAAGGGCGTCGAGGTGAAATATGCCATCCATCCCGTCGCGGGCCGTATGCCAGGGCACATGAACGTCCTGCTCGCCGAGGCAAACGTGCCTTATGACGAGGTGTTCGAGCTGGAGGATATCAACAGCGAATTCGCGCAGGCCGATGTCGCCTTCGTGATCGGCGCCAACGATGTCACCAACCCGGCGGCCAAGACCGACAAGACCTCGCCCATTTACGGCATGCCCGTGCTCGACGTGGAGAAAGCGCGCACGACACTCTTCATCAAGCGGTCGATGGGCGGTGCGGGTTATGCGGGTGTCGAGAATGAAGTCTTCTTCAAGGACCAGACGATGATGCTGCTGTCCGATGCGAAGAAGATGGTCGAGGAAATCGTCAAGGCGCTCGACTAGGTCGTCCGAAAACGCCCCGGAACGGTTCGGTTCGGCGACGAAATGCTGGAGCGTGTCGCCGAAACCGGTTGAACCCGCGCGCATTTGCGGGGAATAAGAAGCTTCTTCCAACACTTAGACGGTTAAGAGGCTTCTTCCTTGCGTAAATTGGGTATCATCGGGGGCACCAGCTGGAATTCCACCGAGCTTTACTATCGGGCGATCAACGAGGGCATCGCACGGCGCCTTGGCGGGCTGCATTCGGCGCGCCTGATGATCGAGAGCATCGATCTGGCACCCTACGCGGCGGCGCAGCGGGCGGGCCAGCGGGCGCGCGCCGAAGCGCATATCGTCAAGGCCGGCGAGGCGCTCAAGGCCGGCGGTGCCGACGCGATCCTGATCGCCTCCAATACGTCGAACCGATTTGCGCCGGCCGTGGCCGAAGCAACCGGCCTCGAAATGCTCGGCATCGCGCCGCCGACCATCGCACGCCTCAAGGCTGACGAGCGCCAGCGCGTCGCCTTGCTCGGCACACGCTTCACGATGACGCATGACGAAGCGCGCACGCCCTATCTGGAGGCGGGGCTGGACCTCATGGACCTGCAGACCGACTGGCTCGACGAAATCGACCGTATCATCTTCGAGGAGCTCGCCGTCGGCGTCGTCAAGCGCGACAGTCAGCGTGCGCTGAAGAGCATCATCACCGAGCTCGACAAGCAGAAAGCCGATGCGGTGATCCTTGGCTGTACAGAGCTGGTGCTGGCCGTCGATGCGCGTGCCAACGTGCTGCCGGTTTACGACACGACCGCAATCCATGCGGCAAGTGCGGTCGACTGGCTTGTTGGTGGCGAGGCGGCAACCGAGGCGGCCTAGACAAACGCTGGCGGGTTCGTCAGGTTGCCTATCATGTGAACGCTCACAATTGAGAGGATGACGATGCGATTGACCCTCACGGCCGTAATGGCCCTGGCGCTGTGCGCCTGCACCGGAAACGAGACCACCGAAGAGGCGACCGCAACCGACGATGCGGCGCGAACCGTGCTGTTCGAAGACGGCTTCGATGATGGTGCGCTCGATCGCGACAAATGGAATGTTGAGGGCCCCGAATTCTGGGTCAACAACGAGCTGCAGGTCTATGTCGACGAGCCCGGCGTCATTTCTTTCCGCGAGACGATGGAAGGGGCCGAGGGAGGCGTCCTCGTCCTCAAGCCCGAATTTCGCGCCGGTGCCGAGGATTCCGAGCGCCGCACCGCCGATTTCGTCTCGGGCCGCATCAATTCGAAGGGCAATTTCGACTTCGCCTATGGCCGCGCCGAGGCGCGCATCAAGATGACCGACCATGTTGGCGTGTGGCCGGCCTGGTGGCTGCTCGGCAATGGCCAATGGCCCGACACGGGCGAGATCGACATCCTCGAATATGTCGGACAGACGGACTGGATCGGTGTCGCCGTCCATGGCCCCGGCTATTCGGGCGAGGAGGCGCCCGTCGAGCGCTTCTATTTCCCCGAAGGTGAGGATGCCACTGGCTGGCATGTCTATGCCGTCGAATGGACGCCCGAAGACATAGCCTTCTTCGTCGACGATCGCGAATTCTGGCGCGTCACAAAGGCCGAGATCGAGGAAATGGGGCGCTGGTCCTACGACAATCCCAAATATCTGATCCTCAATTTCGCGGTTGGCGGCGTCTATCCGTGGAAGGTCAATGATATTGTTGAGCCCTATTATGGCCTGCCGCAAGAGACGGTCGAAGCGATTCAGCGCGGCGAACCCGAAATGGCGGTCGACTGGGTCCGCGTGTGGGGCCAGCCCGCCGAATGACAGCGTCGCGATCGGCGGTAGCGCCGCCGATCGCGTAGGCACTCCTGCCGTTCAAGACGATGCGCCCCGACCTGATGGGGGCGGGGTTGTTATGCCCTGCAACTTCGATAGGCTAGGCTGCTCTTAATCGGGCGGTCTTCGCATGGTGATGCGGTCGGGCGGCCGGACTCATTCCGGACGAGGCATGCATGACAGGCGAGACTGACACGAAGGCCGACACGCGGGATTATCCTGTCGATCCGCCACTGATCGACCTCCCGATCGATACGCATGATCGTGGCTTCTACGATGGCTTCAGCCGGCAGGTCACGATCCCCTCCAAGATCATCGTCTCGCTCATCATCATGTGGGCGATCTTCTTTCCCGTCAGCGCGAGCAACACGCTCAGCGCTGCGAACAACACGATCATCTCCACGTTCAGCGGCTGGTATGTCTATCTGGTCGTCGCATTGGGAGTGATCTGCCTCGCGCTTGCCCTCACGCCCAAAGCAGGCAGCTTGAGGATCGGAGCGCCGGGCGAAGAACCGGAATTCAGCCGCTTCTCCTGGTTCTCGATGCTATTCGGTGCCGGCATCGGCATTGGCATGCTGACCTATTCCACTGGCGAGCCGCTGGCTCATTTCGTCAATAACCCGCAAATCATTCGCGGGGAGATTGCCGCGGCAAGCGCCGAGGCCGTGCGACCCGCTTACGCCTATACGTTCCTGCATTGGGGATTTGCCGCCTGGTGTACCTACGCGCTTGTCGGTCTGGCGATCGGATATGTCGCCTATCGCAGGAACCTGCCTCTGACGATCCGGTCGGCACTCGCCCCCTTGTTCGGTCAGAAGATGTCGGGCGGGGCAGGGCATGTCGTCGACATCGTGGCTGTCGTGGCGACCATTCTCGGGGTCGCAGTGACGATGGGCTTGGGCGTCGAGCAATTCGTTGCCGGGCTTCATCGTGTCGGGCTGGGCGACTGGCTGCTCGATGCCGAAGGATCGTCATCGACGCTTGCGATCGTCACGGCATTGCTCGTCCTGGTAGGATTGTCGACCGCAAGCGCGCTATCAGGCGTGGGGAGGGGGATCAAATGGCTCTCCAACCTGAACATGGGGCTGTCGGTAGGATTGCTGGTCCTGTTCCTCGTCGCGGGCTCCGGCTTGCTAGGTCTCGAGCTGCTGGGAACTGGACTCTACGATTATGTGCGCCGGCTTCCGGAACTCAGCCTGGTGCTGTTCGATAAGGCGGAGCCGTTCGGTGAAGCCCTGGTCCAGTGGCAGCTCGACTGGTCCGTATTCTACTGGGCCTGGTGGATTGCGTTCGCCCCCTTCGTCGGCATGTTCATTGCGCGGATCTCGCGAGGCCGGACGATCCGCGAATATGTGTTCGGCGTCGTGCTCGTTCCCTCGCTGATGTGCTTCGTATGGATGACGCTGGTCGGCGGCACCGCCATCGATCTTGAGCTGTCGGGAGCGGCCAATGGCTCCATCCTCGAAGCCGGCATTTCGGACCAGCTTTACGCGACGCTCGCGGTGATGCTCGATCCTGGTGTCGCCTCCTTGGTCGCCGGTCTGATCGTCATCCTGCTGATGACCTACCTCATCACCTCTGCGGACAGCGCCATCCTGATCGTCAACACGATCAATGGCGCGGGCGACAATGACGGGCAGCGCCGTTTGCACATCGTCTTCTGGGGCGCCGCTTTGGCTTTTGTCGTGGGCTCGATGCTGATCCTTGGCGGGATCGACGCCATCCGCATCACGATGATCATCGGCGCATTGCCCTTTTCGGTGGTTGTCGCGCTGATGGGCGTGGCGATCGTGAAAGCGGTGATCTACGACCTCATCCGCAAACGGCACGGCGTGCCGACGACGGCGGCTGCATGCGAGAATTGGGACGGCCAAGTCGAGGCAAGCTAAACGCCCAATCAATGGCAAGTCGAATTGAGAACAGATATGTAAATATCTGAGGCTGCCTGCCACCAATCCTCAGTGTATTTGTATCTTACTTGTAAGTATTCGTTTCGCAAGCTGGAGACTTGCGTTGCTCTATTGAAATATTATCAACGCAGGCCAAAGTCCTAGACGGCGTGTTCTTTATGCCACAGCGAAGATCTATATCCGACTTTCTAGGCTAGCGCTGTGGTGATCGCTCACAGCCCTTGTTACATCGCTGTCATATTTGCGCATTTGCTTTGAATGCGTGGCCAAAATTCTTCCGGCACGCCTGTCCGGGCGCTGCCAGTGTCAATCACAACAGGAATTGTCCATGACCCTCAAAATCGCATGCGGTGCCTCCGTCAGCGCACTTGCGCTGGCTGTTTCTACGCCCGCGCTCGCGCAGGATGCATCTGCCGAGCAGCCCGCTCAGGAAGAAGCGCGCGAAGGTGGTTTGCAGCCGATCGTCATCACCGCGACCAAGCGTTCCGAAGACCTGCAGGACGTGCCTCTGGCCGTGCAGGCGATCAGCACCGAGGAATTGGACGAACTGCGGGTCGACAATTTCGAGGATTATCTCGAGCAATTGCCAAACGTGAATGCTGGCGGCGGTGGACCGGGCCAGAGCACGATCTACATTCGCGGCCTTGCTTCGACCACGCCCAACCTGACGACGGCGGGCGTGGCCGGCTTGGCGCCAAACGTTGCGCTCTATCTCGACGATCAGCCGCTGTCGCAGCCGGGTCGCAACCTAGATATCTATGCTGCCGATCTTCAGCGCATCGAAGTATTAGGCGGGCCTCAGGGCACGCTGTTCGGTGCATCTAGCCAGGCGGGCGTCGTTCGTCTCATCACCAACAGTCCGGAAATCGGGTTTCTCGGCGGTTACGTGTCGGGCGGCGCCTCGATGACCAAGTCGGGCGAGCCGAGCTACAAGATCGAAGGCGTGCTTAACGTCCCCGTGACGAGCAGTATCGCGATCCGTGCGGTCGGCTATTATGACGATCAGGGCGGTTATATCGACAACGTTTTCGGAACGCGTGACTTGCAAGCGAGCGCGCGCTTCCGTGAAGTGGGAACTGTTCGCGATAACGGCGTGCCGGTTGGCGTCAATCGTGCGGGCTTCGATGCAGGGCTCGATCTCGAGGCCGCGGGGGTCACCGTTCTCGAGACCGAGAATAGCGCTTTGGTCGAAGAAGACTTTAACGATTTGACCTATGTCGGTGGCCGCATCAGCGCGCTTTGGGAAATCAACAATGACTGGTCGTTACAGGTCAGCCATGCGCGCCAGCAGATCGATAGCGATGGCGTCTTCCTTGCCGACCCGACTCTCGATGAGGATCTGGCTATCCAGCGCTTTGAAGACGAGGCGATCAAGGATCGCTTCGACAATACGAGCTACACGGTGGAAGGCCGTCTGGCCGACCTTGAATTGGTCTATACCGGCGCCTTCACCGATCGCGTGACCGAGCAGCAGGTCGACTACACCGACTATCTCTTCGTCGGCCAGTTCCTGCCTTATTATCTCTGCGATACGGCCGTCGTTTACGAAGCCTATGTGGACAATGTGCCCGCAGATCCGACCTGCTACGAGCCTAATGGTGTCGTGGATAGCCGCACGGATACCGAGGTGCTGACGCAGGAATTGCGCTTCAACACGCCGGCCGACAAGCGTTTCCGGTTGACGGCAGGCGCTTTCTATTCCGACCTCGAACTGCGCGAACTCGCCAACTTCAACTATGACTCGCGCCAGATGGTGCGCGGTTCGGATGGCGTGACGCGGGGCTATCTGCCGAACTTCCCGTTGACCAATGCAGCGGCGACCGAGGGTCAGGTCGGTAATGAATCGCAGGGCTACTTCAGCGATCCGGGGCCTTTTGCGCCCGAAACCTATTTCCGCAACGATGTCCGTCGCACCGACGAGCAGTTCGGCATTTTTGGTGAAGCGACATTCGATATCGTGCCCGACACGCTCTCGCTCATGGTCGGTGCCCGCTATTATGACATCGAGGTCGATTTCGAGGGTAGCGCCAATGCGGGCGGGGGCAACTTCAACTCTTCCACATTCGGCCCCAACGCAGGTCTGCCGCCCGAAGAGCGTCAGGACGCCCAGATCTTCGGTACGAACCTTTCGGCGCAGTTCGCCCCCGACAATACTGTCGGGGCGCCTGACAAGGCGGAAGCGAGCGGCGTCATCTTCAAGTCGACGTTGACCTGGACACCCAGCGACGGGGTTTTGCTCTACGGCACCTATTCGGAAGGCTTCCGTCCTGGCCTGCTCAACCGCCCCGGCGGCGCAGATGGGCCTAACGGATTCGTCGTGCCATTCGAACTCGCCACCGATGAAGTGGTCAATTACGAAATTGGTTGGAAGACGGAATTGTTCGACCGGCAGCTCCGTTTCAATGGTAGCGCCTTCTATGTCGACATCACCGAATTGCAGACGACGATCTTCGATCCGGTGATCAGCAATCTTTTCTTCTCGGACAATGCCGCGAACGCGGAGATCATGGGTCTCGAGGCAGATTTCCTCTACGCGCCTTATGACCTCGAAGGGCTGACGATCGCAGGTGCAGTCTCGTTCCTCGACAGCGAGATTACCGAAGTGCTGACTCCGACCAATGACGTGGTCGAGGGCGAGCCACTCGCCTTTGCACCGAAATTTCAGGGCAATGCGCGCGTCCGCTACGAATTCCCGATCAATGTGGACTATGATGGGTTCGTGCAGACGCAGGTCACGCATTCGGCCTCGAAGTTCACGGACATTATCGAAATCAACAAGCTGAAGCTCGACGCATGGACTACGGTGGGTGCATCGGCTGGTGTGCGCGGGGATCGCTGGTCAGCGGAAGTTTTCGCTGACAATATTTTCGATGAACGTGCGCAAGTTTCGGGTAACTTCGTGTTTGATCGGGCGCGTATCACTTATGCTCGTCCGACGACCGTTGGCGCGCGACTTCGCTTGGATTTCTAAGCGCTGCAACATGAACATGTGACGGGGCGGCCTTTCCCTTGGAAAAGGTCGCCCCTCTGCGCTAGGCGGTGTGCATGAGCTCGGCCCAAGAACAGATCCGCGCGGCGCTGCAAAACGGCCAATTCGACGACGCCTATTCGCTCTGCGAAAAGGTGCTCGCACAAGAGGCAGCTAGCGAAGAGGCGCTGTATCTGGCAGCCGTCTCTGCGCGTTATGCCGGCAAGATTGCTGCAGCTCGCAAACACCAGCGGGCCTTGCTCGAGCAGCA
Source organism: Sphingomicrobium sediminis (assembly GCF_023805295.1). Taxonomy (NCBI): domain Bacteria; kingdom Pseudomonadati; phylum Pseudomonadota; class Alphaproteobacteria; order Sphingomonadales; family Sphingomicrobiaceae; genus Sphingomicrobium; species Sphingomicrobium sediminis. Next base: position 420,137 of record NZ_JAMSHT010000001.1, read on the forward strand.
ACCCGAATTCGGGCGTGCTTTCCAGGAAGTCGGCCATCTCGAACGTGACGAGGGGAACAGGCAAGCGGCATTGACCGCCTATCGCCGTGCCGTGGCTGCCAATCCGATGCTGGAGGCAAGCTGGCGCGCCATTGCCTCGATGGCCGAGGCCGCCGAAGCGAAAGCTGCGGCGGCACGGTCGGCGCATCTCAAGACCTTGTCACCTCACGTCCTGGCGGCGGGAAACCATTTGCATGAAGGGCGCCCGTTGCGCGCGGAAAGCCTGCTTCGGGCCTACCTCCAGCAACACCCTAGGGACGTGGAGGCGATGCGGCTGCTTGCACAGGTCGGCATGCAATTGGGCATTCTCGACGATGCCGAATTCCTGCTCGAAAGCGCTGTCGCCTTCGCGCCGGAGAATGCGTCGCTTCGGCTCGATTATGCCGACGTTCTGCGTCGCCGCCAGAAGTTCGAGGCGGCGCGAGATCAAGCTCAATGGCTTCACGACAAATATCCCGAGAACCCTGCCTTCCAGTCGCACCTGGCGATCGAATCCCTGCAAACAGGCGACTATGAAAGGGCGCTCTCCTTGTTCGATCAAGTGCTGGAAAAATTGCCCGAGGATGCGGCAACGCTCACCTCCAAGGGCCATGCGTTAAAGACGCTTGGCCGGCGGGAAGAAGCCGAGGCGTCCTATCATGCCGCCATCGCTGCTGCGCCCGGCCATGGCGACGCCTTTCATGCGCTCGCCAACCTGAAAACCTATCGTTTTCAAGACAGCGAGATCGACGCGATGGAGGTGCTGCTCGACGACGAAGCTACGGTCTACAAGGACCGCGTTTACATGCATTTCGCAATCGGCAAGGCCTATGAAGACGGGGGCGAATATGAGCGAAGCTTCGCGCATTACGAGCGCGGCAACCGGCTCAAGCAAATTCAGTCGCGCTATGACAAGGAGCAGATGACGGCCGAACTGCGTCGACAGGCCGACTTCTTCACACCGGACTTGTTTGCCCGCAAAGGCGATCGAGGTTGCTCGGCGCCCGATCCGATTTTCGTCCTCGGCCTGCCGCGCGCAGGTTCGACCCTGATCGAGCAGATCCTGGCCTCGCACAGCATGATCGACGGAACGCTGGAGTTGCCCGACATTCCAGCGCTCGCCCACCGTCTTCGCGGCCGCAAGGCCGGTCAGGACCAATATCCTGACATTCTGGGCGAAATGGACGGCGAAGAACTACGCAAGCTCGGCGAGGAATACCTCGAGAATACGCGTGTTCATCGCGGCGATGCGCCCTTCTTCATCGACAAGATGCCCAACAATTTTCGCCATATTGGGCTGATCCGCCTCATCCTGCCCAATGCGAAAATCATCGATGCACGACGCGCTCCGCTCGATTGCTGCTGGAGCAACTTCAAGCAGTTGTTCGCGGAAGGGCAGGAATTCACCTACGGATTGGAAGAGATCGGCACCTATTATCGCGACTATGTCGACCTGATGGAGCATTGGGACGAGGTGCAGCCGGGCGCCGTCCTGCGTGTCCAGCACGAGGATGTGCTCGACGATCTGGAGGGGCAGGTTCGCCGCATGTTGGATCATTTGGGCCTGCCGTTCGAGCAAGCCTGCGTCGACTTTCACCGGACCGACCGCGCCGTGCGCACCGCCAGTTCGGAGCAGGTGCGACAACCGATCAATCGGGCCGGGGTCGGGGCATGGCGGCCTTATGACGAATGGCTGGGCCCGCTCCGCGAAGCGTTGGGCTCAAGTCTTTCAGGCTAGCTTGGTGCCGTTGGCGACGTCGCCGTCGATGGCGGCGCTTTGCCATGCCCCCCAAGTTGCGGTAATCTCCTCCGCATCATCAGGGGGACATCGAAATGAAGAAGCTCTTGCTTGGAGTGTCGGGTGCGTTGCTGCTCGCTGCTGCGCCGGCTGCTGCGTTCGCGCAGGACCGCGTGGGCGATGAATATATGGTCTGGGCGCATGAGGGGAATGAGGCGGCAAAGGCCGATTTCCTCAAGGGCCTCGCACTGCTGCACAGCTTCGAATATGACCGCGCCGCCGAGGCGTTTCGCGACGCCCAGGCGGCCGATCCCGACTGGGTGATGGCCTATTGGGGCGAGGCGATGACCCACAACCATCCGGTCTGGTTTCAGCAGGATCGTGATGCTGCCATCGCCATTCTCGAACGACTGGATACGAGCCGCGAAGGCCGCCTCGCCAAGACGCGGAGCCAGCGCGAGGCGATGTGGCTCGATGCGATCGAGACGCTCTATGGCGAGGGCGAGAAGGAAGCGCGCGACTTTGCCTATCTCGACAAGATGCGTGCGATCCATGAGGCTGATCCCGACGATATCGACGCGCGGGCCTTCTATGCGCTCGCCCTAATCGGCACGACGCATAATGGCCGCGATATCCCGACCTATATGCAGGCGGCTGGTGTGCTGGAGCCCGGTTTCATGGATCATCCCATGCACCCCGGCGTGTTGCACTACCTGATCCACAGCTATGACGATCCGGTCCATGCGCCACTCGGGCTGCGCGCAGCCGAGCGCTATGCCGAGGTCGCGCCCGACGCGGGCCATGCACAGCATATGGTCAGCCATATCTTCACCGCGCTTGGCATGTGGGAAGCCGCCGAAGACGCCAACGTCAATGCCGATGTGGTGGTCGACCGCCAGCGATTGGCGGCCGGGCGCGAGCAGAGCGATTGCGGGCATTACAACCAGTGGCTGTCCTATGCGCGCCTGCAGCAGGGCAAGGATGTAAGCGACCTTGTCGACGGATGTCGGGCCCAGGTGATTGGTGCGGTTGCCGAAGCGGAGGGGGCAGAAGAGCCCACGACCTTCGATCCCGGCATGGCGGGCTGGTCGCGCATGGCGGTCCGTCGCGGGGTCGATACGGGTGTCTGGCCCGAGCCCATGGGGCTCGAGGACGGCACCTTCATGATCACGCGCTTCAACCTTGCCTATGGCGATGTCCTTGCCTCGCGCAACGACCCCGAGGCGGCGCGCGACGCGGTGGCGCGCATGCAGAAGGTGTCCGGCGAGTATGAAAGCATGATGGCCGAACGCGGCATGCCGGCCGGTGAAGGCGATAGCTGGATCAAGCGGCAGCACGCGCAGGCCGAAGCCATCGTCGCCTTGGCAGAAGGCCGCACCGAAAAGGGCCTCGCCATGCTGGAAGCCGCTGCAGCAGCCGAGGCGGCCATGCCGGTCGAATTCGGACCGCCGGCCATTCCCAAGCCCAGCTACGAATTGCTCGGCGACGAGCTGCGGGCGGCTGGGCGGCACGAAGAGGCGCGTGCGGCCTATGAGAAAGCGCAGGCTTTCGCACCGGGGCGCAGGCTGACCCTCGCGGGGCTGGCCGCGCTGGACGAGTAATCCCTCGCAACTGTGCGACTTGCTCCCTAGTTAGGGTCTTGTGAGCAAGGCCGAACGACCCGATACGCCAGACGCGAAGGAGCGCTTCAACGAGGAAGCGGCGACCTATACCGTCAAGGGTGCTGACAAGCCCGATATCGAGGCAGGCATCGCCGCGATCCGCAATGTCGTGAAGACATTGCCGGCGCGGCCGGGCGTCTACCGCATGCTCGATGCGCGCGGCGACGTACTATACGTGGGCAAGGCGCGGGCGCTCAAGAACCGCGTCACCAATTACACGCAGGTCGCGCGGCTGACGAAGCGGTTGCAGCGCATGGTCGCGCAGACCCGCTCGATGACGATCGTGACGACGCAGACCGAGGCCGAGGCGCTGCTACTCGAGGCGCAGCTAATCAAGCGCTTCCGCCCGCCCTACAATGTGCTGCTGCGTGACGACAAAAGCTTCCCCTTCATCCTGCTGCGCGAGGATCATGATTTTGCGCAGGTCCGGCTGCATCGCGGTGCGCGCAAGACGAAGGGGCAATATTACGGGCCGTTCGCCAGTGCGGGTTCGGTGCGCAATACACTGAATGCATTGCAGAAGCTGTTCCTGCTGCGGAGTTGTTCGGATGGTTTCTTCCGCGGGCGCGACCGACCGTGCCTGCTCTACCAGATCAAGCGCTGTTCGGCGCCCTGCGTGGGGCGGATCAGTACCGAGGATTATGGCGAGCTGGTCGAGGATGCGAAAAGCTTCCTGTCGGGCAAGTCAACGCGGGTGCAAGCCAAGCTGGGCGAGCAGATGGCGGCGGCTGCAGAGAAGCAGGATTACGAGCTGGCGGCGGTCTATCGCGACCGGCTACGCGCACTCACCTATATTCAGGGATCGCAGACTATCCATGCCGAAGGGCTTGGCGATGCCGACGTGTTTGCACTGGCGAGCAAGGGCGCGACCATCTGTATCCAGGCCTTCTTCATTCGTGGCGGGCAGAATTGGGGTCATCGTGCCTTCTTCCCCAAGGGGGTCGAGGGGCTGACCGACGAGGAAGTGCTGAGCCAGTTCCTCATGCAATTCTATGACGACGTGCCGCCGCCCAAGGCGGTGCTGGTCGACCGTGCCATGGAAGAAGCCGACTTGATGGCCGAGGCGCTGACCGAGCGTGCGGAGCGCAAGGTTGAGATCCTCCGTCCGCAGCGGGGCCCGCGCAAGAAGCTGATCGACCAGGCCGCGCGCAATGCGGTCGAGGCGCTCGAGCGGCGCATGGCCGAGTCGACGACGCAGGCCAAGCTGCTGCGCGAGATGGCGGAGACGTTCGAATTGCCCGACCCGCCCGAGCGGATCGAGGTCTATGATAACAGCCATATCATGGGGACCAATGCGGTCGGCGCGATGATCGTCGCGGGGCCGGAGGGCTTCCGGAAGAACAATTATCGCAAGTTCAACATCAAATCGAATATCACGCCGGGCGACGATTTCGGGATGATGCGCGAGGTGCTGACGCGGCGCTTTGCGCGGCTGGCCAAGGAGGATCCCGATCGCGAGAAAGGCGACTGGCCCGATCTCATCCTGATCGACGGCGGCAAGGGGCAGATGTCCGCGGCGCTGGAGATCATGGAGGAAGCGGGCGTCGAAGATGTGCCCATTGTTGGCGTGGCCAAAGGCCCTGACCGCAATGCGGGGCGCGAGGTCTTCCACCTCGCCGACGGGCGCGAGCTGACCTTTCCGACCAACGCGCCCTTGCTCTTCTATCTCCAGCGGCTGCGCGACGAAGCACATCGCTTCGCCATCGGCTCGCATCGCCAGAAACGCGCGAAGAGCTTCACCGGATCGACGCTCGACGAGGTCCCGGGCGTGGGGCCGACGCGCAAGCGGGCGCTCCTCATGCATTTCGGTACCGCCAAGGCAGTGAAGTCCGCTGCCCTCGACGACCTCGAACGCGCGCCCGGCATCAGCAAGGCCGTCGCGCAGAAGGTCTATGACTATTTCCACCCGCGTGGCTGATCCGGGCCGATGAGGCAGACGCTCGACGGCATCCTCGTTGGCGTCCGTGCCCATGGCGAGCGCGGCGCCGTCATGCGCATGGCGACGGGAGAAGAGGGGCTGGTTGCGGCCTATGTGCGCGGCGCACACGGACGGCGGCTGGGGCCGGTGCTGGTGCCTGGCAATACCGTCCGCGCCGATTTGACGAGCCGCAATCCCAGCGAACTGCCGCAGGCGAGCGTCGAACTCGTGGCCTCGCGCGGGCCGCTGCTCGGCGAGCCGCTTCCCGCCGCCGCCATCGAATGGGTCTGCGCGCTGACTGCGACAGCCTTGCCGGAGCGACAGCCTTATCCTTCGGTCCACGGGGCGCTCACCGCCTTGCTCGATGCGATCGAGCATGCGGGGGCGGCACGTGACTGGGCGGCGGCGCTGGCACGCTATGAGCTGCTATTGCTCGCAGAGCTCGGTTACGGGCTCGATCTTACGCAATGTGCGGTGACGGGGGACAATGACCATCTGGTGGCCGTCAGTCCGCGTTCGGGCCGTGCCGTCAGCGCAGCGGCGGCGGAGCCCTACAAGGGCAAGTTGCTCGCGCTGCCGGCATTTCTCGTCGAGGGCGGGCAGGGGGACTGGCCCGCCGTGCTCGATGCGCTCGACCTGTCGGGCCATTTCCTGGAGCGTGACCTGATGACCGACCGTGCGGCAAAGGCGCTCGATGCGCGTGAACGGCTCATCCATCGCTTGCGCCGTGCCGCCGGTCTGGCCTAGCGTTGCGCCCATGACCGACCTTCCCACCAGCGGCGTGCTCGAAGCTCTATTTCCTTATTCGGCAACGACCGGCGAGACGACTGTGCGCGTCTCGGTCGGCTATATGCCCGAGCAATCCTCCCCGCAGGACAGTCGTTGGTTCTGGGCCTATCATGTGCGCATCGAAAATCATGGCGAAGCGCCGATCCAGCTGATCAGCCGCCATTGGGTGATCAAGGATGCCGACGAGGTGATCCACGAAGTGCGCGGCGACGGCGTGATCGGCGAGATGCCGGTGATCGGGCCTGGCGCGAGCCACGATTACGTCTCGGGCTGCCCGCTCGATACCGCGACCGGCACGATGCAGGGCAGCTACCAGATGATCGACAGCGAGGGGAAAGGCTTCGAAGTCGCCATTCCCCTGTTCGAACTGGAAGGGCCGCGTTCTTAGCTCGTCCAAACCCTGTCTAATCTGGCGTTCCAACAAGGAAAGCGATTTGCAGAATGGCTATTCATTTTGAAAAATTGAAGTTTAGCTTAGCGGGCTGTGTATTGGCGTCACTAGCGACATCTGCTGTTGCCAAGCCGTCTTTCGAGACGGATTCCTATTACGAAACTGTCGATTACGTGAATTCTCTCTGCGAAGGCGCCCCTTCATTTGGCGGGTTCCGATCGCTCGATGATTCCTCTCAGGCCCTTTCGATAAACTCCGCCGGTCTTTTGAAATTGGAGAAAGCGGAAGGCGACCGACCACGGACCCTTGAGACATTTATCCCCGCCCAGCTTTTCGGGAGTAGGCAATTCGAAATAGTCTTTGATCGCGAGACCGAGACAATTTGGATGTCTGACCAAAGCCGAAGTAAGCAGATAATTGTGCGAGAGGAGCAGTACGGACAGATCCAGTATCTCCAGCTTGATAATGTCTGGTTCGGCTGCCGTGACAATGAAAAGGCTGCGGAAGCCCTGCAGCTGCTGCAGTCCTTCTATCGAACCTCGACTTAGAGCGCTGAATTCGAACCCGATGTCGACTACATCAACACTCGCTGCGTCGGTGGCCAGCACATTGACCGGTTTGGCTTTTTCACCGAGTTAACGAAGCTCCGCATTGAGTCTGACGGAAAAGTCAGGTTCTTCGGTAAATTCACTACGCCTGACAAAGCCGAAATGACGTTTAGACTTGCTTTGATCTGACCAAGGTAGGATTCTCGACCGGGGTCATGTTTCTCCGCGAGGTAGCGGAAGCCTTGCGATAAAAGGGCCCTAGAATCCGAGAGCCATCTTTGACAGTAGCTCACTGCCAGATTTGAGAATTGGTCAACGAACAAGCGCAGCCTTCCCTTGCGATGAACCCGATAAAGTTGCGCAAGCATTCAAGTGATTAAAGGGCGCGTTCTGAGCGGCGGATTTCAGCCTTGGAACGCACAAGTCGACGTAAGCCCACTACCGGAGTGGGGATGGAATTCTCGGCGAACAGTATTGAGAGGAACCGGGCACACTGCCTTGTCGGGAACATGATCTTGAAGATCATGTTCGCTGATAAAACGAAGAAGGGGCTACCAGCGGCCAGGGGGGGCAAAGTTAATCTCGACCCGACGGTTTTCCATTTCTCTGACGCCATCGGGCGTTTCAACCCGCGGTTGGCTTGATCCAAGCGCTGCACTGGCCATCCTGGAGCCTGGAAGCCCTTTGCTTACGAGATACTCAGCGACCGCATCGACCCGCTCTTGGGAAATCTTGACAGACTGGCGAACCGGTTGCGAACGATCGGCATGGCCTGCCATCAACACCGACGCAGTTCCACATGCAGCATAGAAATTCACGACATCGTCGAGCACCTCGCGTGCCTCTCGGCTAAGCTCGCTATCGTTCCACTCAAAGAACACGATATACGGACCCGTATTGCATGGCTGCGAAGGTTGCTGAGCGGTTAGCGTGCTCGGCATAGCAAAAAGCGCAGTTGCGACTGCCAGGATTGATGTTTTGAGCAACATGTTTGTTCTCCACCTAGTTTAACCGATAGAACAATGCACAACGGTGCCTTGGTCAGCCGAGGATCTCTCAATTATCTCCTTGGTGTCGCTCGGACATCCGACGGAAGGTCGGCGATGCATGCAGCCAGTGTATCACGGATATGTTCGTAAATTCTGGTACTATCCGGCCCTGAAAAAAGATTCGCTCGGGAGCAGAGTGTGGCTCTCGCCCTTTTCATACCCACGTCTTGAATCGACATGCTGCCAATCGCGGCTATCTCGACTTTCAAATTGGTTGCACACGAACCGTTTGGGCGGATGGTTAAGTAATCAATGGTCGCCACATATGGGACAGCACGACCGGCCCGAACATTTGAATTTTCTAGGACGACGGCAGCAGTCGAAATGACGAGCTGCCTATCGATGCCACAGGCCAAATCCTCTCCATCGGTCTCGGCCACGATCAGGTGAACTTGGGGCGCGGACTGCGTACTCGCCTGTCCTGCCTGACCCAAAAGCGCAATCGCCGCAGCACCGGCAAGAGCCGATGCTAGGATGCTTCTTTCCCGCATTTCCCTTTCCCCCCCGTAGCCTCTAATCAGTTCGCAAACAGACTAATCGCTAAAGGGCGAAGGCAGTCAACCCAGCACACAGTTATCTACGCGAACCCACTGTCGCGATCTCAATCAAATCCAGCTGGCTTACGATAGCAACCATGTTCGGGGCGGCGGTTTCCGCCGTGATATTCTGGCAGGAGAACCGGTCTAGCGCCCGATCGGACGGTAATCGAACCCTGCACGCTCGGCTTCGTCACGCTCGTAAATGTTGCGCAGGTCGAGTAATTTGTCGCCCTTCATGGCCGCCTTGACTGCATCCAGATCAAGCGCACGGAATTCGTCCCACTCGGTCACGATGACCAGCGCATCGGCGCCATTGATCGCGGTCATCTCGCCATCGGCATAGGTGACGCCATCTTCGGGCATGTGAGGCTTGGCCATTTCCATGCCGACCGGGTCATAGGCCTGCACCTTGGCGCCTTTTTCGACCAGCATGTTCACGAGCGGGATCGACGGCGCGTCGCGCATGTCGTCGGTGTTGGGCTTGAAGGTCAGGCCCAGCACGGCGACCGTCTTGCCCGACACGCTGCCGCCCATCGCCTTTTCGACGCGTGCGGCCATGCCGTTCTTGCGGTCGTCATTCACCTTCACGACGGCATTGACGATCTGGTTCTCGACACCGGCTTCCTCGGCCGTGCGCAGCAGCGCCAGCGTGTCCTTGGGGAAGCAGCTGCCGCCATAGCCGGGACCGGCATGGAGGAATTTGGGACCGATGCGATTGTCGAGACCGATGCCGCGGGCGACATCCTGGACGTCGGCACCGACGGCTTCGCAAAGATCGGCCATTTCGTTGATGAAGCTGATCTTGGTCGCGAGAAAAGCGTTGGCGGCATATTTGGTCAGCTCGGCCGTGCGGCGCGAGACGAACAGCATCGGGGCCTTGTTGAGGAAGAGCGGGCGATAGATTTCGCGCAGCACTTCGCGGGCCTTGTCGTCATTGGCCCCGATCAGGATGCGATCGGGATGCTTGAAGTCGGCAATTGCCGCACCTTCGCGCAGGAATTCGGGGTTGGAAGCAACGCTGCAGCCCTCGGGCGCGCCTTCTTCCTTAAGGATCTTGGCAATCTCGTCGCCGGTGCCGACCGGCACAGTCGACTTGGTGACGACGACCACCGGATGTTCGAGCTTCTGCGCGAGTTCGCGCACGGCATTGAAAACGTAGGTGAGATCAGCATGGCCGTCGCCGCGACGTGAGGGGGTGCCGACCGCGATGAAGACCGCGTCGGCATCGGGCAAGGCAGGCGACAGGCGCGTCGTGAATTCGAGGCGGCCCTTCCTCACGTTGGACTCGACGAGGCTGTCGAGACCCGGCTCCCAAATCGGCATCTCGTTGCGTTCGAGCATCTCGATCTTCTTGGGGTCCTTGTCGACGCAGGTCACGTGATGACCGAAATCGGCGAAGCAGGCGCCCGAAACGAGGCCGACATAGCCGGTACCGATAACGACGATTTTCAACTTCTCTCTCCCAGATGGGTCGGGGGTTGCGCTGCCCCTACGCGCTCGCGCGATTCTCGGCAAGGGCGGGGGCGTCAGTCACGGATTGCAGCGAATCGCTTGGCCCGTCATGCTGGCGCAGATGGGTAGGGAAGCGAGTATCGACAAGTCCCGAGGGGACGCCCCGCTGAAGCCGGGCAAGCGCGTCTATGCGATCGGCGACGTGCATGGCTGCGACAAGCAGCTGAAGAAACTCCTCAAGCGGATCCGCAAGGATCTTGAGGGATATGAGGGCAAATCGCACCTCGTCTTTCTCGGCGACTATATCGACCGCGGCCCCGACAGCCGCGGCGTGATCGACCGGCTCATCGCCGGCGGGCTGCCCGGCGACAAGCAGCATTTCCTCATCGGCAACCACGAGGTCGCGATGCTGCAGGCGTTCGAGGGCAAGGCGCTGGGCTGGCTTGCCTATGGCGGCATCGAGACGCTCGAAAGCTATGGCGTCGACAAGAAGGCTTTGTTCGCGCACCCCTCGATCAAGAAGCTCCTGAAGGCGCATTTGCCGCCCGAGCATCTGGAGTTCTTCCAGTCGCTCAAACATTCGAAGCGGATCGGCGACTATCTGTTCGTCCATGCGGGTATCCGGCCGGGCGTGCCGCTGGAAAAGCAGAAGGAGCGCGATCTCGTCTGGATCCGCGACGATTTCCTCAAATCCAAAAAGGACCATGGCGTGACCGTGGTGCACGGCCATACCATCACCTCCAAACCGCAGGTGAAGAAGAACCGCATCGCGGTGGATACGGGCTGCTATGCGACCGGCACGCTGACCGCGGTCCGCCTCGAGGGCAACGCGGTCGATTTCATCACCAGCTAGTCGGCGAAGCGGGCGCGCAGTCCGTCGAGCGAGGCATGGTGCGTGAGGTCGAGATGAAGCGGGGTCACCGCGACGAAGCCGTCGGCGACGACTTCTAGGTCGGTCTGATGGCCGGGCGTCTCGATCGTCTCGCCGCCGCCGAACCAGTAATAACGAAAGCCGCGCGGGTCCTGGCGTTCGATGACGCTGAGGCGCGAATAGTCGCGAAAGCCCTGGTCGCACACTTTCACGCCGCGCACGTCTGCGGCAGCGACCGGCGGGAAGTTGACGTTGATGAGCGTCTTGTCGCGCGGCAGGTCGGCGAGCAGCGTCTCGAGGACACGCGGTCCCCATGTCTCGGCGGCGCCCCATTTTACCCCGTCGCTGGTGCCCGGCGCCATCGAACATTGCGACAAGGCGATCGAGGGGACGCCAGCCAGCGCGCCTTCCATCGCCGCTGAGACGGTCCCCGAATAGGTGACGTCCTCGCCCAAGTTCGCGCCGCGATTGACGCCCGACAGAATGAGGTCGGGCTTGTGATCCTTCATGAGGTGGCCGAGCGCGAGCATGACCGAGTCGGTCGGCGTGCCGTCGGCGGAAAAGCGGCGCTCGCCATGTTTGCGGATGCGAAGGGGCCGGGTGAGGGTGAGGCTGTGCCCTGCGCCGGATTGCTCTTCGGCAGGGGCGACGACCCACAATTCGTCGGCGAAGGGGGCGGCGAGTCGCTCCAGCACTTCGAATCCGGGTGCGTGGATACCGTCGTCATTGGTCAGGAGGATTCTCATGGGCCCGATTGTTGCCCGCGTGAACATTTCTCGCAACCGCCAATAATCGCCAAAACTGCCTTCTTTCCAACATCCTGCTGACACTTATCGGCAACAGTTTGTCCCTATTTGCGACCCGCCCGCCGGTCAGCGCTTGTTAATAGGTGTTAAGCTAGCTACTAGGCGCTCGGGGCCGTTTTCCTGTCGGCTAAGTGTCGGGAAGAAAACGACATATTTGGCTGTGAGGCGCCTTACGGCGAGACCGTTTCGGGCGCCCGCTTGAAGAGTGGGGAGGGTTATTTGGCTACTGCGCTTTCAGACCTCAACGGCAATCCGAAGTTTGATGAACTGGAGCTCGAGGACGATTATCGTCCGAGCGCCAAGGAAGAGTTCATGAACGTCAAGCAGAAGGCCTATTTCCTGGGCAAACTGCGCGAATGGAAAGAGACGATCGTCGAGGAAAGCCGCGCGACCATGGCCCAGCTCCAGGTCGACAGCCTGCGTGAGCCCGACCTTGCCGACCGCGCTTCAAGTGAAACGGACTGGAGCCTCGAGCTCCGCACCCGCGATCGCCAGCGCAAGCTCATCGGCAAGATCGATGCCGCCATCCGTCGTCTGTACTCAGACGAATATGGCTATTGCGAAGTGACCGGCGAGCCCATTTCGCTGAAGCGTCTTGAAGCCCGCCCGATCGCAACCATGACCCTAGAAGCCCAAGAAAAGCATGAGCGCACCGAACGCGTCAGCCGCGACGAGCGCACCGACTGACACCCTGCCAGGAGGGGAAAAGAAAAGGGCCGGGCTCCGATGGAGCGCCGGCCCTTTTTCTTGGGTACCGAGATAGCGGGTCAGTGACCGACCATCTCGTCCTTCAATCGAAGCTTTTCCTTCTTGAGACGTTGGATGAGCGACATGTCAGGCTGCGGCCGATGTTCTTCCTGTTCGATCCGATCGGCGATCTTGTGGTGCTTTGATGCGAGTGCCTCGACATGGGCTTGTTCCATTGCGGAGTCCTTTCACTCTTGAGTCGCAAGACGACCAGTAAACCACGTTTTCAATGCTTTGTCGCCTATGCGACTCAGCAGGCCGCCGTCGATCAGATCCGCTCCGGCGTAAACGGGAAAGGATGGTGACGCTGCGCGAGAGCGCGCGTATCATGATGCGCGATGAACGATGACGATCCAGCCCAATTGCTCGCCGCGTTGAAGGCCGAGCATCGGCGTCTCGACGAACAGGTCGAGCTGCTCGAACAGGCGGGAAATGCCGATGCGCTGGAACTGGCGCGGCTGAAAAAGGCCAAATTGTCGTTGAAGGACCGGATCGCGGCGATCGCCGACGATACGACCCCCGATATCATCGCCTGAAACTGTGCCGTGCTGGGACGAAATGGATCGTAGCGCCGATCTGCGGCGTTTAATCCGCGCCCTTCCTTTGGCATATTGAGGCGATGGACGAGACGAACCTTTCTGGCGACAGCGCCGATACCGGCGTGGCGATCACGCCGCGGCTGGTGGATGCGCTCTATACCGAGGCGATGGTGCTGGCCGACGAGGCGCGCACCTATTTCGATGCTGCTGGCCGCGCCGATCGCGACGCCTTGCCGCCGCAGGCGCGCGTCGGGTTCGCTTGCGAGAGCCTAAAGGTCACCACGCGCATCATGCATGTCGTCGCCTGGCTATTGACCCAGCGGGCCATCGACAATGGAGAACTTGGCAGGCCTGACGATCCGGCGATCGAGCGACGTCTCGGCAATGCCAATCCGACCGACGAGGAAATCGTCGCGCAGCTTCCCGAAGAAGCGCAACGCCTCATTCGCCAGAGCGCGGACCTCTATGACCGCGTCGACCGCCTCGACCGCGGCCAGCATGCCAGCGAGCCGGTCGAAAGCCCTGCACGGGCTCTGATGGGCCGCCTCGAGCGCGACCTTTTCGGATCGGCCTGACCGCTCTAGGCTCGACTTCATGAGCCAGTGGCAATTCAATCCAGGACCAAGATTGGTGGGCGGCGAGGATGTCGCGCACCGCCTTTCGCGATTGCTGCCCGACGGCGACTGCCTGTTCGTGACCGACGCGCATGTGATCGAGCTAGGGCTCGCCGGACCGTGGCAGGAGGCGCTTTCCGGCGCGGGACGCCGGCTGCATGTGTTCGACGCAGTCGAGGAAGATCCCTCGCTCGACACGCTGATGGCGGCGGTCGAGGCCGGGCGTGCGGCAGGGGCAACCCATGTTGTGGGATTCGGCGGTGGAAGCCCGATGGACGTCGCCAAACTTGCCGCCTACCTGATCGGCTCAGGCGACGACGTCGATAACATCTGGGGCGTCGAGCGGGCATATGGCAAAGGCCTGCCGCTGGCGCTCGTGCCGACGACCGCAGGCACCGGATCGGAAGCGACCCCGGTGGCTGTCATCACCTGCGAGGGCGGCGAGAAACGGGGCGTCAACGCGCATGCCATCACCGCCGATTTCGCCGCGCTCGACCCAGAACTGACGATCGGCAAGCCACGCGCGCTGACGGCAGCAACGGGCATCGATGCGATGGTCCATGCGATCGAGGCCTATACCAGCGCCAAGGCCAAGAATCCGCTGAGCGACATGCTTGCGAGGCAAGCGCTGAAACTCCTGTCGGCCAATCTCATCACGGCCTGCGAAGAGCCCGACAATCGCGCGGCACGCGGGGCAATGTTGTTGGGCGCGCATCTGGCGGGGCTGGCCTTTGCCAATGCGCCGGTCGCCGGCGTCCATGCCCTGGCCTATCCGCTGGGCGGGCTGCATCACCTGCCGCACGGCCTTTCCAACGCGCTCATGCTGCGCCCCGTGCTGCAGCATAATAGCGAGGCGGCGCGCGAACTTTATGCAGAGCTGGCCCCGATCCTCGACCCCGATTGCGAAGGGCAATCGAGCCAGTCGAAGACCGCTCGGCTCATCGAACTGCTCGACAAGATGGTGGCGGAAAGCGGGCTCAAGCCGCGGCTGCGCGACCATGGCATCGAGCGCGACCAGATCCCCATCCTCGCCCGCGAAGCGATGAAGCAGACGCGGCTCCTCGTGAACAATCCGTGCGAGATCAATGAGGATGATGCAGCGCGGCTCTACGAGGCGGCATGGTGAGCCGTCCCGAGCCAAGGGCCCGCGACTATTATCGCCGCTTCCACGCCATGACGACGCGGTGGAGCGACAATGACGCCTACGGGCACGTCAACAATAGCATTCACTATCTCTGGTTCGACAGCGCGGTGAATGCGTGGATGGTCGAGCAGGGGCTGCTCGATGTCCAGCAAGGCGATCCGATCGGGCTGGTGGTCGAAACCGGCTGCCGCTATTTCGCGCCGCTTGCCTATCCGCAGTCGGTCGAGATCGGGATGCGCGTCGCGCGCCTCGGCTCCTCGAGCGTGACCTGGCACTTGGGCATTTTCGCGCAAGGTGACGATGCCCCCGCGTCCGAGGGGCATTTCACCCACGTCATCGTCGATCGCGAAAATCGCCGTCCGATGCCGATCCCCGAGGATTGGCGCCGTGCCTATGAAGGCCTAGCCGAGTAAGCGCTCGCGGGTCGCGAGATATTCGCGTTCCAAGCGGTCGACCAGTTCGCCTGCGCCGACCACTTCCTTGACCGCGCCGATGCCCTGGCCCGAGCCCCAAATGTCCTTCCACGCCTTGGCGCCGCCGAAGTTCATCTTGCTGGGATCGCTTTCGGGCAAATTGTCGGGGTCCATGCCGGCCTTCGTGATCGAGCCCTTCAAATAGTTACCCCAGACACCGGTGAAGAGCGAGGAGCCGACAATGTCGTCGGCACCGCTCTCGACGATTTCCTGCTTATAGTCGTCCATCGCGCGCGCTTCGTGCGTGGCGATGAAGGGCGAGCCGATATAGGCGCCGTCCGCGCCCATGGCCTCGGCCGCAAGCACTGCGCCGCCATTGGCGATCGAGCCTGACAGGAAGAGCGGGCCGTCGAAAAATTCGCGGATTTCCTGGATGAGCGCGAAGGGCGACAATTTGCCGGCATGGCCGCCTGCACCCGCCGCAACTGCGATCAGGCCGTCCGCGCCCTTTTCGAGCGCCTTGTGCGCGAATTTGTTGTTGATGATGTCGTGCAGTGTGATGCCGCCCCAGCCATGAACCGCATCATTGAGTTCGGGCCGCGCGCCGAGCGAGGTGATGACGATCGGTACCTTATACTTCTCGCAAATCTCCAGATCGCTTTCCCAGCGCGTGTTGGACATGTGAACGATCTGGTTGACCGCAAAGGGCGCGGCCGGGTTTTCCGGATTTTCCTGGTTATGCTTGTCGAGCGTCTCGGTGATCTCGGCGAGCCATTCGTCCAGTTGGCTCTGCGGACGCGCATTGAGCGCGGGGAAGCTGCCGACAATGCCTGCCTTGCACTGCGCGATGACGAGCGCGGGGTGCGAGATGATGAAGAGCGGCGCGCCGATGACGGGAATGCGCAAATTCTGGAGAATGGGGGGCAGGCTCATTTGGGCTCCTCAATTGATGTCGTGATAGGCGGCGTACCAGTCCACGAAGGCTTTGGCACCCGTCTCAATGGTCGTGGTGGGCTGAAATCCGGTGAGCGCGCTCAGCGCTTCGATATCGGCATAGGTCGCTTCGACATCGCCGGCCTGCATGGGTGCGAGCTCGGTGATGGCCTTGCGACCGGTTGCCGCTTCGAGCGTGGCGAGCAGGTGGCCAAGCTCTTCGGGCCGGTTGTTGCCGATGTTGAAAATGGCATGGGGCGCAATGCTGCCGCCCGGTTTCTCGCTGCCATCGTCGGCAGGCGGCTTGTCGATGAGGCCCATCATGCCGGCGACGATATCGTCGATATAGGTGAAGTCGCGGCGCATCTCGCCCTGGTTAAAGAGGCGGATCGTCTCGCCCTTGTAGAGCGCCTCGGTGAATAGCCACATGGCCATGTCGGGGCGGCCCCAAGGGCCGTAGACGGTGAAGAAGCGCAGCCCCGACATCGGCAGGCGATAGAGGTGGGCATAGCTTTCGGCCATGAGTTCGCCCGACCGTTTGGTCGCGGCATAGAAGCTGACCGGCCGGTCGACGCGGTCGCCGACGCTGAAGGGCAGCTTTTGATTGCCGCCATAGACGCTCGACGAGCTAGCATAGAGGAAATGGCGCGGCTGCTGCGCGCGGGCCAGTTCCAAGAGGTTGAGCTGCCCGACCAGGTTGGACTGCGCGTAAGCGTGGGGGTCTTCGAGACTGTAGCGCACACCCGCTTGCGCACCGAGATGCACGATGACGTCGAAGCGATGGTCCGCGCCCAGTTTCTCGACTGCGCTGCTGTCGGAAAAATCCATCCGCTCGAAGGTGAAGCCATCGGCGTCCCCGATCCAGTCGAGCCGCGCCTGTTTGAGGGCCGGATCGTAATAGGCATTGAGATTGTCGACCCCGACAACCTCGTGCCCCGCGGCCAGTAGCGCGCGGCTCATCGCAGAACCAATAAATCCGGCCGCGCCGGTGACAAGAATTTTCATGGGATGGGGTGGTAACGTGAGGCCCGCGCTTCGCCTAGCCATTTGTCCGTTCGTCGAAACTCTGGTTGTATGAGGCGAGGGCAGGGGCCAACTGTATTGCCAATATAGGACGGTCCCAAATTTCGAGGGGGAATATAATGCTGGAAATCCGCAACCTGAGCCATGTCTATCCCAATGGCACGCGCGCGCTCACCGACGTCAATCTCGACATTGGCAAGGGCATGTACGGCCTGTTGGGGCCCAACGGGGCAGGCAAGTCGACGCTGATGCGGACCATCGCGACGCTGCAGACGCCGAGCGAGGGCAGCATCAAGTTCGGCGATGTGGACGTGCTGGCCGAACCCGACACGCTGCGCCGCCGGCTTGGCTATCTCCCGCAGGATTTCGGCGTCTATCCGCGCGTGTCGGCCTACAACATGCTCGACCATATGGCCGTCCTCAAAGGCATCACCGCCAAGAGCGAGCGCAAGGCCGTGGTCGAGACCCTCCTCGAACAGACCAACCTTTGGGGCGTGCGCGGCAAGGCGATTGCCGGTTTTTCGGGCGGCATGCGCCAGCGCTTCGGCATCGCCCAGGCGCTGATCGGCGATCCCGACCTCATCATCGTCGACGAGCCCACCGCCGGCCTCGACCCCGAAGAACGCAACCGCTTCCTCAACCTGCTCGCCGGCATTGGCGATGAGAAGGTGGTCATCCTGTCGACCCATATCGTCGACGATGTCGCCGATTTGTGCCCGCAAATGGCGGTGCTGGCCAACGGCCGCGTGCAGCTCGAGGGCAAGCCCTCCGATCTCATCGCCTCGACCCGCGGCAAGGTGTGGAAGAAGGTCATCGACCATGACGAGATTGATGAAACGCGCGAGGTCTATGAGGTGATCTCGACCCGCCTGTTCGCTGGCCGCACCATCGTCCACATCCTCTCCGATACGCAACCCGCCGGCACCGAGCCGGTCGAAGGCGGCCTCGAGGACGTCTATTTCGCAACGCTCGCCGACGTCCGTCGCGCGGCCTAGGGGAGGGCGGGACATGATCGGCAAGATTGCCGCTTTCGAGCTACGCTATCACCTGAAGAGCCCGACTTTCTGGGTCGGCACCTTCATCTTCTTTTTGCTGGGCTTCGGGCTCACCGCCTCGGACAATGTCCAGATCAATTCGGGCGGGGCGATCCATGAGAATTCGCCCTGGTCGCTGTCGGTCCTGATGGGTGTGGCAACGGTCTTCTACCTGATGATCGTCACGGCATTCGTTGCCAATGCAATCATTCGCGACGATGCGACCAAGTTCGCGCCGATGATCCGCGCCACCCCGGTCACCGAGCGCCAGATGGTGTTCGGTCGTTTCCTCGGCGGGTTCGGGATTGCCGCTTTGGGCTTCCTCATCGTGCCCTTCGGTGCCTTCATGGGCACGCTCATGCCGTGGGTGGATCCCGAACTGGTGGGACCGCAGCGGGCCGAATATTATCTCTGGCCCTATCTCGTCCTGTCGCTGCCCAACATCTTCCTCGCCAGCGCGCTCCTGTTCATGCTGGCGACCGTCACGCGGTCGATGATGTGGAGCTATGTTGGCGTCGTCCTGTTCGTCGTCGTCTATCTCGTCATCACCTCGATCGCATCGGCCAATCCTGATTTGCGCCCGATCTTCGCGCGCTTCGAGCCGCTTGGCGTCGGCGCGTTCAACGAGATCACGCGCTACTGGACCAATTTCGAGCAGAATACGCGTCTCCTGCCGCTGGAGGGCACGTTGCTCTTCAACCGCCTGTTCGGGATCGCGATGGGCTTTGTCTTCCTCGCCATCACCTTGTGGCGCTTCTCGTTCGCCGAGCGGCCTGCCTCGAAGCGCAAGCTGCGCAAACTGGCCAAGGCCAAGGAACGCGAAAAGATGCTGGCGGCCGTCCCGCCGACGCTCGGTGGAGAGGCCATCAGCACGGCTGGCCGCAAGCCCAATGCGCTGAGCCAGTTTATCGAACGCACGCAGATCGAGATCCGCCAGATGGTCCGCAGCCCTGGCCTCATCGTGCTGCTGCTTGTCGCGGTGGGTTTTGCCGCGTCCGATCTATGGGCTGGTCAAGCCATCTATGGCGCTGACAGCTATGCCACCGTCTCTGCGGTGATCAGCTCGGTGCGCGATCAATTCTATACCTTTATCATCATCATCGCGGCCTTTTATGGCGGCGAGGCCGTGTGGCGCGAACGCGACCACAAGATGAACGAGATCGTCGATAGCGCTCCGGTGCCCGCCTGGGCCATGACGGTGCCCAAGATCCTCGCCATCTTCCTCGTCATCGTCGCGATCAACGCGACGGGGATGATTACCGGCCTGTTCTATCAGCTCACCAAGGGTGCGGAAGAGTTCGGCGTCGCTTCCTACATCAGCTGGTTCATCATTCCGGCCGCCGTCGATGCTGCGCTGATCGCGGTGTTGGCGGTCGTGGTACAGGTGCTGAGTCCGAACAAATATGTCGGTTGGGGCATCCTGCTGGCCTGGTTCCTCGGCACCATCGTGATGTCGAACCTCGGCTATACCAACCCGCTCTACATTTACGGTGCCGGTCCAGGCGTGCCGCTCAGCGACATGGTTGATCCTGCGCCGTTCCAATATGGCGCGCGGATCATGCAGGCCTATTGGGCCGCCATCGCCGTGTTGCTCGCTTTGGCTGCGCACCTGTTGTGGCCGCGCGGGACCGACCTTGCGCTGCGCAGCCGCTTCAAGCGTCTGCGCCATTCGGGCGCGAGCCGCGGCGTGCTTGCCATCGGTCTTGTCGCGCTGGTGAGCGCGGTCGGGCTGGGCGTCTACACGCATCACAATATCAAGGAGCTCAACACCTATCGCACCGGCGACGAGGCTGAGGTTATGGCGGCCGAGTATGAGCGCAAATATCTGCAATATGAGGATGTCATCCAACCCATCGTCACCGACGTGAAGCTCGATGCCGACCTTTTCCCCGACGAGCGCAAGCTCGAGGTGGAGGGCAGCTACCAGCTGCTCAACAATAGCGACGCGCCGATCGAGCTGCTCTACATTCGCGAAGGCTCGCAGGACCTCGAATATGAGGCGATCGAGCTGGCCGGCGCCACACTGGAGACGCATGACGAGACCTATGGCGTGCGCACCTATCGGTTCGACACGCCGATGCAGCCGGGCGAGACGCGCGAGCTAAGCTTCAATTCACTGCTCTGGTACCAAGGTTTCCGTTCGGGCGGTCCGGCCACCGGCATCACGCCCGACGCGACCTTCGTGAACAGCCAGGCCTTCACGCCGATGATCGGCATGGATCGCTCGGGCATGCTCACCGACCGACAGGCGCGGCGTCGCCAGGGCCTCAGTGACGAATTGCGTCCGCCCAAGCTCGAGGACATGGATGCGACGCGCAAGAATGCGTTGAGCATGGACTGGGTCAATGCCGACATTACCCTGTCGACCGACGCCGACCAGGTGCCGATCGCGCCGGGCAACAAGGTGTCGGACGAGATTGTCGATGATCGCCGCGTGGCGCGCTTCGTCTCGCCCGCGCCGATCCTGCAATTCTTCTCGCTCCAGTCGGGCCACTACGAAGTGGCGACGCGCGATGTCGATGGGATCGAAGTCAGCGTCTATTATCACGAAAAGCATCCGTGGAATGTCGAGCGCATGCTGGATGCGGCCGAGGCAAGCCTGACCTACTTCGAGGAGAATTTCGGGCCCTACCAGTTCGATCATGCACGCATCATCGAATTCCCGGGCTATGCGACCTTCGCGCAGGCTTATGCCGGCACGATGCCCTATTCCGAAGCCATCGGGTTCACCGCAAAGGTCAACGAGGATGATACCGACTTCATCACCTATGTGATCGCGCACGAACTGGCGCACCAATATTGGGCGCACCAGGTCATTGGCGCGGGGATGCAGGGCGATGCGCTCACCACCGAGACGATGGCCAGCTATTCGGCGATCATGGTGATGAAGAGCCTGCTTGGCGAAGACCAGATGCGGCGTTTCCTCAAGCATGAGCTCGACCGCTATCTGTCGGGCCGCAAGGGCGAGACCATCGAGGAGCTCCCACTCATCCGGATGGAGAACCAGCAATATATCCACTACCGCAAGGGCGGGCATGTGATGGCGCTTCTGGCGCATCGTCTGGGCGAGGAGCGGGTCAATCGCGCATTCGCCAACTTCATCGAGAAGTGGCGCTTCAAGGGCGCGCCCTATCATCGCAGCCTCGATTTCGTCGCGGAAGTTCGTGCGGTCGCCGAGACCGAGGAAGAGCAGGCGCTGATCACCGACATCTTCGAGAAGATCGTCCTGTTCGACCTCAAGGTTGAGAATGCGACGACCGAACAGGTGGGTGACAAGTGGCGCACCACGATCGAGGTGTCGGCGGCCAAGTTTGAGGCCGATGGGCAGGGCAAGGAGACCGAAGTCGCCCTTACCGATCCGGTCGAAATCGGCCTGTTCAGCGCGCGTCCGGGCTTCGACAAGTTCGATAGCGACGATGTCGTCCTGCTCGAGACCCGCAGCCTCGAGGCCGGTACGACCACGATCATCCTCGAAAGCGACGAAAAGCCGGATTATGCGGGGATCGATCCTTATAATCGCTATGTCGATCGTATTTCGGAGGACAATCTGGAAAGCGTCAGCGAAAGCTAGCGCCCGCCCGATCACGTTAGTCGGCGGGAGCTGTCGCTATCAAATCAATTCGTAGCGGAAGGCTCTTGCAACAGCTTCCGCAAGCGTGGGGCCGCCAAATGGCTGCGTGCTGAATTTTGGCGGTTCAACCCGGATAAACGTCAAGGAGGACTTCGAGGAACTTCCCGCGTTGGTTGGCAGTTCGGGCCAAATCGGGTGAACGAATGAAAGGGCATCGGAATTGCCTTTGCCAAAGCTAAGCCGTTGACCTACGATGGTTTTTGAAAAGGGGAAGCGTGGCCACGAAAACCATACCAGCTGATCGCAATCATGCTTCGATGAGGATTGCCATGGAAATGCTCGCGCAAAGCGCAGAGCTTGTTGGCGAAGCATTCTTTCCGGAGCTAGTTCGTGGTGTGGCTCGATCCCTCGGCATGAAATGGGTGTTTCTTAGTCGCCCATCACCAATTGACGAAAGTCAGGCCGAGACTTTAGCGGTCTGGAATGACGGCCCCGCCGAAAATCTAGTTTATAATCTCAGCGGCTCACCGTGCGAGAAGGTGATTGGCGACGGTGCCTGCTGTTATCCTGAAAATATCACGCAAACCTTTCCCGACGATGCGTTGCTCAAGAGCTTGGGAGCCGAAAGCTATGTCGGCATTCCATTGATTTCTTCCAGCGGAATGGTGCTTGGTCTCATCGCTGCGGTTAGTGATCACCCTATAGAAGATCCGGTCCTTGCCAAGGACATTCTAGCCCTGTTTTCGGGGCGTGCGGCATCCGAGCTCGAGCGCATTTCGACAGCGTCCGCCAACGAGCGGCTCGGTCGAATTGTCGAAAGCTCGATTAGCGAGGCATATATTTTCGATGGCACAAATTATCGATTTGAGCTCGTCAACAGGGGTGCGCGCGAGAATCTCGGATACTCACCGGAAGAACTTCGAGCTTTAACGCCATGGGATTTGAAGCCCGATTATTCGGCTGACGAATTCAAGAAATATGTCGAGCCACTGAAAAGCGGCGCCGTGCCATTTCTCGAGTTTGAAACCATCCATGAACGCAAGGATGGATCGCACTACAATGTCTCCGTGCGCCTCCAATATTTTGGTGCGCCGGACAATGTCTTCTTTGCATCAATTGCCGACATCACAGAGCGAAAGATGGCGGAAGAACGAGAGCGCCTTTTGATGCGAGAGGTGAACCATCGTGCGAAGAATTTGCTGAGCATCATTCAGGTAATTGCTCGCCAGACCGACGCTGATGATATTGAGAAATACAAGAAGAGTTTCGAGAGACGGATCATGGCATTGGCGAGCAGTCACGACTTGCTCGTCCAAGCGCCTGCGAGAGGCATTGCCCTGCATGAATTGGTCGAGGCGCAGCTTGGGCATTTCGCAGATTTGTTCGGCGGTAGAATTCAGATCTCCGGCGAGCCAATTTCCCTCAAGCCCAACGCTGCCCAAAGTATCGGAATGGTCTTGCACGAATTGGCAACCAATGCGGCGAAATACGGGGCTTTGTCCAACGGCACAGGCAGGATTGCGATTCGATGGAAGTCTTTCGTCGCCGAAAACGGTAAGGACAAATTCGAGCTCGGCTGGATCGAAGAAGGCGGGCCTGAGGTGGTGGCGCCTGAGAAACGCGGGTTTGGCTCGATCGTGATCGAAAAATCCCTGCAATCCAGCATTCGCGGTGAGGTCGATCTTCGTTTTGCTCGCGAAGGACTGCGGTTCCACGTCGAGTGTTCGCTTTGCTCGGTCAAGGATGAGCTAGGCGTGCCATCAGTTCACGAATAGCTCAAAGAGAGACGGGCTCTTCAATCGCCTAGCGTCTTCAGAAACCCTCAAATCCGCCAATTGGGAACCAAGACCCCAGTCCAGATCGTTGCAGCAAAAACGACAGGAAATGGGGAACTGCGCATGGCAGGTAATGCAGACGATACAGGTGCGATCGACGACGCGCTGACAGGAGCGGCGCAATCGACCGGCGATATCGGTGCCGATATCGATGCGACCTGGGCGACGATCGATGGCCTGATCACCGGCTTCTTCGCCGCATTGCCCAAGATGGCGATCGGTATTGTCGTCTTCCTTGTTTTCTGGATCATCGCCAAGCTGGTGCGTGCCGCGATCAAGCGCGCGCAATTCGGCGACAGCGGCAGCCAGCTTTCCACCGTCTTCGCGCGGCTGGCCTACTGGTTCATCCTCATCGTCGGTGTGTTCGTGGCGCTGACCGTGGTGCTACCCTCGCTGACGCCTGGCCAGCTGATCGGTGGTCTCGGCATTGGCGGTCTCGCCATCGGCTTTGCCTTCCAGGACATCTTTTCCAACCTGCTCGCCGGGATCCTCATCCTCATCCGCCAACCTTTCCGGGTCGGTGACGAGATCGAAAGCGGCGATTTCAAGGGACGTGTCGAGGCGATCGAGACGCGGGCGACCTTCATTCGCACCTATGACAATCGCCGTATTATCATTCCCAACAAGCAGATCTATTCGGACCCGCTCAAGGTCATCAGCGCCTACGACATTCGCCGCAGCCAGTATGATATCGGCATCGGCTATGGCGATGACATTCGCGAGGCCAAGGACGTCATCCTGAAGGCGATCAAGGGCACCGAGGGCGTGCTCGAAGATCGCGCCCCCGACGTGCTGGTCGTCGACCTTGCTGCCAGCTGGATCACGCTGCGCGGGCGCTGGTGGACCGCCAGCAATCGCGGCGACGAGACGCGCACGTCGAGCCGCGTCATCGAGAATGTTGCCTATGCGCTTACCGAAGCGGGCATCGACATGCCGTTCGAAACGCAGGTCCATCTCTTCCACGACCAGACCGAGGAAACCGATGGGGACCGGGCCAACCAGCGCGAGGGCTGGCCGACCACGGCGAACAATCCCAAGCCGTCCAAGATTTCGGACTCGGTGCGCGAAGGCCGCCAGAAAAGCGCCAACGACTAGAGCGATGGGTAAAGAAAAAGGGCAGGGCGGTTTCCCGCGCCTGCCCTTTTCTTTTGGCGTTCGTGGCTAGGGCTTATTCGCCCTGGCCGACAATCCCGCGGAGCGTGTCGGCGAGCGCCGCACGACGCGGGCTGTCACCGTCGATCGCATCGATCATGTTGGCGAGGTTCGCCATGTCGCCGGCGTCCAGTGCGGCGCGGACCGTGGCGATGGCTGCCGGTTCGAGGCCGCCATTACGCTCGAGCTGGTCGAGATAGGCCTTAGCGACGACCGGAACCGCCGGCCAGCTGACGACCGTCTGGGTCTGCGGGTTGAAGACATTGTCCTCATACTGCGCCAGCTTGGCCGCTTCGATCTCGTTCTCGCTGAGATACTCGCTGGGCTCGAGCGCGAAGACGTCGAGGCCGCGGGCAATCTCGGTGCCGTAGAGATAGCCGTCATAGAAATAGGTCGACCAGTAGCCGCCCGAGGCGATGCGCTCGGGGTGGATCGGGCCGCGGTCGAAATAGGCCATTTCATAGGGGTTGGCGCTGTCGGTGAAGTCCATGACCGAGAGACCGCCCTGATACCAGGCCTGCGCGAAGATATCGCGGCCCGGGACCGGAATGGCCGAGCCGTTATGCGCGACGCAGTTTTCCGAGTCCGACTGGGCAGCCGGCAGCTTGTAATGGTTGCGGAAGGTGAGCTTGCCATCCTCGATGTCGTAGATGGCGTTAGCGCCCCAGTTCATCGGGTCCGACGCACGGCAACGGGCACGGCCACCGCCGCCCCACTCGTCGGTGAAGATCACCTTGGTGCCGTCATTGTTGAACGTGGCCGAGTGCCAATACTGGAAGCCATTGTCGAACACGGCGTCGATCCGGACCGGGTTCATCGGGTCCGAAATGTCCATCAGGATGCCGTTGCCCGAGCAGGCGCCCGCAGCGATCTGCATCGCCGGGAAGACGGTGATGTCGTGGCACTGGTTGGTCTGCGCGAGATACTGGCCCTCGGCGGTCTGGCCACCGAGCCACAGGCCGGCAATGTTGCCATCGTCGTCGGCAAAGACGCGCGGGCTCGACACGATGCGCGAGGCCGCCGGATTGTCGAGCGGGATTTCGATCACGTCGATCGAGAAGAGCGCGGTGCGGTCATCGCCAGGCACATTGCCGACGCAGCCTTCGAGCTCTTCGCCGTCACGGACGTAGGAGGTGCCGCTGTTATAGACGATGATGCGATCGTCATTGGCATCGACAACGCTGTGCGTGTGGCTGCCGCGGCAGGTCTGGACGAGGCCAACCTGGCGAGGTGCGGTGACATCGGAAATGTCGAAGATGCGGACGCCGCGGAAGCGTTCCGCGCTGACATCTTCAGCAACACCCTGGCGACCGCAATCGACACGGCCACGGCCCTGTTCGACGCTCATGATGAGGAGGTCGCCGACGACCGAGACGTCGCCTTGACCACCTGGGCAGACAACCGAGCTGACGAGGTCGGGGATACCGTCATCGCCGAGCGTGTAGATGTTGAAACCGTGATAGTTGCCGGTGATCAGCGTATCGCCCTGGAAAGCCATGTCGGTCTGGCTGAACGAGAGCAGGGGCGAGCGGGCATTCCACATACGCTCGACGCCATTCTCGTCTTCCGCTTCCTCACCGTCGCGCATGCGCACGGGCGGCAGGCCCGACGGGTTGGCAGGATCGAAGAAGCCGACCGGCTTGGACAGCGACACGACCTTGTTGAGGTTCCAGATCGCTTCGCCGGCATCTTCGAAGCCGGCGGCGAGGCCGACGCGCGGATCGTCTTGGAGGCCGGCGAGCAGCGCGTTCATGGTGGCGATCTCTGCGGTCTGGTCGCCGCGCACGTCGGCGGCAAATTCCGCAAGTACGGGGTCGCGCGCGGTGCCAGCGGTCTGGAACAGGTCCTGGACCATGGCGAGCGCGCCTTCATGGTGCGCAATCATCAGTTCAAGGAACATGCGATCGAATTCGACACCGCGAGCGGCGGCAAGCGCAGCTAGCTGCTGGTCGGTGGCCATGCCCGACATGCTTGCGTGGATCTTGGCGTGATCCATGTTCTCATGGTCCATATTGTCATGGTCCATGCCTTCATGGGCGCCGGGGTTGGGCGCATATTCACCGCGCTGCATGAGCCAGTCGCGCATGAAGGCGATTTCGTCGTCCTGTCCGGCAGTGATACGCGCGGCGGCGGCGATGACATCTTCATTGTTGGTGCGATTGTTGACCATGTTCGCCATCACGACCGCCTGGTGGTGGTGATGGATCATGCCCTGCATGAAGATGGCGTCCGCTTCGATATAGGCGGTGTCGGCAATGCGTGCCGCTTCCTCGGCGGTGATGGCGCGCGGCGCTTCGCCTGGGGCGCCTGGCTGCACGATCTGCTGGGCCATAGCAGGATTTGAAAGGGCCAGGGTCGCGAGGCTTACGCACGAGAGAAGAATGTTACGCGTCATGAAATGAACCTCCAAAAGCTAGAATCCAGCGCTTGTTGATCAGCAGGTTCTCGATTTCAATATGTCTATTCGACCAATGGCTGCAATTATCCGGCAAACCGGCATTCCGCATGGCCGTAGCTTTGCTCAAAGCTGGGCGGCTGCGGACCTCGCGGTCGGCATGGATCGTGCATACTCTGAGGCTTCATTGCCCGCGATGTTGCGCCAACGCTTCAAAATAGTGCGTTCCTCGCAAGCCGGCTTATTTCCGAGCAGTCCGGCCGGCCGCATCTATCTCTATGTTCTAGAGTTTGTCGGCCACGTTCTTTCCTGCCTTCCAGCCAAGAAACGCAAAAAAGACTGTCGCCATGATCGCAAGAACAAAGGCTATGATGGCAATGTCAGCGAACACCTCGGAAACACCGCCAAAGCCCAATATCGCTGAAATTAAAGCGATGATGGCAAATATGAATGCCCATTTATACATTTCTAGGTCTCCCTCTATAATGACCAGACCCTATCGGGGCCTTCATGAAATATACGGCACGGCGTCTTCGATGGTTCCGGTGTGAGGGCGGCCCTCGAAGGATTGTCGCGCTCGCGCGGTCAGTGACAATGGATCAATGTTGCGACTAGTGAAATGCTAGGAAATGCCTTTGGGGATGCGGGCTTCGCTCGGATATGGGTCGAACTGTATCTGTTTCCGACGATGCCAAGTTGCTTGTCTTAATAGCACTGGGCTTGCACAACAGATCGAAAGAGCAGGGGGAGAAGACCGATATGGCACTTGAAGTGATTGGTGCAGGGCCGGGCCGCACCGCAACATTTTCGACCAAGTTCGCGCTCGAACATCTAGGCTTCGGACCCTGCTACCATATGGCCGAGGTTTTCGCCTCCGTACGCCGCAACCTTCCGTTGTGGCAGGCCGCGGCAGACGGCAACCCAGATTGGGATACGATTTTCGCCGGCTATCGATCGACTACCGACTTTCCTGCCAGTGTCTTTTGGCGCGAGCTTGCAGATCATTTTCCGAACGCAAAGGTGCTGTTGACCGTCCGCGATGCCGATAGCTGGTTTGAATCGGTCAACGAGACGATCATGTCGCCGCGTATGCTAGGTTCGATGGAAGGCACGGCGATGATGAAGATGTTCCGCGGGACCTATCTGAAACCCTATGGCGACAAGGTGGGCGACCGGACCTTCATGACCGAGTGGTACGAAGCGCATAATCAGGCGGTGAAAGAAACGATCGCGCCCGAACGACTGCTTGTTTTCCATCCCAAGGAGGGCTGGGAGCCGCTTTGCGATTTTCTCGATGTACCCGTGCCCACCCAGCCATTCCCTCGCGTCAATAGCCGCGACGAATTGGGCGGCCAGGCGGATGAGCAAGGAGGGCTGCCAGCGGATCCAGAAGAGCTCGAGAAATGGGCCAAAAGCTACATGGCTGAATTGAAGGCCACAGCCTTCGACAGTTAAGATCGTAATGCTTCGCACGGCTGTATCGGTGCTTTAGGCGCGCGGCGAATACACGGGCACGCTTTGCTGCACGATCTGCTGGGCCTTAGAGGGCGTTGCAAAGACAAGCGCTGCAAGGCTCGCCGAGCAGAGTAGGCCATAACGCGTACAGGTCTTGGTCTTGGTCATCGTTTAGAACCCTCGACCGGTAAAAGTCTGCGGTTTCTCAAAGCGATGGGGAGGGGGTGTCAATCGTGGCCCTTTGGCCGTTCGTCGAAAAGCCATTTGTCATAGCGCCGCTGTATCAGGTTGAGTTTACCGGCATTCCTAGCCGAGCGCGCCGCAACGATTGCGGGCAGCCGCCGCGTCGCGAGGCGCCAGAGATGCCGCAGTCGGGTGGCGAATGAACGTCGTCCGTAGAGTTGCCTGAGGCGATCTGCAGTCGGCCAGAGCGAAGCAGAGAGCGAGCCGTCGCGGTGCGCTGCAACAGTGCGCAATTCCTGCAATTGATCCGGCGGGGCGAGCATGAGTCCAAGTGCCATATCCGCGCCTTCTGCCAACTCTGCCTTGTCGAGCTCGTAGCCGTGGTCGCCCGGTGGTGTGCTCGGAGACAGCCGCGCCACCAAACGGATCAAAGCGCCGAGCGGCCGCGAGACGCCTTCCTTGGCTGCCAGCTGCGTCGCTTTGTCCCAATCGATCTCTTGGGTGGCGAACAGCACTTCGAGGTCGGTCAGCGTCAACGGGCCATTGTCGAAGCGATGATCTCGCGCGGCATGGGAGACCAGGTGGATCAGCAGGACTTCAGGGCTGGGCGCATGCAAGGTCTCCCCCAACAGGTCGAAGCTTGCCGGGGACGCTTCCGCTTCCGCCTCGAGACCGCCCTTGCCGCGATGACCGAGCCTGAAATGAAGTTCCAGCGCAGTTCCCTGCGGGCCGTAGAGGATCGGCATTTGATGGGCGTCGTCCGGCACTAGATCGGGGTCGGCCGGCACGTCCGGGTCCGGTTCGTAGCCCTGTTGCCGAAGTGCGTGATAGGCGCGCGTCGCCAATGCGCGATCGGCGAGCAGCAGGTCGACGTCCCGCATCGGCCGCTGCGCAGGATCGGGATAGGCCGCATAGGCCAGATAGCCACCCTTGAGGACCAAGGGCTCTTCACCCGTCGTGTCCCGCACGCGCCGCACCATGTCGACCAGGTCGGCCTGCTGGTGGAGCGACCGCAAGGTTGCCACGCCTGCGACAGCCCGCCAATTTTCGGCAAGCGAGGCTGGCACGTCTGTGAGGTCGGGGTTCCTGCCGACGATCAGCGGCGCCAGGCGATGGGCCTCGACGATCGTCGCGATCTGGTCCCAGTCACCCCCATCAGCGCGGTCGGTCGCCCGGGGGAAGAGCAGGGACAGCAAGGTCGATTGGACGGCGTCGGGCGACATAGGCGCAAGCTAGGCCGGAGAGAGATCATGTCCAGCAGATTATCGCAGGCTTGGCGCGGCGATGCGGCTTTGGCAAACAGTCCCTTAACCCTTTCGCCCTTAGGTGGGACCGAGAGAGAGCGACCATTCATTCGCCGAGGGGACGGCAGACTTCATGCGCATCTTGTTGACCGGCGGTACGGGCTATATCGGCTCCCACTGTGCAGTGGCGTTGGTGGAGGCGGGGCACGAGCCTGTGCTCGTCGACAATTTCGCCAACAGCAAGCCCGATGTCGCCGACCGGATCGGGCAGATCGTAGGCCGCGAACTCACGAGCGAAGAAGGCGACATTCGCGACGCGGCCTTCCTAGACGCCGTCTTCGCCAAGCATCATTTTGACGCTGTCATCCATTTTGCTGCGCTGAAGGATGTCATCGCATCGGTCGACCAGCCGCTCGAATATTATGACGTGAATGTCGGCGGGCTGACCACATTGCTGGCCGCCATGGACCGGGCCGACGTCCGCTCAATCGTCTTTTCCAGCACCGCCAACATTTATGGCGAGCCCGATTATGTGCCGATCGACGAACAGCATCCGGTCAGCGCCCGAAATCCCTATGGGCAAAGCAAGTTGGCGGGCGAGCGCATGATCAGCGACATTGTCGCTGCGGATCCGCGCTGGCGCGGCGCGATCCTGCGCTATTTCAATCCGGTCGGTGCGCACGAAACGGGCCTTATCGGGGAAGATCCGAGCAATCGTCCCTCGAACCTGATGCCGCTGGTGGTTGCTGCTGCCGCCGACCCCGAACGGCAGCTATCCATATTCGGCACTGATTATCCGACCAAGGACGGCACTGCGGAGCGCGATTTCATCCATGTTAGCGACCTCGCCGAGGCGCACGTCGCGGCGCTCGATCATCTACCGGAAGGCGGGAATGTCTCGGTGCACAACGTGGGAACCGGAAAGAGCACCAGCGTCCGAATGTTGATTCACACATTCGCCATGGTCAACGCACAACCGGTGCAGTGCGTCGAGAAACCGCGCCGTGAAGGCGATATCGCGAGCGTATGGTCGAGCGCTGACAAGGCCGAGGCTGAGCTTGGCTGGCGCGCGAAGCGCGACCTTGTCGAGATGTGTCGCGATGCCTGGAACTTTCATCGGCGCGGTCATGGCGGCTGAGCAACCGCTACGCCTGATGGTCGATGCCACCCGCCAGCGTGTCGGCGGAGGCATCCAGGTTGCCTTGGCGGTCATCGACAGCGCCGCGCGCGATCCGGGCATCGAACTCTGTGTTGCTTCTTCGCGAGCGGTCGCTGCGGAACTGGGCTCGACGGACTTTCCGGGGCATCGCGTCGGCGACGATCTGCCGACGTCATGGATCGTCCAGCAGCGTGCCTTGCGTCGGATCGAGCGCGACTTTGCGCCTGACCTCGTCTTAACCGTGTTCGGACCCGGACGCTGGCGCTCCAAGGCGCCAAACCTCCAGGGATTCGCGCTGGGCCTGATGCTCGATCCCGACGCCAACCGGCTCGGAAAATCCGCCATGCAGCAGCTCAAGGGGAAGCTCGCGGATTGGGCAAAGATTGCCCTCTTTCGGCGCAATGCAGATTTCCTGCTTGCCGAGGCGGACCATGTCGTTGCGGGAGCAGGGGAGTTGCTGGGCTTTCCGCCCGAGAAGCAATTCGTCGTCCCCAACAGCTATAGCCCGCGCTTCCTCGACAATGTCGAGCGATCGACAGTCAAGTCGCCGAGCGACGGCACGATTCGATTTTTCGTTCCGGGAGCGGGCTTCGCACATAAGAACCTTCAGGTGCTTCCTGCGATCGCAGAGCAGTTGAAGGCGCTAGGCCACGATGTTCGTTTTACGCTGACCCTCAAGGACGATGAGTCAGCGTGGCAGGAGCTCGAGGCGGATGCCGATCGACGCGATATTGTCGCCGCATTCGAACGTGTCGGTCGCATTCCCAACGAGCAGATGGCGGACGCCTATCTCGCGCATGATTTCGCCTTGTGCTTGAGCCTGTGCGAAAGTTCGACCGCTGTCATCCCCGAAGCGTTTCTCGCTCAACGGCCACTCATCCTAGCCGACAGGCCATGGGCTCGCGGTCTCGCGGGAGATGGCGCCTTGTTTGTCGATCCGATCGATCCCGAAGCAGCCGCGCAGGCAATCGACGGGCTGATCAATCGGCCGCGTGATCAGGAAGCGTTGGTCGGCGCCGGCCGGCGCCGGCTCGAGCAATGCTATCCGCCGCCCGAGAAGCGTTGGCAGCTTTATCGCTCGGTCATCTTTGCCTGTGCCGGCAAGGACGATGGCGGCGCCTGAACCGGGAAGAGGCGCTTCACGAAGAAGCCGAAGAAGATGAGCGGGATGAGGGCAACCCCGATGCGCCCGCCGAACGAGGCCATCCCGCCCCACAGGTAGGTGGTGAGATAGGCATCGAAGATCATCGCCATGCACACTAAACCGGGTGAGAGGCGCTGATAGATGGCTCGCAGCGCAAGAATGCTGGCGAAGACGATTGCGAAGCCGAAGATCAGGAAGGGCCCCAACAGCCAGAGTTGCTCGCCGAGCAGGCCAGTAGCGATGCTGTGGCCTTCGGAAAAGTTTTGCCGACCCATCCAATCCTCGACATAGGACCGGCCCAGGCCAATCGGTTTGTCGGGCCAGAAGGCGCGCGGCACCCATTGCAGCCACAGCAGAACGAACTGGTCGAAAAAGGCCTCCCAGCCGCGGGGGACGCGCCAGTCGGCGGTCTCGATCATTTCCCACGTGATGAGATAGTGGCCGGTGCCCGAATCCTCGGTCAGTCGGCCGCCCTCGCTGAAGCGCGAGCGGTGTGCTGCGATGAGGAGGAAGGGGGACAGCATCCCGACCTGCCAGCTCCTCAGCCACACATCCATGTAGCGGTTGGCGACAAGCACCGGCACGACCAGGAACACGCCGAGCATCAACCGGCCAAAGCCGGTCCAGAAGAAGGCGACGAAGATGAGGAATGTCGCGGCGTAAAAGCCGTACCGGACGTAGAAACCATTGCGGTCGAGGCCGAACTGCAACTGCCGCTCGAGCAGCAAGGCGGCCATGAATAGCGGCAGGCTGAAACCGAATTTCTCGCCGATCTGGTCGCCCAGGAAGACGACTGTGACGATGCTGATGACGAGGAAGAGAAAGTAGGCGATGTCGAGCATGGGCGGAATGCGTCCGCCCGCTGGGGTGACGACGGGCGTCTCCGGCATCAGTTTGGCCACCGCGCTTCTAAAGAAATGCAGGAAGAGGTAGCTTGCGGCGACGATCACCCCGAAGCGGTCCTGTCCGGCAAGTGCGTCGTAGAAATAGGGCGGGACGATCACGAAGATCGTGCTGAGATCGACCGCGATATCGTAGGAGGCGCGACGACCGGTCTGCAGGCTCGTCAGCGTTACCGAGAGCACCATGAGGTGCGAGAACAGGTCCGGAATATCGGTGCCGAAGGCGAGGAATAGAGGCAAGTAAGCGAGGCACAGGAAGAGCGCGATGCGCCGCGTCGGGGTCGCGTTAGGATGACGGAGGTGGGCCGCGTCCGTCACGCTACCTTCTCCAATGTCTCGATCAGCTCGATTATCCGGTGGGCCATCATCTTGCTATTGAACTGGTCGTGGGCCATTGCCCAAGCCTTCCGGCTCATCAAGTCCAGATTGGGGTGATCGATGGCGCTGGCGATTGCGTCGGCAAGCGAGGTCGCGTCATTCTCTTCAAAGGTAAAGCCGGTCTCATCCGGCGTGAATGCGGCGATTTCCGGCATATGACGCTCGCGGCGGTCATGAACCACTGCCGGCAGCCCGTAGGCGAAGGCGTGGATGAGGCTCAGTCCGACCTGTCCCGGATAGACGAATAGCCGGCATCGGCTGGCGACTTGCGCGATCTCGGCTTCATCCGTCGTGGCACCGTGGAACACGATCCGATCTTCGGTCGCCTTGTCCTTGGCCTGCACGCGCAATTCATCTTCCAGGTCACCGTCTCCGATGAGGTGCAGCGTCACGTCGCAAAGGCGTGGATCGCCCATTGCTTCGAACAGGAGCGGAAGGCCGGACTTCGGCGTCATTCGCCCGACGAAGAGGATTGCGCGGTCGCGCCTCTCGGATTCAAATGGTTTCGCGAACTTCTTTATCGGCTCGACGTCGATGCCGTTGTTGAGCGCCGAGACGGGGCGCTCGTCCAGTTTCCCGATCCCGTAGCGATAGGCGGCAACCTCGGCATCGGTGTAGAAAAGCAGGGCATCGGCGAGATTCGACAGTTTGAGCCGCAGCCGCTGGCGCCAGCCTTTGCTGGTCGCCGACCATAGCTGCCCCCACCAGACGACCTTTGCGCCAGCGCGGCGTGCGCGCCAGGCAAGCAGCAGGGTCGACAGGGTTCGGGCGTCGCCCGGCACGATGACGATATCGCCTGCAGCGATGTGGATGTTGCTCGTTTCGCTCTGCCAGAAGATCGGGCCGGGCAGGCGCTTCAGCGGTCCAACAGAATTGGCCCAATCGCGCCCTTCGTTGTGCGAAAGTAAACCGAGGCCGCCCGGCGAAAAGAAGACGTTGAATCGCTCCCCGAAGCGGCGGGCGACGCGGTCGAAAAAGTCCATCCGATAGCTGGCGAGGCTCGGCTGCAGGAGGATGATCCGGCTCATGCGCTCGCCCCCCGAAGTCGAGTAAGCACGCGCGCCGCAAAGGGGATAAGGCCCAGTCCGGCCAGCGTGAGGCACAAGGTCATGAAGATGTCCGCGCCATCCATTCGCGGAATGCCGAGCCAGAGGATGCCGACGATCGCGAGCGACATCAGGACCGACCAGAAGGTGAGGTAGCGCAGATCATCGGCGCCGATGAGGAAAGCGCGCAGCAGCTCAACGATTCCGAATAGCAGGAAATAGGCCCCGGCCCACACAAGCATCGAGGCGGACGGCGTTACCGCGCCCTGGAACCACAAGGCGAATATCTCGTCCCCGAACAGGCCCAATCCCAAGAGGAATGCCCCGCCGGCCGCAATGTTGAGGACCATCGTCTTGGTCACTGTGCCGACAATCCATTTGTTGTCCTTGCGCGCCAAGGCTTCGGGCAACGCGCCGCGGAAGGGATAGGAGGTCAGGGCATAGAAGGTGATGAAGAGCGTGATCATGTTCATCACGGCGGTGAAATCGGCAGCCTGCGCAACGGTAAAGCGGTTCGCCGTCAGGAGGATCGGCAGGAAATGGCTCACCATGCCTGTCCCGGCTAGGGAAATCATCACGAGGACGCCTCTTCCGAGCAATGGCGGTGACCATGAGGGCGATGCGAACAGTTCGGCGCGGTGCCGCCGTCGAAAGCTCAGGATGTTGGCGATCCGCGCCGCGACCTGCGGGATCCAGAGGGCGAGGAGCAGGCCTGCAATCGATGGAGACAGCCACGCCATCAATGGAACGGTGACCATCGCGATCACCGATCCGGCAATCTGGTATTTGTAGCTCTCCTGTAGCTCCTGGAACGCCATGATCGCGCCTTCGTGCGAGACGAGGTTCACCGTCAGCACATACATGCCAAGAACGACGAGCGCCGTCGCGATCAGCGCGTCGCGCGTCACGCCCGCAGTGGGAAAGACTGAAGACAGGCCGGGCGCCACGAAGAGGATGAATAGGGCGGCCACGGCCACGACGATGCAGACCCGCCGGGTGATGGCGAGGCCGTGCTGGTAGATGGCGGCGATTTTCGCGCTGTCTTCGGCGCCCCAAGCCTCGCCCATCTTGATGGCCATGGACGATCCCACGCTGAGCTGGCTGAGCATCAAGAGGTTCAGGAGGGCAAGCGCGCTACCGAAGAGGACGAAGCCGCTGTCGCCAAGTGTATTGGCTGCGATCGGTAGGCTGACCAACTGGACGATTGCGCCCGCAATGCGCGCGATGAGGCCGGTCCCGAAGGCGAGATGGAGGCGGCGGCTTCGCTCGGCGGCATGGTCCGTCATTTACCCGCATCCTTCTCGATCCAGTCGAGGATGCGAGCCATGGCCGGTTCGAACGCCAGCTCACGCTGGTAATAGCCCCGAGCCTTGCGCGCTTTTTCTGCGCGCTGGTCGCCTGTCAGGGCCGCGGCTTGGACAAAAGCCTTGGCCATCGCTTCGACGTCGCCGGGTTTGGTGACGAGGGCGGCATCCGAAGATTCGAGGATGGTTGCGGCTTCTCCTGAAAGGCCCGCCACGATCGGCTTGCCGACCGAGAGGTAATGCTGGGTCTTGGACGGTATGGTGATGTCGTAAAGCGGGTCGTCGTCGAGGTGAAAGACGAGGATGTCGGCGGCCTCGAACAGCTTGTCGGCTACCTCCGGCGCGACCGCGTCGTGGATCGTCACATGGTCGGGCGCGCGGTCCTTTGCGAGGGCGACGAGCCGGTCTCGATCCATGCCCCAGCCGAACAGATGCAGATGAAGGCCGGGCTGTTCATCGGCTGCGATGCTCGCGGCCTCGATGAGGACATCGAGTGACTGGGCTTGTCCCAGGTTTCCGCCGTAAACGAAGTTGGTGCGGCCCTCAAACGCTTCGGCAAACGATGCGGGGAGGGCGGTGTCGTCGCGCTCTACATAGTTTGACCAGTTGCGCAGCACGCTAACCTTATTGGCCAGCACGCCGCGTTCGATCAGGCGCTGCTTCATGCCCTCGGACTGGGCGACGATCCGCTTGGCGCGGCGATAGACGAAATTGCAGATCCAGTTGAGGATCCGCCCGAATAGGCCGGGCGCCATGCCCGAACTCATCACGCTGTCGGGCCACAGGTCCTGGATCTCGAGGATGAACGGCCTGCGATAGAGCGCGTAGGCGAGCGCGGTCGCGAAGCCCGGCATGATCGGGGCGTGATAGACATAGGCAAAGTCGTAGCGACGGCCGCGGATGAGCATGAAGATGAGGGCCGAGACGAAAAAGCTGCAATAGGTCAGCATGCGCCGGAGCGTCGAACCGTCATGCGAAGGATAGACCCACAGGCGGTGCAGCGTCAGGCCCTGCATCTCGTCGCGCTGGTAGGGCTTCACCTTGTACCCGTCATAGACCTTGCCCCGCGGATAGTTCGGGAAGGCGGTTGCGACCTCGACATCATGGCCGGCATCGGCCAGCGCCCGTGCGAAGCGAATGCCTTTCATCACGGGTTCGGGCTCGAACCATTGGGTGAGGTACAGCAATCGCATGACGCGCCCGTCGCCCTAGAGGTGGTCGTGGAGACGGATGCCGTCCCAGTCGTTCGACAGGCGCGCGGTGCCAAGGATGAGCTTCACCACGCGCTCGGACGTGTTGGTGACCTGATAATCGTCGGGCAACGTGAAGGGGGCGTCGGCGGCGATCCGCTCGTCGCGCATCTGCACGGCGGCATCGACCGCGGGAAGGAGCGTCTCTGGCTTGAGGCCCGTCACGATGACATTGCCCGTGTCGAGCGCTTCTGGGCGCTCGATGCTGTCGCGCGGCGTGATGGCGGCGAAATCGAGCATCGAGGCTTCCTCGGCGATGGTGCCGCTGTCCGAAATGGCGCAGCGCGCTTTCATCTGGAGGTGGTTGTAATCGTGAAAGCCGAAGGGCTTCATGAAGCGGATGAGGTCATGGGCGTCGACGCCGTCCATGCTCTCGAGCCGGTTGCGCGTGCGCGGATGGGTCGAAACGATGACCGGATAACCGTCGCGCTCGGCCAGCTGGCCGAGCATGTCGACCAGGGTTTTCAAGCGCGCATGGTCGTCGACATTTTCCTCGCGATGCAGCGAGACGATGTAATAGTTGCCGGCCTCGAGCCCTTCGCGCGCCAGCACGTCGCTGGCTTCGATCCGGTCGCGATAATGGTCGAGCACCTCGCGCATCGGCGAACCGGTGACGAGCGTCCGGCGATGCGGCAGGCCTTCGCTGAGCAAATGGTGGCGGGCATGTTCGGTATAGCAAAGGTTGAAGTCGGCAAGATGGTCGGCGAGGCGGCGATTGGTCTCTTCCGGCACGTTGCGATCGAACGAGCGGTTGCCGGCCTCCATGTGATAGGTCGGGATTTTGAGGCGGCGCGCCATGATCGTGGCAATCGCGCTATTCGTATCGCCAAGGATCAGTACGGCATCGGGACGATCAGCCTTCAGGAGCTTCTCGGTCTCGATGAGCACGCCGCCGAGCACGTTGCCGAGGCTCGACGTATCGACGCCAAGGAAGTGGTCGGGTTTGCGGACGCCTAGGTCGTCGAAAAAGACCTCGTTCAGCTCATAATCGTAATTCTGGCCCGTATGGACGATCGTGTGATCAGTATAATCGTCAAGCCGCGCCATCACGCGGCTGAGGCGGATGATTTCGGGACGGGTGCCGAGGATGGTCATCACCTTGAGGCGGGTCATGGCTGCGGCTCCTTCAGCACGGGGTCGGCATAGGTGTCAGGGTTGGCGGGGTCGAACAGACGATGCGCCCAGAAGTAGGTCACGACCGGCTCGTCGCCGACATTCTCGATATGATGCGTGTGGAGCGGCGGCATGTCGATGGCCACCGGATGATCGCCGCTCACTTCAAACTCGACGATGTCGTCGCTCAGCAATTTGCGCACGCGGATGACCGCTTTGCCCGAGACGACGAGAAAGCGCTCGACCAGCGAGAAATGGAAATGATCGCCGCGGCGCTGGCCGGGCAGGGTGGTCGAGACGAAACTCTGTCCCGAGCCGCGCGATTTGGCGGTTTCGAACAGGTCGCCGCGGGCATCGCTGCGCACGTCCATGGCGAGCGGATACTGTTCGGGGAAACCGCCGGTACGATAGGTGTTGAAGAGCGCTAGGTCGAACGGATCGGAGAAATCCGGGAAGATGTTGGCGGTATAGCTGGCATGGAAGCTTTGCAGCTTTTCCCGCAGGTCGGCGACCGAAATGGTGCGCGCGTCCGAGCGGATTGTTCGTGAAGACGCGTCTTGGCTGGCACCAATGGCGATTTGCGCGGCTTCGCCGGCATGAAGCAGGTGGACGACCGCGCCGTCGTTGATCTGTGGCGCCTCGCCCTTCCACAGGCGGTCGATCAGGGTCGCGGTGACGTTGTTATAGTCGGGCCGCGCCGTCTCCCCGAAAATATGCGGCAGGACGAGGTTCGCCAAAGGCGCGGCCTCGCCGAGGATGCCCGCGGCTTCGGCCTTCGACTTTCCGTACAGGCTGTCGCCATCGGCATGGGTCGAGTTGGCATAGACGATGACGGGCTTGCCGCCGCTGGCCGTTACGGCATCGGCGAGGCGCTGCGCGATCGCAGGGTTGCCCGCGGCGACTTCCTCGTCTGTGCCGCGATTGACGCCGGCAAAATGGAGCACGGCATCGGCGCCATCCAGCGCAGCCGCGAGCTTGGCATCGTCATTGAAACCGTCACGGTCGAGCGCGACGAGATCGTAGGGCGCATCCTCGCCCTTGAAGCGCGCGCCGCAATTATAGGCGTGGAGCCGGGCTGCGGCGTGCCAGCCGATCAATCCGCCGGCGCCGGTTACAAGGATTTTCCTCACCGCGCCTGCCATGCCTCGACTTCCTCGCGCACTTCCGGAAGCGACAGGAGGAGTTGCTTGGTGCCCTCGACGTCCAGACGGTCGCAATTGTGCGAATTGAATTCTTCTCGCTCGGCGCGGTCTTCGTCGCCCTCGGAGAAGAAGCTGGCATAGTTGAGGTCGCGATCGTCGAGGCGGAGGCGATAATAGTCGCCCATATCTTCGCTATCGAGCAGCTCCTGCGCCGAAGCGAGCGTTTCATAGAGCTTCTCGCCATGACGCCATCCGATGACGTCGACCGGGTGGTCGGGGACATCGAAAATCTGTTTCACCGCTTCGACGAGATCGGCGATGGTCGACGCCTTGGCCTTGTGCACGAACAGGTCGCCCTGGTTGGCATGTTCGATGGCGAACTTGACGAGCGCGACGCTGTCCTCGAGCGGCATCAGGAAGCGGGTCATGGTCGGTTCAGTGACCGTGATCGGCTTGCCGCGTTTGATCTGGTCGATGAAGAGCGGGACGACCGAGCCGCGCGAATAGAGGACGTTGCCGTATCGCACGCAGGCGATGGTCGTATCGGCATCCTGGCCCAGCTCGCGCGCCGCGGCGCGGGCAACCTTTTCCATCAGCGCCTTCGACATGCCCATGGCGTTGACCGGAGCGACGGCCTTGTCGGTCGACAGGCAGACGACGCTTTTCACCTTATGGTTCATGGCTGCGCGGACGACATTCTCGCTGCCCAGCACGTTGGTGCGGACGGCCTCGATCGGGAAGAATTCGCAGGACGGGACCTGTTTCAGCGCCGCTGCATGAAAGATCGCGTCGACCCCGCGGGCCACGCGCTCGACGCTGTCGCGGTCGCGCACGTCGCCGATATGGAATTTGAGGCGCGGGTCGGCCATGCGGCCGCGCATCAGGTCCTGTTTGCCTTCGTCGCGGCTGAGGATGCGGACTTCCTCGACACCTTCCTGAAGCAAGCTGGCCACAACCTTCTTGCCGAAGGATCCGGTGCCGCCGGTGACGAGAATTCTTTTGGCTTTCATTTCCACCCCTTAACCCCGAAGGAACGCTATACGCGCCGCGTCTTGCGGCTCTAGCCACCCTCCTATTTGCGGGTAGCAAACAGATGGTTAACGTCAAGCCAACCTTTTGCGGTTAGAGCCCGGGAAAGAGGCTTGCTACGCACGATGTTGAGGATGAACGAAAAGCACTTCATGGTCGAAACGAAATGAGTGAATTGCAGACCGAAAAACGCAAAGCCGGCCTGTGGCAAGGCGGGGGCAAACGGGTCTTCGATATCGTCGTTTCGGCGATCGCGTTGGTCCTGTTCTCGCCGATCATCCTGGTTGTTGCGCTCCTCGTTGCCCTCAAGCTCGGGCGCCCGGTGCTGTTCCGCCAGCAACGCCCCGGCGTCGATGCCCGTCCTTTCGAGATGATCAAGTTTCGCACCATGCGCGATGCGGTCGATGCTGAGGGTAAGCTCTTGCCGGACGCGGAGCGCCTGACGCGTTTCGGCAGCCTGCTGCGCAAGACGAGCCTCGATGAGTTGCCCGAGCTGTGGAACGTCCTCAAGGGCGAGATGAGCCTTGTCGGGCCGCGCCCGCTGCTGATGGAATATGTGCCGCTCTACTCGCCGGAACAGGCGCGCCGGATGGAGGTGCGTCCGGGCGTTACCGGATGGGCGCAGGTCAACGGTAGAAACGCGATCGACTGGGACGAGAAATTCGATCTCGACCGCTATTATGTCGACCATCATGATGCATGGATGGATATGAAAATCCTGGCGCTGACGGTCCTCAGGATCGTGTCGCCCGGCGATGTGAATGCCGAAGGGGAGGCGACGATGCGCCGGTTTGAGGGGAATGGCCGATGAGCAGGCTGATCGGGATTTACGGTGCCTCGGGCTTCGGCCGAGAAGTGATGCCGGTCGCCAGGGCGACGCAGGGAGATGCGCGCTTCGTGTTCGTCGACGATGGCGGGTCGGATGTCTCCATACCGGGCGAACAGGTCGTGAATTTCGAGCAATTTCTCGCCATGGACGAAACGGACAAGTCTGTCGCGATTGCGATCGCGGATGGTAGTATTCGGGCCAAGATCGCGGCGCGTTGCAGCGATGCCGGCCTGTCATTTGCCACCATCGCGCATGAAAGCTCGTCGCAATATGACCGGGTCGATCGGGGGGAAGGGGCGATCCTGTGCGCGCATGCGACGCTCACCAGCGACATTCGCATCGGTCGGCACTTCCATGCGAATATCTATTCCTATGTGGCCCATGATTGCGTCATCGGCGACTTCGTTACCTTTGCGCCGCGGGTGAATTGCAATGGCAACGTTCATATCCACGACCATGCCTATATCGGCACCGGCGCGATCCTGCGTCAGGGGACGCCGGACAAACCCCTGGTCATCGGTGAGGGGGCCATTGTCGGCATGGGGGCCGTTGTCACCAGGAACGTGCCCCCGGGCGCCACGGTTGTCGGCAATCCGGCACGCGTGATGGAGCGCAAATGACCGATTTCGCCCCCTGGCCATCTTTCACCGCCGAGGAAGCGGACGCCGTCCAGCGCGTGCTGCTGTCCAACAAGGTCAATTACTGGACCGGAGGCGAGGGGAAGGGGTTCGAAGAGGAATTCGCTGCCTATGCCGACAGTGCGCACGCCATCGCGCTCGGCAACGGCACGTTGGCGCTCGATCTTGCTCTCCATGGGCTGGGTATCGGCGCGCGTAACGGCGGTAGTGAGACGGACGAAGTCGTCGTCACGCCGCGCAGCTTCATCGCCTCGGTGAGCGCCGTGGTGAATGCCGGCGCGCGGCCGGTTTTCGCCGACGTCGACCGTGAAAGTGGCAATATCGAGGCGCATACGGTCGAACCGGTGCTGAGCGAGCGGACGCGCGCGATCATCCTGGTGCATCTTGCCGGCTGGC
Source organism: Sphingomicrobium sediminis (assembly GCF_023805295.1). Lineage (NCBI taxonomy): Bacteria > Pseudomonadati > Pseudomonadota > Alphaproteobacteria > Sphingomonadales > Sphingomicrobiaceae > Sphingomicrobium > Sphingomicrobium sediminis. Next base: position 462,529 of record NZ_JAMSHT010000001.1, read on the forward strand.
CGGTCGACATGGCTGCGATGAACGCGCTGGCGGCGCCGCGCGGGATCGCGGTCATCGAGGATTGTGCGCAGGCGCATGGGGCGCGCTTCGAGGGAAAAAGTGTCGGCTCGCTGGGCGTCATGGGCTGTTGGTCCTTCTGCCAGGACAAGATCATGACGACGGGCGGCGAGGGCGGCATGCTGACGACGTCCGACGAGACGCTTTGGCGCCGCATGTGGGCCTATAAGGACCATGGCAAGAGCTATGCGGCGGTATTCGAGCGCGAGCATCCGTCGGGTTTCCGCTGGTTGCACGAAAGCTTCGGAACCAATTTCCGCCTGACTGAAATGCAATCGGCAATCGGCCGCATCCAGCTCGCGCGCATGGAGGAGTGGACAGCTCGCCGTCGCCAGCACGCCATGCGCATGCGCGACATGCTTGGCGAGTTTGCGAATGCGGTCCGCACGCCATGGCCCGATGAATCATCCGGGTCGCGCCATGCCGCCTACAAATATTATGCCTATGTCCAACCCGATGGGCTTGCGAACGGTTGGGATCGGGACCGGATTGTTGCCGAGATCAATGCGCACGGGATTCCCTGCTTCCAGGGCAGCTGTTCGGAAATCTATCGCGAAAAAGCGTTCGAGGGCAGCGGATTCGTGCCGGCGCAGCCGCTGGCCACTGCGCGCGAACTGGGCGAGACTAGCATCATGTGGCTTGTCCATCCGACGATCACTGACAATCAGATGGATCGCGCCATCGACGTGACGCGTACAGTCATCAAGGAAGCGACCGCCTAGGCGACCTTGGTTTCGGGCTCTTCGTCCGATGTCGCTTCGTGCTCGATCTCGACGGTTTCTTCGCCGCCAAATCCCGCGACCAGCTTCACGAGCATGAAACGCAGCGCCTCCTCATCGCCGATCAGGATGGCGCGCTTCATGAGGTCGATCTCGTTCTTGAGCTCGGCCCAGGGCAGATAATCTTCCTGGGCACGGACGATGCGCGGATGCTCGGTGGTCTCGGCGCCCGGCTCGATCAGCAATTCCTCATAGAGCTTTTCGCCAGGACGGAGCCCGGTTTCGACGATCTCGATCTCGCCGGTCGGATTGTTCTCGTCCTTGAGCGTGCGACCCGACAGCGCGACCATGCGGCGCGCAAGGTCGGCAATCTTGACCGGCTCGCCCATGTCGAGCAGGAAGGTTTCGCCGCCTTCAGACATGGCGGCGGCCTGCAGCACCAGCTGCGCGGCTTCGGGGATCATCATGAAGTAGCGGGTGACGTCGCGGTGGGTGAGGGTGACCGGGCCGCCGTGCTTGATCTGTTCTCGGAATAGCGGGACGACCGAGCCGGACGAACCCAGCACATTGCCGAAGCGGACCGCCGTGTAGCGCGTGTCCGACTGCACCGCGGCGCGCGCCTGTACGACCAGTTCGCACATGCGCTTCGAAGCGCCCATCGCATTGGTCGGGCGCACCGCCTTGTCGGTCGAGACGAGGACCATCAGCGCAGTGCCGGCGGCCTCGCAGCCCATCGCGACATTGAGGGTCGAAATGACGTTGTTGCGCACGCCCTCCACGAGATTTTCCTCGAACAGCGGGACATGCTTGTAGGCTGCGGCATGATAGACGATGTCGGGACTGGTGGTCCGGAACAGGCGATCGCAGCTATCCTTGTCCGAAAGGTCGACAAGGCGGGGCATGATCTCGACGTCAGCGTCATTGGCGGCGACCCAGCCTGCCAGCTCGCGCTCGATCATGTAGAGATTATACTCGCTCATCTCTGCAAGGATGATCCGCTTGGGACGCTGCTCGATGAGCTGGCGGCAAAGCTCCGACCCGATCGAGCCGCCGGCGCCTGTCACCATCACCGTGGCCGCGCGGGCCTGGTCGAGAAGGTGGGGCAGGGGATCCACCGGATCGCGGCCGAGAAGATCGTCCACCTTGATGGTGCGAAGGTCGCTGACGGCCACCTTGCCGGTTGTCAGCTGGTCGATCGAGGGCAGCAGCCGGATCGGCAATTCGGGATTGATCGCATGAACGCGGTCGTAGAGGGCGCGCGTACGGCTGCGCACCGACTTGGAAATGGCGAGATAGAGCTCGTCGATCGACCATTCGCGGACAAGTTCGTCGAGTTCGGCCTGCGACAGCACGGGAACGCCGTCGATCGAGCGGCCCTGATGTTCGCCTTCAGGATCGACGAAGCAAACGAGGACTTGGCCGGCTTCGGAACGGATGCTGTCGGCTAGTGCGCGGGCGCGGCGACCGACGCCGAAGATGGCGAGGCGCTTCGTGGTGAGTGTAGCGACCTGGGTCGGGAGGGCGCGCAGCAATAGGAACGCCGCCACGACACGGCTACCGACAAGGCCGAAGAAGAACAGCAACGGTTGGAGCACCGCCGTGGTGCGCGGCACGTCAGGCGGCTGGAAGAAGCCCAGCAACAGGACGAGGCCGATCATCATGGTCGCGCAAGCGAGCAGCAGGCGAAGCGTACCCTGGCCGCCGAAATAGCGAAGGATCATCTCATAGGTGCGGAATTTGACGAGCGCGATCGCCCACAGAACCATCGCCAAGGCGAACAGCATCAGCAATGCGGGGACCTTGACCGAGAATTCGCCGAGACGAATGACAAAGGCGAGATAGCAGGACAGCGCGAGGATCGCGATGTCGCTGGTCATGACGATGAGCACGCGTACGCCCGGCGCAAGCGACAGCATGCGCCTTAACATTGAACTCATGCCGTGGCCGAAACTTGTGCTCACCGCGTCTACCGCCCCGAAATCTTGGTCAGGATCTTCTGGACACCGCGCTTGGGCAGCGGCTTGTAGACATAGTCGTAATAGCCATAGCCATAGCCGGCGCTGTGGCTCGGCACCTTGGTCATGATGACGCCCGAAATCTGCGCACCGACATGTTTAAGGCGACGCAGCGCCGAGCGCGCCATTTCGGTGCGGGTCGTCTCCGATTCCACAACGAATACGGTTTTCTGTGTCGCCCGCGCGAGCAATTGGGCGTCGGCAAGGCCCATGACGGGCGGGCCATCGATAATGACATGGTCAAAATGCTCGCTTGCCAGCTTGACCAGTTCGCCAAGGCGTGGACCGCTCAGCAGTTCCACGGGGTTGGGCGGACTGTCGCCCGAGAAGACGACTGAGAAGCCGGTGTCCGTGGGTTCGAAGAAGATTTCAACATGCGTGGCTTCTTCCTTGAGCCACTCTGCAAGGCCCTTGCGATCCTGGCCATCCAGAAGGCGGCCAAGTGTCGGCTTGCGCATGTCGCCGTCGATCAGCAGGACCTTCTGGCCCAGCATGGCGAGATGCGTCGCCAGCGCGCGGGCGCTGATCGACTTGCCCTCGCTCGGACGGCTGCTGGTCAGCAGCATCGACTTGGGCAGGCCCTTGTGGGTCGCGAATTTGAGGGTGGTGAGGATGGAATAATAAGCCTCGGCAAGCGCCGAACGCTGATCTTCCATACCGATGTCGATCTCGTCGGTGCCGACCATTGGCGTTGCGCCATGGAGCGGAAGGCCGAGCTTGGCCTCGACATCTGCGGGGGTCATGCCGCCATCGGCGACCTTGGCCAGCACGGCAACGGTGCCGCCCGACAGCGACAGGCCGAAGATGAGGCCCATGACGAGATAGAGCGGGATGTTGGGCGAGGAGGGGCCACCGGGCACGGTGGCTTCGTCGACGATCGAGATATTGTTGTTCCCGATGCCGCTCGCAACGCCGATTTCCTGATATCGCGAGAGCAGGGCTTCGTAGATCGAACGGTTGGTGTCGACTTCGCGCTCGAGGACGTTGACGCCGACCGAGCGCGATTGCTGGTCGAGCAGGTTGGCGGTCAGCGAATCCACCTGGCCGCGAAGGCGGTTTTCGGCGGCGAGCGACTGGCGATAGCGGTCTTCGAGATCGCGATTGACCGAGCTGGTCACCCGACTTTCCTCGATGGCGATCGAATTGTCGACGTCGGCAATCTGCGCCTGCAGCGCCTTGACCGCCGGATATTCGGGGCCGAAATCGCTTTCCAGTTTCGACAGTTCGGCGCGAAGGTCGCTGCGACGATTGCGGAGGATCTGGAGCGTGTCATTGTCGAGCGAGGTCGTCGCTGCGCGGCCGCCACTATTGGCGCGGAAATCGGCTTCTGCGGTGACGCGCGTCGCGGTGGCCTGGGCGAGGCGGTTGCTCAGCTCGCGAAGGCGCGTTTCCGCCAGCGTTTCCTGACCAGAACCGGCGCGTCCGCCATTCATGCGGATGAGACCCTGTTCGCGCGCATATTCGGCGACCTTGGCCTCTGACGCCTCGAGCGCTTCGCGGCTCGCTTCCAGCCTTTCGGCCAGGAAGGAGCGGGCATAGTCGGTCGATTCATAGCGCCGGTCGAGGTTCGACTGGCGATAATTGGTGGCCAGGCTGTTGGCGATTGCGGCCGACATTTCAGGGTCGCCCGACGTGATGACGAGATCGACAATGCTGGAATCGAGGATCGGCGAGATAGCCGTTCCGCCCTGGACGATGGCGGTTGCGCGCTCGAAACGTGTATCGCCATCGAAGTCGGCAACATTCTCGACCGTTTCCGGATCATAGCCGGCGAGGAATTCGAGATCGTTGGCAAGGTCGAGATCCTCGACCACCTTTTCCGCCAGTGTGCGGCTGCGCAGCAGTTCGTACTGGGTCTGGTAGAACTCATAGTCGAAAATGTTCACATCGGTTTCGATGTCGCCAATGTCGGCGAGATTCGACGTGGTGCGCAGGATTTCGATCCGTGTGGTCGCGCTATATTCACGCGGCGCTAGCATCGCGAGCAGGATGGCGATGACGATCGAGACCGAGGTGATCGCAAGGATCAGCCACTTCCAGCGCCAGACGAGCTTCCAGACGTAGGAAACGAAACTGGTCGGCCCGAAGCCAACTGGTTGGGGCTGCGTTTGTTCGAGGAATTGCGCCGGCAGGGGATGGTCGCCGCCGGGACCGCTCGGAACAGGCAGGGGGTTCTGGTCTTGCGCCATGGGTCAGAGCACCGGAATGAAACGGCCGAGAATGCTGCCGCCGCCCGTGTCGCGCAGGAAGCGACGGGTCCCGCTTTCACCGACGACGACGAGGTCGTTGCCATAGACGCGCGGGTCGGCGACGCGACCGCCGCGAATATCGTTGAGGTTGAACATGGCGGCCATCTTCTCGCCATTCACGGTACGGAAGACGACGACGTTGGTCTCGTCGGCCACGGTGCTCGCTCCGCGGGCCGTCGCGATGGCGCGCAGCAGGGTCATGTTGCCGATGACCGGATAGATGCCGGGTTGCGTGACCGCGCCGTCAACGGTGACGACGTTGGCGCGCACTTCGGTCAGGTTCACGACGACCTGCGGATCCTTGATGAAGCGACCGCGCAACTTGTCGGCGATTTCGGTGGAGAGTTCGCTGGGCGTCTTGCCCCCAGCCTGCACGACACCGATCAGCGGCATGGCGAACTGGCCCGACGCATCGATCACGGCTTCGCGGTTCAATTCGTCGGCATTGAAGACCGAAACGCTGATTTCGTCGGTCGGCCCGATGCGATATTCGGTAAGGTCGACGGCGGTTTCGCTGACATCGGGCGCGGGCAGCTCGTCGGTGACGGTAACGGCGGTGGACTGGCTCGACAGGCGCGGCGTGCCGCCACAGGCTGCCAGGCAGATTGCCAGCATGATCGTTGCGATAGTCTTGAAGTTCATCGTCATCCCCGCCCCGGGCCTGTGCAGCCCCTTGGCACCTCTTCAGTGGCTCGAAGACCGATCCCACTGATTTGTTCTAAAAGAAGAATGGTTTCCAAGCCGTTAACTCTAATTAGTCGGATCGGAAAGCTGTTCGACGCGCCAATCGTCAATTCGCAGATCGACCGTGGCTGTCCCGTCACTCTCTAGCCGCCACTCTTGCACTGCACAATCGAGCAGAATTGTGACCGGTTCGGGGCCGAAAACTGCATTTACGCCGGACCGGCCCGCGCGCAGGACGGCCCGAGCTTCGGTCTCGCCTGGACAATAGAGGGCAAGGCGTGCAGCATCGGCGCCGCCGTCCACTTCGCCACCCAGCATGACTTCATAGCGACCCGGTTCGAACACCGTCGTGCGTCGGGCGAGCGGCGCAGCGATGCCGGCCCCCGCTTCCAGCCGGATCGAGTTTCGCACGGGCCGGGCAAGCAGCCCGTTGGCGGCCTCATAGCGCCAAGCGAGTGTGTCGACTTCGGGGAAGAGGCGGTGCTGCCAGTCGTCCAGCGCAAACAAGGTGGCGTGACGTCCGTTGGCAGCGGCCTCGCGGCCACCGCGGGTCAACTGATAGAGGATCTGCCCCTGTTCGTCAGGCGTGATCGGCCCTTGCCGTGCTGCGAGTTCGTCGCTGAGCGCCAACATGCCGTCTATCTGCACGTCGGTGAGCGGCGGGTTGAGATAGAGCCAGCGTCGCGCATTGCTGCCCGGTTCAAGTCGGCTCACCATTTCGGCGCGGAATTCGGGATCCAGCGAGGCGACGAAGGTCGCCTGTCGACCGAAGAATGTGGCTGGATAGGCGCGCATCATCGCCTCGGCATGATCGACAGCGCTCTCAGTATCCTCGTCGATCAACGCGAGTTGCAGCGCCGCATATTGAATGAACTCGGGACGCCAATCGAGCGAGGCGGCAAAGCGCATCGCCGCATCTTCCTCGTCGGGCTCGAGTGAGTTTTCACGATAATTCTGCGCGATGACGGCGAGGGCGATCGCATTGAGCGGGGTAGCACGGAGGGATTGCTGCGCCGCTTCGACCGCTTCGTCGCGGCGATTGTCCTGGCTGAGCACGAGAGCGTGGCGGGCCAGCGCATCGCCGTGCAGCGGCGAGAGCGCGGATGCGCGCGTCCATTGGCCATTCTGGTAGGCGGCATCGGCACTGGCCATTTTGTACGCCGCTGGCATCAGCGCGATCACGCCAAGGCCGGCAACCCCGGCAATCACCATATGCGCCGTCTTGCGTTGGGGCTTCGAACGCCGTTGTTCCCATGGTGCGATTAATCCGATCAGCGCCAATACGCAGAGCGCCGCCACCGCATCGGTCCGCAGCGGGAAATCGACGACCGATTGCGCCGCGATCAGGACCAGCATGGCGACGGGCAGGAAGGCACGTTCGGCTTTGTCTGGCCGCTTACGGATCGAGCGTACGACCAGCCAAAGAAATGCCGCAAGGACCAGCAATCCAATCAGACCACCTTCGAGGACCCACTGCAGCCAGTCATTATGCGCCTCGTTGAAATAGACGGTCGTTACGAGGTCAAGTGGTTCGGCTCGAGCCCAAGCTGGGCCGAACGCACCCCAGCCAACGCCGAGCGGGAAGGATTCGCGGATCATCGCGGCGAGTACGGGCACGGCTTCGCCTCGTATGCCGCTTTCGAGACCCAAGGGGTGACGAAATGCGAGCAGGAGCATCGCGATTCCGGCCATTGCGACAAGCGGCAAAACCAGCTTGCGGCGAGCGAGCAAATTCGGGCGACGCGCCTCCGATAGTGCGAGAAGAAGCACTGCGACGACACCGATGGCAATGGCGCCGCGCGAATCTGTCAGGACGATGGCCAAGAAGAGAAAGCACACCATTCCCACGAGAGCGATGTTGCGTCCCGGAAACCCCGCGATGATGCCCTGCATGCCGAGCACCAATATGGTAAGCGCCAGAAATGTGCCCTGAAAATTCGGGTTGGCAAAAAGCCCGGCAGCGGTTCCGGGAACCTCGCCCCACGGGTGCAGCAAATCGCGACCGGGCGCGAGGCTCTGGAGGAAAATCAATGCCGCACCGGCAAGCGCCGCAATAAGCCCGAGCCGCAGGGCATTGCGATAGGGTGTCCGGCCCAACGAGCCTCCGAAGCCAAGCAACAAGGCGGCAGGCAGGGCAAACGCGCCCATGAACCTCAGCGTGTCGAAGGGAGATAAGGACCACCGCAACGTCGCATCGTCCAACTTCGCGAGTTCGAGGCTGTATGAGGCTGCAGCCCACGGACGCAGGTCTTCCAACCATGACGCCGAGAGCGCGGGGAGTTGGACAAGGGCGGAAGCAAGCACCAGCGAGATGAGCGCGACGAACGGCCATACGCCCGGCGCAATCAGCCTTGCTCCCGTGAAATGGCGAGCGAGAAACCAGCCCGATGAACCGACGGCTAGCGGAATGAGGAGGCGATCGACGCTTGCGCCGGCATCACCGCCGCCGCCGGCAAGGAAGGCGAAGCCGAGCAAGGCTGCCAGCAGGAGCTGGTCGATGAGATCACCCGAGGCGCGCAGGCGGGCGCGATGGGTATCCGACAGGCTTGGCAAGATGGCGCTCCCCCGACCGCTGGACCGTTCAGCCCATGTCACGCGGGTTTTGGCTCTCGGTCAAGGGCCGCCTTAACGGCTCATCGGGGCTTGCTGGTTGTCGTTCTGCAGCGTTGCAATGGTGGCGATCGTCGCCAGATAGGCGGCGCCGACGATGATCTTGCCGGTGCGATCGCTGAAGATGGCGGCGCCGCGACGCGGCGCTTCGACGACGCATACCCAATCGGTGACTTCCTCATCCCAGATGAGGTGCCATTCGCGATTGCGCTCATCCTCTTCCTCGATGCGGTCGCATTCGTCGATCTGGAGCTGAGTGGGGCGCGTGATGTTGTGCGCCTGCGCCGAACCGGGTGCAGCCAACATGCTGGCGGTGCAACCAAGCACCAATCCGATCTTCAACGCCTTCATCACTGAGAAATCCCCACCTAATTTTCACCCGGCAAGATACTGGCCGGTTAATCTGGCTCCCACAATAATAAGGCGGCCTGATCAAGGCCACCGAAAATTTAGTACTCCAAGATGAAATATGCACCGAACAGCGTCACAAAATTGTTAACGGTGCGATGCAACGCGGAATGGGGGGGGGAGATAAATGCTTCCTGCCCTTATATGATGATAAGCCCACTCTGCTTCAAAACCCGCTGATGGGGAGGGAAAGGTGGCACGTGGTATCGCCGCCGGTCAAAAGCGCAGCACAAATCAAACTAGCGAAAAGAGGTTAAATCTGATCAGGTCGCGCTGATTTTTCAGCGTTCACCGGCATGGTGCTCCAAATGGGAAAGCTAGACCTGATCTCTTTAACCTCTCCAAAATAGTGTCACTCAAGCTGGCGATTCTCGCCCCTCTTTTCGGCTACCTAGGCCAATTTCCTTAGCTGATCTGTGAGCCTCTCTTACGAAGTCTACGAGGTCCTCTTGCATTCTTCGCAGATCGTCGTCCCGTTCATCTCTTGGCTTGGGAAGTGCTCCCATCCCTTTCAGCATCTGAAACAGCTTCAGCTGCTCTGAGATCTTCAGCTCTGGAATTCTTGATAGTCCGAGCCTAGCAGGGGGCGTGTGCAATCAGAAGATGTAATAGCGCCGACTGCGCATTGCTCGGCGCTTCACAAATGTGAGCGAACCCGCGCTCTCAAAATGAAAGCGAGCGAGACCGGTTGTTAAGGGGTCTCGGGGCAGAGCGCCCCCTTCCTTATACCGCCTGCTTTTCACAGCCCGCGAAAAGTAGAGAAGCCCCTCCTGCGCCGCATCGGGGGCTTCATTCTTCATGAGTTGGATTATGTTCGGCCAAACCCAGGCGCGATAACGCGGTCTGTCGATGCACTCTTCTTCCCACCTCAAGAATAAAGCGCTTTATGGCACTGGACCCGATACGTCCGCTATCGGGTCGTGAGCCGACCAGCCGCTTTTGGCCAACGATTGAACAAAGCGACCAGTCAGCTTTCAGGATGAAGCCTAAGTCCGTTCAATGGCGGCTACGACGGTGGAAAGCGGACGTTCACATTTATCGCTTCTATCCTCAGCCTTAGCTTTTATCGCCCTATAGCTCGCCCGTGTTGATACTATTCCTGCCGCTGGCGAAATCGGGCGAGAAATGGTTCGACGACCTCCCCATAGTAGGCCCAGATGTCCGAGGGGAATTCATCGCCGAAGGGATACGGCACCACCGTCATGTCGCTGAATGTTGCCTCCAGCCGTTCGCGTGTGGATGCCGCAAGAGCGTTGTGAGGATGAGAGCCGAAGTAAGTTCTCAATCGGTCTACCCGATCTGCGTCTCCGAAGACGCTACAAGGGTAATTTGATGTAACTTCAGAACAGTCGGCGTCTTCATCCTCGAACGCAAAAAGGTTGGCCCACATCCAAGCCCCTTCAAAGCTGGGAGGCGAAGACAGATAAAGTAGCGGCACGTCAATCTGCGCGCCTTCCTCCGATAGAAAATGCGGGATGGCCCCGGAAAACCGAGATAACGTCAATTCATCAATTCTCTCATCCGTTGCACCCATATCTCTGGCGCCGCGCCACCAACCAGATGCGAATGCGAACGCGTCTTCATTGTCAAAGTCGAAAGGCAACCAAGGTGTAGGTTCGAATAATGCCATCGCAATCATACGTTCAGGGTGGTGCTCGGCTATCCAATAAATGTCATTCTGAGCCGGATTGCGTCCTATGAAGACAGCCCTTTCGACACCTTCTTTTGACAACATGGCCAAAACATCTTCGGCATAGGTCGCGACGTCATACCCCACACCAGGATCTTCCGTGGCACCATACCCTCGACGGATCGGGACGAAAACACGATGCTGTTTGGCCAAGGTCGCTACGAAATTGCGATGACGCGATCCGCGCTCGATCCACTGTTCCTGGATATCACCTTCCCACTTCGGTGCAGGATCGAAATAGTCGTGCATGTCTTGCATGATGACGACTGCAACGCCTTCGTCGCCAGCTCGATACACTTGCATCTTGATCACGCCAGTTTCGACCGTGGTGTCCCGCACGCTGTCAGGCCACCATTGCGGCCGAGCAATAGCTTCTGGCCCGGATGTGATCGTCATGGCGGCAGCAATGAGGCCGATCGATGACATGGTTTTCTGTCTCCCGCCCAGGTAACCAAACTTTATGGTGAATCGGTACACTTCCGCAATGGATGCGTTGGCTGCTGGTCCGCATTAGGAGATCGGAGCCCGCTTAATCTCTGTTGGTGATTTCAGAGACTTGCTTTTGAACCTCCGCTTCTAAGATAGCCTCAAAATCCCCTAACCACGACGCATGATGGTGCCAGATTCGCCAACCATCTGCCTCGCGGCGAAAGACAAAACTTCGGCGGTTGTCGAGATTGGGACCAAGAACAAAGCTGACAATAGCCACATCTCCGCGATGGTCCACACGGAGTGAAACCGGATCGATTTCTAAAACATCGTCTTCGGAAGCTTGTCGACCACCAAAAAACTTATCGAAAGTTGCTAGGATCTCGTCGCGACCATTTAAGCGACCTGGTCCGGCATCACCGATCAATAGCGGCAGGAATGCCGTGGCGTCTTCGGCCCACATCTCATTGAAGCACTCTTGATCAAGTCTGGTGAAGGCATAAAGAAAACGCTCAGCTGCGACCCTTGGGCCCAACTCAGGATCCGGCGGGCACGGGAGTTCAGCTAGGTTTATTGCGGGACTAGGTTGCTCGTCGGCTACTGCGACACCGCCAAGTGTCGAACAACACCAACCCGTGCAGATCAGTGAAGAAAGCAAGAGCCGTTTCAATATTCCCACTCCCACGTATCGGCATGGGTAATGGCATATTTAAGGAAATAGACGCAAACTCCAGCACGACGTCCGCAATGGGGTCGTCGTCCGGCCGATTTGCTTCCAGTCACCGAAAGGAAGGAAAGGGAGGCCGAGGGGGGTATCTCGACCTCCCTCCCATCGCGTCGCGTCGAAGCTTCAGTATATCCTCGAAACGTTAATGAATGACCGCAATGGGGTCGGTAGCGGTCAGTCGGCTTTGAGGCATGACGCAGACCAACGAGGCCGCTTGAAAAGCCAGCCGGTTCGTAACCTGCTCATTCCAAATTCTTCGTCCGTCCCGCTCGCTTGCCGATAATCGCGCCACCCTTGCCGCGACGATGTGGTGGCAGCTCCAAAGCCTCACCCAATTCGCCATCGACGCTCTTGAGCATATAGCGGGTAAGACTGTCACGTTTTCGGACAAACTTCTTTCGCCCCATATCAAGTGGTGGCCGAATGCAGGGTCGAACGCTAACCTCAAATTGAAAGGGGATTTATCTTGAAAAAAACTCAACGCTCTTTGCTCAAGCGGGCAGCCTCATTGCTCACGTTAGTTGGTGTGTTGCCGGCTTCGAATGTCACTGCTCAAGAACTTCCGGATTGCCGCATCATGGAAGAGTGGGGTGACGAGTACGGAGCGGTCATTCTTGCCGAGAACGAAAGCGGAGGTGTCGATTCCTTCGTCGAAGTTTATCAAAGGCCTTTGGCGGTCAGCACCAGCAGCTCCTACTCCTCCCTGAGCGGTCGAAATCCGTATGGAATTTTGACGATGTATTGGAAGCGGAGTGGCAATAGCTGGTACGCAGACCATGCCGAAATGTTTGGCCCTGATGTCGGCTATTCAATGGATCCAATCGATGCCACCGTCACAATCGAAGTTGGTGGTAGGACTGTTTCACGTCAGCAAATCGAAATGGACGGGATCGGAAATGATCTAAAGTTCGACACGCAGTCGCTCGCCTCAGCCAGCGAGAATCCCTTCTTTGTTACGATTAGCTGGTCAGAGTTCGGCCAGCAACATAGCGTAAAGTACCGCTATTCGCCGATCCAGCGCGAGTATTCTTTCGCGGTGGAGCAGTATGATGGACTACTCCGTGCGTTTCGCGCGGGCCGATGCAAAGTAGAAGCTAGTGGTTGTTTTCTTACGTCTGCGGCCTGCGATGGCATTGGTTTGGCTGACGATTGCTGGGAGTTGCAAACATTGCGCGCGTTCCGCGACGATTGGCTTGTTCATCAACAAGGCGGCTTGGAGGATGTAGCTCTCTATTATGCCGTGGCACCCGCAATTGCAGCGCGATTGGCGGAACAGCCCCGTGCCCTCGTCAAACTTTATTGGAGCCGCATTGTACCGAGTGCCATTGCTGCGAAGCTGGGCCTCAACCGTGTCGCTCGCAGGCTATATACGGGCATGATAAGCGACCTCCTGGAGCAGACCGGAGTGGCAAGCTCGTGAAAAGCCTGTGGTTTCAGATTCTGGTTTTGATAGCCTGCTTCGCATTCGGTGTTTGGATTGCGATGACTTCCTATGCCGGACTTGAGGGTTCATCGGCGCTATGGCGCATCGTTGGTCCTCTCTTCGCTGGGTTCATTGCAACTGGTCTCGCCGCGAAGCTCCTTCAGTTCGCGGGAATATATAAACCGGAATGGATGGATACAGCGCTTGATGATTTCGATGAGCAAACGCGTCGGATGGAGGAACAAGCGCGTCAGCAAGACAAAGAAGAAACGGGATGACTCTTAGTCCAAACTCTGCGTCCGCCCCGCACGCTTGCCGATAATCAGGCAACCCTTGCCGCGACGATGTGATGGTAGTTCTAGCGCCTCACCCAATTTGTCATCGACGCTTTTGTGCATATAGCGGGTCAGCGCGGTCGCATTGGCCAGATACCACAGCCCAGGCTTGCATTTCACGCTCCAGAAAACTGTGTCACAGGCGGTAGGGCATGATGTCCGCTCTTGGCTTCAGAATGCTGTTCAGGTCCTAGCCGTAAAAGATGTGGGGGCCTGACATTGGGTCTCAACAATCGAGCTCCAACTGTTGGAAGGGACGGAGCAGTGAGACAATGTCCTCCTAATGATTGCCGAAGGCGAGTAGGCCGCTACCGCTATTGAAGGCCATACTATTGAAATTTTGCGCTTGCCTTTTTGCCTTTCGAGCACAGCTTTGGATGCCTAAAGCCTCGCAGCTTTCAGCCAAAGCGAGATATTGTTCGGTCGACCGCCAGCCGCTTTCCTCTACTTCGCGCAGTGTGTCGATCGCATCTGCGTAACGCCCCGCCAGATTATAGGCGCGGGCCATTCCCACTTTGGCATCGCCATAGGGTCGTGCTTGATGATTGATCCGCGCAAATTTTAGTGCTTGTTCGACGTCACCATTCCCGATGGCTGCATCCAACATGTGGTCGGCATAGGCTTCGGGAGAGAGGTTCGCACGCGCTTCAAGGATCTCATGCGCCTTCCCATTGAGGCGAGCCGCCATCTCGGCTTGACCGTTGGCTTCGAGCATTGCGGCGTAGGCCTGCATCACCGAGGGCTCGTTATTGGCCGCAAGAATCTTCCCGTATCGACGAGTTGCGTTTTCAAGATCACCTTCTGCCGCATCCAACTGTGCGATATGCGCTAGAGCGAGCCAGTAACCTGGAAAGACCTGCTCGGCTTTCTCGAACAGGGCTCGGGCATTTTCCCAGTCGCCACGTTTCAATTCCATGCCGCCCGCTGAAAGAAGGAGAACGGCGCCAAGGCGTGGGCTCATATCGGGAAATTGAGCAACGCTTTGTGCCAATATCCGAAGGCCGCCATCGAAATTGCCCAGACGCTGCTCAAGATTCGCGCTTCGCAGAGCAATCGACGGTCCGGGGGCCAACTCGTGAGCACGATCATACTGGCTTCGCGCTTCGGCATATTCCCCCCGATATAAAGCGAGATCGCCTTGGAGTCCCGCAGCTTCTGCCCGATCCAGCCGCCGTGGCCTTACCGCGACGCTGTTTGCCGCATCGAGATGCGTCTGTGCTTCTGGATTGCGATGGGCTGAAAAGGCAACCATGGCTGATGTCAGAAGTGGCCCGCTTCCTTGTGGGGCTTTGGCTCTTGCATCGGCGAGAATCTTGTCGGCAGCTCGAATGTCATCGAAGCTGCCCGTCAATTGGGCTCGGCGATGGAGCGCCATCGCCTCAAACTCTTGGGCCAACCATGATTCTGGCAATCCATCGGATCGTTTCGAAGCATCCTCAACCGACTGCTCAACCATGCTTGTCGCAGATGCATAATCTTCATCAGACGCATTGAACTCGTGCGCCAATAATGTCGTTGTTGCGTCTGGTTCGCGATTGGCAAAATGCAGGATGGCAGCCAGGATAATCATGACCGCAACCAGCCTGTATATCCACATCGCGCTATTCGAAATTTCAGTCATGATTTTCTCCGGAGAAAGTCAGGTGACCTGCTCGCGCAAGAGGGAAGCGCGAGCAGGTCTGGTCGTCAGGAGCTTGTGGCGCAGGGGGTAAGGCCAGCTCCGACGAGGTCGTCTGCCAGCGCTTCCGTCAAGCCGGTGAGCACCATCGTGATGTCATCGACGAACACACCGTCAGCATCGTCCTCCGGCGCAGCATCGTTGTAGGGCACCTTGCTTTCTGTCGGGATCAGCGCAGTTGAGACGGCAGGCATTCCCATGCGATCGACCCTCGCATAAGCCGAGTCATCGCTCATCTCGAAGGTGAACGTGGTACCGCTCGTGTCGGAGGCTGGCGGTGTCCCTTGCGCAGCCGCAAGATACGGAAAGTCCGAACGAAACGCTACGTCGTTTTCCGGCGGATTGAGCGGCAGTCCCGCAAGGGTGGCGGGCCCATTCGTCGCAAGGTCGAGGAAGATGACCGCCAACGTCACGTCGATGACCGGATCGGCAAGTGCGCGACCGTTGGGGAACCCAGAAGGACTGCGATAGTCTACCGTCAGCGTGTCGGGGACGACCGCTTCCGCAACCGTGACCCCGGTCCCGGGGATTTCCTGCGTAAGGCATGGCGTCACATCAAAGCTTGCCATATCGCCGCCCATGTCCCCTCCCATGTCACCGTCGTCGGCGATCGGAGGGTCCATGGCCATTTGGTTGTTGTTTTCACAACCGGCCACGGCGACTGCCAATAGCGCGGGTGTAAGGCCAAGTATGATCTTGCGTGCGGTCATTAGCTGGTTCCTCCGAGGCGTAGGGTTTCGGTCCAGACATCAATGCTATTGGAGCCACCCGAAATATCAGCGTTGGGAATTTCGATGACGACGGCGGTCAAATTCTGGCCCGCGAAAAAGTCGCGGCTACTGTCAAAACTCAGCGTGCCGGTGTCCAAGGTTTCCTGGAAGCCTTGGAGATCGAAGAAGAAGGGGTCATCGAACAAGCCTGCGCGGACTTTTACCCCCTCCTGTTCGAGATCGGTTTCTACGGGTCCGATAATGTCGCCCGTCACGCCGGGAAGTCCGCTGACCCGCACGCCATACTGATCGCCCATTTGGGTTTCGTCTTCACCGAATTGGATCAGAATACGAGTGTCGCTGGTCGTTCGCGGCTCACCAGTTGAAACATTCAGATAATAACGAACATTCGGATCGAACGTAGGCGCTGTATCGCTGGGCACCGGCCCCGCAAAAGTCACGATTAGCTTCGTCGTGTCTCCGTCGAAGAATGTGAAAACGTCGGCAATGTCGGCAGCACGGTCAGCCATGGCTGCGACGTCCGGGCTGGTGCGTTGAGGCGGGTCGAGATGGTCCGCTGCGTTGGTCGGAAAGTCAACGATGTGAAATGAAAGAGCGGCCACGCCAACAAAGGCTACCCCCCCTAATATTCGCTTCTTGTTGGTCCGCATGAGGCGTCCTTTCTTGCGAAATAGTCTGTCCGCGTGTTGTTCCACTCGAACCGACGGGCAGTATTGCTCGTCAGAAGAAGCTACGCGGCGTTTCGCGGATCGGTTGTGAGAAATTCAGAATTGTTTCCGACCGGGTGGCCATCCGGTCGGATAATCAATAACCACGTATCAGCAGTATGGGAGCGAGGACCCGTGGTGGATCAGGACGGTCTAGACAAGAAGCGGCAGCGCTTGGTCGACTTGATGCGCCAAGTGGCAAAAGGCGATCAGACGGCGCTGAAAGAGGTGTTTGAGCTGACGAATTCAAAACTGTTTGGGATTTGCCTGCGTATCTCCAAGGATAGGGAGATTGCAGAAGACGTGCTTCAGGAAGTGTATATCAAAATTTGGCGTCGGGCTGGTCGCTTCGACCGGGATAAATCGAGTCCGATTACCTGGCTGTCCACGATCGCGCGCAATAGTGCGATCGACGCAATGCGCCGCAAGGTTTTGCCTTCCGTTACAGACGACATCCTATCGGATTTTCCTGATCGAGCGCCGTTGAGCGATAAGTTGATTGAGGACGCTCAGATGCGGGCGCGCATCGAGGATTGCATCGATGAGTTGGACAGCCGTCACCAGGACTGCATTCAGCGCGCTTTCTTTGATGGACTCAGCTATTCTCAGGTTGCCAAGCAAGTCGATACGCCGCTCAACACGATCAAGGGTTGGATGCGTCGGGCATTTCTGTCGTTGAGGGAGTGTCTCGATGCCTAGCGCACCGAAACTGGACCCTGATCGCACGGTCCTGGCTGCCGAATATGCTGTCGGTTTTCTCGAAGGCGAAGATTTGGTCCGAGCCAAGCGGCTAAGTTTGATCGACGAAGACTTCGCGTCTCTTGTCGAGTGGTGGGATCTGCGCTTCAACGAGCAGCATTACAGGTTCATGGAGGTCAGTCCTTCATCGCAGATGTGGACGGCAATCGCCGCACGCCTTTCGGGACAAGACAATTTGGCAATTGGGACTGCACCGGTCCCGAAAACTCGATCGTTCGGCCAGCGCTTCGTCGCAGCATCGATCCTTTTCGCAGGTGCTCTGGCGATTCTGCTGCTGGGCATGCAATTGGGCGACCGTGAGTTGGTGGTGCCGGAGCAAGTGCCGGCGGACCAGCCTCAGAATGTTCAACAGCTTTTCGCCGTGCTCGACGGCGGTGATACCGGCCCGGCGCTGACGACGCGTATCGACCCTTCCAGTGAAACGCTCAACGTTCAGATTTCAAATGTGGATCCTGTAGCATTGGGGGACGGAAGGGCGCCTGTCTTATGGGTTGTGCCCGAGGGTGGCGCGCCGACCTCGCTTGGAATGCTAGAAGTCGATGGCATCATAATCAGAGAGATTTCGGATGCAGAACGGGCACTCTTGCAGGCTGGAGCGACACTCGCGGTGACATATGAGAACATTGCGGAGGCACCCCATCAAGCGCCCACCACAGACATCCTGGCGGCGGGTGAACTCATTCGAATTTAGTGACCGGTTGGGGGTCGTTAGCGGCTGGTCTGCCGCTGGTTGATCGACCAGCAATGCAGCCCGTCCACTCTTTGCGCATCGGTCCAACCCACAAGTAGTCCGCTTTGAGGGTGGTTAGCGGACGTTCGCGATGCCTAAAGGCTTGATCAGGTTTTTGTCGGATTCTGAGCTAGTTCTTGCGTGTAAGTCTGTTGATGATTCACTTTGGGACAAAAACTAAACCTTTGTTATCAAAATCAAAAATGTAAGCGGCGCCAGATTCTTTGCCGTGAGCATCACTACGAGCAGCTGCGATCAGAGCACTGTTTTGCGACATAGCGACGCTCCAACCTAGCAAATCGCCTGGTGCAACGTCGCCGGCAGTTATCTTAGCTATGAACTTCCAAGAAGTGCCAGTGCGCCTGAAAATATAGGCTGCTCCAGAGTTATCACCTCTATCATCCTGATGCATTGCGCCAATCAATGCTGTGTTTTGATATAGAGCAACATCGCGTCCAAATCTGTCATCCACGTTGCCATCCGGAGCGAGCAGTTTCGCCTGCTGATGCCACGTCGTTCCGGAGCGGGTGAACACATAAACGGAGCCCGCATCAACGCCCATATCGATGTCATCATCTCGCCGTGCCGAGACTAGTGCCGTATCGCCAGACAGAGCGACTCGAACCCCAAAAATATCGGTTTCTGCACCGTCCGCAGCCGTCAGTTTAGCTTGCTCTACCCAATGCCCCCCAGCTCGAACAAATATGTAAGCGGCACCTGCATCGGTTGCTTTTTCATCGTTTAAGTCGGCACCAACCAAGATCGTATCGCTTGTGAGCGCAACGCTTATGCCAAACAGGTCGCCAGCGAATCCATACGAAGCTGTAAGCTTCGCCTCTTGCTTCCAACTGTCTCCATATCGACTGAACACATAAGCGGACCCAGAGCCATCGCCTTTGTCATCGTCATGAGGGGTGCCAACTACAATCGTATCGCCAAGAATGGCTACATTCTGACCGAACGCATCCCCGGCATCGCCGTCCGCTGCTATGAGTTTGGCTTGCTGCTGCCAAGCGTCGTCCCTGCGCTTGAAGACGTAGACTGCCCCCGCATTGTTTCCCTTCTTGTCATCGCCAATAGCACCGGCAATCGCTGTGTCGGCCCAAATTGCCACACTTCCTCCAAGCGTATCACCAGCCCGGGCGTCATGAGCGGTAAGTTTCGCTTGCTGTCGCCAGGTGTTTCCATAGCGAGTGAAAACATACGCAGCTCCCGTATCCACGTCCCCATTCTCGCCATCGGCTCTATTAGCTCCGACTAATGCTGTATTGCCGAAGATCGCAACGCTAAAGCCAAAGAAGTCCTCTGGAGCACCATCGCTAGCATGAATTTTGTTTGGTGTAGGCGAGGTGGTTGCTGAAGCTGGAGTAAGAGCGGGAACCATCATGCTAGGCTGGCTCTCTATTGGCGCTACTTTATCGGTTGGGTCGATAGCCATTGTTTCGCGATGATTGGCTAGACTGGCATTGGTTACAACCGATACAAACAGCAGTGAAGCAATCAGCCTATGTAGCTTCAAGAAACTCGGCATGCGATTAAACCCACTGAAATTGCTCACAACATTCACCTACTTCACGTCGTGCTCATTTGCGTTGCATTCTTACGCCGCAGGATAGAAGCTTAGCTGCTCGGTAGAACTCCCATGGCTTTACGCTTCAATTGTTGCGCCGATAGAAGCCACACGTTGATGCTTGCCCTTGAGCTCGAGGCTTACACTTGGCGATGAGCGCGTCAACGTCCGCGCTTGGGTCGTTCGCTGAACGGTCGTTTTGGGGTGGAAAGCGGAACTTAGACCTTTCTCCAATCGGTCTCTGGAAAGATGAATTCGCGACGTTGGGGAAAGCTGACGTGCGCCCACGGTGAGCCACTAGCCTGTAAGTGAGCCAACCCCCCACTATCTGGCTCACCGCTAAGGCTCGTTTCCTGGCATCGGGGGATGCTTCGGATACTGTGCCGCATCATCGCCAATGATCAGCCAGCTGGGCTTCTCACTGACAAACTCGTGGAAGGCATGTTCCATGGGAACGTCATTATCAAGGCAATGCGCGTTGATCGGGATGGTGCCGTGTTCCCCACCCAAATCGCCAAGCGATGTGCCGCAGCGACTGCAGAAAAAGCGATCGTACTTATACGGTTCGACAGCCTTCCAAGTGGTCACGAATTCGCGCCCAGCAGTGATGCTGACCGTATCGCCTTTAACGAATGCAAGAGCGCTGGCTCCTGCCTTGCGACATCTGGAGCAATGGCAGGTTCCAAGCATGACAGGCTTTTCGCTCAGCTCGAATTGAACCTCGCCGCACGCGCACTTACCTTCGATCTTCATTCCGAGTTCCTTCTTAAATCACTTCACCAAAAGGCAAGCTTGGCTTGGGCATGCGTACCGGGGTGCGCATCTAATGATGCGCCGACATCTGCAGACGATTCCATAGATTGATCATCGCAATGTCGACGCCGATCAGGACGATCATCTCGTCGTCAAAATGTTCGCGCATTGCGCTCCGGAGCCCGCTAAAGTCAGTGTCCCGATGCAGTAAGGTCAAAGCCTCTGCCCAAGCGAGCGCCGCTCGTTCGCTTTCCGAGAAATGATCGACATGGCGCCACACAACCAGCCGATCGAGCCGCTCCGAGGTCTCGCCATCATGCCGCGCTGCAGTGGCGTGCATGTCGACGCAATGCGCGCAGCCATTGATCTGCGACACGCGAAGTTCGACCAGATGGGCAAGCGTCGGTGGCAGCCCCTTCTCAGCCATCAGGTCGTGGAGCGAGCCGAGCGTGCCAAAAAGATCTGGATGATCGCGATACAGGGCGATGGGGGCATTATCGGGCTGGGACATTTTCACTTTCTTTCCTTTTCTCAAGGGGTTTGCGAGCCACGATCAGCGGGCTCCTCATCTCTTTGTCGAAGCAAAGCTGGTGCTCCACCGCGAAACCTGCAGTCTCGATCGCTTCGATAAGGGCGATCTTCTTGAAGACGTTGATCCGGGGTGCGATCCCTAAGAGCTCCATCGCTGGCAGGAGCATGCGGACGAGAAAGTTCGTCTCGCCGATACAAGGCGTCTTCGAGATAAAGAGGCCGCCGGGCTTAAGCTGTTGCCGCACAGCGCCAAGGAGGGCGGGCACGTCATCGATCAAATGGAGCAAGCTTGACGCCAGGATGACATCGAAATGATCTCGCGCGACTATCTCATGAGCGACTGCACATGAGAACGTCAGATTGCATGGGTCGCTATCGGCTTGCTTACTGCGCGCAATCTCGATCATCTCGTTAGAGACGTCGGTGGCGAGATAGGCTGCGACATGCGGCGACAGGATTAGCGCTGTTGAGCCTGTCCCACACCCAATCTCGAGCAGCTTATCGTGCCGGTTTAGCAGCTGACTGATATAGTCGAGTTTGCGGGCATAGGCTCTTTCATCCCGGACCGGCTGGCGCGCGTACCGCGGCGCAACCTTATCCCAAAACCGCGCCGCCTTTGCGCGAGCTTCCGACATATCGATCTCTGAGCGCGCAGGCATCTGTATTCAACCTACTTGTGACCGATGGCGAGCAATGCGGTGGCGCCGAGATGTTTGGGAAAGGGGCCTGCTTTTTCTTCGAGCCGCGTCGAAGCGCGATCCAGCGCTTCATTCCATTCGGCATCCGACATCCGCCCGCGCAGCATCAACAAGGGCGCAGAGCCCTTGGCCATCCGAGCGACAAAGTCTTGCGCGGATTTAAACTCGGTCTCGTGTACGACCGGCTGGATGTGAACATCCGAGAATCCGGCGACCACCATTTCACGGCGCAAGATGTTCGGATGTTCGAGCGAATCAATGTCATTGGCGGGGCTTGGCGGCGATGGCGCAATTTCCTCCACGATGCCGAACAGATGCTCAATCAAAGGAGACTGTTCAGGTGAAGCGAAGACCCCGACACAAGCCGTGCCGCCTGGCTTCACAATACGGTGAAGCTCTCGAAAACCGCGCTTTCTTTTCTGATAGAAATTCAGACCGAACATGGAGAATGCGAAGTCGAAGCTATCAGAGGCTAGAGAGAGATTCTCGCCATTCTCGAGAAAGGTGTGGAGGTTGCGAATATTGCGCTCGGTGACCTGTTGCTGGAGCTGCGACAGCATGTTGACGGAAAAATCGACGGCAGTGACGCTGGCTCCGCGCGACGCCGCGTGAAGTGCTAAAGCACCTGGCCCACAAGCGATGTCGGCTAGGGTGTCTCCAGCACCAACTTCGGTCATGTCGAGAGCCGATATGCTATATTTCTCGAGGAAATCCATCGTCGACATCGCGTAGCCACTGGCCACCATGTCCCAATGGACGGCGCTGCTGGGTAGCATTGATCAGACCCCTTTAGATCGAGGGCTACACGCAGCTAAAAGCAGCGACGCGTAGTCCGATGAACGTTGTGGCATCTGTCTAAGGCAAGCCGACCCATTCAATAATTGCCTAAGTCCGATCAGCTGCTATGCATCTGCGCATGAAGAGCTCGTTGCTTGCCGCCGATTGGAATCATGTCCGCGCCTTCCTTGCGACGGCCGAAGAGGGCTCATTTAGTGCGGCGGCGCGGGTGCTAAATTCGACCCAGCCAACCATCGGCCGTCAGATTGCCGCGCTTGAACAAGATCTCGGCATCACGTTGGTCGAGCGAAGCGGTCGCGGTCTAATGTTGACGAGCGCTGGCGAGCAGTTGCTCGACCATGTTCGAGCGATGGGACATGCCGTCACCAAGATATCGATGATCGCCGACGGGCATGCCGAGGAAATTGTGGGGACGGTGACGATCACCGCGACAGACCTAATGGCGGCCGCTGTCCTTCCGGAAATCCTTCGCCCCTTGCGTGAGACGGCGCCGAAACTTCGCATTCTAATCGACAGCGCTAACGATACACGAGACCTCATGCGGCGTGAGGCAGACATCGCTATTCGGCATGGCCGCCCCGACCAGCCTGAACTCATCGCTAAGCTGATCGGGCAAATCGGTGCGCGGCTTTATGCATCGAGCAACTATCTGGACCGGGTCGGGCGTCCGAAAACGGTCGCCGATATCGCCAAGCTGGATTTTATTGGTCTACCCGACCCCAACCGATTGCTCCCCTCTTTAGAAGCGATGGGCATCCGGATGCGCGAGGAGAATTTTGTCGTCTCTCCCCAGAGTGCGACGGTGGTCTGGGAGATGGTGAAGGCGGGATATGGAATGGGCATGCTGCCTGACACTCTGTGTCAAAAGACACCTGGCATAGAGCAGGTCTTTCCTGGCCTGCCGAGCCTGCAAGTCCCTGCATGGCTCGTCACCCACCGCGAACTGCGTACGAGCCGCAAGATCCGCATGGTTTATGACTGTCTCTACGACGGGCTCAAACGGGTGCTGGGGTCGCAGCCCAAATAGAGGACAGGCCAACTAACATTCATTCGCGCATGGCAGTCAGTCGGATTTTGCCGATTGAAGAGGCGGGACAAATGCGCTCATTCGACCAAATGTCAGGCCTCGTGAGAGAGAATATGGCTTCTAGAGATTCAGCATTGCTCCGCGAAGAGCTTCGCGACCTTTCGGCCCTGAAGGGACCTTATGCGCCATTCTCAGTGGACAAAGCGCGAAACGATCCAATCGATTTATTCGAGAGTTGGCTTCGTGCTGCGATCAAAGCGGGCATTTCGGAGCCCCACGCGATGACGCTGTCCACCGTCGATCAAGATGGAGGCCCAGACGCGCGCATAGTCATTCTGAAAGACCTCGATGAATTGGGTTGGCATTTTGCTAGCTCGAAGGAGAGCGCTAAAGGGCGCCAGATTGCAGCAAACGATCGGGCGGCAATGACCTTCTATTGGCGCGAACTCGGTCGGCAAGTCCGAATCCGGGGTACCATTAAGCGGCTCGGCAGAGACGTGTCCTCTAGGGACTTCTCGGCGCGATCTAGGACGTCGAAAGCTCTCGCGCTTATTGGCAAGCAAAGCGAGATACTGGCAGACTGGGCCGACCTTGAAGTCGCGTTGGAAGAGCGGCTGGATAGTCTAGACGCTGACCCTTCCATTTATGCTCCGCAATGGGCCGCCTATGCGATGGTCGCTTCAGAGATTGAGTTTTGGCAGGCGAGTAGCTCGAGGGCGCACCGTCGTGTTCGATTTATTCGAAGTGCTGACCGCCAATCTTGGCGTTCCGAGCTTCTCTGGCCTTGAGGCTGAATATCTTCAAAGTGGCGTTTCTAGCCAGAAATTGAAAGTATGCATGTGCGCGAGCGCAGGATCATGGTTTTTGGCAAACCTGGAGGCGGTAAGTCGACCTTGGCACGAGAGATTGCCGGGCATACGGGCTTGCCGCATTACCCACTCGATTTGATTCAGTTCAGCGCGAGCGGCGAGCCGGTCCCCTTCTCTACGTTCAAAGATCAACACGATGCGCTCATTGCGCAGGATGCCTGGATCGTCGATGGCCTTGGGCCGCTTCAGACGTTTTGGGATCGGGTCGCGGCGAGCGATATGCTCGTCTATGTCGACCTGCCCTATCGCGTCCATTATTGGCGTGTGGCTAAGCGGTTCCTGCTGGCGCCGATCCGCGCGCCATTGGGATGGCCTAAAGGAAGTTCGATCTTCACTGGTACGCTTGCCAGCATCCGCACATTGAAGCGGTCCCCAACATTTTGGGACGCGGTATTGCTGAAGAAACTGAAAGCGCGCGCAGTCGACAAATCATTCATTCACTTGAGAAGTGAGGCGGAGGTAGGCGCCTTTCTCAAATCATTGCGCGAAAATCAGTCACCCGCTTGACCGCTCGCATATGCTTCAAAACATCTAGATACCCTCGATATTCCGATGACGGATACCGTGATCCCTCCAGCTTAAACTGCAGAATTAATCCATAAGTGTCCGTAATGGGGTCGGTAGCGGTCAGTCGGTTTTGGTGCGGCAACCTAGCCGAGTAGCAGGACCGCTTTCATGAAGGCTCATAGGTCTTGTGCGCGGCGGCAAAGAAGGTGGTAACCGGACACAGACCGGCAACGTGATAAAATGCAACTTCTCTGCTACCGTTGGCAGTAGTTAGAGGAGACAACAATGCTGATTGTATCGATATTCCTAATTACAATTTCGCTGCATTCAGCGGTGACTATTCACCCCCAATCCGAAAGCGCCATTTCGATCGATGCGCTGCAGTGGCAGGAAATGGTTCCAGGCGTGGCATTTGCACCAACCCATGGCGACTGGAATGAAGGAGCGCACGGAAAATATGTCAGTATTGTGAAGGATGCTGTTGTCCCCATGCATACGCATTCCGCGGGCTACCACGCCGTGTTCATTTCGGGGAAAATGACCAATCTTTATAGTGATGGTGGCCGGCTACATTTGTCCCCGGGTGACTACTTCCAGATCGACGCGATGCAGCCCCACGCGCATGACTGCACGAGTGACGAGCCATGTGTCTTCTACACATACAGCGACCAAGCTTGGGACATCCAAATTAAGGAGTGAGCATCGCAGCCTGGTTTGTTGGAGCCTGGGCATTGCCCGGCCAACGTTGGCAGCGTTAGAGATTGGCTTTCGGCAGCAGGCGAAAAGCCGGCCGTCACGCTGAGTTGCCGGATTGACCGTAATGGGGTCGTTCTCGGCCTGGTCGCATTTTTGGAGTGGGTAGCGGACAATGCGCCCTCGACCGCGCTACATTTGATCCGCTACTCACTATCCTTCGCGCTGGGGAAGAATTCCAAAGAAGATCGATTTGGTCGGTGCCAATTGCATGGTGTAGCGGAGCACTGATCGGAGGAGACGCAGCGATGAAGAAAACTATAAGGGCCTTTGGACTTGCGACATGTGTCGGAGCGTTCTTGGCGGCATGTGGGGCGACGACATCGAAACCTTTGACGGCACCCGTCGCAGCGCAGGAAGCCCAAGCTCCTTCGCCTGAAGTCGACCCGGTCCATCCGCGCGCTCTTGTTTCACGATTCGATCGCAGTTCCAGAATTCCCGACCATGTGAGCGAACCCGTCGGGCCCATGGCGGAAGTGCACGCCTATGCGGGATCGCTGGAGCCAAGAAAGTTGTATCTGATCGAAGCCGATCCCGAAAAAGGATTCCACTGGCCCTATTTCCTCTTCCTGCCGGAGGCCATTCCGGTCGGCAATTCGATCCTGGTTCAACCCAATAATGACGGTATGGTTGGCGCACCATTCGCAACTCATCGATATTGGGCGGGCATTGAAACCGAACAGCTTTTCAGCGACTACGGGCGCCATCTCGGTACACCCGTCCTGATGCCGGTATTCCCGCGACCGCTGGTCGAAGGACCCAATCGCAACCTCTACATTCACGCTTTGACGCGCGCCGCGATGACGGCGGTCGATCCCCGTTACGCAAGGCCGGACATACAAATCATCGCGATGCTCGACGATGCTTTGGAAAAGCTCTCCCGAGACGATTTCAACCTACGCGACGATGCGTTGTTCTGGGGATTCTCCGCCGCCGGAGATTTCGTCACGCGCATGGCGACGATTCACCCGAACAGAGTGAGAGCGGTAGCGGCTGGCGGTGTAGGGGGGCTGCCGATTCTGCCGCTTGAAGAGTTTGAAGAGGAGCAACTCACATTCCCGGTGGGCGTGGGCGATCTCGAAGAGATTGGTGCACGATTTCAGCCAGAGTTATTGAAGCAAACGCCTTACTTGCTGTTCCATGGAAGCATGGACGAAAACGACTCGGTGAAAGAGCCGCCATTCACCTGTGAAGGATATGGCTCAGACAGCTACAGCTGCGAACAAAGTTTGTGGGTTAACAGCGTATTCGGGTCATCCGGGCCGAACAGGGTTCGGAAGACCGCTTCCGTTTTCGAGGCGTTCGGTATGAAGGACTTCAACTATCTGATCTTGCCGGGAGTTGAGCACACAATACCGAATGCCATGGAAGTGGTAATCCGTGAATTTTACGCCTGCGTGCTCGCGGATGGGAGCGGGTGTGCTGCATCGGCTAAGGCGCCTCGCTGATTTCGCTATTCCTCTCGAATAGCTTTTCACCACGCCATCATCATCATCGGAACGACTGCAATGGGGTCTGGGCGAGCGCGAACATAGGCTTTACTTGCGCCGCTGCGCGTCGATCAGCGCTTGACGACAGTTGAGCTGGCCCGTGCTCTCAAAATGAAAGCGATCGAGACTGATTTTCAAGGAGCCGTAGGGTAGGACAGGGCGGTCAAGACGGACAGCGCACCCGCCCCTTTTGTCCGACCTGCTTTTCTCAGACCCAGACAAGTAGAGAAGCCCCTGCTGCGCCGCAGCGGGGGCTTCATTCTTGAGGATCGGGATCATGTTCGGCGGGGCGTACGCGCGATAACGCCGCCTGTCGTTCAAAGCCGCCTTGCACTTTGCACGGTGTCGCTAAAACAATCTGCGACACCGCGCTGGGTGACATGAGCATACAGGTTGTTACCCCGCTGCCCCGACAAGACTTGGCCTGCGGCCTATTTCTGTCTCGGTCGACTATTTCTTGGTTTTTGGTCGGTCATAGGGTGATGGTGCTGGCGGCCGCGAGCGTTGCCGAATGAGAGGGGGCTCTTCTTCGGTCCGCTGATCTGTGACCGCGCGGTTGTCGTTCCTCGAGGAGGGCTCTTGCGAATGGCTCGAAGAACGACCCGAGCTTTCGGCTGGGGCCGCTTTAGCCGAGCGCTGCGTGGCTTCTTCCTTCGACTTGGCCCGTCTTAACTCCGCAATTTCCTGCTCCGTTTGGTCTAGATGCTTATCCATCAGGTCCAAACTGTAATCCTGAATTTCGTCTTCGGTCATCAAGGGGGCGTCAGTCGGCATGCCATGCTCCTCGACGTAAGGATGCCCGAGTAGGAACGGGTCCGGCGGCATACGCTTTTGCAAAACGCCAAGTTTGTGGAGCTTCACGAGCAGGTCCATGGCTTCCTTGGGAGGAGTTTCGTGAGTGACTTCTGCCGCACACTCGATCAAGCGTCTGAGAGGTGTTGTACGGCGCCGTGTCCCATCGGGCTCTTTCACGGAAATTTCTCTATTCAGATAGTCATATCCGATGTCGCGATAATCTCGTTTGGGTAGAGGTTTTCTTTTGGGACGTCCCGACGGGTTGCCGCTATGCCCCTTTTTGAACCTGCCCTTATGATCGCGGCTTTTCTCGGCAGTCTTTTTGTTGGTCATGATATCGTCCTTTCGGTGTCATGTTTCCCTCCTCAATGCTGAAATCGGGACACGTCATCGTGCCCCGTGCCCCACGCGGGGCTAGGGCAATTGTCCTGATGCGACGGTCTGTTGGGAACCCCCTATTTTTTGAGGTTCGCGGGCTCTTGGTGTACCTGGGTACACTCAGTTCAGGTGTCGTGGTGGAGGCGCCCCGTTTGACCATGCAACATCTGACGCTAAGCGAGGGCCGCATCCGACCGAATGAGAAGAGAGGCCTCAACGTCCTGTCGCAACCAAATCCGCAGCATGGCGCTTGCGCTGCGGGCTTGAACGCGGGCGAGGAGCTGCCTACGTTGAGATCAGCATCAAGAGAGAACGTGCTTCTCACCAACCTGCTCGCTCGAAGTAAGGTGGTTTCCTTGTTGAAGGGATGTGGCCGCGCGGCAAAATGAACGAGTGACCATCAAAAGCAGCAACGTTCTCTCCCAGACGGGAGAACAACTATGGACACGCGAATTGACTATATGGTCGGTGCGCAGAGTGTAGCTCACCCTCATCACTGGATAGAGGGGCATATCGAGCAGGGGGAGGGCGCGTTTCTCCTCGAGGCGGGAATGTGGACCCGATGGAGCGCCACCTCTCAGATCTACACGAGATTGTCTTCGAGGGTGCCGAGGCGATTTTCCCCGAGGCTATTCGCGGCTCTCTTAGGAACACTCTTCGCGAAGACGTTTCGGCCGTCAAACCAACGCATAGTCTTAGCGGGTGAGGGCCTTGCCGAAGGTCTCTCCCGATATATCGAAGCATTGTGCGAGGCCGCTGAATTGCAGCCAAACATGTTGACGGATTTGACGGGCGGCTTCGCCGACGAATTTATAGCCGAGCTTGCGAGATTGCGCGCCTATCGGCGTCTTCAGCTTGGTCTCCTTGGCCTGGGATCGGACAGAGGAGAGCTGAAATGAGTGATGCATTTTCTACTCTGAGCACCCGTCCGGACCTCGTGCCTTCAACTATCGTCACCGAACAATCACTTTCGATGAGGCAGGCGGTTCACACCTATCTCAAATGCTGCGGCCAACTTCGATCTATTCGCGAAAAAACCCGAATACTTGAGAAATATGTCCTTCCCGAACTGGGGGATGTCCCAGTCGACGCGATCAAGCGATCGCAGATCTCGATGCTGGTCTTGAATGTCGAGCAACGCAGCAAACGCGGATCGCCGGCTATGGCGAGAGCTGTCAGTGTCCAGATGCAAGCCTTCTTCAACTGGTACGCGCAGTTCCTCGACGGCCCTTCCATTCTTCCATCTCAGCGTTCTTACCGTTCGCCGCTGCCGAAAGCGCGAAGCCGCACGTTGACCGATCATGAAATCGGATTGCTCTGGCAGGTCGCGAATGGAAGTTTCTATCCTTGGGGAGGGGGGATTCAGCTTATGCTGCTTACAGGCATGCGCAGACAGGAGGTGTTCGGCTTATCCAGGTCAGAAGTCGATCTGGAGCGTAAGATGATTTGCCTACCGGAAAACCGGACAAAGAATGGTCGACGCCACGAAATTCCCATTTCTGATGGGTGTGAAGAGCTGCTCGGTAGCCTTGTTGAGTGTCGGGAATGCGAACTCATTTTCCCTAGCCGTGTGACAAACGAGCGGCCAATATCGGGATTCAGTAAGGGGATGAAGTCTATCCGGCGTAAAGCTAGGAATGCTGGGTTTGAGAATCCAGATTTCACGTTCCATGATCTGCGCCGAACCTTTGCGACGGGATTACAAAGGATCGGGGTCGCAACGCCAGTCATCGAGCGCTTGCTCAACCACGTATCGGGGACAAGGTCGGGCATAACCGGAGTTTATCAGCGCCACGATTATGATCACGAAGCACGCATGGCAGTCCAAAAATGGTCGCAGCATATCCAAAGCTTGGGTCGCGGTTCCCGCTAGATTTTCACGGCCGTCGGATCGTGCTCGCGTTTGTTTATTTGCGTTAGGCGAAGCGCGGCGCCGGCCGAACTCAGCCCGCCCCCCCTCCATCTCCATACCTTCGAAACCCGTTTCCGCGTTCGAAGCTGAGCGCGGCAGCGAACCCGAAGAAGAAGCAGGCCACTACGGCAGGCATAGTCTCTCCGATGAATAGATAGGTCGTCGCACCGGCGACTATCCCGACTGCGGAGCCCACGCCAGTTCGCAGCGCCAAATCTGTCTTTCGCTTGGCTGACTGTCGCTCAGGCTGCTTCACGTCCTGGTCCTTCTGAAGTCCAATCTAAGGGAGCAACTGCGCCCTCAAGGGCGAGCTTGAGATTACTGCCGGCCGGTCTGGTTCATCGAAGAGGCCATGCAAGCGGACCGCTGACATGTGGCTGGTTGGCCGGGCGGACTTCAGGCCGCGTTGAGGGTGGAAATCGGACGTGGGGCTCATACCACTATGCTCCTCCTCCCCTCCCCATGGTGCAACGCGCGCCGCTTTTCTCCGGTTGGTAGCCGCTGCGCGTTCCGAAGTTGAAACGCATTTGATCCACGACATTTCCAGATTGAGCCTCAATGTAACCCAGTGTTGCTTCAGCTCTAGGTGACTCGATCCATGTCTGCTTGCCGCCAAATCCGCCAAACAGGTAATATGTCCCATCAACGATAAAGCCGATGCCGTCGATTACGTTTCCATGCGCAACCCAGATGCACTCAATACCTTTGTTCGCCGGAATTGTAACCGTCTCACATCTACCGCCATTGCCACCGTATTTGGTGCCCCACTGGTCTCCATACTTCACCTGTACGGAATCGACCAATCTGCCAGCGCAGATCCGGATCGCAGAAATAGGTCCAGCATTATAGGTAGTCGGCGCTTCTGGCTTGTATTCCCCGCCATTGCCTCCAACTACTACTACTTCGCCAACTCTTTGAAATGTGCTCTGGGCGTTCGCTGGCCCTAGGGAAAGTATTCCCGAAATCGCGGTCAAGGAAAGGCACGCTATTTGGGATCGCATCACATCTTCCTCCTTGTGGACGTGCCAATATGGTAAGCTATTTGAACGACACGTTTTGTCTACACGTAATCGTGGTTTCGCAATCAATGGGACACTGATCGTAAACAGCACTTCATATTTTGCCTGCGTGCTCGCTCATTAAAGGCCGAATTGCGTCCAAAGTAAAGAAAGTGCGATTTGGTCTAACACGCTCCGCCATTTCCCCCCGCATATTGATGTGCATGGCCAGTGCCTTGATAAGACCGCGTCTGGGCTTGGCGGACTTTGCGATTGCATAGCCGCATGCCATCCCGTCTGCTGCCATTCGAAATCACGGCCATCCCGGGCCGTTGCGGCGCGTGGCTTCTTGGGCGCTGGATTCCTCTTCAATTTGAATGTAGGACCATAACCAGTTTTAGTTAGTTTAACGGGGTTTTGCAGCCGAGTTAGAGCGTTTTCTATCAAAGTAGCCGGGGGCCAGTGTAGCGCGAATGTCAGATATCTTTATCTCTTACGCGCGCTCGACTGAGATCGTCGCTGGCCAGATAGGCGAGGCGCTAAGGCGTGTCGGGCACAAGGTCTGGCGCGATGATGAACTCCCCGCGCACCGCAATTATGGTGAAGTTATCGAGGAACGACTGCGTTCGGCCAAGGCCGTCGTAGTCATTTGGTCAGCCGATGCGCTGACATCGCAATGGGTCCGCGCCGAGGCTGATGTCGCGCGCGAGAACGGGACACTCGTCCAATTGTCCTGCGACGGCACTGTGCCGCCACTGCCATTTAACCAGATCCAATGCGCCGACCTTCGCGGTTGGGCTGGCGATCTCAATCATCCTGGCTGGGTCAAGATTGCCGACAGCGTGACGTCGCTGGCAGGCCCGCCGCTCGGCACGATGCCGAGCCGCGATGACAGTGCGGGGCCCGGTGGCACGCATATCTGCGTCCTTCCTTTTATCAACATGTCGGGCGACGGTGAGCAGGAATATTTCTCCGACGGCATAACCGAGGACATTATCACCGATTTGTCGCGTTTATCGGGGTTGCGCGTCGTGTCGCGCAACACGGCGTTCGCGTTCAAGGGGCAGATCGTCGACATCCGCAACTTGGCCAAGGAATTGGGCGTCTCGCATGTGATCGAGGGCAGCGTCCGCAAGGCCGGCGACCGCGTGCGCATATCGGCCCAGTTGATTGAAGCGATCAATGCCGAGCCGATCTGGGCCAACCGCTATGACCGCAATCTCGATGATATCTTCGCCATCCAGGACGAGATAAGCTCGGCCATCGTCGATGCGCTCAAGATCGAACTGCTGCCCAAGGAAAAGAAGGCCATTTCGGAACGCAGCACAACGGGCAATTCAGAAGCCTACGATCTGTATCTTCTCGCTCGCCAGCACTGGATCAAGAGCACCGGCACTGACAAGCGCCTGATGGAGATCACGATCCGGATCTGTCAGCAAGCGGTGGATCTCGATCCTACCTATGCCAAGGCATGGGGGCTTATGGCGCTAGCGCAGATGCGCATCAACATCTCGCACGATCCGAGCTTCGACCCGACCGATGCGACCGAAAAGGCGCTGTCGCTCGACCCGAAGAATGTTGAGGCATTGTGCGCGAAGGCGATTATGCTTTCGACCGAAGAGAAAAGCGGGCAGGCGCGTGAGATGCTGGCGCATGCGCTCGAACTCGACCCCAATAGCTTCGAAGTGCACAAAGAGGTGGCCCGCGACGCGTTCCTCAATGGCGAGCTAGATCGCGCCATTTCGCATTACGAAAAAGCCCTCAACATGAT
Source organism: Sphingomicrobium sediminis (assembly GCF_023805295.1). Classification (NCBI taxonomy): domain Bacteria; kingdom Pseudomonadati; phylum Pseudomonadota; class Alphaproteobacteria; order Sphingomonadales; family Sphingomicrobiaceae; genus Sphingomicrobium; species Sphingomicrobium sediminis. Next base: position 495,330 of record NZ_JAMSHT010000001.1, read on the forward strand.
GGATGATGATTTCCACAGCGCCGGCATGTTGGTGACCTGCTATCACGCCAAGGGGGACCGCGAGAAAGAAGAACAGATCGCCAAGGTCTGCGTCGAGCGCGTCGAACGCGCTTTGAAGCGGGACCCGGGCGACGGCAATGCATTGAGCATGGGGATTGCGGGTCTAGCGACACTCGGCGATCACGAGCGCGTGCGAAAATGGATTGATCGGGCGATGATGATCGACCCCAACAATCACCTGATGCGCTATAATCTTGCCTGCACCCTGGTTGTCGAACTGGGCGACAATGAACGTGCGCTCGAATTGCTCAAGCCCTATTTCGAGAATGTCACGCCAAAGTGGATCCAGCATACCGTAGCGGATCCGGATCTCGACAAGGTGCGCGACGATCCGCGCTTCATCGTAATGCTCGAAGAGGCGCAGGCGCGGCTAGAGAAGCAGGCGCAGTCCGCCGAATGAGCCAAGTCTTCATCTCCTATGCGCGCTCAACGGAGGCCATCGCGAAGGCAGTTGGTGATCGACTGCGCGAGGCCGGCTACAAGGTCTGGCGCGACGATGAACTACCCGCCCACCGCAGCTATTCAGACGTGATCGAGGAGCGGCTGCGTGAAGCCAAAGCCGTGGTTGTCTTGTGGAGCGCCGAAGCGATCCGGTCACAGTGGGTGCGAGCCGAGGCTGACGTGGCACGGGAGGCGGGCACTTTGGTCCAGATGAGCGTTGATGGCGTGACCCCGCCAATCCCGTTCAACCAAATACAATGCGCTGATGTGAATGGCTGGTCCGGCGATACCAATCATCCAGGCTGGGGAAAGGTTGCCGACAGCGTCGCCTCGTTGGTCGGTGCTCAGCAAAATGTTGATGAGGCACCGCGCGAGGCCAGCGCGCCATCGGGCCTGACGATTTGCGTCCTGCCCTTCGTCAACATGTCAGGAGACGGGGACCAAGAATATTTTTCCGACGGCATCACCGAAGATGTGATTACCGATTTGAGCAAGGTCTCGGCGCTCGAAGTGGTCGCTCGAAATACGGCCTTCGCCTACAAAGGGCAGGTCGTCGACATCAAGAAGGTGGCCCGCGAGCTCGGCCTCAGTCACGTTATTGAAGGCAGCGTCCGCAAGGCTGGAGGCCGTGTCCGCATCACCGCCCAGCTGATCGACGGGGGAAATGGCAAGCATTTGTGGGCGGATCGCTACGACCGCGAACTGGACGATATTTTTGCCATCCAGGACGAGATCTCCAAGGCCATCGTTGCGGCGCTCAAGGTCACTTTGCTGCCCAAGGAAAAGAAGGCGATCGAGCATCGAGGCACGACGAATTCCGATGCCTACAATCTCTACCTCATGGCACGGCAGAATTGGATCAATGCGAACGGGTTAGACCAGCGGCCGGTGGAAATTGCCGAACGTATCTGTGGCCAGGCCGTGGCGATCGATCCCGAATATGCGCGGGCCTGGGGGCTGATGGCGCTCGCAAGGGCAAGGCTGCGTGTCACCTATGACAAGGATTATGACGTCGAGCAGGCGGCCGAAAAAGCGCTGACCATCGATCCTGAAAATGTCGAGGCTTTGTGTGCGCGCGCCATGATGCTCGGTGCCCGCGGGCAGCATGCGGAGGCGTGGCCGTTTCTCAACCGAGCGCTCGAAAACGACCCGGAATCGTTCGAGGTCCATAAAGAGGTCGCGCGCGCTGCCTTCCAGGAAGGCAATATCGACAAGGCGATCGAGCATTTCGAGAAGACGATGCGGCTGCTCTCCACTGATTATCATGGCGCCGGCATGTTGATGACTTGCTACAAGGCCAAGAAAGATCCCGACAATGCCAAGCGCGTCGCCCAGATTGTCGTCGATCGTTGTGAGAAGATATTCGCCAAGGATCCAGTCAACGGCCCGGCTTTTGGCATGGGGGTTGGCGCGCTCTCGGTGATGGGCGACTTGGATCGTGCGCAGGAATGGCTCGATCGCGCTCTGCTCGTCGATCCCGACAATCTCCATATGCGCTACAATCTGGCATGTACGCTCGCCTGCGAGATGGAGGACAAGGATAAGGCTATCGAAGTGCTCGAACCTTTCTTCGCGAAGATCGGCTACGAGATGCTCCACCATAGCGAGGCCGATCCGGACATGGACCCGATCCGCGATGATCCGCGCTACCAAGAGATGTACAAGGCCGCGCTAAAGCGGACCGACGCTTCTCGGGCTGCGTCATGAGCCAGGTCTTCATCTCCTACGCGCGGTCGACCGAGGCCATTGCCAAGGCGGTGGGAGAGGAGCTTCGATCAACCGGCTTTGAAGTCTGGCGCGATGATGAACTGCCGGCGCACCGCTCCTATTCGGAAGTCATCGAGGAGCGGCTGGCCCAGGCCAAGGCGGTCGTGGTGCTCTGGTCCAATGAAGCGCTACGCTCGCAATGGGTCCGTGCCGAAGCCGATGCGGCGCGCGAGGCCGGAACGCTGGTTCAGATGAGCGTGGACGGCACCAAGCCGCCGATTCCTTTCAACCAAATACAGTGTGCGGACCTCGCGGACTGGACGGGCGATAGCGAACATCGAGGATGGCAGAAGATCGTCGATAGCGTCGGCTCGCTCATCGGCGCTGGTGAAGCGGAGGCGCCAAATAGCGAAGAACCTGTCGCCGCAACGCCGGCCAAACGCATCATGGTTCTGCCTTTCCAGAATATGAGTGGGGATAGCGAGCAGGAATATTTCTCCGACGGGATCAGTGAAGACATCATCACCGATCTCAGCAAAGTGTCAGCGCTCAACGTCGTCGCGCGCAACCAAGCCTTTTCGTACAAGAACAAGGATGTGGACATTGCCGCGATTGGCCGCGACCTTGGCGTCAGTCATGTCGTGGAGGGCAGTGTCCGGAAGGCCGAGGGCCGCGTTCGCATTACCGCTCAGCTGATCGATACTGACGCATGCAATCAGGTCTGGGCCGAGCGCTATGATCGCGAGCTGAAGGATATTTTTGCGCTGCAGGACGAAATTTCCAAGGCGATTGTCGCTGCGCTGCGCCTGAAACTGCTGCCCCAAGAAAAGAAGGCGATCGAGCAGCGGCAGACGACCGATTCCGATGCCTACAATCTCTATCTCAAGGCACGGCAGCTTTGGATCACTGGAAACGAAGGCGATTATCGTCCGCTCGAACTGGTCGTTCGTATCTGTCGGCAGGCGACCGCAATAGACCCCCAATATGCCAAGGCCCTAGGGCTGATGGCGCTGGCGCAGGCGCGATTGCTCATCACTTACGACCATGACGTCGACCCGCTGCCCGCCGCCGACAAGGCGCTTGCACTCGATCCCGACAATCCAGAGGCGCATTGCGCCAAGGCGCTTCTCCTCGGTTCACAGGGCGAGCATGAAGAAGCGATGGCCCAGATCAACGATGCATTGGCAGTCGATCCGGAGAGCTTCGAGGTCAATAAGGTCGCCGCGCGCATCGTATTCCAGCAGGGCAAGATGGAAGAAGCGGTGCCCTACTATGAGAAATCGATGGAGCTGGTCGAAAGCGACTATCACGGGGCCGGTATGCTTCACACTTGTTATAGCGCTCTCGGCGACGAGACCAATGTGATGCGCGTGGCGCGCATAACGGTCGATCGCTGCACCGCCGCAGTGGACAAGGATCCCGGCAATGTCAGCGCGCTCGCAATTGGCGCCGGCTCGCTGGCCAGTCTCGGGGCAAGAGAACAAGCGCGACAGTGGATCGACCGAGCCATGCTGCTCGACCCGGATAATATGATCATGCGGTACAATTTGGCTTGTTCACTCGCGACCGACCTCGCTGACAACGAACGCGCGATCGAATTGCTAGGACCATTTTTTGCAAAGATCGGCCCCGCACACATCCTTCATGTCGAAGCCGATCCAGATGTGGATTCGCTACGCGACGATCCGCGCTTTCAAAAGATGATGTCGGAGGCCAAAGCGCGCGCCGAGCGACCAGAGGCGAGCTGATCAGTCGATGGCTGAGGGGGATCGAAGCATGATGGCCGCGACCGGCAAGGCTGCCGACCCAGCATCGCAATTGAGACCAAGGCTGGCCTTGCGCATCGGTATTACCGGGCACAGGCCGCCACGGTTGTCGCAAGAACAATTTGACCGCATCAAGACGCAATGTGGCGAAGTGCTGAAGCTAGCCCGCACTTCGCTTGATACGCTGCAGTCTAATCATAGCGACATCTTCTCGGACGAGGCCCCGATCTGCAAACTGGTCTCATCACTCGCCGAGGGCGCCGACGTCTTGGCGGCTGAAGCCGCGCTCGAGAACGGCCTCGGCCTGTCGGCCTGCCTTCCATTCAAAGCCGAAATCTACCAACAGGATTTTGATGGTGAGAGCTGGAAAACGACCGCCTCTCTGATCGAACGCGCAGACGCGGTCATGGCGCTGGCGGACTTCGACGGCGGTGATGAGGCCGCTTACGAGACTGCAGGCAGGGTTGTTCTTTCCCAGGTCGATATCCTGATCGCAGTTTGGGATGGCAAAGCGGCGAGGGGCCGCGGCGGCACCGCCGAACTGATTGCCGAGGCGGTGGCGAGCCATGTGCCGATCATCCACATCGATGCTCGCAGTGAAGTTGAGCCACTTTTGCTGTGGAGCGGCCTCAAAGATGTGGTGCCTGATCGTCCCTCCCTCGCAGGTGTCGCGCGCAAAAATGCGACCGCCTTGTTACCGGCCCTGATCGAGGCGCTTTGCGAACCGCCGCGCGAGGACCAACGCGACGAGTTGCATGCATTCGTCCATGGGGTGCATCGGATAGAAGGTCGGGCATGGGGCTGGCCGATGCTGCTGGCACTGACTGGTGCCAAGACGTGGAAGAAAACGTCATTTTCGACGCCCAAAGCTGCCACATGCGCAAGCTACATGAAGCCGCAGACGACGCCTTTTTCGACGCATGGTGCCTTCGGGCACCGGCTCGACAACCTTATGCTCAACCGGTTCGGTCAGGCCGATGCCGAGGCGACTGCATTTGCGCTGCGCTTCCGCTCGAGTTTCGTGACGAATTTTGCGTTGGCAGCACTCGCTGTGCTGCTGGCGCTGGCCGGCCTGTTGGCGCCGGCGATGAAATTGTTGTTCATCGCGATCGAGCTACTGGTGATCTTGCTCATCATTGCCAATACGCGAAGGGCCAATCGAAAGGCGTGGCACAGACGCTGGCTCGACCGCAGGAGCCTTGCCGAGCAATTGCGGCAATTGGTGATCTGCTCGACTCTGGGGCAATTGTCGCTGCGAAGCGGCGAAGACGTCGCCATGCAGCCCGGCTGGGTGAACTGGTATGCGCGCGCCAATGCACGGCAATTGGGTCTGATCCCGGCTGATTTCGACCGGTCCTTCCTCGAGAAGGTGAGGGCCAACATGGTCACGATGATCGATGACCAGATCGGCTATCATGAGGGGAATGCCAAGACGATGATGCGGGCCAATCGGCGCCTGCATTCCATTGGTGACTTGTTGTTCGTGGGGACCATTTTGGCTTGCGCGACCTACATCGGCTATTGGCTTCTCTTCGGCGTTCCCAGTAGCGACGTAAAGGTCGGGATGGCGGAGATCGTGACCTTCATCACCGCTTTGTTCCCGGCGCTCGCGGCTGCCCTCTACGGCATTCGGATGCAAGGCGATTTTGCCGCATCTGCGGAACGCTCGGACTTCATTGCGCGGAGCCTAGGCCGCTTGAAGTCCAGCATGCTGGCCGACGATGTCTCCTACGAGGGCCTCGTCGAGCGTTCGCGAAGACTGGGCGACATCATGATGGGTGAAGTCGACCAGTGGAGGGTGCATTTTGAATCCCGCCCCTTGCGGCTGCCGGGGTAGCGGATCGCTTGGCCGTAACGATCGAACGATCGACATTGGGCAACTTACGAATTTCGGTGCCGAAGAATGCGGCGAGGCCGGCAATCACGGCCACCAATTTTGGGACCACGATCAGGAGCGGTCGCTTTGTCTGCCTACTATTCTAAATATCTGATATAGTTATATTTTATGGAACCAGGTGCCATATCAGTGCGTTTTTAAAGACGGCATGACAATTTTCGATCCATACACCTTCGAAAATCGCCCTCGGCAAAAATATGAAGAGGGCGAGAAAGCCTTGGTTACGCGAGCGAGGTGCGAGGAGCCGATAGATCTCGTTGACGATAATGGCGATTATGTCGGCAATACGACACATCTATTTATTTCCAAGGAAGACGGCTCAGTCCGATACGTGAAGATAGCCCGTGGGGGTTTTTTAGGCTTCGGCACGACGAGCAAGGTCCTTCCATGGAAAGACCTTGAGTATGACGCGTCCGAAGACTGTTTCGTGCTATCGAACGCAAATAGGAACGAAGGACGTGGAGATGGAGCACGTGGATCTTCGCCTGAAACCGGAGAGAGTGAGAAGTCACAAAGACGCGCCGGTGTAGGGTTGAATTTTTTGCCGATGGCGTAACGCTGCCGTGTTTTTCCAGTCTCCCCATAACAGACATGACAAATATAGTGCATCTCCAAAGCCGACCCGTTGGCGTGGTCGAGCGAGCTTACCAGTTGGCCGAAGAATACAGGTCGATAAGAGACATCGAGAAGGCCCTCAAAGACGAGGGCTATCTGGACGTGAAGAGCCATCTATCGAGTAAATCGCTGAAAGGTGAGTTGCGAGAGATTGCAAGAAATTTAGATGGCTTAAGCGAGAACCGCTGAGCGTTTTTCCCAACTAGGTGACTGCTACCAGCGTGTGCTGAGATGGTAAGATTGGTTGTTCAGTCGAGGGCCTCATTGACCTTTTCGAGCGACCAAATCATTAGTTTGGCTGCGGTGCCGAGATGAAGTGGTCCAGTTCGCGCACGCCAAAGGAGGTCGGTTGGCCGGATCGCCCACAGACTAGCTACTTTAGTAACTTGAGGAGCTCACGCGCCATGCCAAGCAGACCGCTCAAGAGGCAGCCCAACGATTAGCCTGCACTTGCAGGACAAAATGAGGCTCAGATAAGACGGAAATGACATCACTGACCAAAGTGTCTGCTTCACGGCCTTCTGCTTTTACTGACGTGTTTGGCCAGAGCCCTTCACAAGATATTTGAAGCTAGTCAGCTGCTCGAGCCCGACAGGCCCCCTCGCATGCATCTTGCCCGTTGCAATACCGATCTCCGCACCCATGCCGAATTCGCCGCCGTCGGCGAACTGGGTGCTGGCATTATGCATCACGATCGCGCTGTCGATGGCCGTCATGAAGCGCCGTGCCGCATCGACATTTTCGGTCATAATCGCGTCGGTGTGATGCGATGAATGCTCGTCGACCCAGGCGATGCCTGCATCGAGGTCGTCGACAATCTTCACGCTGGCGATGGGGCCGAGATATTCGGTATTCCAGTCTTCTTCGCTGGCGAGCAGGAGGCGGTCGTCGAGGGCGACGGCGTCTGCATCGCCGCGCAGCTCGCACTGGTCGGCGAACTTCTCGGCGAGCATGGGAACTGCTGTCGAGGCCACGGCGCGGTCGATCACGATGCTCTCGGTGGCGCCGCAAATGCCGGTGCGGCGAAGCTTGGCATTGTGGATGACGTCGACGGCCTTCTGAAGGTCGGCGTCGGCGTGAATGTAGCTGTGGCAGTTGCCGTCGAGGTGCAGCAGCGTGGGGACGCTCGCCTGGTCTCGGACCAGTTCGACGAGGCCGCGGCCGCCGCGCGGGATGACGAGGTCGACGAGATGGTCGGCCTTGAGCAAGGCGGCGACGGCAGCACGATCGGTGGTGCCGATGGCCTGGACGGCATCTTCGGGAAGGCCTGCCTTGGCGAGGCCTTCGCGCATGCACAGTACGATGAGGCGGGTCGAATGCTTGCTCTCGCTACCCCCGCGCAGGATGACGGCATTCCCCGACTTCAGGCAGAGCGCGGACGCATCGGCGCCGACATTGGGGCGCGATTCATAGATCATGCCGATGACGCCGATGGGAACGGCGACGCGCTCGATGGTGAGGCCGTTGGGGCGGTCGAACGTCGCGAGCTTGCGGCCGACGGGGTCGGGGAGCTCGGCAATCTGTTCCAGAGCGCCGGCCATGCCTTCGATCCGCTCGGCGTCGAGGCGGAGGCGGTCGATGAAGGCATCATCCTTCTTGCCCGCGACGCTTTCGACGTCCTTGTCGTTGGCGGCGATGATGTCGTCGCTGTTGGCGCGTAGCGCGGCGGCGGCGGCGGTGAGCGCCTGGTTCTTCTGGTCCGTGGTCGCGGACAGGAGCTGGCGCGCAGCCGTGCGGGCGCGCTGGCCAAGCTGGTGGACATGGGTGACGGGGTCGATGCTCTGATCGGTCATGTAACTCTCTTCGGTTTTTCGATAGGTGAGGATGGGGAATGCGCGGCGATGACTAACGCAGCTGGACGGCCCGGCCATACGCTGCGGCGAGACAGTCTTCGACAGCGCGGGACACCGCGCCGCTGCCGTTCAGGGCCTTGAGCCCGGCGGCAGTGGTTCCGCCTTTGCTGGTGACGTCATCGCGCAATTCCGCAAGCGATTGATCGCCGCGATCGAGGGCCAGAGCGATGGTCCCGGCCATGGTCTGCAAGACCAGTTTGCGGGCATCTTCGGTGCGGATGCCAAGCTGGCTGGCCGCATCGACATAGGCGCGGGCGAATTCGAACACGTAGCCGGGGCCAGAGCCGGCGACGGCGGTAACGCGATCGAGCGCGTCCTCGTCGGCAACGGTGACAACACCGCCGGTGCGGGACATCAGATCCAATGCGTGGGCTTTATGCCTGACGGTGATAGCGTCGGCGCTGGTGAGGCCGCTGGCGCCCTTGCCGATCGCGGCTGGAAGATTGGGCATGACGCGGATGATGCGTTCCGTGCCCGTTGCGTTGGAGATTGTGCGGATCGATGCGCCGGCAGCAATCGACAGGACATAGCCATCCTCGGCAAGATTGGCCGCATAGTCCGGCATCACGCAGTGGATCAGTTGCGGCTTGATGGCCAGAATGACGACATCGAACGTCTCGTCGGCAATTGCGTCTCGGTCTGCAAACAGGCGGACGCCGTCGGGCGCCTCCTCCATGGCAGGATCGACGATCGTAAAGTCCTCGTCACCTTTCTTCCAATATTCGAGAAGCGCGCTTCCCATTTTACCACAACCGACAAGTAATATTTTCTGAAAACTCATGAAATTCCTGAAATGCTTCTGTGTATTTTCTAGCTTCATGCTATTTATAGTGCGATGTGGTTATAACACATGCTGCCATGAATTGCACGGCCTGTGACATCTTCACAATGTGCCGTACGCGACCTTGTGCATGACGATCATGCTAATTACATGGCCGAACGTTTTTCCAATTCAAGACTATGAAGGCCCCAGTGTCCGAACATCCTACTATCGTCGTCAAAATCGGTTCCAGCCTGGTCGCCAATCGCGACCTGCTGACCCCGCGTTTCGGGTTCATGCATCGGTTGATGGAGGACATTTTCCGGTTGCGGCAGCGCGGGATGAACGTGGTCCTGTGCTCGTCGGGCGCAGTGGCGTTGGGGTTACGCATGGTCGGCGAGACGCCGGGCAGTGCGGGAGTCAGCGACAAGCAGGCGGCGGCGGCGTGCGGCATGCCGCTATTGCTCAATGCCTATCGCCAGATCGGGCATGAATATGGCTTCAACATCGCGCAGATCCTGCTGACGCTGGGCGATTTCGAGGATCATCGCCGCTTTCTCAACACGCGCAACACCGTGCACCGGTTGATGGACAGCGACATCATTCCGATCGTCAACGAGAATGACACGATCACAACCGAGGAAATCCGCGTCGGCGACAATGACCGCCTGGCCGCCAAGGTCGCGCAGATGACCGATGCCAAGCATTTCGTCATCCTGACCGAGGTGGACGGCCTGTATGACCGCCATCCCGACGAAGAGGGCGCGCAGTTCGTGCCCGAGGTGGACGATGTGACGCCCTATATGGCGGCGACGCAGGGGAAGAGCGAGCTCGGCACCGGCGGCATGGCGACCAAGCTGATGGCCGCGAACATGGCGCAGGAGGCGGGCTGTACCACCTATATCGCGCATGGCGAGGCGGACCGCCCGATCAGCTCGATCATCGACGGCAGCCGCCGCTTCACTCGCTTCAAGGCACACAAGACGCTGCAATCGGGGTGGAAGAGCTGGATCGCCAACCGCCTGCAGATGGCCGGCACGGTAGTCGTCGAGGATGACGTGATCGCGCAGTTGAAAACCGGTGAACGCGCAGTATTGCGCGAGGATATCCAGTCGATCGACGGCGACTTCACGCGCGGCGACGTGCTCCACGTCTATGATCGCAGCGGCACCGAGCGGGCGCGCGGGCTGGCCGATTTCACCAGCGAGGAAATCCGCGTGTTGGCCGGCAACCCTGACATCGATTCCGAGCAACTGCTGGGATACAAGATTAAAGGCGAAATCATCCGCGCGAAGAATTTGGTTGTGCTCGAGGGGCGTCATCTTCGCTGGGACGCCCCCGAGAGCGTGGCATCGGAGCAGAAAACCGAAGAGGCGTAGATGCGGCTTCAGCTCAATCACGTCATATAGCGGGGCTGCAGAGCATTTTTTCCTTCATGCGAGAGAAGCTCGGCCGATCGAGATCAGAAACGGTCCGGACAGTTGCGCAAAAAGTCCGCAAGGATAACACGAGAGAAACCGCCTGATATCGCCCTAATGATTACCTGTTCCTAGCCTGTTAAGGTTTCTGTTCGGCACGAGTAAATTACCTGCCCTTGTCGGATTATGGGATTGGGGTATTAGTCTTTTTCGACATCAGTTTCAGACACGATTTACTTCACACAGGGCCTTAAGAAGGAACTGTAAGTATCTGAAAATAGGGGAATGGTGGACGCACTAGGGCTCGAACCTAGGACCCGCTGATTAAGAGTCAGCTGCTCTACCAACTGAGCTATGCGTCCACACTTTTGAAAACGGCGGAGGAATCATCGTGGTTCCCGCCGTGGAGGGGGCGATTTAGCGATGGCGCTGCTGCATTGCAACACTTTTGTTAGGCGATGCCGAGACCGATCTTTCGCTTGGCCTCCGCGGTGCGCGCCTGACGGTCGAATGCGGCAAGCAGGCCGATCATCAGCATGACCGACATCACCGCCGATCCGCCAAAACTGACGAGCGGCAGCGGGATGCCGACGACGGGGGCGAGGCCCATCACCATCATGAGGTTGACGGCGACGTAGAAGAAAATGGTGACGGTGAGGCCCGCTGCGGCAAGCTGGGCGAACCGCGTCTTCGCGCGCCGCGCCACGCCCATGCCCCAGGCGAGCACGCCGGCAAAGGCAAGGATGAGGATGATGCCGCCGACCAGGCCCCATTCCTCGACGATGGCCGAGAAAGCGAAATCGGTATGGCCTTCGGGGAGATATTCGAGGTGGCTTTGCGAGCCTTCCATATAGCCTTTGCCGGTGAGACCGCCCGACCCGATGGCAATCTTGGACTGGGTGAGGTTATAGCCGGCGCCCAGCGGATCCTCCTCGGGATTGAGGAAGATGAGCACGCGGCGTTGCTGATAGGGCTCGAGGAAATTGACCGCGACCGGCAGCATGGCGACGACCGCGGCGAACCCGCCCGCGAACAGCCACCAGGGCAGGCCAGCCAGGAACATGACGACGACCCCGCCAAGCATCAGCACCAGTGCCGTGCCGAGGTCGGGCTGGACCAAAGTGAGCATCGTCGGGATTCCGATGATGAGGGCGGCCGGCCAGATGGCGCGCCATTTGTTGAGATCGCCGGTGGGCAGCAATTCATAGAAGCGGGCCAGCATCAGGACGACGGCAGGCTTCATGAATTCGGACGGCTGCAATCGCATGAAGCCAAGGTCGATCCAGCGCTGCGCTCCCATGCCGACCGTACCGACAAGCTCGACCGCAAACAGCAGGCCCAGCATGACGACGAAGCCGATGGGGATGAGGAATTTGATCCAGCCCTCGGGCAGGTAGCTCATGCCGATGGCGACAAAGAAGAGCGTGAAGAAGATGATGCCCTGGCGCAGCGCATAGGGCTGCAGCGACCCGCCGGCCGAGGAATAAAGATGGGCGAGCCCGAAGGTGCCAATCAGCAAGACAAGGATGATGAGCTTCCAAGGCAGCCGGGCCAGCGGTTGCGGAATGATCGAGGAGAGCATCATGCGGTCGTGCCCTGCTGCGCCGCGCGCTCAGCAGCGCGCGCTTCGGCGATCCGCAGCACTTCTTCCTGGAAGGCTTGCGTCCGCTCTGCCAGCGTGCCCCCCCAGGCTTCTTCGAGCGGGGCCAGTGCCTCCATCGCCTTCTGGCGGTCGAACAGGAAGGTCATGACGTCGCGGGCGACCGGGGTCGCTGCGCCGCTGGTGCCGCTATGTTCGATCGTGACGTTGATCGCGTAGCGCGGGCGGTCGAAGGGCGCGAAGCCGACGAAATGGCCATGGTCGCGATATTTCCAGGGCACGTTACGCCCGTCGCCGCGACCGAGGCCGCGTACCTGCGCAGTGCCTGTTTTGCCCGCCATTTCGATCCCGTCGAGCGGAATGCGCGCGGAGCCCGCCGTACCGACGCCATTGACGACTTGCCACATGGCCCGGCGCGTGACGTCCAGATGCTCGGGGTTCAGATCCATCATCGGCGCGGGATCGGGATGCAGGCCGATCAGCTTGGGGAGGACCGCGCGCCCGCTGGCGATACGGGCGGCATGGGTCGCAAGCTGGAGTGGGTTGAGGATGACATAGCCCTGGCCGATCGAGGCGTTGAGCGAGTCCGCCGCGCGCCATTCCTCGTCATATTTGCGGAGCTTCCACTCGCTGTCGGGAATGGTGCCATAGCTCTGGCTGACCACCGGCAGATCGTCATAGCGCATGCCCAGTGTGAGCTTGCGGGCCATCTCTGCGATCACGTCATAGCCGACGCGGTGGCTCATTGCGTAGAAGTAGGTGTTACAGCTCTGCGCGACCGCGCTGTACATATCGACCGAGCCGTGCCGCTTGAGGCAGCGGAAAAAGCGGTTGCCCAATTGGTATCCGCCCGGACAACTGATCCGCTCGGTCGGGTCGATGCCTTCCTTTTGCAGCGCCAGCGTGGCCATCGGCTTCAATGTCGATCCCGGCGGATAGAGCGAGTTGATGGTCTTGTTGACCAGGGGCCGCCGCTCATTCTCCGACAACAGGCTCCATTCGGTCTGGCCGATGCCGTCGGAGAAGCTGTTGGGATCGTAGGCCGGCATCGAGGCCATGCAGAGGATTTCGCCGGTCAGGCAATCGACGATGACGACGCTGCCGCTTTCGAGGCCAAGGCGCCGCGCGGCATATTCATGCAAGTCGGCGTCGAGCGAGAGTTGCACGGTCCCGCCCGATCGGTCGGGCTTGGGTTCGAGTTCGCGCACCAGCTTGCCGCGCGCCGTCAGTTCGACGCGTTGCCCGCCAGGTTCGCCGCGAAGATCCTGTTCGAGGACTTCTTCGAGGCCCTCCTTGCCGATCTTGAATCCGGGCGTGACGAGGAGGGGGTTCTTGTCCTCGGCTTCATATTCCTCGCGGTTCGCGATGCCGACATAGCCGACGAGGTGTCCGACCGCGGGACCGGCGGGATAGAAGCGGGAAAAGCCGCGCTGCGGGATGACGCCTTCGAGTTCGGGCAGACGAACCGAGACGGCCGCGAAATTCTTGAACGGGACATTTTCGGCGAGCTGCACCGGCTGGTAGCCGGACTTGCCTTCGAGTTCGGCTGAGATGCGCTGGACCTGCTCGTCGCCCAGTTCGAGCAATGCTGCAGCGCGGGTGAGGGTGGTGTCGAGCCGACCCTCGGGCACCTGGTCGGCAATCATGTCGACCCGAAAATCGGAACGGTTGATGGCGATCGGCTTGTTGTTGCGGTCGACGATCCAGCCGCGGCGCGGCGGCACGATGATCAGCTGGACGCGATTATCCTCGGCCATCGTCTGGTAGCGCTCGTTCTGGCTGACCGAGAGGTAGGCAAGGCGGCCGATGAGCAGCGCACCGAAGCTGGCCTGCACGCCGCCGACCAGCAGGGTGCGACGCGAGAAGGCCTCGTCGCGCTGGGCCTGCGTGACGCGGTTCTTCTTGGCCTTGGGCGGTGCACCCTTCTTCTTCATTTTCCCCTTCATGGCTTTGCGCCTCGTCGCTGGCGCAGCCTGTAGCGATCCAGTGCCGAGGCGATGGCGAGCGCGATCGGCACGAAGAAGATCATGATGATTACAGGCGGAATCAATGCCTTAATGGGGATTGCCGCATCCTGAACATAGGCCACGAACCATTGCAGCAGTTCGGCGAACGTCACGAGCAGCGCGGCCACGAGCCATTCCGACCACCAATAATTCCACATCCGCCGCGCGTCGATGATGTCGATCATCAGGAGAGCGAAATTGTAGGTGACGACGGACAGGCCGATCGGATGGCCGGTCAGCAGGTCGTTGGCGAGGCCGAGGGGGATGGCATACCAATTGGGAAAGGCATCGGAGCGCTGCATGCGCCAGCCGAGCAGCATCAACAGGCCGAAATCGGGCCACCATCCGCGCATCGACATGAAGGGCAGGATCGCGAGTGAGGAGGCGACCAGGATGCTGACCCAGGGAAGATGCGAGGCAAAGCGGCGCGGCCCTTGTTCGAAGGGCGATTCATGGCGTTGGCGCCGTTTCGACTTGGCCAGCGTCTTCACGGCGTGAGCTCGCCTCCCTCCGGATCGCCTTCCAATGGTGTATCGGGATCGTCCAGCGCCTCGGCGGCGAAGGGCTGTTCGACGATGGCAAAGTTGGCCTGGCTTGGATTTTCGAGCGGCAGCGCGATGGCACCGTCGTCGTCGAGGCGCACGACGCGCGCGACCGGCACCAGCGGGGGATAGAGGCCGCCCGTCCCCGACGTCACGATGACATCGCCGGGCTCGAAGGGATTGCGCCCGACTTCGAGCGGTCGCAGGTCGACTGTCCCGTCGCCACGGCCGCGAGCGATGACCGGGATGTCCGACCGTAGGATTTGGGCCGGCACGACGACTTCGCGGTCGGTGAGCAGCAGGATGCGCGAAGAAACGATGCCGGCATCGACCGTGCGGCCGATTAGGCCTTCGCGCCCACGCACCGGCATACCCGGCAAGACGCCCGAGCTACGCCCGGCATTGAGGATGGCATAGCGGCGCGGGCTGTCCTGGCTCGAGCCGATGATGCGGCCCGAAGCAACGGGATCATCGATCTCATCGCGCAGTTCGAGCGCGGAGCGTAGGCGACGATTCTCGCTCTCGGTACCCTGCAGTTCGATCAACTCGCGCTGGAGCCGGTCGCGTTCTTCGCGGAGATCCTCATTCTGGCTGGCGGCGTTCCAATAGTCGCCGGCCCCGGTGACGAGGCCATTGACCGTGGCAAAGACGGCCGAACCGCCTTCGGCGATGGGACGAGTGAGGTCCGTCGCGCCGCTGCGGAGGTCCGCAAAAGTACGCGGCGCGACGATGGAAATGGCGAGCAGCACGATGCCCAGCGCAACGCCCGCGGCCAAGGCCACGAAGCTGAAGAACAGGCTATATTGCGCGCGCCGCGACCAGCCGGGGCGGCGGAATTTGCTCGCCGCCATTCAGGGCCCCCTTAAGCGGTCTGCAGAACGCCGCGGAACTGCTCTTCCTCGAGCGCCCGGCCGGTGCCCATGGCGACGCAGGTCAGCGGATCCTCGGCAACGATGACCGGAAGGCCGGTTTCGTCGCGCAGCACTTCGTCGAGACCTTCGAGCAGCGCACCGCCACCCGTCAGCACGATGCCCTGGTCGCAGATGTCGGCGGCGAGTTCGGGCGCGGTGTTTTCGAGCGCGATGCGCACGCCTTCGACGATGGTCCCAACCGGCTCCGACAGCGCTTCGGCGATCTGGCCCTGGTTGATGGCGATTTCCTTGGGCACGCCGTTCACCAGGTCGCGGCCCTTGATATAGACCGTCTCACCGATGCCGTCGGCGGGCGGCTTGGCGATGCCGACTTCCTTCTTGATCCGCTCGGCCGTGGCTTCACCGATCAACAGGTTGTGGTTGCGGCGGACGTAGGAGGAGATGGCTTCGTCCATCTTGTCTCCGCCGACGCGCACCGAGGTGGTGTAGGCAAGGCCGCGCAGCGACAGGACCGCGACTTCGGTGGTGCCACCGCCAATGTCGACAACCATCGAACCGACCGGTTCGGTGACCGGCATGTGCGCTCCGATCGCAGCCGCCATCGGCTCCTCGATCAGGTAGACCGCGCTGGCGCCGGCGTTCGACGCGGCGTCGCGGATCGCGCGGCGTTCGACATTGGTCGCGCCCGAGGGGATGCAGATGACGATTTCGGGGAAGCGCCAGCTCTTCATCTTGCCGCCATGGACCTTCTGGATGAAGTGGCTGATCATTTCTTCGGCCACGTCGATGTCGGCAATGACACCGTCGCGCAGCGGACGAATGGCCGCAATCTCTTCCGGCGTCTTGCCCATCATCAGCTTGGCGTCGTCGCCGACCGCCTTGACCTTCTTGATGCCATTGATGGTTTCGATTGCGACCACCGACGGTTCGTTGAGGACGATGCCGCGACCGCGGACGTATACGAGAGTGTTGGCGGTACCGAGATCGATGGCCATGTCATGGCTCATCCATTTGAACCATTTCGTCCAGAACATATGGGCGTCTTCCGTTTTGCTGTTATGGTGGGCGAACGCACGGGGTCGTCCACGTCTCCATTCGTTAAACAAATTTTGTTGAAAGCTTAATGAATTTCCTAGGAAATCCGGCCTCCACGCGCAAAAAGTCGATGGGACAATAACCTTAATATGTCAATAAGAAGGCTCCCGTCGGACCTCATCGATCGCATCGCCGCGGGCGAGGTTGTCGAGCGCCCTGCAAGCGCGCTCAAGGAACTGGTCGAGAATGCCGTCGACGCGGGTGCCAAGCGCGTTGCCGTGCGCCTCGAAGGCGGTGGTCTGACCTCCATCGAAGTGGTCGATGACGGGCAGGGGATGAGCGCCGAGGATATGGGCCTGGCGCTCGAACGCCATGCAACGTCCAAGCTGCCCGACGAGCATATCGAGGATGTCGCCAGCTTCGGTTTTCGCGGCGAGGCCTTGCCTTCGATCGCCAGCGTCTCGCTGTTCACGCTGGAAAGCCGCACGCGCGATGGCGACGGGTGGAAGATCGTCACCGATCACGGCAAGCGGATCGAGGACGGGCCTGCGGGCATCCCGCCCGGTACCCGCGTGCGGGTCGAACAATTGTTCGGCAAGGTCCCGGCACGCCGCAAATTCCTGCGCAGCCCGCGCGCCGAGTATCAGGCCGCGCTCGACACGATGCGGCGGCTGGCCATGGCGCGTCCGGACATTGCGTTTCGCTTTGACCATGATGCGCGCACCATCATCAACGTCCAGCCGCAATCCGCGCCGGAGCGGGTCGCGGCCTTGCTGACCCCCGACCTCCAGAAGAATGCCGTCGCGGTCGAGCATCGGCGCGGTGAGATGGTGCTGGAAGGGGTGGCCAGCCTGCCGACCTTCAATCGCGGCATGGGGGACCAGCAATATCTGTTCGTGAACGGCAGGCCGGTGAAGGACCGCCTGCTGACCGGCGCACTGCGCGGGGCCTATCGCGATCTTATTGCGCGCGACCGTCATCCGATCGCTGCTTTGTTCGTGTCACTGCCGACGCACGAGGTCGACATCAACGTCCATCCGGCCAAGACCGAAGTACGCTTTCGTGATGCGGCGGGTGTGCGCGGCTTGATCGTCGGCGGCGTGCGTCGCGCGCTGGAAGAAGCGGGACATCTTTCCGCAGCCCACGACCAGCATGCCGCGCCAGCGCAATGGCAGGTTGAAGGGCAGGGGGGCTTTGCCGCGGACCAAGCGGCGCCACCGCCACAACCCTTGCCGCAGGGCACCGGATTTGCCGAGCAGCGCAGCGACTATGTCGCGCCGACCGGGCGCAATGATGGCCTGCATGCAATCATGGCCGCCGCTCCGCTGGCGCGCGCCGAGCCGTCGACGGCACCGATCCCAGACGCAACCCGCCACCCGCTGGGCGCGGCGCGTGGACAGGTGGCCGCGACCTATATCGTCGCCGAGGCCGAGGACGGGCTGGTCATCGTCGACCAGCATGCCGCGCATGAGCGGCTCGTGCTCGAGGCGATGCGCAAGGCGCGCGAGGGCGACGACATCGCGACGCAGCCCTTGCTGATCCCCGAGCCGGTTGAAATGGACGAGGCCGATTGCGAACGGTTGGAGGAGGCCATTCCCGATCTTGCGCGACTGGGCCTCGAGATCGAGCGTTTCGGACCGGCGACCATGTTGGTCCGCGCCACGCCAGCGCCGCTCGGCAACAAGGTGAAAGCGCCGCAGCTGCTCGCCGATATCGCGGCGGAGCTGGCCGAACTTGGCAGCGCGCCCACCTTGCAGGATCGGATCGACCTCGTCGCCGGGACGATGGCATGCCATGGCTCGGTGCGAGCGGGCCGCATCCTGCGCGTCGACGAGATGAATGCGCTACTTCGCCAGATGGAAGTGACGCCCCATTCGGGCCAGTGCAACCATGGCCGTCCGACCTGGGTGAAGCTCGCCCATGGCGATATCGAGAAATTATTCGGTCGCAAATAGCCTGCCTTTTCAAGGCCGTGGCGCATTCCTGAACCCTGCCTAAACGCGCCTCTCACCGGCTGTTCAGTCGGCCTTTGCTGTCGCTGCCGTCCGTGGAGGCGGGGCGTCCTGTTCCGCCCGCAGGTAAAGTCAAATGGAGTTTCCCATGAAGAAGATCGTTCTGGGCGCCGGTGTCGCGCTGGCCAGCCTCATCGCCGCCAGCCCGGCCGCCGCTCAGCTTGCCCCTTCGGGCCCGCGCGTCGAATTGCAGGTCGGATATGACGAAGGCCGCGGCGAAGCCGTCGACCCTGATACGCTCGAACCGTTCAGCTATAGCGAAGAGAATGTCTATGCCGGTATCGGCCTTGGCTATGACTTCTCGCTCGGCGTCGTTGCGCTGGGTGTCGATCTCGAAGTCGGTGCCAACGATTTCGAAGACAGCTATTCGTTCATGGACAATGGCGATTTCGTCGAGGCCTTCGCGGAGAATGAAAGCGACGTCTATCTCGGCGCGCGCGTGACCGTGCCCGTCGGCACCAAGCTCGACCTTTATGCCAAGGTCGGTGTGAACCGCATCACCGACCGTCTCGAGCTCGTGACCGACGACGGTGAAGACCTGATCTTCAGCAGCTTCACGTCGGAGACCGATGGTATCCGCGTCGGGGCGGGCGGTCGCTATCGCATCGGTGGCGGCGCTTATATCGGTGCCGAATATCGCTACGGCAATTATGAGAACGACCTTGAAAAGCATCAGGTCGTCGGTTCGGTCGGCTATCAGTTCTAGTCAGTAGCCGGACCAAAAAGGCGCCGCTCGCGGGGACGACCTGCGGGCGGCGTCTTGCTGTCTTCTGTCCCGATTTGGAGCATTAGGGAGCTTATGCTACCTAAATTGCGCCGAAAACTGGGGACAGGTCGATGGCGAAAAGTAACAGGGTCTATTTCGCACAACGTGCAGCCGAGGAATTGGAGCGAGCCAAGAGCGCGGCCTCGCCCGATATTGCCGAGGTGCACCGCACCTTGTCGCGGCGCTATCTGGAGCGCGCGTCTATCGGCGACCGGCCGGGTCAGGATCAGTCGGAAGAGGGCTTGTTCGGCGACAATCGCGCCAGCTTTGCCAAGGTGACCTCTGACGCGTGATCGCCCGCTTCGGCACGCATTTTCTTGAGTAGGGGATATCCTTCGGCCGCCTCTTCGGCGAGCTGGGCGGCGAACTCGCCTTGCTGCACGCTCTTCAGGATTTCGCGCATGCGCTTGCGTACCGGAAAATCCACGATGGCGGGCCCGCCGAGCACGGCGCCAAGTTCGGCCGTATTGCTGATCGCCTCGCGCATACCCGCAATGCCCCGCGCCTCGATGAGGTCGGCGAGCAGCTTCAATTCGGTGATGCATTCGAAATAGGCAACTTCTTCGGAATAGCCTGCCTCGACCAATGTCTCGTACCCGGCCAGCAATAGGGCCGGGACGCCGCCCCAAACCACGGCCTGCTCGTTGAACAGGTCGGCGACGCATTCCTCCTCGAACGAGGAGGCGATGAGACCGGCGCGCGCGCATCCGATCGCCTTGCCGTAGGCGAGGGCGATTTGCTTGGCCTTGCCGGATTTGTCGGTCGACACTGCCCACAGAGCGGGCATGCCTTTGCCCTCGGTATAAAGCTGGCGAAGGGCTGTGCCGGGCCCCTTTGGTGCGACCAGGATGACATCGAGATCCTCGCGCGGATCGATATAGCCGAAATGCTCGGCGAGGCCGTGACTGAAGCCCAGCGCGCTGCCATGTTCGAGCGCGGGTTCGATCACGCCGTAAATGCCCGTCATCTGCTCGTCGGGCACCAGCATCATCGTCAGCGCGGCACCCTTGGGCGCATCCTCGATATTGACCGGGGTGAGACCGTCGGCGCGGACCTTGTCGAACGTGTCGCTGCCTTCGCGAAGGCCGATGACCAGGTCGATGCCGCTATCGGCAAGGTTGAGCGCCTGCGCCCGGCCTTGGTTGCCATAGCCAATGATGGCCACACGCTTGCCTGCCAGTGGCGCGGGATCGATGGCGTCGTCGCGAATGATGTCCATGGGCGATGTCCTACGCGCTGGGGGTGAGCTGGGCTAGGGCCTCGGCCAGCGCGGCTTCATCGTCGAGCGGCTGCTCGAAGCGCGGCCAATGCGCGGGCGGCTGGTTGCGGAACCAGGTATACTGGCGCTTCATATATTGGCGCGTCGACAATTGGCCTGCGGCGATAGCCTCATCGAGCGACGTGTCACCTGATAGGTAAGCGGCAAGCTCGGGTACGCCGATGGCGCGCATGACGGGCAGGGCAGGGTCGAGCTTGCGATCAAGGAGGGTCTGCACTTCATCAAGCGCGCCTTCATCGACCATCTTAACGAAGCGACGGTCGCATCGCTCGGCGAGCCAATCGCGCGGCGGCGTCAAAATGATGACGTGCAACTCCACCTGATCCCCGATCCCGCCTTCCTTGCGCGCCTGCCAATAGGAAAGTGGTTTGCCGGTCGAGCGCACTACTTCGAGCGCGCGGGCGATGCGGGTCGTATCGCCGGCATTCAGGCGTTCGGCGGCGGCAGAGTCTTCATTACGAAGCGCGGCGTAGTTGGTGGCGGTGTCGGTGGCCCGGATCGCTTCGCGGATATCGCTTTCGATGTCCGGTACCGGCGCGATGCCGTCGAGCAGGGTGCGCAGGTACAATCCCGTCCCGCCAACGAGGATGGGCGTCAGGCCGTCTTCGCGTGCCTCGGCGATCGCTTCCTTTGCCAAAGTCGCCCAGTCTGCCGCACTGCATGGCTCTGCACCGTCGCGGACGCCATAGAGGCGATGCGGCGCGCGGGCCTTTTCGTCCGCGTCGGGACTGGCTGCGACAATCGACAGGTCGCGATAGATTTGCGCGCTGTCTGCATTGATGACCATCCCACCAACCTTCTCGGCAAGGCGCAGCGCCAGTTCGGACTTGCCGCTGGCGGTCGGACCCGCAATGAGGGCGAGAGGAGGTTTTGCCTTGACCATTTCGACGCTGATAGCAGCCGGGAGGCTGGAGGCCAGCCGTGTCGCGCGAATTGCGGCGGGGACCGAGTGGCGCTGGCTTGATGAGGGCGATGCCGCCGAAGTGGATCAGGCGCTTGGCGCCTTCGATGAAATCGACGTGATCCAGCGCCCCGACGATTTCGCGCCGCGCCTCTTCCTTGCCGACATGGACAGCACCATGATCGGGCAGGAATGTATCGACGAACTGGCCGCCGAGGCGGGGGTGGGTGACCGCGTCGCCGACATCACCGAGCGAGCAATGCGCGGCGAGCTGGACTTCAAAGGGGCGTTACGGGAACGGCTGGCCTTGCTTGAGGGGCTGGATTCCGGCGTTATCGACCATCTGCTGGCGACGCGGATCGTCCCGAACCCCGGCGCGCGGACGCTGGTGCAAACCTTGAAAGCCAAGGGCGTGCGATGCGTCTTGGTCTCAGGCGGCTTCACAGCCTTTGCCGATGTGATCGGTGAGCGGCTCGGTTTCGACCGTGTCGTGTCCAACAGGCTCGGCATTTCCGACGGGAAGCTCACGGGTAAAGTCGAGGGCCAGATCGTCGATGGCAATGTGAAGTTGGCGGTGCTCGAAGTAGAACGCGCGAAGGTGGGCGAGGGGGGCGTCATCGCAATCGGTGACGGGGCCAACGACCTGCCCATGCTGGAAGCAGCCAATCTGGGCGTGGCCTATCGTGCCAAGCCGCGTGTTGCCGCTGCTGCCGATGCACGCATCGACTATGGCGATTTGACGGCCTTGCTTTGGGGGCTCGGCATCCCCTGCGCCGCGTGGGTAACCGACTAAGGCGCGACCGCGAAACAGGCCTGTCCGCGCGACGCCATGACGTCGCAGGCCCGCTTGGCTTCCACTGCGCTGGCGAAGGGCCCTACCCGCAGGCGCGTCACATTTCCGCTCTTCTGGTAAATCGGCTGTTTTCCGGCGAAAACGGGCAGGCCCGAAAGCTGGCGATAGAGGCTCTGTGCCCCGCCTTCACGCGAGAACGCTCCAAGCTGCACGGTCCATCCGCTGGCCGGATTGGCTGCGGGGGCAGGTGCGGGAGAGGTCGGTGCTGCAGGGCGGGCCGGCGGCCGGGTGGCATTGGGTTCGGCAGTCTGGACGGTCGGGCGACGGGCTGGCGTGGTCGCGGGCGATTGCGCCGGCGGGACCGGATCGACCGACGCCATCTGCACGTCTTCGTCGCCCAGCAGGTCGGACAGCTTGGCATCGCCCGTGGCGAGGCGCTGCGCCAGGCGGACACCGGCGGTGCGCTGCTCGAGCGGAAGCACCTCGTCCATTTGCGCGAGCGTGGTCGAGGCCGGGGCAAGGCCCTGTGCCGCAGCGCGGCTCACCAGCGCATAGCCGGTCACATAATCGCGCTCGAGCTGATCACCATTGAACAAGGCGGTGCCGTAGACGAGCATGGCACGCGGTTCGCCGCGATCGGCCGCCCCGCGCAGCCAGCGCAGGCCGCCGACGCGATTGCCATCGCTGTAGAGAATGAGGCCGAGATTGGTGCGGGCGCCGAGATGACCCTGGCGCGCCGCCTGCTCGAACAGGGTGCGCGCCCGCGCCGTATCCGGCTGGGCGACACCGCGCCCCAGGCGATAGGCCTGGCCGAGATGGAATTGCGCCTGCGGATTGCCGGCCTCAGCCAGCGGCGTCCAGATTTCGACCGCGCGATTCTCGTTTCCGCCGCGCCAGGCAGCCACGCCCTCGGCCACCGTGGGGGCCGGCTGCGCATTTTGTGCAATGGCCGGGCTGGCCAGCGCGATCAGGGCTGCAGTCATGATGGAACGGCGCATGATACTCGATTTCCTAATCATTTTGCTGCCGCAGCGCGCGACACCCGGGCAAATCCCTAGGGCAACAAAGCCGTTTCGCGCAAATTCTTCAACAGGACGTAGAAAGCGTTAACCAGATTTTAGTGCCCTTGAGGCCAATTGGTCACGATTACGAATATCGTCCAATTCCGGCGAGGGGAAAATAATGCGCGTTTTGGCTATGGCATCTCAGAAGGGTGGATCGGGCAAGACCACCATTTCGGGCCATCTTGCGGTTCAGGCTCAGCGAGCCGGCCACGGTCCGGTCTGTCTCATCGACATCGATCCGCAGGGGTCGCTGGCCGACTGGTGGAACGAACGCGAGGATGAAATGCCCGCCTTCGCCCAGAC
Organism: Sphingomicrobium sediminis; assembly: GCF_023805295.1. Taxonomy (NCBI): domain Bacteria; kingdom Pseudomonadati; phylum Pseudomonadota; class Alphaproteobacteria; order Sphingomonadales; family Sphingomicrobiaceae; genus Sphingomicrobium; species Sphingomicrobium sediminis. Next base: position 519,020 of record NZ_JAMSHT010000001.1, read on the forward strand.
CACGGTTGCGCGTCTTGCAAGCGATCTGGAAGTCCTGCGCCAGCAGGGCTTCAAGCTGGCTGTCATCGATACGCCGCCGGCGATCACCATGGCGATCCAGTCGGTCATCGCGGTGGCCGAGCTCGTCGTCATTCCGACGCGTCCCAGCCCGCACGATCTGCGCGCCGTCGGCGCCACGGTCGACCTGTGCGACCGCGCCGGCAAGCCTGCCTTGTTCGTCGTGAACGCCGCGACCCCCAAGGCCAAGATCACCTACGAAGCGGCAGTCGCGCTGTCGCAGCACGGCACCGTTGCCCCGGTTACCGTTCACCATCGCACCGATTTTGCCGCCTCGATGATCGACGGCCGCACGGTGATGGAGATCGATCCCGAAGGCCGCAGCGCCCAGGAAATCACCGAATTGTGGAACTATGTCGCCGACCGGCTGGAAAAGAATTTCCGCCGCACCGTGTTCGCCGCCCCCGGCGTTGGCGGTGGCGCCCAGGCGGGTGGCCAGCCGGCCAATCCGCGTCCTGTCGGCGGCTTCGGTCGCCGGGTTGTCGGCTAAGGGGAGCGTAGTTCCATGAATGCACCTAAGGCATTCGCATCTCTCTCCTCGGGGCTGCTTGCACGCAAGGGTTCGGCTCGTCCGGCCATGCGTCGCCAGGGCGCCGGCAAGGTCGGCCCCGGCGGTCTCGACGACCTCGGTTGGAACGACATGGGCTTCGACCCGCCGGCACCTGCCGGAGAGGAAAGCGAAAACAATATCGAATCGATCAACCGCACGGTCGCGACGGGCCTGACGCCCTCGCAGCCGGTGGTCCACGACCAGCAGGCGCAGATCGCCCGCGAATTCGGTGACGAAACCGACGAAGGCGATGTCTATGACGGCGCCGACCTCGAGGACGACACTGCGGAATTGTGGGATCCCGAAGCCGATGAAGCGCCCAACAGCTTCAACGAGCATCGCTCGGAAAGCCGCAAGGCCGATGCGTTCGGTGGCGGCACCCCGGTCGACAGCGAGGAAGCAGGCGAAGCCGAACCGCAGGAGGTCATCACTCCCGCGCTCGACACGCCGCCCGTTTCGCAGAGCATTTTCTCGGCCAAGGGCGAGAAGGCTGCGAATATCTTCGGCGAAGCCAGCGATGCCGCTGCCGACGAGATCGAAGCAGTCGACGCCGCAGACGAGGGCGATGAGCCCAAGCTGATGCGCACGGTCGCCGACCTCATGCCGCTCACCGACGCCCAGAAGGCCGAAGGTAGTGCATGGGGCGACGAGGAAGCCGAAGACGAACAGGATGTCGTCGAGGCCCGTGACGTTGCCGAAGGTCTTTCCGGCGCTGCCGAAGAAGACGAATATGGCGAAGAGGAAGAAGCCACCGCGCACGAAGAAGCAGACGAGGATTTCGACCCCACTGCCAACAACCGTTTCGCGGCGTTCATCCGCAAGCCCGCTTTCCCGGCGGAAGAGCCGAGCGCGTGGGGCGATGCGGAAGACACCGACGAAGAAGAACTTGTCCTGGGCGAGGACATGCAGGTGGTCGACGAGGCCCCGATGGAAACGCCCGTGACCGAAGAAGCGGAAGACGAACGGGAGATCGTCGCCGCAACGCCGGTCGAGCATCGCGAAGTTTCGCGCCGCGAAGTGGCCGAAGCGAAAGCCGGTGCCAAGGACAAGGCAGCCTTCACGCTGCGTCTCGATAGGGAGCGCCATCTCAAACTGCGCCTCGCCTGTGCCCTCACCGGCCAGTCGGCACAGAAGATGGTGACCGAGGCGCTCGACCGGATGCTGGCTGAAATGGAAGAGCTCGATGGGCTCGTCAAACAGGCCGGAGTCGAAGGCAAAGAATAGTCATTGGACGAACCAGGGAAGGGGTAAGTCATGAACAAGGGACAGATGAAAACGGCGATCGCAGCGATGGCCATTGCCGGTGCGCTCAGCGCTTGCAGCACGAGCGATGCCCAATATGCGGGCTTCGGTGGAAAGGTCGATAACCAGAATATCGGTCTGGCCATGCGCGCCCAGTCGGCGCTCGTCGAGAACAACACCGCCGAAGCGGTGAGCCTCGCCGAGCGTGCCGTCGAAGCGAGCCCGCTCGATGCCGGTTTCCGCACGCTGCTGGGCAATGCCTATTTCGCCGATGGCCGTTTCGCCTCGGCCGAGGCCGCCTATCGCGACTCGCTCATGATCCTGCCGTCGCAGCCCGACGTCGCCCTCAAGCTCGCGCTGGTCCAGATTGGCCAGGGCAAGCAGGCGCAGGCCCTGACGGGTCTCGAACGCGCTCGCGGTTACGTCAACGCCGCCGACCTTGGCCTTGCCGTCGCGCTTGCCGGTCGTCCGGAAGTTGCCGTCGACATGCTCGAACAGGCCGCGCGCAGCCCGGCTGCCGATGCCCGTACCCGCCAGAACCTCGCCCTTGCGCATGCGCTGACGGGTGACTGGACGCAGGCCCGTGCCATCGCGGCGCAGGACGTGCCGGCCGACCAGCTCGAGGCTCGCCTCCAGGGCTGGATGGGCATGGCGCAGGCCAACCATCCGTCGGTCCGTGTCGCCCAGATTGTCGGCGTGACGCCGGCGATGAGCGACCCGGGTCAGCCGATCAAGCTGGCGCTCAACAAGGATATGGAACAGCCGCGTTATGCACAGCTGGCTCCCCAGACTGCGCCAGCCGCGCCAGTCGCTGCCCCCGTGGCCGCTCCGGTTGCGACCGCCGCTGCCGAGCCGACCTATGCACCGACGATGGAGGGTGTCTCCGACACTCCTATCGCGCTGCAGCCGGCACCGGTCGCCTTCACCCGTGTGAGCGACATTCCGGTCCGCGATGTCGATCTGGTCGAACTGCCCGCCGAATCGGTCGCGGCTGCCGACACGACCGAAGCCGCGCCGGCCTTCGAAGCCGACCCGATCGCGCCGGTGGCCATTGCCGCTGCTGCGGTTGCCGAGGTCAAGGCTCCGACGCCCAAGCCCGGTCTCAGCACCGATGCGACGCGCCTGACCGAATCGGTCCGCTCGATCCGCGAAAAGGAAAAGGTCGCCGCCAATGCCAGCCGCTCGGTCGTGCAGCTCGGCGCCTATTTCAAGCGCGAGCATCTCGCCAATGGCTGGAACCTCGCGACCAAGGGCTATGCCCCGCTCGCCAGCTACCAGCCGATGGCCGCGCGCTTCGAGCATGACGGCAAGGTCTACTACCGTCTCGCCGCGCATGGCTTTGCCAGCGACGAGGCGGCCCGCGATTTCTGCATGGACGTCAAGCGCGCCGGTGGCGAATGCTGGGTCCGTTCGATGGCCGGCGACGCACCGTTCGCCCAGGCCAAGCGCGACTAGGCCTACCAGTCAGTCAGTAGCTTTACGCGTTTCGGCGGTTCTCGGTCACCAGATCGAGGACCGCCATTCGCGTTGCGACCCCCATTTCGACCTGCAGCGTGATCAGCGAATGCTCGCTGTCGGCGAGCTCGCCATCGATTTCCACGCCGCGATTCATGGGGCCGGGATGCATGACGACCGCGCCACTGGCGGCGGTCCCGAAACGCTCGGCCGTGAGGCCATAGCGGCTCAGATATTCGCCCGGCTTGTCGCCAAGGTCGGCTTCGAGACGTTCGCGCTGGATCCGCAGCATCATGACGACGTCGGCACCTCTCACCGCTTCGTCGATCCCGTCGCAATCATGGCCTTCCGGCATCAACGCTGCGGGACCGGCAAGGCGGACCTCGGCGCCAAGGCGATCGAGTAATTGGCGGGTGGAGTTGGCAACGCGGCTGTGGCGGATGTCACCGCAGATCGCGACCTTGAGGCCTTCCACGCGGCCAAAATGATGGCGGATGGTGGCAACGTCGAGCAGCCCTTGTGTGGGGTGCTGGCCGGTGCCGTCGCCCGCATTCACGACATCGGCGTCCATCAGCTCGGCGACCTGTTCGGGCGCACCCGGTTCGCTATGCCTCATGACGAAGATGTCGGGCCGCATGGCGTCGATGGTGAGCGCTGTGTCGGCAAGGCTTTCGCCCTTGGTCACCGAACTCATGCCGACGGGTAGTGTCGTGACCATCGCACCCAGGCGCTGGGCCGCGAGGTCGAAGCTCAGCATGGTGCGGGTCGAGGGCTCGAAAAAGGCCATGACGACATTGCGTCCGTCGAGCAAATCGTGGCGCTTATGGCCTTCGCGATTGGCTTCGAGCCAATGTTCGGCCTGGCCGAGGATTCGGTCGAGCTGTTCGTCGCTCAGATTGTCGGCGCTGATGAGGTCCATGGAGGTCAGCCTTTAATCCGCGTCGGCGATATTGACCAGCGCGTCGATGGCGCCCTGCAGGATGTGCGCGGCGGCCATGGCATCGACCTTTTCGGCGCGCTTGGCGCGGCTCACGTCGGCATCGATCATCGCTTTCTCCACCGCCATGGTCGACCAGCGCTCGTCCCAAAGGAGAACGGGCAGTCCCAATGGCGCCAGATTGCGGGCGAAGGCACGGGTCGACTGGGTGCGCGGGCTGTCGCTGCCGTCCATGTTGAGCGGCAGGCCGACCACGATGCCCTTGATCCCGCCCGATTCGACCATGGTCGTCAGTTTGGCGAGGTCATGGGTAAACTTGCCGCGCTTCATCGTCTCGACAGGGCCGGCAAAGCTCCAGGCCGCATCGCAGCTGGCAACGCCGATCGTCTTGGTTCCGACGTCGAGCCCCATGAGGCGGCCATTGGAGCAGCCGGCGAGGAATTCGCGCGTGTCGCTGGTGACTATTGCGGCCACGCGTCGAACCTTGCCGCGACATCCTCCCGGATCGCCCCCCAGAAGAGGGCATAATCGTAGACGTGATAATTGTTGCCCGGCAGCACGTAGGGCCCAAGCTCGGGGATCTCGCCATTGAGAAGGAGCAGCCCGCGCTCGCAGCGCGCGCCGACCGAACCCGGTAGCAGGACGGCGCTTTCGAGATCATCCTCGGGAATGAGCAGCCCGGGATTTTCGATCGGCATGGCCTCGCGATCCTCGCCGCCGGTCAGCGGGTTGGTGCACACCAGCCGTTCGCGGTCGCGCTCGATGCCTTCATACCCCTCGGCCGTGAGCCATTCGCGCAGCACGAGGCCGGCATTGGGCGGATCGCCAAAGGTCAGCCAGCTCATCAGGCATGCGGCCTCGTTGCGGGTCGAACAGGCGGGCAGGCCGGTCGCCGGCAAATCGGCCTCCATGTCGATCGGCCAACCGACGACATAGGCAGCAAGGAGACGGCCCGCGAGCTGCTCGCGATAATCAGCGAGGAGGTGCAGCGCATGAAGGCCGCCCTGGCTATGACCGGCGACGATGATCGGGCCGACCGGATTCTGTTCGAGGAAGATGTCGAATGCGGCCTGGAGGTCTTCATAGGCGACGCCCAGCGCGGCCTGCGCATCGGGCTCTTGGCTCAGGAAGGCACCAAAGGCGGCCTGTCGATATTTGGGCGTCCAGACCCGACCCAGCTCGGCAAACACGCTGGCCTGGCTCTTCACGAACAATTCGGTCCGCGTGCGCTCGAAGCCCTCAAGGTCCATTTCCGCATTCCAGCGGTCGGTCTTGAGATAGGTGGTGGGGTGGATGAAGAAGACTGCGACGGGACGGTTGCGCGTCATCTCGGGCGCCGCAGGCGTCGAGGCAGGGGCCGCGACCTCGTCGGTTGCCTCGCCGCTTTCGGCGATCATCGGCGTGTCCTGCATGACCGGCGCGGGCTCGGGCTCCCAATCGGCGAGATTCGGGCTGCGGTCGGGCCGGGTCCACCAGCTGTCGATATCCGCATAAAGCGGCGCCTCTTCGGGCGGCGGGGCGGTGAACTCGACCTTGGGCATGGCCTGCTCGGCCAACACCCGGTCACCGTAGAGATAGAAGATGAAGGCGCCGCCCACGATCAGAAGCGTGATACCGGCGATGATGTAGAGGAAAATACGCGCTGCCATGAGGTGAGCGCCTACTCCCAAGAGCGCTGCGCTGCAACATCGCTTGAAGGACAGGGGCAGGGCCGCTAGAGCGCTCTTCCATGTCTGTCACCATCGATCAGGTGCGCCACATCGCCAATTTGGCGCGCATCCAACTTTCCGACGAAGACGCCGAACGGCTGCTTCCCGAACTCAACAACATCCTCGACTGGGTCGAGCAGCTGGGCGAAGTCGATACGGACGGCGTCGAGCCGCTCGCGACCGTCGTCGACCAGCAGATGCGCCTTCGCGAGGACAAGGTCACGGATGGCGATATCCGCGACAAGGTCCTGTCCAACGCGCCTGAGCCGCAGCACGGCTTTTTCGGCGTCCCGAAGGTGATCGAGTAGATGAGCGATCTCACGAACCTCACCCTCGCCGAATTGCGCGACGGGTTTCGCAAGGGCGATTTCTCCGCGGTCGAAGTGGCGGAAAGCTTCAACGAAGCGGTAGCCGGCGCCGATGCGCTCAACGCCTATGTCGAGAAGACGCCCGAACTGGCGATCGAAGCGGCCAAGGCTGCGGACGAGGCGCGCAGCTCGGTCAGTTTGAAGCCGCTGTCGGGCATCCCGCTCGGCATGAAGGATCTGTTCGCGACCGAAGGCGTGCTGACCAGCGCGGGCTCGAAGATGCTCGGCAACTTCAAGCCGCCTTACGAGAGCACGGTGTCGGCCAATCTCAAGGCCGCGGGCGCGGGCATGCTGGGCAAGCTCAACATGGACGAATTCGCGATGGGCTCGTCCAACGAGACCTGTGCGCATGGCAACGTCATCTCGCCGTGGCGCCGCGAAGGCTCCAATGCCGGCATCACGCCAGGCGGTTCGTCGGGCGGTAGCGCGGCAGCCGTGTCGGCGCGCATCGCGCCGGGCGCGACGGGCACCGATACGGGCGGCTCGATCCGCCAGCCTGCGGCCTTCACCGGCATTACCGGCATCAAGCCGACCTATGGCCGCTGCTCGCGTTGGGGCATCGTCGCCTTTGCCAGCTCGCTCGACCAGGCGGGGCCGATGGCGCGGACGGTGCGCGACTGCGCGATCATGCTGGAGAATATGGCGGGGTTCGATCCCAAGGATTCGACGTCGATCGACGCGCCGGTGCCGCAGTGGGAAGCCGGATTGTCGAGCGATCTCAAGGGCAAGCGCGTCGGCGTTCCCAAGGAATATCGCATCGATGGCACCCCTGCCGAGATTGATGCGCTGTGGGACCAGGGCGTCGAATGGCTGCGCGATGCGGGCGCAGAGCCGGTCGAGATCAGCCTTCAGCACACCAAATATGCGCTGCCGACCTATTACATCCTCGCACCGGCCGAAGCCTCGTCCAACCTCGCGCGCTATGATGGCGTCCGTTACGGGCTGCGCGAGACGGTCGAGGGCGGCGGCCTGCACGACATGTACAAGGCGACGCGCTCGGAAGGCTTTGGCGACGAGGTGAAGCGGCGCATCATGATCGGCACCTATGTGCTGAGCGCGGGCTTTTACGATGCCTATTTCACCAAGGCGCAGCGCGTCCGTGCGCTGATCAAGCAGGATTTTCGCAAGGCCTTCGAGCGGTGCGACATGATCCTGACCCCGACCGCGCCGAGTGCCGCGTTCGGGCTTGGCGAAAAGACCGATCCGCTGGCCATGTATCTCAATGACGTATTCGCGGTTCCGGCCTCGCTCGCTGGGCTCCCCGCGATGAGTGTGCCGGGTGGGCTGGACAAGGACGGGCTCCCGCTCGGCCTGCACCTCATCGGCAATGAAATGGACGAACAGACGGTGCTCAACGCCGGCCTCGCCATCGAGGAACGCGCGCCGAGCATCCAGCTCCCGGAGAAGTGGTGGTGAGCGAATATCGTATCAAAGGCCAGCAGGGCGAATATGAGGTCGTGATCGGCCTTGAGGTCCATGCGCAGGTCACCAGCAACGCCAAGCTGTTCAGCGGCGCGGCGACGGCATTTGGCGCGGAGCCGAACACGCAGGTCAGCCTCGTCGACGCGGCCATGCCCGGCATGCTGCCCGTGCCCAACAAGGAGTGTATCCGCCAGGCGGTGCGCACCGGCATGGCGATCGACGCGCAGATCAACAAATGGTCGCGCTTCGACCGCAAGAATTATTTCTATGCGGATTTGCCGCAGGGCTACCAGATTTCGCAGCTCTACCACCCGCTGGTGGGCGAGGGCGAAGTCGAGGTGTCGCCCGACGAGAAGAATCCCGACAAGACCAAGACGATCGGCGTCGAGCGCATCCATGTCGAGCAGGATGCCGGCAAGCTGATGCACGACCAGCATCCGACCATGTCCTATGTCGATCTCAATCGCTGTGGCGTGGCGCTGATGGAGATTGTGTCGAAGCCCGACATGCGCTCGCCCGCCGAGGCTGGCGCCTACCTGCGCAAGCTGCGCTCGATCCTGCGCTATGTCGGCTCGTGTGATGGCAATATGGAAGAAGGCTCGATGCGCGCCGACGTCAACGTCAGCGTGCGCAAGCCGGGCGAGGAACTGGGCACGCGCACCGAGACCAAGAACGTCAATTCGGTCCGCTTCGTCCAGCAGGTCATCGAGCATGAGGCCAAGCGCCAGGTGAAGGCGATCGAGAGCGGGGAGGGGGTTAGCCAAGAAACCCGCCTGTTCGACGTCGCCAAGGGTGTGACGCGGCCGCTGCGGTCGAAGGAAGATGCGCATGATTATCGCTACTTCCCCGATCCCGATTTGCTGCCGCTCGAGCTGGATGACGCGTTCCTTGCGGAATGCCGCGAGAGCCTGCCCGAGCTGCCCGATGCCAAGCTGAAGCGCTACGAGGATCTGGGCATCACGCCCTACAATGCCGCGGTGCTGACGGCCGAGGTCGAAACCGCCAAATGGTTCGACCGCCTGCTCGATGCGGGTGCCGAGGCAAAGGCTGCGTCCAACTGGGCGAACAGCGTCCTGCCGGGCATCCTCAACGCCAAGGACATCGACTTTTCGGACGCGCGCAACACGCCCGAAGCGTCGGCGGAAATCCTCGCCATGGTCGACAAGGGCGAGATTTCGAAGGGCCAGGCCAAGGAAGTCATGGAGCTTTACCTCGACGAAGGCGGCACGCCTGCCGAAGTGGTCGAGAAGCATGGCATGAAGCAGACGTCGGATACCGGCGCGATCGAGGCCGAGATCGACAAGGTCCTCGAAGCCAATGCCGACAAGGTCGAGCAGTATAAGGGCGGCAAGGAACAGCTGTTCGGCTTCTTCGTCGGCCAGACGATGAAGGCGATGCGCGGCCAGGCCAACCCGCAGGTGGTGAACCAGATCCTGCGCGCCAAGCTCGACGGCTAGATGGAGATGAAGATGCGTTTCGGTACCCCGCTACTGGCTGCAACCATGATGGCGGGGCTGTCGGCCTGCGCGTCGACCTCGACCATGCCCGCCGGCGACCTGCCGCCGCCCGGCGAAGCGCCGGCGAACGTGGCAGCAGCCGAGGCGCCCGATCTCCTGGTCGTCATTTCGGTCGACCAGCTGTCGAGCGACCTGCTCGAGGAATATCTGCCTTTGATGAGCGGTGGCCTCAAACGCCTGGCGAGCCAGGGCACACTCTTCATCAACGGCTACCAGGCCCATTCGCTGACCGAGACGTGTCCGGGGCATGCGACCATCCTGACGGGTGCGCATCCTTCGCGCAGCGGGATCGTGGCCAATCGCTGGAACGATATCGACCTGCCGCCCGACGAGCGGGTGATCTATTGTGCCGAGGATCCGTCGCGTCGCGGCGAGCAAGGTGACCGCATGATCATCAGCGCCGCACCGCTCAAGGTGCCGACGCTCGGCACCTACATGAAGGTCGCCGATCCGTCGTCGCGCAATGTCGTGATTTCGGGCAAGGATCGCGCCGCGATCATGCTCGGCGGCCACGATGTCGACCAGCGTTGGTGGTGGGGCGCCGATGGCTGGATGACCGATGTCGACGCGCCTGCTCCGACCGTGGTTTCTTCCGCGACGATCGCCACCCGCAATCTTGTCGATGCAGGCTCCGACGGTCTGGTCATGCCCGATTATTGCGCCGCCAAGCCCGAGGTGGTTGCCGAGGGGCAGTGGCCGGTCGGCGAACACAATCTGAGCTGGGAAGGGGGTGACAATAGCAGCTTCCGTCGCTCGCCCGCTTACGACGGTGCGGTCCTCGCCCTCGGCGCAGCCCTGCTTGACGACATGCAACTCGGCCAGGGCGGCGGCACCGACCTTCTTTCGCTTGGCCTCAGTGCGACCGATTATGTCGGCCATGCCTATGGCCCCGACGGCGGTGAGATGTGCCTCCAGATGTTCGGCCTCGACCGCAATCTCGAAGGATTCCTCGACCTGCTGGACGGCCGCGGCGTCGACTATGCCGTGATGCTGACCAGCGACCATGGCGGCCCGCCGCTGCCCGAGCGTCTGGCGCTCGAGGGCATCGAAACCAGCCGCATGGCCCCCGACCTCAATGCGTCCATCCAGGGTGGCGTGAAGGCCCGGTTCGAGGGACTGCCCGAAGACTGGATTGCGGGCGGCGCGCCGTATGACGTCTATCTTTCGCCGCAAATCGACGATGCGTTGCGGGCCCAAGCGCTGGCTGCGCTGCAGGCCGCATACAATGCGCACCCGCAGGTGGAAGCCGCGCATACGGCAGCGGAGATTGCCGCGGTGCCGATGCCGTCGGGCGATCCGTCCGAATGGACGCTGCTGCAGCGCCTGCGCGCGACCCACGATCCCGAGCGGTCGGGCGACCTCAGCATCATACTCAACGAGTGGCTGACCCCGATCGAGGATCCGGGCCCGACCTTCATCTCGCATCATAGCAGCCCGTGGTCGTACGACCGCCGCGTGCCGATCATTTTCTACCGTCCGGGGCAGGAGGCGCTGCTGCGCACCGATCCGGCGCGCACGGTCGATATCCTGCCGACACTGGCGCGGCATCTCGATGTCTCGCTCGGCGGGGCGGAAATTGACGGGGTGTGCCTGGACGGCGTCCACGGCGTGCGTTGCGCCGACTAGACGGGATCGCGCTGGGGCGGTCTTGGCGGCTGTCCCGGCACCTCCGGCGGGCGATCGGGCTGGTGCGCCGGACGGCGTTTCGGGGCCGGGTCGGGGGTCGGATCGACGGGGCGATCGGGGCGTGGGGGCTTGCTTGCCATGCCTCCCGAACGGCCATGATCGGGCACAAGTTGCCGCCCTCAAGTGATTTTTAGACGCAAACGGCTTGCCCCCGTCTGTGAGATTGGTATAGCGCGGCCCACCTTCGGGCGCTTCCCAAGCGGGCGTGGCGGAACTGGTAGACGCGCCAGATTTAGGTTCTGGTATCGCAAGATGTGGGGGTTCGAGTCCCTTCGCCCGCACCATCCGCCATGGCCGATGATGGGAAAACCGCCTGGTTTTGCATGCGAAATTTTCGAAAGCCGAGTAAGAGATGAAAACCGTCGAGACGGAAAATGAAGGCCTCAAACGGGCGTATGAACTGACCATCGAAGCCAAGGAAATCGAGGCCAAGGTCGAAGACGAGATCAAGCGCGTTGCGCCGCAGGTGAAGATGCCGGGCTTCCGTCCGGGCAAGGTTCCGCCGAACCTCATCCGCAAGATGCATGGCGAAGCGCTGGAAGGCCAGGCCATCCAGGCCGCGGTCCAGGGCAGCGTCGACCAGCTCATCGCCGACAAGAAGCTCAAGCCGGCGACCCAGCCGGAAGTGAAGCTCGCCGACGGGTACGAGCACGGCAAGGATGCCGAGGTCATGGTGAAGCTCGAAGTGCTTCCCGACATGCCCGAGCCGCAGATCGATGACATCAAGCTCGAACGCCTGATGGTCGAGGTCGACAAGAAGGCCGTCGATGCGCGTCTCAAGGAACTCGCCAAGAGCCAGAAGAGCTGGAAGGACGGCGCCAAGACCAAGAAGGCTGCCAAGGGTGACCTCGTGGTCATGGACTTTGTCGGCAAGGTCGACGGTGAAGCCTTCGAAGGCGGCACCGCCAGCGACATGGAAATCGAAATCGGTTCGGGTCGCCTGATCCCGGGCTTCGAGGATCAACTCGTCGGCGCCAAGGCCGGGGACGATGTCGAGGTGAAGGTGACCTTCCCCGAGGACTATCCGGCCGAGAACCTTAAGGGCAAGGAAGCCGTCTTCGACGTCAAGGTGAACAAGGTCCGTGTCGAGACCGATACCAAGCTTGACGACGATTTCGCCAAGACGCTGGGTCTCAAGGACCTCGACCAGCTCAAGACGCTGCTCAAGGACCAGGCCGAGCAGGAACTGAACGGCCTTACCCGAACGCACATGAAGCGTCGTCTGCTCGACCATCTGGCCGCGCATCACGATTTCGACGTACCGCCGAGCATGGTCGATGCCGAATATAACAATATCATGCAGCAGCTTCGCCACGAAGCCAGCCATGAGAGCGACCCGGAAAAGGCGCTGAAGGAAATCGAAGCCGACGCTGACGACTATAAGGCGATTGCCGAACGTCGCGTCCGTCTTGGCCTGCTCCTGTCGGAAATCGGCCAGCAGAACGGCGTCGAAATCTCGCAGCCCGAGATGAACCGCCTGATCGCGCAGGCTGCCCAGCAGTATCCGCCGGAGCAGCAGACGCAGTTCCTGCAGTATGTCCAGGAAAACCCGATGGCCGCCGCGCAGCTTCGCGCGCCGCTCTATGAAGAGAAGGTTGTCGACTATCTCTTCGATCGCGCCGACATCACCGACCGCAAGGTGACGCGCGAGGAACTCGAGGAAGATCTCGAACGCGACGAGGATCTCGAGGAAGAGAAGAAGAAGGCCAAGGCCAAGCCGAAGAAGAAGGCTGCCGCCAAGAAGCCGGCCGCCAAGAAGGCGCCTGCCAAGAAGGCTGCGGACAAGAAGCCCGCTGCCAAGAAGGCCCCGGCGAAAAAAGCTGCCGCAAAGAAGGAGCCTGTTAAGAAGGCGCCTGCTAAGAAGGCTGCAACCAAGAAGCCGGCCGCCAAGAAAAAGGCCCCGGCCAAGAAGTAAGGACGAGCGCACATGGCAGGGGGGCATGAACCGCGGGTAGCGATATTGCTGCCCTGCTATAACGAGGAAGCCGCGATCGGCGCGACGATCGACGGCTTCCGCGCTGTCCTGCCAAACGCGACGGTCTACGTCTTCGACAACAACTCAAAAGACCGCACGGTCGAGATTGCACGTGAGCGCGGTGCGGTCGTGCGTTCGGTCGTCCAGCAGGGCAAGGGCAATGTCGTGCGGCGCATGTTCGCCGACATCGAGGCCGACGTCTATCTGATGGCCGACGGCGATCTCACCTACGATCCCGATGCCGCGCCCGAAATGGTGCGCATGCTGTGGGACGACCAGCTCGACATGGTGGTGGGCACGCGTCACCACGAAGACACCGAAGCCTATCGCGGCGGTCATGTCCTCGGGAACAAGGCATTCACCGGCCTGCTGGCCTGGCTGTTCGGCAAGAGCTTCACCGATATCTTCTCGGGTTACCGGGCTTTCTCGCGACGTTATGCGAAGAGTTTCCCGGCCTCGTCCGAGGGGTTCGAGACCGAAACCGAGATGAGTGTCCACGCGCTCGAACTGCGTATGCCGACGGGCGAGGTCGAAACCAAATATCTGGCGCGTCCTGAAGGCTCCGAGAGCAAGCTCAACACCTTCCGCGATGGTTGGCGTATCCTCAAGATGATCGGCACGCTGTTCCGCGTCGAACAGCCGCGCGCTTTTTACGGGACCATCGCCGCCGCGATCCAGATCGCCGCGATCCTGCTGGCCATCCCGCTATTTATCACCTTTTTCCAGACGGGGCAGGTGCCGCGCTTTCCGACCGCCATCCTGGTCACTGGCATGACGGTCATGGCCGCGCTTATCTTCTTCGCAGGCCTCATCATTTCCACGGTGACGCGCGGTCGCCGCGAAATGCGCCGGCTTGCCTATCTGGCGATCCAGCCGCCCAACACGCCGCGCGCGGACTGATTTTCGCGCCGAAACGGGCTTGATCTTCCGCTGAGAAGGCCAATGTTGGGTCCAAGCATTCACACAAAGGATCCTCAATGAGCCTCGATCACGAAGATATCGCCTCCGCCCTCGTTCCCGTCGTCGTCGAACAGTCGAATCGGGGCGAACGCAGCTTCGACATCTATTCGCGCCTGCTGCGCGAGCGCATCATCTTCGTCACCGGTCCGGTCGAGGATAATATGGCCTCGCTGATCACGGCGCAGTTGCTCTTCCTCGAGGCGGATAACCCGAAGAAGGACATCTTCATGTACATCAATTCGCCGGGCGGCGTGGTGACGGCGGGTCTCGCGATCCACGATACCATGCAGTATATCCGCCCCAAGGTGAGCACGGTGTGCGTGGGCCAGGCCGCCTCGATGGGCTCGTTCCTGCTGGCCGCCGGTGAACCCGGCATGCGTGTCGCGCTGCCCAATGCTCGCATCATGGTCCACCAGCCTTCGGGCGGTGCCCGCGGTATGGCTGCCGACATCGAAATCCAGGCCAAGGAAATCCTGCGCATCCGCTCGCGCCTCAACGCACTCTACGCCAAATATACCGGCCAGAAGCTCGACAAGATCGAGAAGGCCATGGACCGCGACAGCTTCCTCGAAGCCGACGAGGCGAAGGCATTCGGCCTCATCGACAAGGTCTTCGACAAGCGTCCCGAAAAGGGCGAGGATGAAGGCACGCATCAGGGCGACGTCACGCCGAGCTAAGTCGCAGCGCCGCGCGAAAATTTAACTCCGACCTATATTTTGTCCCTTGCGCCTTTGTGCGCGAGGGGCAATCCATGTTAACCATGGGTTTGACGAAAGCATGAGTCGGTGAGCGCGATGATCAGAAGTCATTATGCGTTGCTGGGCGTAGAAGAAGGGGCGGATGCCGACGCGATCCGCCACGCCTATCGCCAACGCATGCGCTCCAACCATCCCGACGTCACCCGCAATATCGGCGACATGGCCTATCAGTTGAACGAAGCCTATGCGGTGCTGTCGGACCCCGCCAAGCGCGCCGTCTACGACAAGGAATTGGAACGGCTTCGCCAGCGTCGCTCGATCCGGCAGGTGCGCCCTCGCGAAGCGGGCGAACCGCGGCACGAGGGCGTCGTCAATACGGCGACCCGCTTCTATCGGCGGCCGCCCTCGATCGTCTGGATCCTGCTTTTGGCACTGACCCTCAACCTCGTCATTATCTACGGGATCATGATGAACGGGTGAGGGCGTAATCGCCTAAGATACGGTACCAAAACGGGAAAAATCGGCGTCACTGGCCCATCTGCCGTCTTGCAGCGGCGGGGGCTTATCTCCATATCCGAATTAAAGGAGCTTCGGGAAAACCGGGGCGTTAATCATTTTCAGCGCTTGTATGTGGTAGTTTTAGCCCTATCGTGGCCCCAAGAACGGCCGAAAAAAGCGCAAGATACGAAGGACGAACATGACCAAGTTGACCGGCGGCAGCAGCAGCGACAGCAAATCGACGCTCTACTGCTCATTCTGCGGCAAGTCGCAGCATGAGGTACGCAAGCTCATTGCGGGCCCGACCGTCTTCATCTGCGACGAATGTGTCGAGCTGTGCAACGACATCATCCGCGAGGAAACCAAGTCGAGCCTGGTCAAGACGCGCGATGGCGTGCCGACGCCCGCGGAAATCAACGAAGTCCTCGACGATTATGTGATCGGTCAGGCCAAGGCCAAGCGCGTCCTCTCGGTCGCGGTGCACAACCATTACAAGCGGCTTAATCATGGCGGCAAAGCCAGCGGCGAGGTCGAGCTGGCCAAGTCGAACATCCTGCTCGTCGGTCCTACGGGCTGCGGCAAGACGCTGCTCGCCCAGACGCTGGCGCGCATCCTCGACGTGCCCTTTACGATGGCCGATGCGACGACGCTCACCGAAGCGGGTTATGTCGGCGAGGATGTCGAGAATATCATTCTCAAGCTGCTGCAGGCCTCGGACTATAATGTCGAAAAGGCGCAGCGCGGCATCGTCTATATCGACGAAATCGACAAGATCAGCCGTAAGTCGGACAATCCCTCCATCACCCGTGACGTGTCGGGCGAGGGCGTCCAGCAGGCGCTGCTCAAGCTGATGGAAGGCACGACGGCCAGCGTCCCGCCGCAGGGTGGTCGCAAGCATCCGCAGCAGGAATTCTTGCAGGTCGATACGACCAACATCCTATTCATCTGTGGCGGCGCTTTTGCAGGCCTCGAAAAGGTCATTGGCGACCGCATGGAAGGCAAGTCGATCGGCTTTGGTGCTCATGTTGCGGCGCCCGAAGAAAAGCGCGTCGGCGAAACGCTCAAGCATACCGAGCCCGAAGATCTCATGAAGTTCGGCCTCATTCCCGAATTCATCGGTCGTATGCCGGTGATCGCGACGCTCGAGGATCTAGACGAGGAAGCACTGGTCAAGATCCTGCGCGAGCCGAAGAACGCGCTGGTCAAGCAATATGCCAAGCTGTTCGAGATGGAGAATGTGGAGCTCGTCTTCACCGACGATGCGCTGCTTGCGGTCGCCAAAAAGGCGATCGAGCGCAAGACCGGTGCCCGTGGCCTCCGCTCGATCCTCGAAGGCATCCTGCTCGACACCATGTTCGACCTGCCCTCGATGGAAGGCGTCGACGAAGTGCATGTCGATGCCGAAGTGGTCGAGGGCCGCAAGGAGCCGGTCCGCGTCTATGCCAAGAAGGGCAAGGGCAAGGCTGCCAGCGACACTGCGGCCTAACGCCTGATCCATGGACAAGCCGACACCGCCCGCATCGCCGTTCGCGCGCGCCAACCTGCCGCCGTTCGTGCCGCCATTCCTGGCAGTGCCGAGCCGGCCGCTGGTCGCCATCATCGGCGGTTATGCGCTGGCGATCGTCGGGTCGCTGCTGCTGTCGGCCATCGTCCAGCTGCTCGTGCCGCAGGGCGATCCGCCCGACTTTACCAACCTTGCCGAGATGGGACCGGGCATGACGATGTTCATGCTCGTCATCTTTGCGCCGGTGGTCGAGACACTCATCATGGGCGTCATCCTGCTCGTGCTGCAGCTCTTCCTGCGCCCCGGCTATGCGGTGCTGGCGAGCGCCATCATCTGGGGCGTCTTCCACAGCCTGCAGGCGCCGATCTGGGGTCTGGTCATCTGGTGGCCGTTCCTCATTTTCTCGACCCTGTTCGTCGTCTGGCGCGAGCGGTCGATGTGGCTGGCCTTCCTGATGCCGGCCATCGTCCATGCGATGCAGAATACGCTTCCCGCGTTGCTCGTCGCCTTCCCGGACGCACTTCCCACCGGATAGACCTTATCCCCGCTTGTGCGCACCGCACCGGCCACCCATATTGCGAAACATGACCATTCAGACCTTTCCCATGCTGCCCCTGCGCGACATCGTCGTGTTCCCGCAGCGTATCGTTCCCCTGTTCGTCGGCCGCGAAAAGAGCGTGGCCGCGCTTGAAGCCGCAATGGCGGCGGACAAGCAGCTTTTCCTGGTCGCCCAGCTCGACCCCAGCGAGGATGATCCGAGCCCGGACCAGATGTACGACCTTGGCGTGATCGCCACGGCGATGCAGCTCTTGAAGCTGCCCGACGGCACGGTGCGTGTCCTCGTCGAGGGTGCTAAGCGCGCCAAATTGAAGCAGGTGGTCGAGAAAGACGGCTACGTCTCCGCCGAAGTCGAAACGGTCGACGAGATTGCCGAAGACGGTCCCGACATTCAGGCGCTGATGCGCTCGGTGCTCGACCAGTTCGACAATTATGCAAAGTTGAACAAGAAGCTGCCGGCAGAAACCGGCGTTCAGCTTGCCGAGATCGAGGATCCCAATGCGCTCGCCGACGCGGTCGCCTCGGCGCTCTCGGTCAAGGTGTCCGACAAGCAGGCATTGCTCGGCGAACTCGATCCCACCAAGCGCCTCGAGATGGTCTTTGCCTTCATGGAAGGCGAACTGGGCGTGCTCCAGGTCGAGAAGAAGATCCGCAGCCGCGTCAAACGCCAGATGGAAAAGACGCAGCGCGAATATTATCTCAACGAGCAGATGAAGGCGATCCAGAAGGAGCTTGGCGACGACGAGGATGGCGGCGACGAGCTCAAGGAACTCGCCAGCAAGATCCGCAAGACCAAGCTGTCGAAGGAAGCCAAGCAGCGCGCCGAGCAGGAGCTGAAGAAGCTCAAGGCGATGGCGCCCATGTCGGCTGAAGCCACGGTCGCGCGCAATTATCTCGACGTCCTGCTGGCGCTGCCGTGGGGCAAGAAGTCGCGCCTCAAGCGCAACATCGAAGAAGCGCAGGCCGTCCTCGACGAGGACCATTTCGCGCTTGAAAAGGTCAAGGAGCGCATCGTCGAATATCTCGCGGTGCAGGCCCGGACCAACAAGCTGAAGGGCCCGATCCTCTGCCTCGTCGGACCGCCCGGCGTCGGCAAGACCTCGCTGGGTCGCTCGATTGCCAAGGCGACGGGACGCGAATTCGTGCGCCAGTCGCTGGGCGGCGTGCGTGACGAAGCCGAAATCCGCGGCCACCGCCGCACCTATATCGGCTCGCTTCCAGGCAAGATCATCTCCAACCTCAAGAAGGCCGGGACCAACAACCCGCTCTTCCTGCTCGACGAGATCGACAAGCTCGGCCAGGACTTCCGCGGCGATCCCGCCTCGGCGCTCCTGGAAGTGCTCGACCCCGAGCAGAATAGCAAGTTCAACGATCACTATCTCGAGATCGATTATGACCTGTCGGACGTGATGTTCGTCACCACGGCCAACAGCCTCGACATGCCGCAGCCTTTGCTCGACCGCATGGAGATCATTCGTCTGGAGGGTTACACCGAGGACGAGAAGGTCGAGATCGCCAAGCGCCACCTCATTCCCAAGCAGCTCGAGCAGCATGGGGTGAAGGATGGAGAGCTGACCTTCACCGATGACGGTCTTCGGACCATCATTCGCCACTATACCCGCGAGGCCGGCGTCCGTCGTCTCGAGCGCGAGATTGCCAAGGTCGCCCGCAAGGCGCTGCGAAAGATCCTCGAGAAGGAAACCGAAGCGGTCACGTTTGGCGAGGATAATGCGTCCGACTATCTCGGCGTGCGCAAGTATCGCTATGGCGTCGGTGAGGAAGAGGACCAGATCGGTGCCGTTACCGGTCTTGCCTGGACCGAAGTGGGCGGCGAATTGCTGACCATCGAAGCGGTCACCGTGCCCGGCAAGGGCCAGATCAAGACGACCGGCAAGCTT
Organism: Sphingomicrobium sediminis; assembly: GCF_023805295.1. Lineage (NCBI taxonomy): Bacteria > Pseudomonadati > Pseudomonadota > Alphaproteobacteria > Sphingomonadales > Sphingomicrobiaceae > Sphingomicrobium > Sphingomicrobium sediminis. The sequence continues at coordinate 538,054 of NZ_JAMSHT010000001.1, forward strand.
GGCGAAGTGATGCAGGAGTCGATCCAGGCCGCGATGAGCTTCGTGAAAGCACGCTCGCCCAGCTATGGCGTCAAGCCGAGTATCTTTGCGCGCAAGGACATCCACGTTCACTTGCCCGAAGGCGCGGTGCCCAAGGACGGGCCTAGCGCCGGTATCGGCATGGTGACGGCGATGATTTCGACGCTCACTGGCATTCCGGTGCGTCGCGATATCGCCATGACCGGCGAGGTGACGCTGCGCGGCCGCGTGTTGCCCATCGGCGGCTTGAAGGAAAAGCTGCTCGCGGCGCTGCGCGGCGGCATCAAGACCGTCCTCATTCCGCACGAGAATGAAAAGGACCTGGTCGACATTCCGGCGACGATTACCGATGCGCTGGAAGTCATTCCGGTCCGCCATGTCGATGAGGTGCTCGCCAAGGCGCTGACCCAGGAAATGACGGCGATCGAATGGACCGATGCGGACGAATTGTCGACCGAGCCGATCGTCCCGCCGGGCGGGTCGAGCGACGAGGCACCGGTTCGCCATTAACCCATTTCCTGCTCATTTCGGCACAAATCGGGCAAAATATCGGGTTGGCCCCTTTGACTTCCCGCGCCAGACGCGGTGTAAAGGGGCCTTCTGATATCTGGCGCCGCGCGAGTCTCGCATATGCGGCAGGCGCCCTCGAGGGAGGCAAGCTGTATGAACAAGCAGGAGCTCATTGGGGAAATCGCTGACCAGGCTGGTCTCAGCCGAAGCGATGCCAGCCGTGCGGTCGAGACCATGCTCGAAGTGATTACCGATACGCTCAAGCGTGGTGACGAAGTGCGCCTCGTCGGGTTCGGCAATTTCTCGGTGACCGAGCGCAAGGCGTCGACGGGTCGCAACCCGCGTACGGGCGAACCGATGCAGATCAAGGCGAGCATGCAGCCCAAGTTCCGCCCCGGCAAAGTCCTCAAGGACGCAGTGCAGAAATAAGCCGGCGCCGCCTTTTTCGGCCATAAGTTCTGGACAAGTCTGATGCCCGGGCTTAAACGCCCGCGCACCGACCTGGGATGGGCGCGTAGCTCAGTGGTAGAGCACACCCTTCACACGGGTGGGGTCGCAAGTTCAATCCTTGCCGCGCCCACCATCCCGTCAGCTTGAAAAGCCATGAAAAAAGGGGCGCCTCGCAGCGCCCCTTTTTCGTTTGCTTGTAGGTTCCCGAGGCCTACTGGAGATATTCGGAGTGGAAGCTGGCCACGCGTTCCAGCTCGGCCATGTCTTCGAAGAAGACGCGGCGACCTTCGCGGCGGATGAGGCCCTGGCGTTCGAGATCGGCGAAGACGCGGTTCACGTTGACCGAGGTCTGGCCGGTAATGTCGGCGATCTGCTGCTGTGTGAACGGATTCGCCAGGCCATCGGTCACGGGATCACTATTGGCGCGGACTGCGGTTTCGAGCAGCAGGTGCGCAACGCGCGCAGTGCTGTCGCGACGACCGGTCGAGACCAGCCATTCGTAATTGATGCGGGTTTCGCGCTGCACCAGTTCGAAGAAGAAGCCCGCAATCTCGGGATGCGCCTTCATGATCGGTTCGAGGTCGGCTGCGCTGCCGACCATCACGCGGCTCGGCACGATCGCCTGAATGCCGAAGTCGCGCAGGCCCTTGGACGGAAGGATGCCTTCACCCGGGAAACGGAGCCCGACAATCTGGCGCCGTCCGGTGCCGTCGGTCTTATATTTGCAGAGCAGGCCGCTTACCACGAACATGACCTCGTCACGAGGCGTCCCCATCTCGCGGAAGGGGCGCTTGGGTTCGACGTCGACGACGCGATGGTCGATCCCGGCCAGTGCGCGAGCAGGACGAGCGGGAAGGCCCGAGTCGATCAATGTTTGATAGAGATCGATGCTCTGATTCGCCGTGCGTGCCATAATGAAATCCCCGAAATCCTCTCAAAATTTCAGCTAATTGCGGTCGGTACGCAATCATAATGACCGGCATTAGCGACTTGTCACAAATATGAAAAGTCAATTTTGATCTTAGCTTAAGTTAACCAAAAAAGCGAACGCAGTTTGGTCCGGAGGCCCTAGCGTCAATGCCATTCACAGAAAATGCGGCCCAACGTCGGTGGTTGCGCTTGCAATGGTCCGACATGATATCTAAAGGGTCCCGCGCGTCGAATGAGACGCAACTTCCATGCGGCGACCGTAGCTCAGCTGGTTAGAGCACTGGTTTGTGGTACCAGATGTCGCGGGTTCAAGTCCCGTCGGTCGCCCCATTTTCTCACCTTGGCCAAGTTTTGGAGAGGGCGGCGCCGAGCGATGACGACACTGTGGGATCGTCCCAATTTCGACGATCACGAAGCCATTCATTTCGTGACCGACGCAGCCAGTGGCCTCAAGGCCATCATTGCCATGCACTCGACCCATCTGGGTCCGGCGGCGGGCGGCACGCGCTTTTGGCACTATGCCGATGACGATGATGCCGTGACCGACGTGCTGCGCCTGTCGCGCGGCATGAGCTACAAGAATGCCATGGCGGGCCTCCCGCTGGGCGGCGGCAAGGCCGTGATCCTCGCCGATGAAAACCGCACCAAGACGCCCGAAATGCTCGCTGCATTCGGCCGCGCCGTCGATCGGCTCGGCGGCAATTATGTGACGGCAGAAGATGTCGGCATGAGCGTCGAGAATATGATCGCGATCGCAGGGACGACCGATTATGTCGCCGGCCTTCCTGTCGAGGGCGAAGGCGATGTCGGTGGCGATCCTGGCCCGCATACGGCCAAGGGGGTGTTCCTCGGTCTCAAGGCCGCGGTGAAGCGCAAGCTCGAACGCGATGACTTGAGTGGCGTGCATGTCGCGATACAGGGCGCGGGCAGCGTTGCCAGCCATCTCGCGCGTCACCTTGCCGACGAAGGTGCGCGGCTTTCGATTGCCGACGTCGCCGAAGACCGCGTCGCTGCACTCGCCAAGGAAACCGGCGCTGCGATCGTTGATCCTGCGGACATCCTGTTCCTCGATGCCGACGTCGTGAGTCCCTGTGCGCTTGGCGCGATCCTCAGCGAGGAGACCATCGCCAAGCTCAACACCGGTATCATCGCCGGAGCGGCCAACAACCAGCTGGCCCGTCCCGAGGACGGCCAGCGCCTCGCCGCGCGCGACATTCTCTATGCGCCCGATTATGTCATCAACGCCGGTGGCATCATCAACGTATCGACCGAATATCTCGACGATGGCGGCTACGAACTGGTGCGCCAGCGCATCGCGGCGATCCCGGGCCGGCTCGACCAGATCTGGGAAGAGAGCGCGTCGAGCGGTCGCGATCCGGCTGCAGTCGCCGATGCGATGGCAAAGCGACTGATCGGCCGCGCCTGATCACGGTCTTTTGACCGCTGTCAAAGCACCTTTTTTTCGCGTCCTTCAGGGGGTAGGGACGGTAACGGAAAATCATGCATCGCTTCGCCAACCCCTCCCGCTTCCTCAAGATTGCGCGGCCCGTGACAGGCTGGACCCTGTGGTCCGGCATTCTGCTCGTGGTTGCGGGCATTGTCGGCGGCCTGTTCTTAGTGCCTGCCGATTACCTGCAGGGCGAAACGTTTCGCATTCTCTATATTCACGCGCCGTCCGCGTGGCTCGGCATGGCCGGGTGGAGCGGTATCGCCGTGGCCTCGATCGCCGTCTTGGTCTGGCGCCATCCGCTCGCGGCCATTGCCGGAAGGGCCTTGGCCCCGGTGGGCGCGACCTTCACGGCGCTGTGCCTGATCACCGGATCGATCTGGGGACGCCCGACATGGGGCACTTGGTGGGAATGGGACGGGCGTCTCACCAGCATGCTCATCCTGTTCTTCCTGTTTCTCGGCTACATGGCGCTGGCCGATGCCGAGGCGGATCGCCGACCTGACGGGGAAGGGCGGCTCACTGCCATTTTCGGACTGGTTGGTGCGATCAACCTGCCGATCATTCATTACAGCGTGATCTGGTGGAATACGCTCCACCAAGGGCGCTCGATCAGCATTGTCGAAGGGCGTAGCAGCATCGATCCGTCGATGCTCTGGCCGCTCGGCCTCGCTTTTCTCGGCTTCACGCTCCTGTTCACCGCGATCGTCCTGATGCGGATGCGCGCCATGATCGCGCAGCAGAAGGTCGATCGCCGCCTCAAGCGACGCGCGGAGACGGGCGCATGAACCAGTGGGCTTTCGTCATCGCCGCCTATGCGGTCGTGGGGCTCGGGATCCTATTGCTGACCGCATTCAGCTGGCGCGCCATGCGCCGTGCCGAACGCGCTGCCGGTGAATTGCGGAGCCGCGACCAGTGAAGCCCAAGCAGCAACGCCTGATGCTCGTGATCATCGCGATCGCCGCCATTGCCGGCGCGTCGGTGCTGGCACTGTGGGGCCTGTCCGACCGTGCCGCTTTCTTCGTGACGCCAAGCGATATTGCCGAGGGCAAGGCCGAGACGGGCGTCGCACTGCGTCTTGGCGGCATGGTCGAGGAGGGGTCGATCGAGCGAAGCGATGAGGGACTGTCGGTCAGCTTCCTGCTGCATGACGGCAAGGCGCGCGTGCCGGTGACCTATACCGGGATCCTGCCCGATCTTTTCGTCGAAGGATCGGGTGCGGTGGCCGAAGGGCAGCTGGGACCCGACGGGACATTCCGCGCCGACCGCATCCTCGCGCGCCATGACGAGAATTACATGCCGCCGGAAATTGCTGACGAGCTTGCCGCCGGGGGCAGCCCCACCTCATGACCGCCGAACTTGGTCACGCCTTGCTTTGGCTCGCAGCGGCGCTGGCGCTGGTGCAGCTCGGGCTCGGCATCGCGACCCTGCGCGGCAGCGATGTGCTGAAAGCCACTCGCGCCGTCGCTATCGTGCAGGCGCTGCTGGTCCTCGGTTCCTTCATCGCGCTCATTCGGCTCTTCATGGTCACCGACCTTTCGGTCCTCCTGGTTGCGACGCATAGCCACACGGAAAAGCCGGCCTTCTACAAGTTTGCGGCGACCTGGGGGAACCATGAAGGCTCGATGTTGCTCTGGGTCCTGCTGCTCAGCCTGTTCGGGGCAATGCTGGCCATGTTCGCCAAGCGGCTCGATCCCAAGACGCTGGGCATCAGCCTCGGGACGCAGGCCGGTATCGGGCTCGGCTTCTTCGCTTTCTTGCTCTTCTCCTCAAACCCGTTCGCGCGTCTCAATCCGTCGGTGGTCGAGGGCAGGGGGCTCAACCCGGTCCTGCAGGACCCCGGCCTCGTCTATCACCCGCCTTTGCTCTACGTCGGCTATGTCGGACTGTCGGTGCTGTTCAGCCTTGCCGTCGGCGCCATGCTGGCCGGAAAGGTCGATGCGGCGCTGGGGCGCGCCATGCGCCCTTGGGCATTGCTGTCGTGGATCTTCCTCACGGCAGGGATCCTCGGCGGCAGCTACTGGGCCTATTACGAGCTGGGTTGGGGCGGTTACTGGTTCTGGGATCCGGTCGAGAATGCCTCTCTCATGCCGTGGTTGGCCGCGACGGCCTTGCTCCATTCGGTGTCGGTATTGGCTGCGCGCGAAGCGCTGCGGGCGTGGACGATGATGCTGGCGCTGATCGGCTTCACCATGTCGATGCTCGGCACTTTTCTGGTCCGCTCGGGCCTTATAACGTCGGTGCATGCCTTTGCCGTGGATCCCGAACGCGGGGTTTTCATCCTGGTCCTGATGGCGCTTTATGTCGGTCTCGCCTTTACGATCTACGGGCTCAAGATTGCTGCTGTGCGTGCGGGCGAGCCATTCGAACCGGTCAGCCGCGAAGGGGCGCTCGTCGCCAATAACCTGCTGCTGTCCGCCATCCTCGCGCTGGTCCTGATCGGGACCTTCTATCCGGTTGTTGCCGAAGCATTCGGCGCGGCGATTTCGGTTGGCCCGCCTTACTTCAATCTCGTGACTGCGCCGCTAGCCCTATTGCTGGCCGCATTGCTGTTCATCGGTCCCAGTCTCAATTGGAAGAAGCAGTCCAAGCCGACTTCCAGAGCCATCCATGTAGCGTGGCTTGCCGCGGTGGCTGCACTGATCGCGCCGCTATTGTTCGGGGCCGAGATGACCTTCTTCGAACGGCTCGGCCTATCGCTTGGCGTTGGCCTCGCCCTGGGCAGCCTCGTGCCGCTCATGGGGCGCAAGCTCTGGCGCACTCCCGCGCCCATCTGGGGGATGGTCACCGCGCATTTCGGGATTGCGTTGCTGTTCATCGGGATTGCCAGCGAAAGCGCCTTCACCAGCGAGCGGCTTGCCCTCGTCCGTGCTGGCGATGAGATCGAGGTGGCGGGATGGACCGTGCAGGTGCGCGACATCCGCCCAGCGCTCGGTCCCAATTGGTCGGCAATCGAGGCCCAACTAGTCGCGTCGCGCGGCTCGGGTGCGGTCGAGATGCTGCCGCAGCAGCGACAGTTCCTTTCGCCGCCGACGATGACCAGCGAAAGCGATTTGGTCACCCGCTGGAATGGCCAGCTTTACGCGACCCTCGGCCAAGGCAACCTGCAAGAAGGATATCAGCTCCGTCTTTGGTGGAAGCCGATGGTGACGCTCATCTGGCTGGGCGCGGCGCTGATCGTGCTTGGCGGTCTTATCTCGCTTATCGGCCGAGGCGTGGCCGCCTGGCGCCGCCGCGAACGCAACCCTGAGGCGAAGGGCTATCGGGAGGCGCGCGCATGGTGAGACGTTTCCTGCCTGCCATCATCGTGCTCGCCCTGATCGGCTTCGTCGCATTGCGCCTGGTTACTGGCGAACGCACCGATATTCGCAGCCAGCTTGTCGGCCAGCCTGCTCCCGAACTCGTGCTTCCCGTAGCAGTCGGGGGAAAGCCAGGCATTGACGGTTTCGCCACCGGGGAGCCGCGGCTCATCAACCTTTTCGGCAGCTGGTGTCGCCCGTGCATCGACGAAGCGCCCTTGTTCGAAGAACTGGCCGAGGCGGGTATCCCGATCGACGGTATCGTCGTCCGGGATACGCCCGAAGCCGTCGCCGACTTCCTCGCGCGCTATGGTGATCCGTTCGCGCGTGCCGGCGACGATCCCGACAGCCAGGCCATGCTGGCACTTGGCGCGACCGGTGTGCCGGAAACCTTCCTTGTCGATGGCGAGGGTATCATTCGCTATCACGTCCAGGGCCCGCTCGCGCCCGAAGATGTCGCCCCGTTGATCGCTCGATGGGAGGCGCTCAAATGACCCGCTGGATCATCGTGCTGATCGCGCCGCTGCTGATGGCCGCGGCCAATGTCGACTATGCCAACCGGCAGCTTGCCGATCCTGCACAGGAAGAGGCCGCGCAGGCGCTGATGCGGGAGTTGCGTTGCCTGACCTGCGCCGGGCAGGCCATCGCCGAAAGCGAGGCCGATATGGCCGGCGACATGCGGCATCTCGTCCGGACCCGCATCGCGGCCGGTGAAGAGCCGGAGGAAATCCGGGCATGGCTGGTCCAGCGCTATGGTGGCGCGGTGACCTATCGCCCTGTGGCGAGCGATCCGATCAGCTGGCCGCTTTATGCGGCGCCGATCCTCGTGCTTTTGGCGGGTTTCTGGTTCGTGCGGCGCAGGTTCAAGCGGGGAGGGGGCGAATGAGTGGGCTCCTGATCCTCGCCATTTCGGGTCTCGCGACCTTCGTCCTGCTCTACGCCATGGGGGTGCGCGGCGGCTTGTTGACGCTGAGCGCGGCGGCGTTGTTGTTCGGCGGGGCAGGTTATGCCGTGGCCGGTCGCCCCAATTTGCCGGGCGATCCGCGCGAGGCGTCGGAAAATTTGCGCATTCCGCTCGACCTGTCGGGCGCGCGGCAGGCCTTTTACGGCCGCTTCAATCGCGTCGATTTTTGGGCGATCACCGCAGACAGTTATGCGCGGCGCGGCGAGACCGCCGATGCCGCAGGTGTCTGGGGCTCGGCCGTGCGTGAAAACCCGCGCAGCTTCGCGCTCTGGTCGCTCTATGCGACTGCGCTGACCGATCATGCGGGGCAGATCACACCGGCGGCCGAGCTTGCCTTCGATCGCGCCATCGCGCTGGCGCCCGATCAGCCCGGTCCGCGTTTCTTCAAGGCATTGGCGCAATTGCGCGCTGGGGATGTCGAACCCGCGCGCGAGGTTTTCCTGCAGCTGTCGGCCGAGGCCTCCGAGACCAGCGACTGGAAGCCGCTGGTCGACGGTGCGTTGCTACTGACCGAACCCCAGCCTCAGGCGACGGGTTCGTAAGGCAGCGCCAGCGCGGTCGCGACCGCCTTGTGGCGAATCTTGCCTTCCGAGACATTCAGACCGTTGGCGAGGTTCGGGTCGCGGGCCATGGCTTCGGTCGCGCCGAGATTGGCGAGGCGAATGACGTGCGGCAGGGTCGCATTGTTGAGCGCGAAGGTGCTGGTACGCGCCACCGCGCCCGGCATGTTCGCTACGCAATAATGGATGATGCCATCGACTTCGTAGACAGGATCGTCATGCGTGGTCGGCTTCGAGGTTTCGAAGCAGCCGCCCTGGTCGATCGCAATGTCGACGATGACGCTACCGCGCTTCATCGTCTTGAGCATGTCGCGCGTGACGAGCTTGGGCGCGGCATCGCCCGGCACCAGCACCGCGCCGATGACGAGATGCGCTTCGGCGATCTCGCGCTGGATGGCTTCGACCGTCGAAAACTGCGTCTTGATCGTCGAACCGAAATGCAGGTCCAGTTCGGCCATCTTCTCGTTGGAGATATCGAAGATGGTGACGTCGGCGCGCTGGCCGGTGGCCATCATCGCCGCATTCACGCCGGCAACGCCGCCGCCGAGGATCACGACCTTGCCCGGGTTCACGCCCGGAACGCCGCCCAGCAGCACGCCGCGGCCGCCCTGTTCCTTTTCCAGGTAGTGCGCGCCGGCCTGGATCGACATGCGTCCGGCAACCTCGCTCATCGGCTTGAGGAGCGGCAGGCCGCCCGGCTGACCGGTTACGGTCTCATAGGCGATGCAGGTGGCGCCCGACTTCATCAGGCCCTCGGTCTGCGGCATGTCGGCGGCAAGGTGCAGGTAAGTGAAGAGCGTGTGGCGCTCCTCGAGCAGCGCGATTTCGCTGGCCTGCGGCTCCTTGACCTTCACGATCATGTCGGACTTGGCGAAGACTTCCTTGGCGTCGCCGACGATGGTGGCGCCGACGCGCGCGTAATCCTCGTCCGAAAAGTCGATGCCCATGCCGGCATTGGTCTCGATGAAGACCTCATGCCCGAAATTGGTGAGTTCGCGGACCGAGGTCGGCGTGAGGCCGACACGATATTCGTGATTCTTGATTTCCTTGGGAACGCCGATGCGCATGATTGTCTCCGAAAACATCCTCTCGGCGCGGGCCTATAGACGCGTTGGCGAGGCGGCCCAAGCCCTAAAGGCTGAACTTTCGACGAAGCGACAGGTTGGGATTTGGTATGACCGATACACGGCCCCTCATCGTCACCGCAGCAATCGCGCCCGAGGATCTCGGTTGGCTCGATGCCGAGCGCCGCGCGCATTTCCCGGAAGAGCGCAATTTACTGACCGCGCATCTCACCATGTTTCACGCGCTGCCGCCCAGCATGGGCGATGAAGCGGCGTCCTTCCTGGCACGGCTCGCACGGGATCATGCACGGCCCGATGCGACGCTTAGTGAAGTGATGTCGTTGGGGAGGGGGGTGGCCTACCGGGTGCGCTCCGATGGTCTGGTCAATTTGCGCGAGATGATTGCAGAGCATTTTCACGGCTGCCTGACTGCGCAGGATGCCGGAGGCTGGCGCCCGCATATTACCATCCAGAACAAGGTCACGCCCAAGGAGGCGAAGGCATTGCTGGTCGAGAAACAGGCGGGTTTCGAACCACGCCCGCTCCGCATCGCAGGGCTGTCGCTCGACCGCTATGATGGCGGACCGTGGGAAAAGGTCGGCACTTGGAAGTTTAGCGGGAGCGCGAAGCCCTAGGTGACCTGGCCGACGCCTTCGCAATCGAGATCGAAGGCGGCCATGCCACCCTCTAGCATCGCGGCAAGCATGGGCATTTCCAGCAGGCTGTCGAGCAATTCGTCCTCGTCGCCTGCCGTTTCCAGGGCATCGTCCCATTCATCGGCGTCATAATCGCCGCGCCCGACGAGGCAGAGCGCGAAGACTTCGAGCAACTGGTCCTCGGCAAGCTCGTCGAGAATGCCGGTCAACTCTTCCTCGACGCTAGTATTGATGTCGTCGTCGAGGACCGAATAGGCCTCGTCATCGTCATTGCCGTCGACATTGTCGGGATCCTCGTCGCCGTCATAGGTAGTGGCGACCTGGGCCTCGTTCTCGCGGGCGCGGATGATGATGCGGCAGAGGATGTCGAGCGGTGTGGCGAGTTCCATGAAATTTCGCTTTCGAATTGCTATATCGGCAAGGCAACGTGGGGTCCTCGCTTCAAGTTCCGCAAAGCTGCGCGATCATGATTGACAGGCTGGCCCGCGTCTCTCTATAGGCTCGCCTCGCCCTTTGAGGGGCAACGCCATGGGGCGGAGTAGCTCAGCTGGTTAGAGCAGCGGAATCATAATCCGCGTGTCGGGGGTTCAAGTCCCTCCTCCGCTACCACTTTCCTCATGATTGATTGGAAAGCCGCAAATTTTGGCGGGTTGCGTAGCGCAGCACCGCAATGGCTGTCAGGCGCTTTGCATGAGCACGGTGCGGCCAGCCAATTCGTCTTGTGTGGCAGCGCGAGCAAGGACAGCGGCGACATCGCCGCGATGTGCCTTGGCCGACGGGTCTACTTCGTCCCCTAGGATGATGTCGCGAACTCCATCTTCATTCGTCAGCGAAACTGGCCGGATAATGGCATGTTCGATCTGCGATGCCTTGAGATGCTCGTCGGCATCATGCTTGGCCTTAAGATAATGAGCGAGATCCGAGTCCGGGTCGGGATCACCGGCACCGACCGAACTCAACATCACGAAGCGTCGAGCATTGGATGTCGAGGCGATGTCAATTAGGGATATCGCCCCTTCTCTGTCGACTTTGTCGGTCATCTCCTCGTCCGTGTCGCCACCCGATCCTGCGGCGAAAACCACAACATCGACGCCACGGCAAATGTCCGGCGGTAAGTCGGTCAGATCTGCCTGGCGAAGCTCAGCGCCAGCCGAAAGGCCAGTCGTGTCGGAGCTTTCGCGATGCATCGCGATCACATGATGTCCGTCCGAGGACAGTAAGTTGGCGAGGCGCTTTCCAGTATTTCCTGTCGCACCAGCAATCAAAATGTTCATGACGAGATCCTGTCTATTGGCGGGGTCGCGAAGGCTACCTTCTGGATCTCAATGGTCTCGCTTCTGGAAGGTTGCCTCCATGGGGTTTTGATTACCGCGATACGCGAAATCGTAGCGCGTCATTGCCTATGCTCGGTCAAGACAATCCATATTTCACATCGTGACGATTGGACCGCGCCGCACATGGTTGCTAGGCGTTGGCGCATGGCCACTGCCAGTCGTCTCGACGCGCCGCCGTCTTTCGCCTCGCTTCGGGCCGGGGGCGCTGCACTCTTTCTCGATTTCGATGGCACGCTGGTCGAGATTGCCGATGCGCCCGATCGCATCGTCGTGCGCGAAGGGCTGTCCATGCAATTGCGCGCCTTGTCGCGACAGCTGGAGGGTCGGCTCGCCGTGGTGACGGGGCGAGCGCGCGAGGACATCACGTCGCACCTCGATCTTTCCGGTATCGCCGTTGCCGGCTCGCACGGCGCGGATATCTTCGATGCCACCGGAGAGCGGCTTGGCGAGGAAGCCAAAGGGCTGCCAACAGCGACGCTAGACTATCTTCGGGAGGCGGCGGACAGGCACGGCCTCATGCTGGAGACCAAGCCGCATGGCGCCGCGCTCCATTATCGCCAGAATCCCGACGCCGAGCCACAGGCTTTGGCGTCCGCGCAGGAAGCGGCAGAGGAGGCGGGGATGGCGGTGAAGTTTGGCAAATGCATCGTCGAGCTTGTCTGGCCGGGCATCCACAAGGGAAGGGCCCTCGCAACTTTCATGGACGCACCCCCGTTCCAAGGAGCGATGCCCATTTTCGTCGGCGATGATGTTACCGACGAGGACGGCTTCTCGGTCGCATCCGATATGGGGGGTGCAGGCATTCTCATCGGCGCGCCGCGCAGCAGCTCGGCCCGCTATCGATTGGACGGGGTGGAAGAATTGTACGCATGGCTGGAACGATGAGCGTGGGCAGCAAGGCCGACCTCGAATTGTCGCCGATCGGCAATTGCCAGGTGAGCGGTTTGATCGACCGGGATGGCGGGCTCGTCTGGGGCTGTATCCCGCGGGTCGATGGCGATCCGACCTTCTGCTCGCTGCTCAATGGCGAGGATAGAGACGAAGGCGTCTGGCGCTTCGAGCTCGAAAAGCAGGTCTCGGCAACCCAGCATTATGAACGCAATACGCCGATCCTCGTGACCCGGCTGGAGGACGAAGATGGCGGCGCCGTTGAAATCCGCGACTTCTGTCCCCGGTTCGAAGGTTCGGGGCGGATGTACCGCCCGGTCGCCTATGTGCGCATCGTTCGCGCCGTCGCGGGGGCGCCGCGGCTCAAGATGAAGCTGCATCCGCTTTATGGTCATGGTGCCCATAAGGCGGAGACAACGAGCGGGACCAACCATGTCCGCTACAAGCTCGGCGATAATGCGATGCGGCTCAGCACCGATGCGCCCATCGGCTATTTGCTCGAAGAGCGTTCCTACCGTGTCGAGAGCGACCAGCATTTCTTCCTCGGTCCCGATGAGCCCTTCGTCGGCAATCTGCGCACCGAATTGCGGCGCATGGAGGAAAAGACCGCCAAATATTGGAAGACGTGGGTGCGCGGGCTGCACATTCCGCTCGAATGGCAGGAGGCGGTCATCCGTGCCGCCATCGCGCTCAAGCTCTGCCAGCATGAGGAAACCGGTGCGATCGTCGCGGCGCTGACGACTTCGATCCCGGAATCCGCCGATAGCGGGCGCAATTGGGACTATCGTTACTGCTGGATCCGCGATTCCTATTACACGGTGCAGGCGCTCAATAGATTGGGCGCGCTCGATGTGCTCGAGAAATATCTCGGTTTCCTGCGCAATATCGTAGACGCCGCGAAGGGCGGACAGATCCAGCCGCTTTATTCGGTCATGGGCGACGGCGAGTTGACCGAGGAGGAGGCCGAGGCCCTTGCGGGGTATCGCGGCATGGGACCGGTCCGGATCGGCAATGCTGCCTACAAGCAGGTTCAGCACGACTGTTACGGCCAGATCGTGCTGCCCAACACGCAGGCCTATTTCGACGAGCGCCTGTTCCGCATCAGCGGCGAAGAGGATTTCGCGCATCTGGAAGCGGTCGGCAAGCAAGCTTGGGCGATGCATGATCAGCCCGATGCTGGCCTTTGGGAATTCCGCACCCGGCAGGAGGTGCATACCTATAGCGCGGTCATGTGCTGGGCGGCGTGCGACCGGCTGGCCAATGTGGCGCGGCACCTCGGGAAAACGGACCGCGAGCAGCTTTGGACCGAGCGCGCCGACGCGATCCGCGCCAAGATCGATGCGGAAGCCTGGGTCGAGACTGGCGAGGGCGGCCATTACGGCGCGAGCTTCGAGAGCGACTATCTCGATGCCAGCCTGCTGCAGATGGTCGAACTGCGCTTCCTTGAGCCCGATGACGAGCGCTTCCTGCAGACCTTCGAGGCGGTCGAGAAGAATCTGCGCCGCGGTGAGCATATGCTCCGCTATGCCAGCGAGGATGATTTCGGCTTGCCCGAGACCGCATTCAACGTCTGCACCTTCTGGCTGATCGAGGCACTTGTCCTGTCGGGACGCGATCAAGAGGCGCGTGCATTGTTCACGACCATGTTGGGTCATCGCACGGCGTCGGGCATGTTGTCGGAAGATTTGGATTTCGAAACCGGCGAGCTTTGGGGCAATTTCCCGCAGACCTATTCGCTGGTCGGCATCATCAACGGTGCCGTTCTCTTGTCGAAGCCATGGAGGAATGTCCGATAGCGCGCATCGTCGTCATCTCGAACCGGGTTGCAGTCCCCAAGGCGCGCGGCGTGGCCGGAGCGCAGGGCGGGCTCGCCGGCGCGCTCAACTCGGCATTGAAGGAACATGGCGGCATCTGGTTCGGCTGGTCGGGTGCGGCCTGCGAGGAGTTTACCGGCCAGATCGACCTGCAGCGCCATGACGGCGTCACGACGGCGACGATCGACCTGCCCGAGCAGGACGTCGAGGAATATTATAACGGCTATGCCAATTCCACGCTCTGGCCGCTCTTCCACTATCGCCTCGACCTCACCGAATATGAGCGCCAGACCGGCATGGGTTATGAGCGCGTCAACGAGCGGCTGGCGGGCAGTGTCGGGCCGCTGATCGAGGATGGCGACCTCGTCTGGGTGCATGATTATCACCTGCTTCCCCTGGGCGAGCGGCTGCGGGCGCGAGGGATCGACAATCGCATCGGCTTTTTCCTGCACACGCCGTGGCCGCCGACAAACCTGTTCGTCTCCCTGCCTTTCCATGAGCGGCTGGTACGCACGATGCTCGCCTACGATTTGATCGGCTTCCAAACCGAGACGTGGCTCGAAAGCTTCCTCCATTATTGCCGCAAGGAATTGGGCGCCGAGGTCGACGAGGCCAGCGGGCGCATTTCTTTCGAAGGCCACGAGACGCTGGCGCGGGCCTATCCGATCGGGATCGACTTCGATCACGTGACGGCGCAGGCCAATACCGAAGCTGCGCGTGAGGCCGAGGAGCGGCTGCGCGACAGCGCGCGCGGGCGCACCGCAGCGATCGGCGTCGACCGGCTCGATTATTCCAAGGGGCTGCCCGAGCGGATCGACGGGATCGGCCGCTTTTTCGACACCTATCCCGACCGGGTGCGCGACCTCGTCTATATCCAGATCGCGCCGACGAGCCGCGAGGATGTCGATAGCTATCAGGACATTCGCAACATGCTCGAGCAGAAGACGGGCCAGATTAACGGCGCGCGCAGCGAGTTCGACATTGCCCCCATCCGCTACGTCAATCGCGGCTATTCATTGGCGGAATTGTGCGGTTTCTATCGTGCATCGAAGATCGCGCTGGTGACCCCGCTACGCGACGGGATGAACCTCGTCGCCAAGGAATATATCGCGGTGCAGGACCCCGAGGATCCCGGTGTGCTGGTCCTCTCGCGCTTTGCCGGGGCGGCGCAGCAGATGGACGAGGCGGTGCTGGTCAATCCGCACAGCCCCGACGATCTCGCCCGCGCCATCCACACCGCGCTCGACATGCCGCTCGAAGAGCGCAAGCGCCGCTACGAGGCCCTGATCAAGACGGTGCGCGACGAGAATATCCAGCATTGGACCAAGACGTTCGTCAGCGACCTGGAGGCCTGACCCCCATGTCGTTCGAAGTCATCTTTGCCATAGCCTGGGCTCTCATCCTCGCGGTAGGTGGGGGCCTGCTGACGACGATCGGCACATGGTATTACGAGCTCAAGAAACCGAGCTGGCAGCCGCCCGACTGGCTGTTCGGGCCGGCCTGGACGATCATCCTGGGACTTGGCGCATGGGCGTTCGTGCTGAGCTGGCGCGGGGCCGATAGCGATGCCGACCGCACACTCATCCTCGCGCTCTACATCGCCAACGGTGTCTTCCACTTCCTGTGGTCGCCGCTCTTCTTCACCGTGAAGCGGCCCGATTGGGCGCTGATCGAAGTGCCCTTCCTTTGGGCGAGCGTGCTGGCGCTCACGATCATGCTGCGCGACTTTTCGGTCGCGGCCAGCTGGATGATCGTGCCCTATCTCGTCTGGGTCAGCTTCGCGACCATCCTCAACTGGAAGATCGTGCAGCTCAACGGCCCGTTCGGATCAATGCGGAGCGAGGCCTAGTTCGAGGCCCATTCGGTCCTCGAGCGCGAACTTGTCGACGAGGTCGGCGCTGGCGCGGTTGATGCCGACAATCTTCACGTGACGCCCGTTGCGGCGCATCCGGTCGACGACCTTGTCAAGCGCGCCGATGGCCGAAATATCCCAGAAATGCGCCTTGGAAACGTCGATGACGACATCGTCGGCGGCGTCCTCATAGACGCTTTCGGGGCCCAGCTGGCGCACGAAGCGGTCGACCGAGGCGAAGAAGATTTCGCCGCGCACGTAATAGACCGCCCGGTCGGCCTCGCGGTCGCGGGTGACGGTGAACATGCGGCGCACCTTCTCGGCAAAGAAGATGCCCGACAGGAGCACACCGGCCAGCACGCCGAGCGCGAGGTCATGCGTCGCGACGACGACGGCGACGGTGGTGAGCATGACCGCCGAGCTCGTCTTCGGGTGGCGCTTCAAGTTGGTGATGGAGTTCCAGCTGAAGGTCGCGATCGACACCATGATCATGACGGCGACCAATGCCGGCATCGGCACGCGCCCGACCCACGGGCCGAGGACGGCGAGCAGCAGCAGCAGGAACAGGCCGGCCGCAAGGCTCGACAGGCGGCCGCGACCGCCGCTGGTGACGTTGATGACCGACTGGCCGATCATCGCGCAGCCGCCCATGCCGCCGAAGCAGGCAGCGACGATATTGGCGATGCCCTGGCCAGCGCTTTCGCGCTGCTTGTTGCTGTCGGTGTGGGTGAGATCGTCGACGATCTGCGCGGTCAGCAGCGATTCCAAGAGGCCGACGGCAGCCATGGTGATCGAATAGGGCAGGATGATCTGCAGCGTTTCCCAGGTCAGCGGCACGTCGGGCAGCGCAAAGAAGGGCAGGCCGTCTGGCAGCTCGCCCATGTCTGCGACGGTGTTGACCGGAATACCGAAATAGATGGCGAAAGCCGAGAGGACGAGGATCGCGACGAGCGGTGAGGGGACCGCCTTGGTGAGGCGCGGGAAGAGGTAGATGATCGCAAGGCCGGCAGCGACCATTGCATAGGTCTCCCAGCCGACGTTCACGAGCTGTGGGATCTGCGCCATGAAAATGAGGATGGCGAGCGCGTTGACGAAGCCGGTGATGACCGAACGCGAGACGAACTGCATCAGGAGGTGCAGGCGCAGCACAGCGGCGAGGCCCTGGATCAGGCCCATCAGGATCGTAGCGGCAAAGAGATATTGAACGCCATGATCGCGGACCAACGGCACGACCACGACCGCAACTGCGGCGGTGGCGGCCGAGATCATGCCCGGGCGCCCGCCGGTAAAGGCGATGACCAGCGCAATGGCGACCGACGCGTAGAGCCCGACGCTCGGATCGACGCCCGCGATGATCGAGAAACCGATCGCTTCGGGGATCAGCGCGAGCGCGACGACCATCCCGGCGAGGATATCGCCGCGAATATTGCCAAACCACTGGGACATGCGCGTGGGGGGCGCGAAGCTCGCGCTCTCGGGGGCTGCGTTCATTCTAACTTCCTGAAAATCAAAGGCATCCGACGCGCTTTGGGCGCATGCGGATGCCATGTTCGGTGGCGTCCCTAGCCGATCATGCTGCAATGCACAACCGCGGGGCCGAAACGATATTCAGGCAAAGAAAATGGGGCAGGCCTCCCCCTGAGTGCCTGCCCCACCCCCTGTCTTCGCACCACCAGCCATCAGCTGGGGATTTCGAGGTCGCCTCAGAACTGGCGCGCGAAGAGGATCGCCCGATAGCCCCGATACTGCCGTTCGCCGAACGGCTTGTACCCAAGCTTGCGAGCAATATGGATCGAGGCACCATTATCTTCGTGGATCAGCGCGACGGTGCGCGATGCGATAAGGCGGTCCTCGGTAAACTGTAGTGCGGCGTGCGCGGCTTCCTGCGCATAGCCCTGTCCGCGATAGGCTTCGGCGATCGTCCAGCAGGCTTCGGGCACGCCGTCGAAGCCGTCGCCCATATTGCGCTGGAAGTCGCCATATCCGACCTCGCCGACAAATTCGCCGCTATAGCGTTCGAACACGCCGAACGTGCCATAGTCGAGGAGGGTCCAATGCCCGACCTGGCGCAGCAGGCGGGTGTAGGCCTCGTCGCGGGTCAGCGGGCCGCGATCGGAGAATTCGAACGCGTCTGCAGCGCCCATCATCGCGGCATAGTCGTTGAAATCTTCAATTCGCATCGGGCGAAGCATGAGCCGCTCGGTCTCGACGAAACATTCGGCAAAGAGGAGGTCGCGGGCCACATCCTTGGTCATGTCGCGCATCGCTGCGTGGGCGAGCATGCCGCTGACCTTCTGGTCGGTCATGTCGAGAATTCGGTCATTCCCGGGCTTCTTGGGCGGCGAGGTGAACTGCTGGAACAATGCAAGCTTGTCCGACCGCTTTCCATTCTCGAACATCACGCTTCCCCTTCTTTCGTACCTCGATGATTGAAGGTGTAGGGCATGGCCGGCGGGACATCTTTGCGCGGGCGTCAAAATATTCTGACTCAGAATCTTTCCAGTATTTGCGCGGTTCGCTAAGGTGAAGTGTGTCGAATCAGGGGGATCAGCAAAGCGGGGCCAAGCCTGCGCATCTGTCGGTGGGTGACTTTCACCTCGACCGGCATGACGAGCGCCTCATCGGTCCGCATGGTCCCGTCCGCATCGGCCACAAGGCGTTCATGGTGCTGTTGACGCTTGCCGATGAAGGCGGGCGGCTGATGACCAAGGACGCATTGTTCGACACGGTCTGGAAGGACATTTCCGTTTCGGAATCGGCGCTCACGACCGTGATCCGCGAATTGCGCCGGGCGATGGGGGACGATTCCAAACAGCCTAAATATATCGAGAGCGTCTATGGTCGCGGCTATCGACTGATCGCGCCGATTGAGGCCGTCGCGCCGGTCGGCGAGGCGCCCTCGGCTACCCCGACCAGTGCGCCCAAGCAGTCGGGTGGGACCGGCAGCCCGCCGCGCATACTCGTCGCCGATTTCGATGTCAGCGCGCTTGAGCAAGGTGCCTCCAACTTCGTCATCGCTATTCGCGAGGAAATTCTCCTCGGCCTGTCGCGCTTTCGCGAGATCGAGGTGATCGACGGGGATGGTGACGTGCGCGGCGACGGGTCGCGCGACTATCGCCTCGACGCGCGCTTCCTTCCGCAGGGCAAGGGCTTTCGCCTGATGACCCGCCTGCAGCGGCTCGGCGATGGCGCAATCGTGTGGGGCGAGACGCACCAGCTCGACAGCGACCAGCTGGGCTCGGGGATCGAAGCGATCATGCGCAAGATTGTCGGTGCTGCCTTTCCGGCGCTCGACCAAGACATCTCGATTGGTGCCGCGGCCGCCGGCGATACCTTGTTCGACCGCTACATGGTCGCCAAGCGTCGCAGCCTCAACGCGCAGGACAGGATCGAGGCGCAAGAGGCGGCGCGTGAACTCGAGGCTATCGTTGCGGCTAAGCCTGACTTCGCGCTCGCTTATCCCCCGCTCGTGCGGCTCTATAATATCGATTACGGCTATACCGCCTTCGGATCGTCAGGAGCGGTCGAACGCGGCCGCGCGCTGGAACTTGCCAAGGCGGGCCTCGCAGCAGATCGTAGCCATGTCCATGCCTATACGGTCTTGGGCTTTTGCCACCTCTATCATGAGGAGTTCGACCAGGCGCGCAGCTGTTTCCTGCAGGCGCTTGAGCGCAACCCCTATAATCCCGTGCGCCTCAATGAGGTCGCTACGGGAATGACCTATCTCGGCGACTTCAAGCAAGCGCGCGAATTGTTCGAACAGGCCTATGGCATCCAGCCGCAGACCGACGATGCCAATCACGAAGACCTTGGGCGATTGGCGTGGCTCGAGGGTGACCTCGAGACCGCCCACGCTCATTTCGTGCAAATTACCGATGCCTCGATCTGGTCGCAGCTATGTGTTGCTGTGACGACGACCCATCGCAGTCCCAAGAAGGGAGAAAAAGCGATGCAGCGTTGGAAGGACCGGGTCCACAAAAATTGGCATCGTCCCATCCCGCCCGATGACAAGGAAGTCTTCGAGTGGGTTAAGTTCCACAATCCGTTCGAGGACGATGCCGGCGATCCGATTTTCGAACTGGTGGCCGACGCGCTCAAACTGTAGGCCTGCGGCGCAAGGCTTCCAGAAAGTCCGTCTGGGGAACGTCGATCGGCATGGCTGGCGCCTCGTCCGATAGAGCGACGTCCATGGCGTGGATCGCATCTGCCTCTTTGAGCTCGACATGCATGCCTGCGATCGCTCCCAGCGTTTCGCGGCTCGCAATGCCTTCTGCCGCGTCGATCATCGGCGGCCATTCGCGATCAACATAATAGATGTCGTGCCAGCGCTTTCGCAGGATGCGGGCAGTAGCCGGTTCGATGATGCCAGCGCGCACCGCCGCGACGAGGGTGGCGCGCACATCGACCATCGGCACACTCACCGCTTTCCAGCCGATCCGCGCATCGCCGTGGACGAGCGCGACTTCGTCGTCGCCGACAAGCAAGCCGGAGCGATAGGCGTCGAAGATCGAGCCGATGCCCGTCATACCGAATTCATGCAGTTCGGCGGCGCGCAACGCGCCCATGCTCGATGCGCCATAGAGCCGGGTGCCGGCGGCCATCAGCGACAGCGCCTCCTTGTGCATGACGGCGGCGCGTTCCTCGAAATAGCCGTCCAGCAGCAGGACTTTGGCGGGCGCCTCGTCGACCAAGGCGAGAAAATCACCCGCTTCGGCCGGTGCTCGCCAGTCGATGCCGCGCCAGCGGTCGCGAAGGTCGAGTGGCAAGGACGGGCCGGCGAAAACAATCATGCGCGCCGCTCCTTTCCGAGCGAGCCAAGCCCCGGGCAGAAGGCGCGGACGATGTGGAAGGGGCCCGTCTGCGCGATGTCGAGAAACGCAGTCTCATCGAAGCCTCGGGCCGCAAGTTTTTCGACGAGCCTTTCGACGTCGCGATCACCCGGTTCGATGCTGTCAAAGGGCAGGGGGTCGATCATGGGGGCTGGCGGCGGAGCCAGGGTCGCCATGATCCCGCGACGTTCTTCCGTGTAGAGCCACGGCCAGCAATCGTCGCGCGCACCGGCGATGAAAGTGAGGCGGCTTTGTAGCGCCTCGGATATGGCTTGGAATAGAGCGAGTTCCGGGTCCGGATGCGCCGCATATCCGACCGAGCCCGCATAGGGTCGGGCTCCCTTGGTCGCATCGCTGACGCCCGCACCGATGACCGGAGTTGCGGTCAGGGATGGCAAAACGAAGAGGCGAAGCGCTGCGCCAGCCTCCCGGACGCGGCCGTGCAATGCGGCGAACCAGCCGAACGGGATCGTTCTTTCGTCCAGCTCGCATTCCAGCCGCTCGAACATGTCAGCGGCATGAAAGGCAGATACCGCGTCGCGTTCGATCAGTTCGTGGAGCGCCGTGCGCTGCGCCTCTTCACGTGTGGAGCCAGTGGCCAGCCCGGCGCTGGCGCGCTCGAAGGGGCTGTCGGCAAAGCGGGTGAAATCGAGCGAGGCGCTAGCCAGCGGCACATGCAGCCTGCTGCCGTCCACGCGGGTCGCGGCGATCCATTGGTGTGTTGTGTCCGCTGGCGGCGTTCGGTCGCGATGCCGCGCGAGGTCTGCGATATGGTCGGGGCGTTCGTCTGCCGGAAGGTCGTTCCAACTCGCTTCCGGACCCTCGGCCTCGAACCGCTCTGCGGCGTCGCTCTCGACGGCTTCCAAAAGCGCGCCGAGTTTGGCCGTGTCTTGGTCTGCGCCCTTGCCCTGATGCACCGACAGCGCGCGCGACATCGGCCGGACGGCCTGCCAGACGGGCAGCCCGATCCTGTCGAGCCTCGTAATGTCGGCGAGCCGCGTGACGCCTGCCGCCTTGGCCGCCGTCCACGCAGCATCGAACAGCGCCGCGGCCGGAGCCGCGCGCTGCCCGTCACTTGGAAAATTCATTGCCGCCTTGAGGGCTTAGGGAACCTGGTCCGTATTGATGCCCTTGAACTCGACTTCGGAGAAATCGACGGCGTGATAGTAGGTGTGCGGCTTGTCATGCTCTTCCTGATAGGCCTTGCGCATGTCTTCGACACCCTTGACCTTCTTCATGTCGTCGGCGGCAATAGCCTCGTCCATATTGTAGATGAGCATCTTGCCGGTGGTGAGATAATAGGTCTCGCCAACCTTAATGACGAACCGGCTCTTCTTGTCCTTGGCCATGGTTTCCCCCTTAATGGTTACCCGGAACGTTCATTCTATCAACATCCATGATAATAACCAACGATAAACGACTGTTTAGCGGGGCTTTGTGCCCAACATTCGGTTTTCATTCCCGTTTATCGAAGCGGGAGCGTCATTGGTCGGTGAATGGGAACAAGCGACTGGAAGGGTGAGACAAGACACCTTAGCTGTGCTATTCGGACAATACACTTTGATGGGGGAAGTTTATGAGCTTCATTTCAGTACTTGCCGCGAGCCTGCTGGCGACGCAGCCCGCACCCAATACGGCCGCCGCAGCACAGGCATATCTCGACCGTGCTTATCCCGCGGACGGGCCCGGCGTCAGCGCGATCATCGTCGATGACGGCGAGATCGTGTTCAAGGGCGCTGCGGGCATGGCCGACATGGAGGCTGGCACGCCGCTCACTGGCGACAGCAAGCATTGGATCGGGTCGATCACCAAGCAATTCTCGGCCGCGATGATCGTCAAGCTCGTGGAAGAGGGGGCGCTGTCCTACACCGACCCGCTGTCAAAGTTCCTGCCCGACTATCCGGGCGGCGATTTGATCACGGTCCACCAGCTGCTCAATCACACGTCGGGTGTGCAGAGCTATACGTCGATCCCGGGCTGGATGATGAACCCCAAAAATACCTCGCAGGATCTGACAACTGCTGAGTTGATTGCCGAATTTTCGGGGCTCGACCCGGTTTCGCGGCCCGGCGAGACCTGGAGCTACAATAATAGCGGCTATGTGCTGGTCGGTGCGGTGATCGAAGCAGTCACCGGTCAGCCCTGGCACGAAGCCATTCGCACCCGCCTGCTAGAGCCCGCGGGGATCAACGACATTCTCTACAGCGAAGATGGCGCCGACCTGCTCGCCAACGGCTATACCCGCGGCGGCGATGGGGTCGAGCCGGCACGCGATTTCTCCCCGACCATTCCGCACGCGGCAGGCGCGCTGATCGGCGATGTCGAGGCGTTGGCGAAGTGGTATGACGCCTTGTTCGATGGTCGCATCGTCAGCGAGGCCGGGCTCGCCCGAATGACCACCTGGACACGCACCTATGACGGGGAGACCGAAAATTACGGCTATGCGCTGGCCGAAGACGACCTGCTGGGTCGCGACGGCATCGGCCATGGCGGCGGCATTTTCGGCTTCAACACGGCCAGCACCTATTATCCCGGCGAAGACCTGTTCATCGCCGTCTTCGCCAATAGCGACGCAGCCGTCACGCGGCCGTCCATCGCATCGGCGCGGCTCGCCGCACTCGCGCTGGGCGAACCATTCGCCATGTATGACGAAGTGGAATTCGATGCTGCCGAGCTTGAGGGCTGGACGGGTGTCTATGCGTGGGACGAGGAAGACGAGGTCATCCTCAAGATTGAAGATGACAAGCCTGTCCTCGTGACCGCGTCCGGACGCCCGCTGCAATTCAAGGCGGCTGGCGATGGTATCTATTTCCGCGATCCCTCGGCGAGTGTCGCATGGTTCCGGCTGTCGAGCGATCGCGCAGCGCGCAAGACGCTCGAATGGCATGATGGCGAAGGTGCGAAGATCCTGCTGCGCACCGGCGATGTGCCCGAGGGCCCCGAAGCCTATGTGCTGAGCGATGCCGAGCGCGAAGCCTGGGTTGGCCGCTATCGCTTCCCTATCGGCATCTTCACCGTTGCCCAAAACGCCGATGGCGAGATGACCGGTCAACTCGAAGGGCAGGGGCCGGTGCCGTTCGTGCCGACGTCCGCAACCGAGGCGACCGCCGACGCGGTTGGGGCGCGGCTTGTCTTCGATGTCGAGGATGGCAAAGCCAAGACCGTGAAGATCTTGCAGGGCGGAGCCGAACTGATGGGCGAGCGGATAGAGGAATAGGCAAGAAAAAACGCCCGGGCAGTGGAGGTGCCCGGGCGTCCTTGCGTGACGATTGCTCGTCAGCCCCCGATAGCCGAAACGAAGAGCGAGTTCGGATCGGACAGGCGTTTGGCTAAGCCCTTCGCGGCACTCCTGTCACCCCCAAACATCATTCCCCCGCGCTTTTTGCGGCATGTTGTTGCAAGCGCGCCACGCTGCCTTGGCGATTGAAATGGTGCGCGCGCGTCCCTAGAGCGTGGCAAACGCCTTTTCGATCGAAAGCATAAAACCGTGCGCCTTTCCCGCTCCTTTCTCCCCGTCCTCAAGGAAAGCCCCTCTGGGGCAGAAATTGCCAGCCACAAGCTGATGCTGCAGGCCGGGCTCGTGCGCCAGACCGCCGCCGGCATCTATGCCTGGCTGCCGCTCGGCCAGCGTGTGCTTCGTAAGGTCGAGCAGATCGTGCGCGAGGAGCAGGACCGCGTCGGCCAGGAAATGCTGATGCCGACCATCCAGTCGGCCGACTTGTGGCGCGAAAGCGGGCGCTACGACGCCTACGGCCCCGAGATGCTGCGCATCACCGATCGGCACGACCGCGAGATGCTCTACGGCCCGACCAATGAGGACATGATCACCGCGCTCTTCCGTGATGACGTGAACAGTTATCGCGACCTGCCGCGCATGCTCTACCACATCCAGTGGAAGTTCCGCGACGAACGCCGCCCGCGTTTTGGCGTGATGCGCGGCCGCGAATTCCTCATGAAGGACGCCTACAGCTTCGACCTCGACGAGGCCGGCGCGCGCCTCAGCTATTATCGCCAGCTGCTCGCTTACCTGCGCACTTTCGGCCGCATGGGGATCAAGGCGGTGCCGATGCAGGCCGATAGCGGTCCCATCGGGGGCAAGCTAAGTCACGAATTTCTCGTCCTCGCGCCCAATGGCGAAAGCGAGCTCTTCTACGATGCGGCGGTCGAGGAGATCGATTTCGAACGTGACGGGCTGAGCTATGACGATGCCGATGCGTTGGAGGCGCTCTTCAAGGAAGCGACCGGCGTCTATGCGCGCACCGACGAGACCCATGAGGAAGACCTTTGGGCCGATGTCCCGGCGGAGCGCCAGCGCACCGGTCGCGGGATCGAGGTCGGGCATATCTTTTATTTCGGCGACAAATATTCGAAGGCCATGGGTCTCAAGGTCTCCGGCCCCGATGGCGACATCACGCCGATGATGGGCAGCTATGGCGTCGGCGTGTCGCGCCTGGTCGGTGCGATCATCGAAGCCAGCCACGACGACAATGGCATCGTCTGGCCCGAAGCGGTCGCACCGTGGAAGGTCGGGATCGTCACGATGCGCGCCGATGACGAGGCGACTGTCGCGGCAGCCGAGGACCTCTATGCCAAGCTCAAGGCCGCGGGCATCGAAACGCTCTACGACGATCGAGACGAGCGCGGCGGCGTGAAGCTTGGCGGCATGGATTTGATGGGTCTGCCATGGCAGATCATCATTGGCCCGCGTGGTCTCAAGAATGGCGTCGTGGAAGTCAAAAATCGACGGACAGGGGAACGCGAGGAATTGACCCCCGAAGCCGCGCTGGCCAAGCTGACCGCATGATCCTTTCTGCCCATGAGCGAATGATCGCTCGGCGCTACCTCCTTCCCCACAAGGGCGAGGGCTTCATCTTCGTCGTCGCCGGTTTCTCGGTTGGCGCGGTGGCGCTCGGCGTGGCGGCGCTAATTGTCGTCATGAGCGTCATGAACGGTTTCCGCGCCGACCTGTTCGACCGCATCGTGGGCCTCAACGGCCATGCGGTGGTGCAGGGCTATAACGGCCAGCTCGAAGACTGGGAGAATGTCGTCGACCTCGCCATCGCAACCGAAGGTGTGACCGAGGCGACGCCGATGATCGAGCAGCCGCTCATGGCCTCTTCCAACGGACGGGTCGAAGGTATCTTGCTGCGCGGCCTTCGGGTCGAGGACATTACCGGCAATCCGCTCATCAGCGAGAATATTACCGCAGGTCGGCTCAGTGACGTGCGCGTCGGGTCGGGCAATATCGCGCTGGGCGCGCGGCTCGCCGAGAGTCTCGGCGCGCGGGTCGGCAGCGAGGTGTCGCTGATCAGCCCCGAAGGGCGCTCTACACCCGTCGGCACCTTGCCGCGCATCGTCTCCTACCGTGTGTCCGCCATTTTCGAAGTCGGCGTCTACGATTATGACAAGGCGTTCGTGGTCATGCCGGTCGAGGATGCGCAGACCCTGCTCATGCTGGGCGACATGGTGACGACGGTCGAACTGGAAGTCACCGATCCCGATCGCGTCGGCCGCCTGTTGGCCCCGCTCGCGCCGCAAGTCAGCCGCAGCGGGGTGATCGTCGACTGGCGACAGATGAATTCGGCGCTGTTCGAAGCGCTCGAGGTGGAGCGCGTGGCGATGTTCATCGTCTTGTGCATCATCATCCTGGTCGCCGCCTTCAACATCGCCAGTTCGCTGATCATGCTGGTTCGGGCGAAACGACGCGACATTGCGATCCTGCGCACCATGGGCGCGAGCCGGGCGGGGATGACACGCATCTTCATGGCAGTGGGTCTGACGATCGGGCTGGTCGGCATCCTGATCGGGCTTGCATTGGGAGCGACCTTCCTTTTCTTCCGCCAGGGCGTAGTCGATCTCATCCAGGCAGCCTCGGGGCAGGATTTGTGGGACCCGTCGGTCCGCTTCCTGTCCGAATTGCCTTCCAAGACCGACCCGTTCGAGGTGGCAGCCATCGTTCTCGTCACCTTAATCCTCGTGTTCATTGCGACCCTGTTTCCGGCGCGCAAAGCCGCAGCAACCGATCCGGTGGAGGTGCTGCGCTATGAGTGAGCCGGTTCTTGAAACCAAGGACCTGCGCCGAAGCTTCACGCAGGGCCATGTCACCATCGAGGTGTTGCGCGGTGTCGATCTCACGATCCAGCCGGGCGAGATTGTCGGCCTGTTGGGACCGTCGGGCGCGGGTAAGTCGACCTTGTTGCAGGCGGTTGGCCTGCTCGAGGGCGGCTTCCAGGGCTCGATCCGCATCAACGGCCAGGAAGCCTCGCACATGAATGCGGGCCAGCGTACCGAGCTGCGCCGCGATGCATTGGGCTTCGTCTATCAGTTCCACCATCTCCTGCCCGACTTCGATGCGTTAGAAAATGTCGTCCTGCCGCAGCTCATCCATGGCGCGGATCGCGAAGATGCCGACGATCGTGCCCGCGAATTGCTGTCGCGGTTAGGCCTTGCCGAGCGTCTGGACCATCGTCCGTCCAAATTGTCGGGCGGCGAGCAGCAGCGCGTCGCCGTAGCACGCGCGCTCGCCAATCGTCCGCCGCTCATTCTTGCCGACGAGCCCACGGGCAATCTCGACGAGGCGACCAGCGAGCGCGTCTTCGGTGCCTTCATGGAGTTGGTGCGTGCCGAGGGGTCGGCCGCACTGGTGGCAACGCATAACGAGGCGCTGGCGGCGCGCATGGACCGCGTGATCCGCCTTCACGATGGCAAGTTGGGACCGGGCCTCAAACTTTAGAGCGGGAGACGAGAGATGTGGCTGATTGCGGGATTGATGATGATCCAGGATGCCCAACCGTCACCACCACCGCCGCCTTGCGCCAGCGAAGCCCATGCCCAGCTCGACTATTGGGTCGGCGAATGGGATGTCTTCCCAACCAACGACCCCGACCGCAAGGTCGCCGACAGCGTGATCGAAAAGCTCTATGATGGCTGTGCGGTGCGCGAAAATTGGATGCCTTTGGGTCGAACCGGGGGTGGCAGCCTCAACAGCCTTCGTGACGATGGTCGCTGGCACCAGCGCTGGATCGGCTCCAGTGGCGAGACCGTCGATTTCGTCGGCGGTCCGGACGCGGAGGGCAACATGGTCATGACGGGCTGGTGGGCGAATTATGCTGGCCCCGGACAGCACCGCTTCGTGCGGATGACCTATTTCCGCAATGCGGATGGCAGCGTGCGCCAGCTGGGTGAAATCAGCAGCGATCATGGCATGACCTACACCACCGGTTATGATCTAACCTACCGGCGCAAAACCTAAAATTAGTTGTGGATAAGTCGCCCGCCCCGGTTGGCCCGGGGGCAGGGCTGAGTCATAGTGTTGCGATGGTCTACGTCCCGCTCCGTATCTTCTCCAGCTTCACCATGCTCGAGGGCGCGATCGAGCCGAAGGCGATTGCCGCCAAGGCCAAGGAGCTCGAATTTCCTGCCGCGGGCCTGTGCGACCGCAACGGTCTCTACGCTGCGATGGGCTTCTCCAAGGAATGTATGAGCGCCGGCGTACAGCCGGTCGTCGGGACACTGCTCGGCGTCAAACGGCCTTCGGGCATGGGGCAGGAGGTCATCGACTGGCTCCCGCTCTTCGCGCAGGACGAGGCGGGCTACGACAATCTGTGCCGGCTCGTCTCGGCCGCGCATCTCGACCGTCCGATCGAGGAAGATGCGCATGTCACCATGGACTTGTTGGCGGAGCGAACCGAAGGGCTGATTGCTTTGTCGGGCGGCGGCGAGGGGGGTGTCACGCGCCTGTTCGCTGAAGGCCAGGATGACAAGGCCGAAGCCCTGGCGCGCCAGCTTGCCGGCATGTTCGAGGGGCGTTTCTACATCGAGCTGTCGCGGCGCGGTGACCCAGTCGAGGAAGCGGCCGAGGCCAAGCTGATCGACTATGCCTATGCCAACGACCTGCCGCTCGTGGCGACCAACCCCGCGCAGTATGACACGCCCGACTTTCACGCAGCGCATGACGCCATGCTGTGCATCGCTTCGTCCAGCCAGGTCGACAATCCCGATCGCAAGACGTCGTCGCCCGAAGCATGGCTCAAGCCCGCCAGCATCATGGAAGCGACGTTCGCGGACCTGCCCGAAGCGATCGAAAATTCGGGTGTGATTGCGCGGCGTTGTGCCGTCGCCGCGCCCAATCGGCGCCCGATCCTGCCGACAATGTCGGACGACGAGGATGAAGCGCTGCGCAAGGCCGCGCATGCGGGGCTGGAAAAGCGCATCGAAGACAAGCCTGAGGAAGAAAAGCCGACCTATCGCGAGCGGCTCGATTATGAGCTCGGCATCATCGCGAACATGGGCTTTTCGGGTTACTTCCTGATCGTTGCCGACTTCATCCAGTGGGCCAAGGATCATGATATTCCGGTGGGGCCGGGGCGTGGGTCGGGCGCGGGCAGTGCGGTGGCCTGGTCGCTGCTCATCACCGATCTCGATCCGATCGAGTTGAAGCTGCTGTTTGAACGCTTCCTCAACCCCGAACGTGTGTCGATGCCCGATTTCGACATCGATTTCTGCGAAACCAATCGCGACAAGGTGATCCGCTACGTCCAGGAGAAATATGGGCGCGACAAGGTGGCGCAGATCATCACCTTCGGTCGCTTGAAGGCGCGCGCCGTCCTCAAGGATACGGGCCGTGTCCTGCAAATGGGCTATAATCGCGTCGACCGCCTCGCCAAGCAGGTGCCCAACCTGCCGGCGGACCCGTGGGACCTGAAGCGCGCGCTGAACGGCATCAGCGAGCTTGCCGCCGAGGTGAAGTCCGACAGCGACGTGAAGCGCCTGTTCGACCTCGCGACCAAGTTGGAAGGTCTGCCGCGTCATTCCTCGACCCACGCAGCGGGAGTGGTCATCGGCGATCGTCCGCTCGATCGGCTAGTCCCGCTCTATCGCGATCCACGCTCGGACATGCCGGTGACGCAGTTCGACATGAAGCATGTCGAGCAAGCGGGACTCGTCAAATTCGACTTTCTCGGCCTCAAGACGCTGTCGGTGCTCAAGGAAGGCGCGCGGCTGTGCGCCAAGAAGGGCGTCACGATCGATTATGCCTCGCTGCCGTGGGACCATGAAGAGGTCTACAAGCTCTTGCAGCGCGGCGACACGGTCGGCGTGTTCCAGCTGGAATCCGAGGGTATGCGCCGCACGCTCTCGCTCGTGCGCCCGACCAATTTCGGCGACATCATCGCGCTCGTCTCGCTCTATCGACCGGGCCCGATGGACAACATTCCGCTCTTTGCCGACCGCAAGAATGGCCGCGCCGAGATCGCCTATCCGCATCCCTTGCTCGAAGAGGTGCTGGAAGAAACGTATGGCATCATCGTCTACCAGGAACAGGTGATGCAGGCCGCGCAGGTGCTGGCGGGCTACAGCCTCGGCGACGCGGACCTGTTGCGCCGCGCGATGGGCAAGAAGATCCAGGCCGAGATGGACAAGCAGCGCAAGCGCTTCGTCGAGGGGGCCGCGAAGAACGATATCGCACCGGCCAAGGCCAACGAATTGTTCGACATTATCGACAAGTTTGCCGGCTACGGCTTCAACAAGTCGCACGCTGCGGCCTATGCGCTGATCGCCTATCACACGGCATGGCTGAAGGTGCACCACCCCGCCGAATTCTATGCCGCCTCGATGACCTACGACATGAACCTGACCGACAAGCTCGGCCTGTTCGTGGAAGATGCGAAGCGCAGCGGCGTCGAGGTGCTGCCGCCCGACATCAACCATGCGCGCGCCATCTTCGACGTCGAGGGCGGCAAGGTGCGCTATGCGCTCGGCGCCCTCAAGGGCGTGGGCGAAAAAGCCATGGAGCAGCTCGTCGCCGAACGCGAAGCGGGCGGGCGGTTCGCGAGTCTCGAGGATTTTGCCGGACGCATCGATCCGCGCCTGCTCAACCGGCGCCAGCTGGAAGGCCTCGCCGCGGCAGGTAGCTTCGACACGCTGCATGATGATCGCGCGACCTTGCATGCCGGTGCCGAGACGATCCTGCGCCATGCCCAGTCGGCCGCCTCCGAGCGCGAGAGCGGGCAGGGGGGCCTGTTCGGCGGCGATGCTGCAGAGAGCGAGGTGGCAGCGATCCGCCTGCCGCAGGTCGAATGGAATGTCGCCGAGCGCATGGCGGCGGAGCGTGAGGCGTTCGGTTTCTATTTCTCGACCCATCCGGTCGAGGCCGAAGCCCATCTGTTCGCCGGGCAGGACGTGAAGCGTTTTGCCGACCTCGCTACGATGAACGTCAAACCGGGCAGCCGCGCAGTGGCGCGGATGGCGGCGATGGTCGAGAACGTCAACAATCGCACCTCGGCGCGGGGCAATGCCTATGTGAGCGCCATCCTGTCGGACCCGTCCGGCCAGTTCAGCGCGATGGCCTTCGACGATAGCGCTTGCGAAGCGCTTCGCGAGGCGGCCGAGGAACGCGCCGCGGGCATGATGTCGGTCGAACTCGACCGCCGCGAAGGCGAGGATGAAGTGCGTGTCACGGTAAAGGGTTTCGTGCCATTTTCGCAGCTGGCCGATCGCCAGCGCTTGCGGCTCGAGGTGCATGTCCACGATCCGGTTCAGGTCGACTTGCTCAAGGAAGTGCTGGAGCCGGGCGGGCGCAGCAGCGTGGCCGTCACCGTGCGGATCGCGACCGGCCAGTCGGTCACCCTGCTACTGGGCCGCGAATTCAAAGTGAATGCCGACATTGCCGACAAGCTGTCGCGGATCCTCGGTGAGGATGCGGTCAGCCTTGGCAGTGACGAACCGGAAAAGCCGCGCCTCGTCTATTCGGCGGCGGGCTGATGCTGCTAGTTTTCTTGCTTGCGCTGCAAGAGATCGAACTGCCGGTCCCGGTCTACAAGGTCGTGCATCACGGCGATCATCATGCGGTGGAAGTCGATATCTTCCTCGCCTCTGATGGTGCCATGGTAAATGACCGAGTTTCGCAATTGATGCACGAGACCTGCGCACCGGGAGAATATGACATTATCGAGGTCGATTTCGAAACAGTCGATCCCGCTGGATTGCCCGGTGGAAGACGGATTTGGGACTACGTCCAAACGTTTCGTTGCGTAGATTAGACCTCAGGCAGATCGGACGGCGGCGGGGCTTCGACCGGGTCGATTCCCGGGGTTTCCTGCGGCGCGGGATCGATCGGATCGGTGGGATCGGGAATGACGGGCGCTTCGTCCGGTGCCGGTTCCTGGTCGGGCGAGGGCGTGGCCGGCTTGGGCACGGGCGCCGGGTCGGGACGCGGATCGTCGGGGCGGTCGGGCTGCGATGACATTTGCACTTCTCCATCCTGGTACACACAGGCATCGAGGGCATCGCGTTCGACCGTAGCCATTCGCGAGGCGATGGTCGAGCCGTAACGTGCTGTAAAACCGGTCGGATTGCGGCCCGGGCGTTCCTTGGGGAGCGGCAGGACCGCTGCGATGGCGGCAGCTTCGCGGCGCGATAGCTGGTCGGCCCCATGGTCGAAATAACGGCGTGATCCCTCGGCAACGCCATAGGTGCCGATCCCGGTTTCCGCGACGTTCAAGTAGACTTCCATGATGCGCCGCTTGCCCCACAATTTCTCGATCAGGAAGGTGAAGTAGGCCTCGGCTGCTTTGCGCGGGTAGCCGCCCCCTTGCCAAAGAAAGACGTTCTTGGCGGTTTGCTGGCTGATCGTCGAACCGCCGCGGATGCGCCCGCCCTTGGCATTCTGCCGGCGCGCATTGTCAATGGCTTCCCAATCGAAGCCGGCATGCGAACAGAATTTGCTGTCTTCGGCGGCGATCACGGCGCGGACCATGTCCCGGTCGATCCGCTCCAGCGGCTCCCAATCCTTGGTGATGCTGTTGTCGTCCATCAGCATGGTCGCAGTATAGGGGACCGGCACCCAGCGATAGAAGAGCACCATCACGATGCTCGACGCGAACATCAGGAAACCCAGCCAAAGTAGCCAAACGATAATCCGCCGCGGCAGGGAATTGGAGCGTGTCGCCATGCCTGATTGCTAGCGCCGCGCGGGCCACGCGTCGAGCGGCTTTGCGAAACGCCAGATGAACGCCGCGTTCAAAACCCGCTCAGTCGCGCTCCTCCATAAGGCAGGTTGAGTATCCGTGGATTGCAGGGAGGTCATGTCGTGACCAGAACCATTCTTATCGCTTCCGTCGCCAGCATGGCCGTTGCCGTGCCGCTCGCCCCCGTCGGGGCCAGCGTGGCGGCGACGGTCGAGGTGCAAGAGCGGCAGGACCGCCAGCAGGCGCGCGAAGAGCGCCGCAAGGCCGCCGAGGAGCGTCGTGAGGCCAATCGCGCCGAGCGCCGCGCCCAGGCGCAGGAACGGCGGAGCGAAGCGCGACAGGATCGCCGTTCGCAGGCCCGTGAAGATCGCCGTACCGCCGATCGCCGGCAGGAGGAGCGTCGCGCGCAAAGCCAGCAGCGCCAGCAGGCAAGACAGGAAGATCGGCGGGCGCAGCAGCGTCAGCAGGCGCGCGAAGAACAGCGCCAGCAGGCCCAGCAACGTCGCGAGGCGCGTGCGGCCGAACGCCAGCAGGCTCAGCAACGCCGCGAAGCGCAGCAGCAGGAACGTCGTGCGCAGCGCCAACAGCAAGAGCGTGAGGCCCAGCGCGCCGAGCAGCGTCGCCAGGCCGAACAGCGCCGTGAGGCCCGCCAGCAGGAGCGCCGGGCACAGCAGCAGCGCGAGGCTCGCCAACAAGAACGTCAGGCCGAACGGCGTCAACAAGCGCGGCAGGAAGAGCGCCGCGCCGAACGTCGCCAGCAGGCCGAGCAGCGCCGCGAAGCCCGCCAGCAGGAACGCCGTGTCCAGCAGCGGCAGGAAAGCCGCCAGCAAGCGCGCCAGCAGGAACGTCGCGCTGCCGAACGTCGCCAGGAAGCCCGCCAGGAACGCCGAGCAGAGCGTCGCCAGGAAGCGCGTCAGGAGCGCCGTGCTGCCGAACGCCAGCAGGAACGCCGGATCGAGCAGCGGCAGGAACGGCGGGCAGAACGCCGTGCCGAAGCCCGCCAAGAGCGTCGTGCTGCGGAGCGTCGCCCGGATCGTCGTGAAGCAATCCGTGCCGAACAGCGGCGTGACAATCGCCTAGAACGTCGCATCGATCGCGAACGTGCGCAGGAGCGTGCGGAGCGTCGCACCGAGCGCCGCATCGAAAATCGTGCTTTCGAGCGCGAAATGCGCCGGATCGAGCGCCGCGCCGAAGCCCGTCGCGACCATCGCGACTGGATGCGCGACAATGACAGTGCCTCGGTCCTGCGGCGCTATGACGACCGTTCGACCCGCTATGTCCGCCCGGGCGCGCGCATCGATCGTGATTGGTACAGCGCTTCGTTGCCGCCGCGCTATCGCGACCGCTATCGGGATTCCTCGAGCTATTATTATCGCTACGACCGCGATCTCGATTACGTCTATCGGGTCGACCGTCGCCGCAACGTCGTGATCAACATCATCTCGACCCGCTATAGCCCGACCTATATCGGCTATCCGGTCGACACCTATTATGATGATTACGATTATTATGACGACTATGACTATTACGATGTGCCGTACGGCTATCGCGGTGCCTATTATGACGATGCGGACTATTATTACCGCTCGTTCGGCCCGGCCATCTACCAGGTCGATGCCAAGACCCAACTGATCCTCGCCGCGGTGGCGTTGCTCACCCAGAGCGACTTCAACATCGGTTCGCGCATGCCGTCGGGTTACGACGTCTATAACGTACCGGTCAGCTATCGCGATCGCTATTATGACAGCGATGACGACTGGTATCGCTATGACGATGGCGCGGTCTACCGGATCGATCCGCGGACCCGCTATGTCACCGACCGCTATCCGCTCTATGACATTGAATATGCGATCGGGTCGCCCTGGCCCGTCGACTATCCGGCCTACAATGTCCCCTACGGCTATCAGGGGCTCTATTATGACACGCCGGACATGCATTACCGCTATGCGAACAATCGCATTTACGGTGTCGACCCGACCACCCAGCTCATCACTTCGCTGGTGTCGCTGGTGATCGGCAATCCCTACGAGATCGGGCAGGCGCTGCCCGCATCCTACGGGGTCTACAACGTCCCGCGTGCCTATCGCGGCCGCTTCGTCGACCGAGACGACCGCTGGTATCGCTATGCCGACGGCTACGTCTACGGCGTCGATCCAGACAGCTACGAGATCGTCGACCGGTACGACATTTACAGCTAGGCGATACGAAGGGCGGGGACCGCGAAGGTTGCCGCTCGTTCTCGCAATAGCTTCTTGCCGCGATGCAGCATGACGCTTACATCGCTCCCCCATGACTTCGACCAACGATATTCGCCGCAGCTTCCTCGATTATTTCGAAGGCCAGGGCCACGAACGGGTGCAGAGTGCGCCGCTGGTGCCGCATAACGACCCCACGCTGATGTTCGTCAATGCGGGCATGGTGCCGTTCAAGAACGTCTTCACGGGGCTTGAGAAGCGCGATTATTCGACCGCGACCAGCAGCCAGAAGTGCGTGCGGGCCGGCGGCAAGCATAATGACCTCGACAATGTCGGTTATACCGCGCGCCACCACACCTTTTTCGAGATGCTGGGGAATTTCAGCTTCGGCGATTATTTCAAGGAAGAGGCGATCACCCACGCCTGGACCCTGCTCACCAAGGAGTGGGGCTTGCCAACCGACAAGCTGACCGCGACCGTCTATCACACGGACGACGAGGCATTCGACCTATGGCGCAAGATTTCGGGCCTGCCCGAAGAGCGTATCATCCGCATTGCGACCAAGGACAATTTCTGGGCGATGGGATCGGACGGGCCGTGTGGTCCGTGCAGCGAGATTTTCTACGACCATGGCGACCATATCGAGGGCGGGCCCCCGGGCAGCCCCAATGAGGATGGCGACCGCTTTGTCGAAATCTGGAACCTCGTCTTCATGCAGTTCACCCAGGCCAATGACGAGGTCGTCGGCGACCTGCCCAAACCCTCGATCGACACCGGCATGGGCCTTGAGCGCATCGCCGCGGTCATGCAGGGAGTACACGACAATTACGATATCGACCTTTTCAAGGCGCTGATCGCAGCCTCGCAAGAGCTGACCAAGACCGGCTCCGACGGCGAGAGCGGCGTGTCGCATCGCGTCATCGCCGACCACCTTCGCTCGTCCAGCTTCTTGATTGCCGACGGCGTGCTGCCGGCCAAT
This sequence comes from Sphingomicrobium sediminis, assembly GCF_023805295.1. Lineage (NCBI taxonomy): Bacteria > Pseudomonadati > Pseudomonadota > Alphaproteobacteria > Sphingomonadales > Sphingomicrobiaceae > Sphingomicrobium > Sphingomicrobium sediminis. The sequence goes on from NZ_JAMSHT010000001.1 coordinate 573,809, forward strand.
GAAGGGCGCGGTTATGTGCTGCGCCGGATCATGCGCCGTGCCATGCGTCACGCGCATCTTCTGGGTTCGAGCGACCCGCTGATGCACCGTCTGGTACCCGAGCTGGTGAGCGAGATGGGCGGGGCCTTCCCGGAACTCGTTCGCGCTCAGCCGCTGATCGAAGCGACGCTGGAGCAGGAGGAAGTCCGCTTCCGCAAAACGCTCGCCAATGGGTTGAAGCTGCTCGACGAAGCCAAGAAGGACATGGACGAGGGCGCGAAGCTGCCCGGCGAGACCGCCTTCAAGCTCTACGACACGTACGGCTTCCCTTACGACCTTACCGAGGACGCGCTGCGCCGCGAGGGACTGGAGGTCGACCGAGACGGTTTCGATGCCGCGATGGCCAAGCAGAAAGAAGCCGCGCGCGCCGCGTGGAAAGGCTCGGGCGAACAGGCCTCCGACGAAGTCTGGTTCGACCTTGCCGACCAGCATGGCGCCACCGAATTCATCGGCTACACGTCGACGAGCGGCGAGGGAGTTGTCCAGGCAATCGTCAGGGATGGCCAGCCGGTCGATGCAGCGGGCGAGGGCGACAGCGTTTCGATCCTGCTCAACCAGACGCCATTCTATGGCGAAAGCGGCGGACAGGTCGGCGATGCCGGCCAGCTCAGCACCAATGACGGCTTCCTCGCCATCGTCGAGGATACTGCCAAGCCTCTGGGCAAACTGCACGCGCTGCAGGCCAAGATTGCCAAGGGCGGCGTGAAAGTCGGCGACACGGTGCATCAAGATGTCGATGTTGACCGCCGCGATCGCACGCGCGCCAATCATAGCGCGACGCACCTCGTCCATGCCGCGCTGCGCAATATCCTCGGCGGCCACGTCACGCAGAAGGGCAGCCTCGTCGCGCCCGACAAGCTGCGCTTCGACTTTTCGCATCCCAACGCGCTGACGCCCGATGAGATCAAGGCCATCGAGGCCGAGGTGAATGACGAAATCCGTGCCAACGAGACGGTCGGCACGCGCCTGATGACGCCCGACGATGCGGTCGAGGCCGGTGCGCTGGCCCTCTTCGGCGAAAAATATGGCGACGAGGTCCGCGTCCTCTCGATGGGCCGCACTACCGACAAGACCTACTCGGTCGAACTGTGCGGCGGCACCCATGTACGCGCCACCGGCGACATCCAGCTGTTCAAGATCACTTCAGAAAGCGCGGTGTCTTCGGGCGTGCGCCGGATCGAAGCGCTGACGGGTGAAGCGGCGCGGCAATGGCTGCTCGACCGCGATGCCAAGCTGCGTGCTGCGGCCGGTGCACTCAAGGCCTCGCCCGACGAAGTGCCCGAGCGGATCGCGGCTTTGGTCGACAATGCGCGCAAGCTCGAAAAGGAGCTGGCCGATGCCAAGAAGGCGCTCGCCATGGGCGGCGGCGGTCAGGCGGATGCTGGCCCGGAAGAGGTCGCTGGCAGGAAATTCCTCGGCAAGGTTGTCGAAGGGCTCGAGCCCAAGGCGCTCCGCCCGACCATCGATGAGATGAAGGGTCAGCTCGGCAGCGGTATCGCTGCGCTCGTCGCCGTCAATGACGGTCGTGCCAGCGTCGCCGTAGGCGTCACCGACGACCTCACGGGTGATGTGAGTGCGGTCGATCTTGTCCGTGCTGCGGTCGAAAAGCTCGGTGGCAAGGGTGGCGGTGGCCGTCCCGACATGGCGCAGGGCGGTGGGCCTGATGGCGATGCTGCAGACGACGCCCTGTCGGCGTTGAAGGACGCGCTCTCAAGCGTCAGCGCCTAATCGCGTCGCTTGCCGAGGCTGGGGCTCATCTCGAGCCCGCCTTCTTTCTGGATCTCGTCGCGCATGTCGCTGCGTTTCTGGTGAATGCTGGCAATGACCGGGCCCATGGCAAGCCCGATATCGACCAATACGGCCTCGGAAAGCTGGAGCGAGGCTTCCAACGCCTCGGGCACCGCGTCCGTTACACCCGCCTTGTAGAGCTTTGCCGCATGTTCGCTGTCGCGGGCGCGGGCGATAATCGGCAGGTCCGGAAAATGATCGCGCACCTGCTTGGTCAGGCGCGCGGTCAGCACCGGATCGTCCATCGTCAACACCAGCGCGTCGGCAAGGTGCAGGTCCAGTCGCTCGATCAATTCGGCGCGCGAGACGTCGCCATAAAGCACTTCATAACCGCTATCGCGCGCCCGGCGAACGCTATCGATGTCGCTGTCGATGGCGAGATAGGGGCGTTGATGCTCGGTTAGCATCTGCGCGATCAGTTCGCCAACACGACCAAAGCCAAAGATGATCGTCCGGTTGGCGGTTTCGTTTGAATCCATTTCTGCGGCCATCTCCTCGCGCTCCACCCGACGACCGGCGAAGCGGCCAAGGTCGGCAAGGAAGGGCGTGATGGTAAGGCCAAGTGCGGTCGCTGCAGACCAGAAACTTACCGTCTCCATGCTCAGCACGCCCGCCGTCCCGGCAGCGCCCAGCAGGATCAGGGTTGTTTCCGATGGGCTCGCCATCATGATGCCGGTTTCCGCCGATACGCCGCGCCGCGCCCCGGCAATGCGCAGGAGGACGCCGGTAACAACGGCCTTCACCACCAAAACACCGAGCAGCCCGCCGAGGAGCAGGGGCCATTGTTGCGCGACCTCGCCAATATTGATCAGCATGCCGATCGAGATGAGGAAGATGCCGAGCCCAAGCCCTTTCAACGGCGCGATAACGACGTCGACTTCGCTATGATATTCGGTCTCGGCGATGATCATGCCGGCAATCAGCGCGCCGAGGATCGGCGACACGCCCGCCGCGGATGTCGCTACCGCCGCCAAGATCACGGTCAGCAGCGAAATCGCGAAAAAGCCTTCGGGCGATTTCGTGCGCGCGGCTTGGGCGAGCAGGGGAGACAACGCAATCCGCCCGACCACAAGGATCGCGATCACCGCCAGCCCGCCACTCAGCGCAACTTGCTGCAAGCCCGCGACATCCGCGCCGCCCACCGTACCGAACACGAACAGCATCGGGACCAGCGCCACATCCTCGAACAGCAGCATGGCGAGGGCGGCCTTGCCGACCGGGCTCTTGGTGCCCGAAATGGGCAAAACCAGGGCGGTCGAACTCATGGCGAGCGCGAGGCCCAGCGCCGCGGCACTCTTGGTTTCCCAGCCGAAAACAAACAACAAAACCGCACCGAAAATGCTCGCAATGACAAGCAATTCGGCCGCGCCGATGCCGAACACCATTTTCCGCAGCGCCCAAAGACGCTTGAAGCTGAGTTCAAGTCCGATGGCGAACAGCAGCAGGATCACGCCGAAATCGGCGAATGGCTGGATCGCCTCGGGATCATCGATGGTGAAATGCCGTAGCCAGCGAATCTCGTCGCTCATCGCGCCGAGCGCGAAGGGGCCTGCAGCAATCCCGACTAGGATGAAGCCGATAACCGGGTTGATTTTGAAGCGCGCGAAGGTGGGAATGACAATCCCTGCAGCGCCGAGAATCACCAGCGCGTTGCCAAGGCCTTCAATGTCGAGTTCGCCCGCCATGGGGCATCAATGCCGCAGTGCAGCGACGATGTCAGCCCTTAACCGCCGCCAGGTGTGCCGGGGCCGATCGGTTCGGCGCGGGGACGCTCCTTGTCATGCGGTTCGCCAACGTCCCACTTGATGTCGTAGAGGTCGAAGCGGCGGTCGGCGAGGTTTCGCACCGTACCTTCAGCGCGAGCCCAGCTGAGATCCGCAAGATTGACGTCGCTGATCGTCAGCGTCTCGACATTCTCGGTCGCCTCGGCGGCAATGCCGTCGCGAGCAAAGGGGAAGTCGCAGGGCGTCAGGATACAGCTTTGCGCATATTGGATATCCATGTTGTGGACGTTGGGCAAATTGCCGACATTGCCGCTCATCACCATGAAGCACTGGTTTTCGATGGCCCGGGCCTGCGCGCAATAGCGCACCCGAAGATAGCCCTGGCGGCTGTCGGTGCAGAAGGGGACGAAGATGATCCGCGCGCCTTCGTCGACGAGGCGACGGGCGAGTTCGGGAAATTCGCTGTCATAGCAGATCAGCACGCCTATCGGGCCGCAGTCGGTCGGAATGGTGTCGATCGTGTCGCCGCCCTTGATATTCCACCAGTAACGCTCGTTAGGCGTGGGGTGGATTTTCTCCTGCTCGTGCACCGCGCCATCGCGAAGGCACACGAAGGCGACATTTTGAATGTCGCCGTCGGCGGTGCGCGTGGGGTGCGATCCGCCGATAATGTTGATGTTGTAGCGCATCGCCATCTCCGACAGGCAGTCGCGGATGCGCGGGGTAAATTCGGATAGCTTGGTGATGGCGTCCTTGGGCTTGAGCTCCTTCTCTTCAGGGCTCAGCAGCATCAGGGTGAAGAGTTCGGGGAAGAGAACAAAATCGCTCTCGTAATCCGCCGCGACCTCGACAAAATACCGAACATTATCAATGAATTCTTCGAAGTCCTTCACAGCGCGTGCCTGTAACTGGCAGGTCGCGATGCGGACGCTTTCGACGCCGCGGGGTAGGCGGAATTTGCGGGGCTGGTCGCGGTCCACATAGGGATTGCGCCAGACCATGTGCGCGGCATGGCCCATGCTGCGCGTATCTTCGCGCAGATATTGTTTGAGAACGCCGATCGGCTCGAAGCCGTTGGCGAGCTGGAAGCGGATGACGGGATCGTGGATTTCGCCCTCGACCACCTTGTCGATATAGTCCTGCGGGCCGGTCACCTTCTTGCGATTGCGGCGGTAGCTGGGCATCCGGCCGCCAAAGGCGATGCCGGTCAGCTCCAGCTCTTCAGCGAGCTTGCGGCGTTCTTCATAAAGCCGCCGCCCGATGCGGGTACCGCGCGCCTTCGCGTCGACGACCATTTCATAGCCGTACAGCCAATCACCGGTGGGGTCGTGGCGTGACCCAAAGCCGCCGCCGGTAATTTCGCGCCAGCTATGCTTGGAAAGCGCGATGCTCTCGCTAATGCGCATGGTCGCGCAATAGCCGACGATATTGTCGTCGAGCACTGCGACAAAGGCGCCGCGTGGATAATTGTTGATCTGCCCGCGGATCTCGCCCGCCGTATAAGGGACGAAATCCTTATAGGCGCGCGCCGCCAGGTCTACGATGCCCGGAATGTCCGACAGGCTGGCCTGCCGGACTTCCAGACGTGCTTTGGCTTTCTGCTTCACCATGGAGGCAGGACGCGCGGGAGCGCGATTAGCTCCAGTTTTTCATGCGCTCTTCGAAGTTGGTCACGATCGCTTCGAAGAACTGCTCGGTGGTCATCCAGCTCTGGTCGGGGCCGATGAGGATGGCGAGATCCTTGGTCATCTGGCCGCCTTCGACGGTCTTGATGATGACGTCCTCGAGCGTCTCGGCAAAGCGGACCACATCGGGCGTGTCGTCGAACTTGCCGCGATACATGAGGCCGCGGGTCCAGGCGAAGATCGATGCGATCGGGTTGGTCGAGGTAGCACGACCTTCCTGATGCTGGCGATAGTGGCGCGTCACGGTGCCGTGCGCGGCTTCGGCTTCGACGGTCTTGCCGTCGGGCGTCATCAGGACCGAGGTCATGAGGCCGAGCGAGCCGAAGCCCTGTGCGACCGTGTCAGACTGGACGTCGCCGTCATAATTCTTACAGGCCCAGATGAACTTGCCGTTCCACTTGAGCGCGCTCGCGACCATGTCGTCGATCAGGCGGTGCTGATATTCGATGCCGGCTTCGGCGAACTTGTCGGCGAACTCATTGTCGAACACTTCCTGGAACAGGTCCTTGAAGCGGCCGTCATAGGCCTTGAGGATGGTGTTCTTTGTCGAAAGGTAGACCGGCCAGCCACGGTCGAGGCCGTAATTCATGCAGGCACGGGCAAAGTCGCGGATCGAATCGTCATGGTTGTACATGCCCATGGCGACGCCGCTGCTCGGGAAGTTGTGAACTTCCTTTTCGATCACTTCGCCATCTTCGCCCACGAACTTCATGGTCAGCGTGCCGGGGCCCGGGACGAGGAAGTCGGTGGCGCGATACTGGTCGCCAAAGGCGTGACGGCCGACGACGATCGGGTCGGTCCAGCCCGGCACGAGGCGCGGGACATTGTCGATGACGATGGGCTCGCGGAAGACAACGCCGCCAAGGATGTTGCGGATCGTGCCGTTGGGCGAACGCCACATTTTCTTGAGGTTGAATTCCTCGACGCGCTGCTCATCAGGGGTGATGGTCGCGCACTTCACGCCGACGCCATATTCCTTGATGGCATTGGCCGCGTCCACGGTGATCTGGTCGTCCGTTTCGTCACGCTTGGTGACGCTGAGGTCGTAATATTTGAGGTCGATGTCGAGATAGGGAAGGATCAGCCGTTCGCGGATCCATTTCCAGATGATTTGGGTCATCTCGTCGCCATCGAGTTCGACGATCGGATTCTTGACCTTGATCTTTTCCATGGAAGATTTGCCTCACTGAAATGGGGTGTTTGGGTTGGCGCTGGCTCTAAGGGCAGTGGGGCCGATAAGCAACCGGCTCGCGGTGCCGCGCATTATGGACGGGATTGTTTCAGCGATTATTCGCCCCTAGGGAGCCGGCATGGCAGAGATTGAAAAACCCGACAGTCATGTGACCGCGGTCAAGTGGCGCTTTCCCGACGTACATCCCGAAGGACGCAAGTTCGTCCTGATTTCGGGTTTCATCACCTTCCTGGCTTTCTTGCTGCTGCCCAACGGGTGGTTGTCGGAAATCTTCCAGTGGGCGTTGGTGATCATCACGATCTGGGTCGCGGCCTTCTTTCGCGATCCGGTGCGCACGAGCCCGGCCGACCCCGACCTCGTCATCGCGCCTGCCGACGGCCTGGTGACGATGATCAAAGAGGTCGCGCCGCCGCCCGAACTGGCCGGCGAGGGACTGCTGCCGGCGGGCAACTATACCCGCGTGTCGATTTTCATGAGTGTCTTCGATGTGCACATCAATCGTTCGCCGATTGCCGGGCGGGTCACCAAGATCGCCTATGTGCCGGGCAAGTTTGTCAACGCCGACCTCGACAAGGCGAGCGAGGATAATGAGCGAAACCATATCCTCGTCGAGCGCCATGACGGCGTGAAAATCGGTTTCACCCAGATTGCCGGCCTGGTGGCACGGCGCATCCTCACCGATGTCAAGGAAGGCGACGTGATCGACAAGGGCGAGCGCGTCGGCCTCATCCGCTTCGGCAGCCGCGTCGATGTGTATCTTCCCGAAGGCACGGGCTCGAACATCCTGCTCGGCCAGCGCACGATCGCTGGCGAGACGGTGATCGCCAAGCTCGGTACGACGCCGGCGCTGGAGGGCAATAGCCAGTGAGCCGGGAAGGAAGCATGCGCGGATTGCCGTTTCGGGCCGTCGTGCCCAATGCGATCACGGCGATGGTGCTTTGCCTTGGCCTTACCGGGGTGCGCTTTGCGATCGATGGCCGCTTCGATGTCGCCATCTACGCGATCGTCGGGGCAGGGGTACTGGACGGCTTGGACGGCCGTATCGCGCGCCTCCTCAAGGCCTCGACGCGTTTCGGTGCAGAGCTGGATAGCCTCGCCGACAATATCGCGTTTGGCGTGTCGCCTGCGCTGATCCTGTTTCTTTGGTCTTTGAACGAAGCGCCGCGCTTCGGGTGGATCGCCAGCCTGGCGCTCGCCGTATGCTGCGCGCTCCGTCTCGCGCGTTTCAATGCGCAAATCGATGCCGATGACCAGCCGCACAAGTCGGCGGGCTTCCTGACCGGTGTTCCGGCGCCGACGGGGGCAGGGCTCGCTTTTGTGCCGATGTATCTGGCGTTCGTGTTCGAAGAGCCGCAATTCCAGGCCTGGTATATCGTCATGCCCTGGGTGCTGTTCATTGCCCTGCTGATGATCAGCTCGGTCGCGACCTTCAGTTGGAGTTCTGTGCGGGTGCGCCGCTCGTGGCGCCTGCCGGCACTGGCGGGCATCGGCCTGTTGGCCGCGGCATTGCTGACGATGACGTTCGAAGCTTTGTTGCTGATCAGCGCCGTCTATCTCGGCCTGCTGGCCTTCAGCATGGCCGCCTATCGCCGGGTCAAGCAGCGGCGGCGAGCGGCTGCGGCCGACTGACGCTCACGATATTCTCGCGCTGCCAGCGCACCGTGACGGGACGCTCGACGATTACTGGTTCGGGACGGCTCTGGCCGGCCAGCGCGGCTCCGATCTTTCTGCCTTCGGCCATCAAGAACAGGCGCATGCTGGCGATGAGGGCTGCGGCGAGGAAGGTGAAGAAAAGTCCGACGATCATGGCTCTGGCCCCTTTGGCTGAAGTGCGTTCCTGTTCCGTTCTTGTTCTTTAGTTCCACCTTTGTTCCGCCGAAGTCAAGCCAATTCGGTCACTTTTTGTTCTCATTGCGTTTAAGAGGTTGATCGCGGGGGGCTTTTCGACTATTTCGCGCCACATCTCGCAGGCGGGACCACCATACCGGTGCTCCATTTGGGGTGACAGGACCCGCCGTGGCAAAACCGGATAGGAGAAGAGATATGGCGGCACCTGTCGTCACGATGCAGCAATTGCTTGAGGCCGGCACGCATTTCGGCCACCAGACCCACCGTTGGAACCCGCGCATGAAGCCGTACATTTTCGGCGCGCGTAACGGTGTCCACATCATCGACCTTTCGCAGACCGTTCCGCTGTTCGCGCGTGCGCTCGACTTCGTGCAGCAGACCGTCCAGCGCGGCGGCAAGGTGCTGTTCGTCGGCACCAAGCGCCAGGCGTCGGAAGCGGTTGCCGAAGCTGCGGCTTCGTGCGGCCAGCACTATGTCAACCATCGCTGGCTCGGCGGCATGCTGACCAACTGGAAGACCATTTCGAACTCGATCAAGCGCCTCAAGAGCCTTGAAGAGAAGCTGTCGGGCGACACTGCCGGCTTCACCAAGAAGGAAGTCCTCCAGCTGACCCGCGAACGCGACAAGCTCGAGAAGAGCCTTGGCGGTATCCGCGACATGGGCGGCCTGCCGGACGTCATGTTCGTCATCGACACCAACAAGGAAGAGCTGGCCATCAAGGAAGCCAACGTGCTTGGCATCCCGGTCATCGCGATCCTCGATTCGAACTCGGATCCGAACGGCATCGCCTTCCCGGTCCCGGGTAACGACGACGCCAGCCGCGCCATCCGTCTTTACGGCGATGCCATCGCTGCTGCGGTCAACGAGGGCCGTGGCCAGGGCCAGGCCGACGCGGGTGTCGACATCGGCGCAATGGAAAACCCGCCGGCGGAAGCCGCGACGGCGTAACCAAACGGTCTTGTCGTCCGGCTAGGGCGACACCAGATAAAGTGGAAAGGCCGGTGCCCCATGACGGGTATTGGCCTTTCCTCGCAACATGACTTCGAATGTGCTGCCGCGCCGAGCGAGGGTGCGGCATTCAGAAAGGATGATACTGACATGGCGATCACTGCCGCCCAGGTGAAAGAACTGCGCGACCGCACCAATGCGGGCATGATGGACTGCAAGAAGGCGCTCGGCGAAACCGACGGCGACATGGAAGCTGCGGTCGACTGGCTGCGCACCAAGGGTCTTGCCGCCGCTGCCAAGAAGTCGGGCCGTACCGCTGCCGAAGGTCTCGTCGGCGTTGCCGTCGATGGCACCAAGGGCGCGGTCGTCGAGGTCAACTCGGAAACCGACTTCGTTGCCAAGAATGACACGTTCCAGGCCTTCGTGAAGGACGTTGCCGGTCTCGCGCTCGAAGCCGAGGGCGACATCGAGAAGCTTTCGGGCATGAGCTATCCGGGTGCCGACGGCACCGTTGCGGATCGCCTGACCGACAATATCGCCACCATCGGCGAGAACCAGTCGCTGCGTCGCACCTCGGTTCTGTCGGTCGAGAAGGGCGCCGTCGTCAGCTACGTCCACAACGCCGCTGCGCCGAACCTCGGCAAGATCGGCGTGCTGGTCGCGCTGGAAAGCGAAGCCGGTGAAGAAGCGCTCATGACGCTCGGCAAGCAGATCGCGATGCACATCGCCGCTGCCAACCCGCTGGCGCTGACCGCTGACGACCTCGACCCCGAGATGATCGCGCGCGAGCGTGAGATCGCCAAGGTCAAGGCCATGGAATCGGGCAAGCCCGAGAACATCGCCGAGAAGATGGTCGAAGGTTCGATCAAGAAGTTCGCCAAGGAAAATGCCCTGCTTTCGCAGCTGTTCGTGATGGACAACAAGACGCCGGTCGCCGACGTCGTTGCCGCCGCGGGCAAGGAAGCCGGCACCGCCATCACGCTGAAGGGCTATGAGCGCTTCCAGCTGGGCGAAGGCATCGAAAAGGAAGAATCGGACTTCGCTGCCGAAGTGGCTGCTGCTGCCGGCGCGTAAAGCCTGTTCGATTTTCGACACATGAAAGGGGCGGGGGCTTAGCGGCTTCCCGCCCTTTTTCATGGGGATAAATGCTTGGCAGTCCGCCTGCCGCCCCTTAAAGCGTGTCGCCAACGCGAGACGCCCCGCCATCAGGAGACCCATGTGACCCGCCCCAAATTCAACCGCATCCTGCTGAAACTTTCCGGCGAGGTGCTGATGGGCAAGGGACAGTTCGGGATCGACCCGGCGACCACCGGCCGCGTTGCAGGCGAAATCAAGAAGGCCAAGGAGGAAGGCTACCAGCTGTGCGTCGTCGTCGGCGGCGGCAACATCTTCCGCGGCATTGCCGGCGCCGCGCAGGGCATCGACCGCGCCAGCGCCGATTATATGGGCATGCTCGCCACCGTCATGAACGCGCTGGCCATGCAGAATGCGCTCGAGCAGATCGGCGTCGATACGCGCGTCCAGTCGGCCATCCCGATGGCGAGCGTGTGCGAACCCTATATCCGCCGCCGCGCCATGCGCCACATGGAGAAGGGCCGCGTCGTGATTTTCGCTGCCGGCACGGGCAGCCCTTATTTCACCACCGACACGACCGCCGCGCTGCGTGCTGCCGAGATGAATTGCGATGCGCTGTTCAAGGGTACCAGCGTCGATGGTGTCTATAATGCCGACCCCAAGAAAGTCGAAGGCGCGACGCGCTATGAAAGCCTGTCTTTCGACCGCGTGCTCGCCGACAATCTGCGCGTCATGGACGCGAGCGCCGTGGCATTGTGCCGCGACAATGATATTCCGATCGTCGTTTTCAACATTCGCGACGAAGGCAACCTCACGCAGGTGCTGGCGGGCGATGGCACCGCGACGATCGTTCAGAACGAGGAGTAGATCATGGCTCAATATGACAAGAGCGACATTAGCCGCCGCATGGACGGCGCGCTGGAAAACCTGAAAGGCGATCTGTCGGGCCTGCGCACCGGCCGCGCGTCGACCGCCTTGCTCGACCCCATCCAGGTCGAGGTCTATGGCGCCAACATGCCGCTGAACCAGGTCGCGACCGTCTCGGTCCCCGAGCCGCGCCTCATCTCGGTTCAGGTTTGGGACAAGTCGAACATCGGCAATGTCGAAAAGGCGATCCGCGCCGCCGGTCTCGGCGTCAATCCGGTGGTTGATGGCCAGCTTATTCGCCTGCCGCTGCCCGATTTGACGGAAGAGCGCCGCAAGGAGCTTGCCAAGCTGGTCGGCCAATATGCCGAAAAGGCCAAGGTTGCGGTCCGCAACGTGCGCCGCGACGGCAATGACGCGATCAAGGCCGACGAGAAGGCCGGCGAATTCGGCGAGGACGAGCGCAAGCGCCTCGAGGCCGAAGTGCAGAAGCTGACCGACGACAAGATTGCCGACATCGACAAGGCGGCCGACACGAAGGAAAAGGAAATCCTGGGCCAGTGAGCCAGCCTGCCCCCGACAGCCAGGCCGATGCCGGGTCGCCGGGGGAGGGCCCACGCGCCGTCCCGCGCCACGTTGCCATCATCATGGATGGCAATGGCCGCTGGGCCGCCGCCAAGGGTCTTCCGCGCGTTGCCGGTCATCGTGCCGGTGCCGAAGCGGTGCGCCGCACGCTGAAGGCCGCAGTCAAGGCGGGCGTCGAATGCCTGACGCTCTATGCTTTTTCGTCCGAGAATTGGCGGCGCAGCGAGGAAGAGGTCACCGACCTCAAGGGCCTCATGCGCTTCTATCTCGATCGCGAGCTTGAGGAGCTGGCCAAAGAGGGCGTGAAGCTGCGCTTCATTGGAGAGCCCAGCGCCTTCGGCCCCGACCTTTGGGAGCGGCTCCAGAAAGCCGCAGCCAAGACTGCCGACAATGATCGCCTGACGCTCAATGTCGCGCTCAACTATGGCAGCCGGGCCGAGATTGCCCGCGCCGCGCAATGTCTTGCAAGCAAGGTTGCCGACGGTCAGATGGATGCGGCCGCCATCGACGAAGATGCGATGGGCGCGATGATGCAGACGGCTGACTTGCCCGACCTCGACCTCTTGATCCGCACGTCGGGTGAGATCCGCCTATCCAATTTCCTTTTGTGGCAGGCGGCTTATTCCGAGCTCGTCTTCCTCGACCTTTATTGGCCCGATTTCGACGATGCGGCTTTCCAAGGCGCACTTGACCAATATGCCGGGCGGCAACGGCGGTTTGGCGGCCGATGAACGAATTGATCGTTCGTACCATCGCCGGTGTGGTGATGATTTTGGGCGCCATCGCGGCGGCCTATGCCGGTGGTTATCCCTTCGCGCTGCTCGTGGCGATCGCCTCGACAGCTGTCTATTGGGAATGGTCGCGGATCGTCACCGGATGGAATGTCGGGTGGAAGATTGGCGGCTTTTTCTACTGCCTCATTCCGGCCCTCGCGCTGCTGTGGGTGCGCGATCGTTCGATGGACGGGTTCGGTCTCGTCATGTGGGTGTTCATCGTGACCTGGGCGACCGACATTGGCGGCTACGCCTTCGGCAAGACCATGGGCAAGAACAAGCTGGCACCGGCCATCAGCCCCAACAAGACCTGGGAAGGCCTGATTGGCGGCATGATCGCGGCAGCTATCTTCGGCGGCATGTGGGCGTGGATTTCGACCCTGCCGCACATCCTCTACATGGCCGCACCCTTTGCAGCAGTGGCTGCACAGTTGGGTGACCTGTTCGAAAGCTGGATGAAGCGCCGCGCGGGGCTCAAGGATAGCGGCAGTCTGTTGCCCGGCCATGGCGGTGTGTTCGACCGCCTCGATGGCTTTCTTGTGGTAGCGACATTGGCCGGATTTGGGGTTTATACTGGCATCTTATGACGCGTGACCTCGCCATTCTCGGCGCCACCGGTTCGGTAGGCGGTTCGACCCTCGACCTGATCGACGGGCGCGAGGACGATTTTCGTGTGAGCGCGGTGACCGGGGCGTCCAATGTTGCCAAGCTCGCCGAGATCGCGCGCAACACGCATGCGAAAGTCGCCGTGATCGCCGACGAGGGATTGCGCGGAGAGCTCGAAGACGCGCTGTCGGGTAGCGATACGAAGGTCGAGGCCGGTGCGCAGGCCTTGTGCGATGTCGCTGCCGAAGCCGACCTCGTGATGGCGGCAATCGTTGGGACAGCGGGGCTCAAGCCGGTGATGGCGGCGCTTGAAGCCGGCCGCACAGTGGGGTTGGCCAACAAGGAATCGCTGGTCACGGCGGGCGCGCTCATGACCGATGCTGCCAAGCGTCACGGCGCAACGATCCTGCCCGTTGACAGCGAACATAACGCGATTTTCCAGTGCCTTGCGGATGGAAGCTGCAACCATGTCTCGCGCCTTATCCTTACTGCGAGCGGTGGGCCGTTCCGGACGCTGCCGCGCGAAGAGGTGTTCAACAAGACGCCGGCGGAGGCCGTCGCGCATCCCAATTGGTCGATGGGCGCCAAGATCAGTGTCGACAGCGCCACGATGATGAACAAGGGCCTCGAACTAATAGAGGCACATCATTTGTTCGGCCTGCCGAGCGAGCGGATCGACATTATCGTGCATCCGCAATCGGTAGTGCATAGCTGCGTCGAATATGTCGACGGCTCGATCCTCGCCCAGATGGGGCCGAGCGACATGCGAGTGCCGATCGCGCATTGCCTCGCCTGGCCCGAGCGCATGGAAACGAGCATCGAGCGGCTCGATCTTGCTGCCGTCGCGCGTCTCGATTTCGAAGCGCCCGACCCGGTGCGTTTCCCGGCGCTTCGATTGGCGCGCACCGCGCTGGAAGCGGGTGGCGGCGCTGCGGCGCGCATGAACGCGGCCAACGAAGTGGCGGTCGCGGCCTTCCTCGACAATCGCATCGGCTTTGGCGACATTACCGACCTCGTTGAGCAAGTCCTCGACGAGGCGAGCAACGAGGCGCCGCTCGGCGGTATCGACGATGTGCTGGCCATCGATGACGCAGCTCGTAGCCGGGCCAGCGAACTGGTGCGGGATCGCGCGGCATGATCGAACAACCGAGCATTCCGTTCATCATCTTCGCTTTCATTGCGGTGCTGGGTCCGCTCGTCTTCTTCCACGAGCTTGGTCATTATGGCGTGGCGCGCCTGTTCGGCATCAAGTCGGAAGCGTTCTCGATCGGCTTCGGCAAGGAAGTGCTGGGCTGGACCGACAAGCGCGGCACGCGCTGGAAGGTCGGGTGGCTGCCGCTCGGCGGATATGTCCGCTTTGCCGGCGACATGGATGTCTCCAGTCGCCCTGCGCCAGAGGACCAGGATCCCGATCACTTCCAGAATAGGCCGGTCTGGCAACGTTTCCTAGTGGTGTTAGCAGGGCCGATGGCCAACTTCCTGCTCGCGATCGTGATCTTTGCGGGCTTCTTCCTTGCGGTCGGCGATTTCCAGTCCACTTCGCGCATCGGCACGGTGGAAGAGGGCAGCGCGGCAGCCGAGGCGGGACTTCTTCCCGGGGACGAAATCACCTCGATTGCGGGACGCGATGTCGAGACGTTCGACGATATCATGCGTACCGTGGTCATCCGCCCGGGCGAGGATGTCACCATCGTCTTCGAACGTGATGGCGAAACCCGCACGACCCAAGCCGAAATCGACAATTATACCGAAACCGATCGCTTCGGCGAAGAGCATCGGATCGGCCGACTGGGGGTCGGCGGCTCGATGCAGCGCGTGGCGATCGGCCCGTTGGCCGCGATCGGCAAGGCGACGTCGGAGACCTGGAAGCTGCTCAACTGGATCGTCGATGGCATCGGGCGGATCCTGTTCGGGAACCTGTCGATCGAGGAGATGGGCGGTCCGATTAAGATGGCGCAGATCAGCGGCCAGCAACTGCAGGCGGGCTGGTTTACCTTCATCACCTTTGCCGCGTTGCTGTCGATTAATCTGGGCTTCATCAACCTCCTGCCAATCCCCATGCTCGATGGCGGTCATCTCCTCTTTTACACGATCGAGGCGATCCGCCGGAAACCCGTCGGTGAAATGGCGCAGGAATGGGCATTTCGAGCTGGCCTGGTCTTCCTTGGAGGATTGATGATTTTCCTGACAATCAACGATTCGCGGTCAATCGGGCTCTTTGAGCGGTTGGGAAGCTTGATTGGATAGGCCGAGTAGGGCACTCAGGCGCGACAGTTTTGAGAAGCGGCCATTCCCAGTCGGGAGTCTGAAGCGCCGCAGCATCTTTGAAGAGGGCGGGGACGCGTGATTTTGAACCAAGTAAAGGCCAAGCGCCGTAACATTGCAGGTCTGCTGGTAGGTACTTTCCTGAGCGGTGTCGTCGTACCCGCAGGAGCCAGCGCCCAGGAACTGCGTGTCGATGAGCCGGCCAACCTCCTGACCGATCCTGCAGCGCGCGAAGGTACGATCGTGACGCTGGACGTCACCGGCGCCGAGCGTATCGAGCGCGAGACGGTCATCGCTTATTCGGGTCTCAACCCCGGCGATACCTACGATGCTAGCCGCCTCGACCAGGCACTGCGCGCGCTCTACGACACCGAATTGTTCGCCAACGTCGTGATCACCGGCGCAGACACCGGTAACCTGGTCATCGAGATCCAGGAGAACCCGGTCGTCAACCGCATCGTTCTCGAGGGCAACAAGAAGCTCAAGAATGACGAGATCGAGCCGGAAATCCGCCTCGCACCGCGTCAGATCTTCACGCGCTCGAAGGTCCGCGCCGACGTCGACCGCATCATTGAGCTCTACAAGCGCGAAGGCCGCTTCGCTGCGGTGGTCGAACCCAAGATCGTCACGCTCGACCAGAACCGCGTCGACCTCATTTTCGAAATCACCGAGGGCTCGAAGTCGAAGATCCGCTCGATCAACATTATCGGCAACGAGCAATTTTCCGATGGCAAGCTGATCAAGGAAATGTTCAGCCGCGAAGCCGGCGGTTTCCTCGGCTTTTTGAAGTCGAACACGGCCTACGACCCCGATCGTATCGCCGCTGACCAGCAGGCGCTTCGCGCTTTCTACCTGACGCAGGGCTATGCCGACTTCCGCGTCATCAGCGCGCAGGCCGAGCTGACGCCGGACCGGGAAGACTTCGTCATCACTTTCGTTGTCGAGGAAGGGCCGCGCTTCAAGTTCGGCCAAGTTTCCGCCGACAGCGCGCTCCGCGACTTTGACGAAGAAGCCATGATGTCGCTGGTCGGCATCGAAGAAGGCGAATGGTTCGACGCCGAGCGCGTCGAGGATGTCGTCACCGGCCTCAACGAAACGGCGGGCTTCATCGGCTATGCCTTTGCCGACATCCAGCCGAGCTATAATCGCAATGGCGACGATCAGACGATCGACATCACCTTCGCCACCAACGAGGCGCAGCGTGTCTACATCGACCGCATCGATATTAACGGCAACACCGTCACCCGTGACGCCGTGATCCGCCGTGAATTCCGCCTGTTCGAAGGCGATGCCTTCAACGCCGCGCAGATCCGCCGCAGCGAAGACCGCATCAAGTCGCTAGGTTTCTTCCAGGAAGAATTGGCGATCGAACAGGTGCCGCTTGGTGACGACCGCGTCGCGCTGGCATTGGATGTCGAGGAACGTCCGACCGGTCAGATCAGCTTCTCGGCCGGTTATTCGAGCCTTGAAAACTTCCTGCTCGCCGCGTCGATTTCGCAGAACAACTTCATGGGTAAGGCCCAGCAGCTGTCGGCAGGCGTCAACTGGTCGCGCTATTCGCAGTCGGTCCAGGTCGGTTTTGCCGAGCCTTATTTCCTCGGTCGCCCGATCCTGCTGGGCGTCGACCTTTATCGCCGCGACTTCAACAGCTTCAACTTCGTCGGCAATGACCGTCGCACCACCTACAGCCAGGTTTCGACCGGGGGCGGTGTTCGCATCGGCTTCCCGGTGACCGAATATATTTCGGCCGGTGCGCGCTATCGTCTCGTGCTCGACGAGATCGATCTCGACCGCGATACATTCTTCAGCGATTTCGATGACAGCGGCAGCCTCGATGATGACGAGTGCGATCCGCTCAAGGCCGGTACCTATCTGTGCGGCGAGCTTGGCAATCGCATCACCTCGTCGATCGGCTACAGCCTTGCTTTCGACAATACGAACGGCATCCGCGCGACGCGTGGCCTTCGCGCCAGCATCAGCCAGGATTTCGCTGGCCTCGGCGGCGATGTGAAGTATCTCCGCTCCGTTGCAGCAGCGACGCAATATGTCGGCCTGCCCGCCGACTTCATCTTCTCGCTCAACCTGCAGGCTGGTTACATCATGCCGCTCGAGGAAAGCGAGATTGTCGGTCGCGACGAAATCCGCATTACCGACCGTTTCTTCGGACCCAACTTCCGCGGCTTCGACATTCGCGGCATCGGTCCGCGCGTCGAGCGCCTTGCCTACGACCTCGAAGGCAATGTGATCGAGGATTCGAGCCGCGTGTCGAACTCGCTCGGCGGCAAGGCCTTCTACTTCGGCCGCGCCGAGGTTGAAATTCCGGTCTCGGCGGGTGTCCGTAACTTCGGTCTGCGCCCGTCCGTCTATGTCGATATCGGCTCGGTTTGGGATCTCACATCCCCGGTCACCGACGACATTCTCTTCTTCTGCTCGCCCATCGATGCCGATGGCGGGCTGGATCCCCAGATCGTTCGTCCGGACGACGGATTTGCCAGCTGCGACGATATCGCGACCGGCTATCTCCAGACCCCGGGCTATCGTGAAGTGTTCGTCGGCAATTCGCCGAGCCCCCGCCTGTCGGTGGGTATCGGTGTCAACTGGGTCTCGCCCTTCGGTCCGCTGCGCCTCGACCTTGCGCACGCGCTCCTTACCCAAGACGGCGACGAGACCCAGCTCTTTTCATTCAACGTAGGAACTCAATTCTAATGAAACATCTTCTTGCCGCGGCCAGTGTGCTCGCCGCTGCCACCACGCTTCCGACGGCGGCGTTCGCGCAGTCGGTTCCCGATGCCAAGGTTGGCGTCGTCAACACGACCCAGCTGGCCACGACCTGCAACGCCTGCGTGACTGCCAATGCGCAGCTCGAAGCACAGGCCCAGGTCATCAATGCGCGTCAGCAGGAGCTGCAGACCGCGCTCAACACCGAAGCACAGGCCATCAACACGCAGATCGAAGCGCTTCCGGAAGGCGCAGAGCCGTCGGCCGAGCTGTCGCAGCGCGTGCAGGCGTTCGAGATCGCCCGTGCAGCCGCCAATCGTGAGATCGAAGGCCGCGATGCTGCGCTCGCCCGCAATCAGCAATATGTCCTTCGCCAGATCAACGTGGCGCTTGCCCCGGTCTGGAACGAGGTCCTGACCGCACGCGGCCTCAGCGTCCTGATGCGAGCCGAAGATGCTCTGGCTTTCTCGCCGAGCATCGACGTCACCGCGGACGTCCTGCAGCGTCTCAACACGCGTCTCACTACGCTCCAGACCGTCGCCCCGCCGCCGCAGCAGCCCGGCCAGGCGCAGGGTCAGCAGCCGGCACAGGGCCAGCAGCAGGGTCCGACGACCCCGCAGGTCACGCCGCAGCCGCAGCGCTAAGGGGCTTCGATGAGCGAACAGGGAAGCGACAGCGCCGTCATCGGCCCGCTTGATGTCACGCGGGTGATGGCGGCGTTGCCGCATCGCTATCCGCTGCTCCTCGTCGACCGCGTCGAGCGGGTCGAGAAAGACAAGTCGATCACCGCCATCAAGGCGGTGTCGATGAACGAGCAATTCTTCCAGGGGCATTTCCCCGGTCGTCCGATCATGCCGGGCGTGCTGCAGATCGAAGCGCTGGCACAGGCTGCCGGCGTCCTTGCGGTCGAGAGCATGGATCTCGCGGGGTCGGGCAAGCTCGTCTATTTCATGGCGATCGGCGACACCAAGTTCCGCAAGCCGGTCGAGCCGGGCTGCCTGCTGCAGCTCGATGTCGAGATCGTCCAGATGCGGCGCAATATCTGCAAGTTCGAGGGCAAGGCCTCGGTCGACGGGCAGGTGACCTGCGAGACCAGCTTTACCGCGATGATTGCCGACCCTCCGTAGGACGATTAGAGGCGATAGCCGCCTTCCGGATCGCGTCTCAAGTCGAACAATTGCGCGATCTGGTCCGAGTGTTCGAGCTCGAAACGGGGCGCGTCAGCGATGATGCGCCCTTCGCGCATCAGGACCAGACGCGGAAAGCTCGACAGGCTCGACAGGTCGTGAAGCGCGACGATGACGGCGCGTCCCGCTGCGGCTTCTTCGGCCAACAGGTCGCGGATCGTCAGCACCCAATAGGGGTCGAGATTGGCGAGCGGTTCGTCGAGCAGTAGATAGCCGGCTTCCGGTGCCAGCGCCCGCGCAAGCAGGACCCGCGCGCGTTCGCCGGTCGACAGCGAATTGGCGGCGCGCTTGAGGTAGGGTTCGAGCTCCAATCGATCGATGAGCGCGTCGATCCTGTCCTGCCGCACCTCGATCGGAGCGAGCCGGAGCAGGTCGCGGACCGGAATGGCCCAATCCACTTGCCGCGACGCAGGAAGAAAAGAAAATAGCCGCGCACGTTCGGCCGGCCCGGTGCCACGCAAGGTGCGCCCGCCTATTTCAAGCTGATCATAGGTGCCGGTAATGCCGGCCAATGCGCGCAGCAGGCTCGTCTTTCCGCACCCATTAGGGCCGATCAGCGCGACCAATTCGCCGGGGGCGATGGCGATATCGCAAGACTGCAGGCGGTGCTGCATCGTGATGTTCTTGCCGACGAGGCTCATGACGCTGTCCCCCGGTTGATCCGCATCAGCAGCATGATGAAGAGCGGAGTGCCGATCAGCGACGTGATGACCCCGATGGGTATGGGGCGTCCCGGAGGGCCAGCGCGCACCAGCATGTCAGCGCCGAGAAGCAAGGCTGCGCCGAGCAAGGCAGCCGGGAGAAGCGCACGACCAGGATGACCGCGCATCAACGCGCGCGCTGCTATCGGGGCGATCAGGCCAACGAAGCCGATGGCTCCACAGGCTGCGACGCAGGCGCCAATGGCGATGGCGGACAGGATGATCGTTTCGCGGGCGAGGCGCGCGGGGGCGATGCCGTAGGACGCAGCCACGTCATTGCCGAGCGCGATGAGGTCATAAGCTTTGCGGCGACGCCAGAGCAGGGCGCCCGCAATGGCGGCAGGAATGAGGGCGGAGAGGGCGTCGGGCCAACCGCGGTCGACAAGACTGCCCATCATCCAGCGCCACTGGTCGTAAAAGGCGAAGGGCGAGGGGGCCAAGGCGAGCAGCAGCGACGTTGCCGCGCCCGCTGCCAACGCAATGGCCAGACCGGCGAGTAGCAAGCGCGCCGGATCGGCGCCGCGTCCGGCAATCGCGAAGAGCCCCAAGAGCGCGAGTCCAGACCCCACCGCGCCGCCAGCAGCAAGCGCGATGGGAGTCGTCAGGACCGCAAAGTGCGCCGTCGCGACTGCGCCAAGTGCACCGCCTGACGCGGCCCCGGTAATGTCGGGCGAGGCGAGGGGGTTGGCGAAGATGGCCTGCAGCGCTGCGCCGGTGATCCCGAGCGCAGCGCCATAGCCGATGGCGAGCAAGGTCCGCGGCATGCGCAGCTCGGTAATGATGATCTTCGCGACCTCCGGATCGAGCTCGGATATGTCGAGCGGGAAAGCGAGGTGCAGGATGGCCAGCAGGCAGAGCAGGATGAAGGGCAGGAAACGCATCACCGTTCCCGCTCCTGCAGCCGCTCGACTACATCCAGCATGCCGGGGCCGCCGCACAGGAACGGCCTGCCGTCAACGGTCAGGCGAGGCACGTCCATATTGCGAACCAGCGGATGCGTGCGCCAATCGCCACCGCGATGCCAGGCGGCGGAATGATAAGCGCTCTCGACGATGAGGTCGGGATCGGCACGGGCAATCTGTTCGACCCGGCCGCGCTCGGCGCTCAGGCGGATAGGGTCGAGCCCAGCCATGCCCAGCCAGCCGCGGGCGAGCTCGCCAACCCGGGTGCCTCCAGGCGAAATCCAGAGAACGTCGCTTCGGGCGAACCCTCCTGCATTTGCCTTCAACGCATCGAACCGGGCGACCCACCGACGGCTCGCATCGGAATTGCCAAACAGCGCGCCCATCTGTCGCACCCGCGCGGCGACCGCGTCGGGTGTCTCGTCATAGCCGATCGTGACAATGCGAATGCCGAGCCGGTCGGCGATGCGCTGTCCGCCGCTGGGAAGGGTCCGACTTGTGAGGACGATGTCGGGGCGAAGCGAGGCGACATCCGCAATCGTGCCATTGTTGACCGGGATGCCGCTGGCGCGGTCCGCGAAGACGTTCTCTCGGCTGTCAGCACCCAGATGCGTGATGCTGGCGATCTGGCCGTGCCTCGCAAAGGCGAGTGCATATTCGTCCGCGCACAGATCGAGGCTCGCCACGCTCAGTGACGCGCTGCTAGCGATGAAGAGCGATGCCCACATAGATCCCCCGTCCGGGTCGAGCATAGCCGACCACGTCCTGATATCGAGTGTCGAAAAGATTATCGCCGCGCAACCAGATCTCGGCCCGTTCCGTTACCGCGTAGGCAATTCGGGCCGACGCCAGAAGATAGGGGTCGAGCCGGACGCGCTCGGCAGGAAAAAGATCGAAGTCCGTGTCGAACCGCGCTCCGACATAGGCCGCCGAGGCGCCATAGGTGAAAGACCCGGATCGACCCGTGACATACAGAGCGGCGCGATGCTCGGGACGACGTGTTTCGCTGAGGCGGGTCCCATCGGGCGCTGCTGGGTTGGTTGCATCAAGATAGGAATAATTGATGCCAAGAATCGCATCGAAGGGGAGCTTGTATGTCACTTCGGCCTCGAGCCCTTGTCGCCGGCTTTCGCCGTCACCATTCGCGGTCGTCGAGGTAAAGGTTTCGCTATCGAAGACATCGACAATTTCCCGATCGAGACGTTGGTCGAACCAGGTCAAAGATGCCTGCAGGTCGCCACTGTCGAACCGCAGCC
This sequence comes from Sphingomicrobium sediminis, assembly GCF_023805295.1. Classification (NCBI taxonomy): domain Bacteria; kingdom Pseudomonadati; phylum Pseudomonadota; class Alphaproteobacteria; order Sphingomonadales; family Sphingomicrobiaceae; genus Sphingomicrobium; species Sphingomicrobium sediminis. The sequence continues at coordinate 595,964 of NZ_JAMSHT010000001.1, forward strand.
CGAGATCGAAGCCGCGGCTTTTTTCGGGTGTCAGATCGGGGTTGCCGACGAAGCTGCCCGGGAAGAAACCGTACAGGTCGTAGAAGCTTGGCTGCGCAATCCCCTCTCCATAGCTCGCAGCAAGGGAAAATCCGCTCGTCACCGGAATCCTAATGCCGGCAGAAACACTGGTTGCGTCGGCAAAATCACCGAACATGTCGTGACGAATGGCGGCGTCCATGCTTAGGCCGGGACTGGTCATGCGCCACTCCGCCACAAGAGCGGTCAGGTCACGGTCGCGCTGCTGGCGCGTGAAGCCACCAAAAGCGACGTCATCGGCAGCAAAGTCGTCACGTTCGTAATCTAGGGCGACGGTAAAGCGATGATCGGTGTCGCCGACCGAGAAATTGCGCGATGCCTCGGCGGAGAGGTTGAGCCGCTCGGCATTGGTGCGATTGAGTTCGGCCTCATCCAGCAGGTTGACGTTTTGTGAGGCAAGCAGACCACCCGCTACGCTGAGTTCGAGCGGTCCCTCATGGCGAATTTCTAACCGGCCTGCGCCAAGGCGATTTTCGGTCGTATCAAGCGTGTCGGCCCGAAGGAAACTGTCGGGGTCGAAGCCGTCAAACTCGCTACGTCCCTCGAGCACAAAGCCCGATGCCGCCAGCGAAAGGTCCCCACCAAGGTCGATCAAAGCCGCCAAGCGCGCATTGGTCTGGCGATAGCCGTCGCGTTCGCCATCGGCGCCAAAACTGTCGATGCCTCCGGTTTGGCTATGTCCTACCGCTCCTCGAAGACGGACGGCACCCGTCTCAGTCCCAAGGCTGCCACCTGTTCGGAAGCTGTCATTGCTGCCGGCCTCCCCGAACACATGCCAGCGCGATCCGAGATAGGCAGGGTCTTGGCTGGAAACAGTGACGACGCCGCCAATCGCCTCGGCGCCCCATAAGGCGGACTGCGGACCACGCAGGATTTCGAGGCGGTCGCCGAGCGCCGCGTCGAGCAGTTCGAACCGTGCCTCATTCCCAGCGGCGGGGTCATTGGCCTTGATGCCGTCGATAAAGAGCAAGGTATGATTGGCCTCGGCACCGCGAATGCGCAATTGCGCCTGCGTGCCGGCGGGCCCGGTTTCCGCCAAAGCCGTGGACGGCGCCAGCCGCAGAAGTGGCGTGAGGCGCGCTTCGCCCAAGCGATCGACTTCGTTTGTCGACAGGATTGTGACCGCATCGCTCGTGGCCCTCGTGAGCACCGGATCGCGCGAGGCCGCCACCACGATAGCGCGCTCATTGGGCACGACATAATCGGCAATGACGATCCGGTCGGGGTCGACTGGGGGAGTGGGCAGGTCCTGAAACAACGTCTCTTTCCTTTGCGTCCGTGGCTGTCGTCACGGCGGAAAGAGGCCGCGCTTGGCCCAAATCGGACGAAGCGGTTCCGTCTTGTCCCGCGCCCCGCCGCTGACCCCGGCAGCAAGGACGGACGACGGACGTTAAGGTCGGTATCTGGCTTCCCCGATTTCGCTCCGGGGTTACAGTTGCGGGCACAGCGCCGGATCCACACCGGCTTCCCTCTTCGTCGCCCCCATTACAGGGGCGAAACCTTTGTCCGTGCGTTCAGGCGCTAAAGGCCGCGGCTTTTGCTTGTCAAGCAGGACATCATTCGCTAGGGACGCCCGACATTTCCTCATGGCTGGTCGGAAACCAGCTCAACCAACGGAAAAACAAATGAAAAAAGATACGCACCCCGATTACCACATGATCACCGTCGAAATGACCGACGGCACCACCTTCCAGACCCGTTCGACCTACGGTTCGGAAGGCGACACGCTGCACCTCGACATCGACCCGAAGACCCACCCGGCCTGGACCGGTGGTTCGCGCAAGGCTGCGCAGGGCGGTCAGGTCGAACGCTTCAACAAGCGTTTCGGCGGTCTTTCGCTCAAGTCCAAGAAGTAAGCGACGATGGGTGGGCGCACGCCCCCCGTCATCGAGACCGATCGACTTCGGCTTCGCGCCTTTCGCGAGGCCGATTTCGACGCATGGGTCGACATCATGCAAAAGCCCGAGGTGCACGAGCATCTGGGGCCCACGAAGACGCGGCAGGATCTCTGGCTGCGGACCAACAATGCCGTCGGCCAGTGGTACGTGCTCGGTTATGGCGGCCTGATGGTCGAGTTGCGTGTCACGGGCCGTATCATCGGCACCTGTTCGATTTTCGAGGCTAAGCGCGGCCTCGAATTCGAGGGCGAGCCCGAAGTCGGCTATATTTTCGACGATGCCTATCACGGCCAAGGCTATGGCAGCGAAGCGCTCGGCGCGATGATCGAATGGGCGGAGGCCAATATGAAGCCGACGCCGCTCTGGGCGATCATCGACCCCAAAAACCCCGCATCACACGCGCTCGCCGCCAAGTTCGGCTTCGAGAAGGTGTCCGAAGACGATTACGAAGGCGACAAGCTCGACATCATGCGTCGACCCGCTTGGTAGGCTTACCAGCCGCCGCCGCCACCACCGCCGACACCGCCGCCCGAGAACCCGCCGCCACCAATGCCGCTCGACGAGCCCGGAGCCGTCGAGGCCGACGCGATCGTCGCCGCCATGTTGGCGCCGAGCGCGGTCGCAAAGCTGGTCGGGTTGGACCAGATGTTACGGCTGCCCGAATACCAAATGAAACTGTCATTATAGCCCGAGCCGGGATCGGTTGCGGCAGCTTTGAGCGTGCCTTCGAAGCGCTTCGCCCATCGATTTTCAACGCCTAGGGCGATGGCATAGGGCAGATAGCGTTCGAACAGTTTCAATTGCTCACGCGGCGGCTGCATGCGGTCGTAGCGTTCCTGTTCGGTCGTATCGAGATACTGGCGAAAGCCGGCAATCCGGTCGAGCATCGCGCGACCCTGCTTGGTCGGCGCATCCATCCAGAAGAAGCCCGAAATGGCGAGCAAGCCCCCGCCGATCATCGGCAGCAGGACTGGGACGACATTGCCGCTCGCAAAGGCGAGGGGGATGAAGGGCAGTCCGATCAGGAATCCACCCAAGCCGGCGATCAAGGCCAACACGATGATGGGCCAGCGCAGGATTTCGCCTTCATCTGGTCGCCCGAGGAAGAAGAGCGCGCCGACCGTCACGCCAGCGACCGACAGCAGCAATTGCATCGGTTCAGCGAGGTCTTCTGCCCAGACCACGGCTGCGGCCGCAATCCAGATCCCGGCAATGACGAAAAGCAGGCCGGCAAAGGCCCAACCGAGGTTACGATGGAAGGCGGTGCCTTCGTAGCGTTCCTTGTAGGGACGGGCGAGCGCCTTGCGGGCGCGACGGAATTTCTCGTGATGTTCCTTGTCCATCTCGATCGAGAAACCGGGCAAGGCCAAGGCCTGCAACATGGCGGCTTCGCCTTCGTCGAGGGGACGGATGTCGTGCCGCGTCGCCGTGCGGATAATCTCCATCTTGCCCTTCTTAAAGAAGCCGCTGTCGCCTTCGTTCAACTGGACGTGCCCCTTGATCGCACTGTCGATCAGGGCTGCGGAAAAGCCGCGATGGTCCATCTGCTGTTTGGTGAGATAGCGGATGGCTGCGGGCGAAAGACTGTCGGGCGGCGCAAAAAGCGGGACGACGGTGCCCTTGGGCGGGTCGCGGCCGACGGTTCGCCAGGCATGGTAATAATAGCCGAGGATCAGCAGGAACCCGAGAAGGCCGGCAATAGGGGGCGCAAAATCGGCCAGCGTGTTGGCGATCTTGTCGGCTTCGCTGAGCGGGGTGACGACACCCTTTGGAAAGCTGGCAGCGACGGTCAGGCCTTGGCCTGCACGCAGCGTGCCGTTGAACTCGAACCGGATCTCGCGCTCGTCGCGGCGGGTCATGGCGGCGGGAATGCCCTTGTCGCCCTGACGGCCCGCAAAACTATCCCACTCGAGAAACTCGGCATCTTCGGGAAGACGGATGATCGCGCTCGATCGCTCGATCGGGAAAGACCAGCCATGGCCGGTGACGTTCCAGTAAAGCGAATCGAATTCCTCAAACCGGCCGACCGCACGGCCGAGGCGGTAACGTATGCGATAGGTATGCTCGCCCGACGGCAGCATCGTGTCGGCATTGCCGAGACGGATGTTCACGCCATTGCCCTTGCGGGTTACTTTCGCCTCTTCGGGGCGGCCGTTGCGGGTGGCGTCGATAAATTCGAACCCGACATTGAAGCGCGATCCGGCGTCACCGGCATAGCGGGTTGGAATGTCACGGAAGATGCCGCGGCGGATTTCGCGACCTAGCGCGCGCACACGGATCGTCTCGCTGACGAGGATCGACCCGTCTTTCTGCACGGTGGCCTCGGCGTGGAAGTTGCGGATGACTTCCTGCGCGGCTGCCGGGCTTGCGCCCAGCAGCATCAGCAGGCCGAGGAAAAACGCCCCCCAGCGCACCATCATGTTACGCGTTTCCGAAGTCGACCTGAGGCGCCTGGAAAATGCCGGCCTCGTCGGGATCCTCATAGTAGGGCTCGGTCTTGAAGCCGAACGGCCCCGCGATGAGATTGTCGGGCACCGACTGGATGCGGGTGTTCAGGTCGCGCGCGGTGGCGTTGTAGTAGCGACGCGCCGACTGCAGTTCGTTTTCGGTCTGGACCAATTCGTCCTGCAGCTTCTGGAAATTCACGTCGGCCTTGAGGTCGGGATATTGCTCGACCACGGCCATGAGACGACCAAGCAGGCCGGTCATGATGCCATCGGCTGCCGCGGTGGCTTCCACACCTTTGGCCTGAACCGCATTGCCACGCTGGGCAATGACTGCTTCCAGCGTATCCTTCTCGTGACTGGCATAGCCCTTCACGCTCGCAACCAGGTTCGGGATGAGGTCGGCACGGCGGCGCAGCTGGACGTTGATGCCGCTAAAGGCTTCGTGGACCAGCGCACGCAGGCGCACCAACTTGTTGTAAATTCCGACGCCGAAAAGCAGCAGGATGGCAAGGACGCCAAGTACGACGACAGTCTCAAGCATGTGATGATTCCCCCAAATTTACTGTTGGGAGAGTATCTAGCACAGAATGCTTTAGAAAGCGGAAATTCCCGTAATTGCGCGGCCGAGGATGAGCGCATGGACGTCATGCGTGCCCTCGTAGGTGTTGACCGTCTCGAGGTTCACCATGTGGCGCATGACCGGATATTCGCTCGAAATACCGTTGCCGCCATGCATGTCGCGCGCGGTGCGAGCGATTTCCAGCGCCTTGCCGCAATTGTTGCGCTTCACGATCGAGATCATCTCGGGGGTGAGCTTGTCTTCCTCGAGCAGGCGACCGACGCGCAGGCTCGCCTGCAAGCCGAGGCTGATTTCGGTCGCCATGTTGGCAAGCTTCAGCTGCGGGATCTGGTTGGCAGCGAGCGGGCGACCGAACTGCTTGCGCTCGAGCTGATAGTTGCGCGCGGCAGCATAGCAGGCTTCCGCGGCGCCCATCGCGCCCCAGCTGATTCCGTAGCGCGCGACGTTAAGACAGCCGAACGGGCCCTTGAGCCCCTCGACGCCCGGCAGTAGGTTTTCCTCCGGCACTTCGACGCCGTCCATGACGATCTCGCCGGTGATCGAGGCGCGGAGCGACAGCTTTTCCTTCACCTGCGGTGCCGACAGGCCCTTCATGCCCTTTTCGAGGATGAAGCCGCGGATCTTGCCGTCATGCGCTTCCGACTTGGCCCACACGACGAAGACGTCGGCGATGGGCGAGTTGGTGATCCACATCTTGGCGCCATTGAGCAGGTAGCCGCCGTCAATCTTCTTGGCGTTGGTGCGCATGCCGCCCGGATCAGAACCGGCATCGGGCTCGGTCAGGCCGAAACAGCCGACCTTCGTGCCCTTGGCGAGGTCGGGCAGATATTTGCGCTTCTGTTCTTCCGACCCGTAGGCATTGATCGGATGCATGACGAGGCTCGACTGCACCGAGCAGGCGCTCCGATAGCCCGAATCCACGCGCTCGATCTCGCGCGCGATAAGGCCGTAGCTCACATAACCGAGACCTGCGCCGCCATATTCTTCCGCGACTGTCGCGCCGAGCAGGCCGAGTTCGCCCATCTGGGGCATGATGTCGGGATCGAACGCTTCCTCGTTGAACGCCTTGGCGACATTGGGAAGAAGCTGCTCCTGCGCATAGGCGCGGGCGGTTTCGGCGACCATGCGCTCTTCTTCGGTGAGCTGGTCGGCAAGGTTGAGCGGGTCTTCCCAATCGAAGGGGACGAGGGTCTTGGTCTTGGATTTCTGAAGCATGGGGGAGCCTTTACAGCGGCTTTGATGTGGGTTCCAGTGAAACCTTGCCCATCCGAGCGCCGTATAGGGTGGGGAGCAAAGAGGGAGTTTGTATGACCGACATCGGCAATGCCGCGGAATTCCTCGCGCTCGCCTTCATCTGGGTGATCGGATTGATCGCACTGGTCGCGGTGGTGCTCTTCATCATTGACGTTACCCAGTCGAGCGATGCGGTGCGGCGCAATTTCCCAGTGATCGGCCGGTTCCGACATCTCTTCACGGAACTCGGCGAATTCTTCCGGCAATATTTCTTCGCGATGGACCGCGAGGAAATGCCCTTCAACCGCGCCCAGCGCGACTGGGTCGACCGCGCTGCCAAGGGTAAGGGCAATACGATCGCGTTCGGCTCGACCAAGAATTTGCAGCCCGTCGGCACACCCATTTTCGTCAATTGTCCCTGGCCCAAGCTCGATCATGGCGAGACCCAGGCTGCGCCGATGCGGATCGGGCCGACGGCCAAGCATCCCTATGACGCGCCCAGCTACTTCAATGTCTCGGGCATGAGCTATGGCTCGCTGTCCAAGCCGGCGGTGCGGGCGCTGTCGCTTGGTGCTGCACGCGCGGGATGTTGGATAAATACTGGGGAAGGGGGCTTGGCGCCGGCGCATCTGGAGGGCGGCGGCGATGTCGTATTCCAGATCGGAACGGCCAAATATGGTGTGCGTACCGAAGATGGAGAGCTGTCGGACGAGAAGCTGCGCGAGGTCGCCTCGAACCCCGAAGTGAAGATGTTCGAGCTCAAATTGAGCCAGGGGGCAAAGCCGGGGAAGGGCGGGATCCTTCCCGCCGCCAAGGTCAATGAAGAGATTGCCGAAATCCGCGGCATCCGGGCCCACGAAGCCAGCATCTCGCCCAACCGGCACCCCGAGATCGACAGTGTCGACGACCTCATCACGATGATCCGGCACCTGCGCGCCGTCACTGGCAAGCCGGTCGGCATCAAGTTCGTGATTGGCGCCTATGGATGGCTGGAAGACTTTTTCGATCGCCTTTCCAAGGGCGAGCCTGACGATGCGCCCGATTTCATGACGATCGATTCTGGCGATGGCGGGACCGGCGCGGCGCCGATGCCGCTGATGGACAATGTCGGTCTGGTCATTCGCGAAAGCCTGCCGATGGTCGTCGATATGCGGGACAAGGCCGGCCTCAAGGATCGCATCCGCATCATCGCATCAGGCAAGATGATTACGCCGAGCGACATTGCCTGGGCGCTTGCGACGGGTGCCGATTTCGTCAATTCGGCGCGCGCCTTCATGTTCTCGATCGGCTGCATCCAGGCGATGAAGTGCAACACCAACAAATGCCCGACGGGCGTGACCACCCACAACAGGCGACTGCAACGCGGCCTCGTGCCAGAGGACAAGGCGGTGAAGGTCGAACATTTCGTCGAGAATATGCGCAAGGAAGTGAACATCATCGCGCATAGCTGCGGCGTCGACAGCCCACGCGACCTCAAGCGCTATCACGTCCGGATCGTCTGCCCCGATGGGCGTTCACGGCCGATGGACGAGCTTCATCCGGGGCCAGCGCTGCAGAGTTAGGGCCGTGTAATCCCCACCAGGGCCTTAAGCGCCATTCGCTGCTTTTCGATCAGTTGCTCGCGCGCTGGCGGGTCCAGTCGCGCGGCATGGCGCATGATGGTGCAGCTCGACATGACCATCCATCGCGCCGTCTCGCGGCTTTGGTCCGAGGCGTCGATATCCTCGAGGAAAGCCAAAAGCAGGTCGGCATTCCGCTCGGTGTCGCGGCGGTCCAGTTCGCTCAATGCGTTGTCGTAATGGATAGCGGGCCAAAGGCGCAGCGCGATCGGATTATCGACATAGAAGGCGAAGATGGCATCGAGCCCGGCATCGATGCGCTGCTCGGGCGTATCTTGGCGGCGATCGATGAGCGCGCGCGCAATTACCTTGTTGAGCTGATCCCCATATTTCTCGACCAGGCTTCGTAGCAGCGCGGCCTTGGTCGGGAAGAATTCGTAATAAGCGGCCATGCTGGTCCCGGTTTCGCGCAACACGGCACGTACCGAGAAATCTGCAACACCTTGCTCGATAATCAGCCGTTCGGCAGTCGCCATCAATTCGGCCAGCCGCTTCTGGCTGCGCTCCTGGACCGGCTGCTTGCGCATCCGTGTCGATTTGAGTGAATCCGGCATGCAGTGCCAGTAACTGCGCCAATTCGACTTTACAGTACAGGCTTTTGTTCAGGCTGTAGCTAAACCAGAACAGGCGTACTACTAGGAACATTGTTCTGGTTTTGTCGGGAGTCCGAAGATGAGGGAGCGGCAAGTCTTGCTTTTCGGCCACCCTCCAATTCGGCCATTCGGCCCCGATCTTCCTCTCTACGTCGATCCCGCAAATATCCGTGATGCAACCAAGGCATTGGAAACGCATCACGTTGCCACCGTTCTCGGGTCGCCTGAAGGCGGCATGATCGTGCCGGGTGATGATCCGGTGGCGCGAAGCCTTGCGCTTCCACTGCTGGACCTAAACGGCTTTGACGGGCTGCTACTGTTGGGTGGGGAGGGCGCCCTGCTGGCATTCGAGGATTACGAGGCCGTGCATCTGCTCGTCGGCAAGTTCAACGCTTCCGGGCGTCCTGTCGGGTTGGTCGGTCATTCGACCTGCGCGGTGTTCCATGCGCGCGATGGCGAGGGGAGGTTGCTCTGCGAAGGCCGTAGATGGACCGGACCGCTTGCCGAGGAAGACCGCTTGTCCGAACATTCACGCGGCGTCGACTTCCAGCCATATTATATCGAGGAACGGTCAGAGGACTTTCCCGACAGTCATTTCGTGCAAGGACCTGCATTCGAGGCGCATGTCGAGATCGACGGCGATTTAGTAACCGCTCAGCATCCGATTGCCACGGCGCAGGTCGCGCATGAAATTGCCACCATCATTGCACGAAAGTCCGGCTTTCAACCCGTCGCGGCCTAGGCCATAACCCCTTCCGTGACCGACCATATCGCAACCGAGCGCCAGGCGCGCACCGGGCTCTTGCTGGCCATCGCCGTCATTGGCGCGTGGCTTGGCGGGCATGTCGCGGCCGTGTGGGTGCTGACGGCGTGGGAACAGCCGTTCTTCGCAATCGCTCTGTTCATGGTGCAGACTTGGCTGTCGGTCGGGCTGTTCATCATCGCGCACGATGCCATGCATGGCTCGCTCGCGCCCGGTATGCCAGCGGTGAACAAGGGCTTCGGTCGGCTCGCGCTGCGGCTTTACATGGGCTTCAGCTATGACCGGCTCTATCCCAAGCATCACGCCCATCATGACCATGTCGGCACGGCCGACGACCCTGACTTCGATCCCGACCATCCCACGAGCCTGCCGCGCTGGTACTGGACCTTCATGACGCGCTATCTCGACTGGTATGTCTTCTGGGTCACGGGGACAATCGTCACCATCTATGCGGTTACGCTCTTCCTCGTTGGAGGATGGGAGCGTGCGGTGCACATCCTGTTCTGGGCCGGCCCGTCACTCGCCGCCTCGATGCAGCTTTTCTACTTCGGCACCTATCGCCCTCATCATCATGTCGAGGGCGAGGTTTTCGCCGATCACCACAATAGCCGCTCCAACGACTTTCCGGTGTGGAAGAGCCTGTTGACCTGCTTCCATTTCGGCTATCATCACGAACATCACCTGCACCCCGGCACGCCATGGTGGCGGTTGCCCGACGTGCGCCGACAAGCGAAGGCAAAATGAGTTTCGAGTTTCTCACCACATTTCCGGTCTGGCAGGGCCTGCTAATCGCACTTGGCGTCGTCGTCGCGATGGAGATCACCGCCTATGCCGTGCATCGCTGGGTGATGCACGGGCCGCTCGGTTGGGGCTGGCATGCCTCGCACCATGAGCCGCGCGAGGGCATGTTCGAACGCAACGATCTCTACGCGGTCGTCTTCGCCTTTATCGCAACGGGCCTGTTCATGGCCGGCGCGCTTGGTCCTGTCTGGCTCTGGTATGTGGGTCTCGGCACCACGATGTACGGCGTGCTCTACTTCATCGCGCATGACGGGCTGGTGCATCAGCGCTGGCCGTTCCGCATCGTCCCCAAGGGCGGCTATATGCAGCGGCTCTATCAGGCGCACCGCCTCCACCATGCGGTCGATGGTCGCGATGGTTGTGTCAGCTTCGGGTTTCTCTATGCGCCGCCCATCCGCAAGCTAAAGGCGGACCTCAAATCCAAGAGCCACCTACGCGTACGCGATCCCGACGACGTTCCCGAATTGCAGGTGCGCTGACCCCCTCAACCAAATGAGGTGTAACCTTTTCTCGGTTGTTGCCGTATCTATCTGAAAAGATAGAAAGGTTTGCATGATGCATCTCGGCAAGGTTGTGGCAGCTGTAGCAGCGATCTGGTTGATCGTCGGGCTTTCGGGCATGAGCAGCGCCCGTGCATTGCACGAGCGTGTCCCGGCGCCGCGCACTACCATCCCCAATGACCGGAGCACCGAAGTCGCCATCTTTGCGGGCGGCTGCTTCTGGGGTGTCGAAGCCGTGTTCGAGGAATTGGAGGGCGTGAAGTCCGCTGTTTCCGGCTTTTCGGGTGGGTCCAGTCCCACCGTCACCTACCAGCAGGTCATTCGCGGCGGCACCGGCCATGCCGAAGCCGTGCGCGTCACCTTCGATCCCCGCGTCATTTCCTATGGCGAACTCATGCAGGTCTATTTTTCGGTGATCGCCGATCCGACCCAGCTCAATCGGCAGGGCCCCGACGTCGGTCGCCATTATCGCGGCGCCTTCTTCCCGATCGATGATCGCCAAGCAAGCCAGGCCCGCGCTTATATCGCGCAGCTCGATCGCGCGAAGATCTGGGACAAGCCCATCGTCACGGCGATTGAGCCCTATCGCCATTTCGTGACAGCCGAAGCCTATCATCAGGACTTCGCCCGCAAGAACCCGTTCCATCCCTACATCATGCAGCATGATGCGCCGAAGGTGCGCGCGGTGAAGGAATTGTTTCCGGATATGGTGGGGTAACTGGCGGAGAGGGTGGGATTCGAACCCACGGTGCGGTTGCCCGCACGCCGGTTTTCAAGACCGGAGCATTCGACCACTCTGCCACCTCTCCGCAGCGCGTTCGGCGCAGCTAACGTCTTAGAGAGACTTTGTCACCTTTGATTCAGCTTTGAACTTCTAGCCTCACTTGGTCGCTGTGCATGGGCAATGCGACGAATTTGGCTGTTTTGCCGGACTGAGGAGGGATAGGAAGTCGATCATGAACGTAGGTCTCCTGATGCGTAGCCTCCTGTCCGCCGCCGCCTTGTGCGTTGCTGTGCCCGCGTGCGGGCAACCCACCATCGTCACACCCGAAGAGAATAGTGCAAGCACCGCCGCGATGAGTTGGCCTGCCTACAAGGCGCGGCTGATGGCATTGGCGCGCAGCGAAGGCATCAGCGATCGCACCATCTATGCGGTGATTCCCGACCTCGAACGCAACCAGCGCGTGATCGAGCTCGACCGACGTCAGCCCGGGAGCAGCTCGTCGTCGGGACGCATCCCACCATTTGCGCCCTACCAGCGTCGGCAGGTGACGCCGCAGATCATCGATCTGGGGCAGGACGAATATCGCCAGCATGCCGCTTACTTGCGCAGTCTTGAGCAGCGCACAGGCGTCGATGCAGAAATCATTCTCGCCATCTACGGCAAGGAAACCGCCTATGGCGCGATCACCGGCAATTTCGACCTGTTCGAAGCGCTTGGGACGCTGGCCTGGGAAGGGCGCCGGCGCGACCTGTTCGAACCCGAATTCATCGCTGCGCTGAAATTGCTCGACCAAGGGCACCCGCGCTCGCGCCTCAAGGGTAGCTGGGCCGGGGCCGCGGGCAAGACGCAATTCATGCCGACAAATATCCTTCGCCTTGCAGCTGACGGCGATGGTGATGGCGATGCCGACATCTGGAATTCGGAGCGCGACGCCTTCGCGTCGATCGCCAATTATCTCGTCGATGCGGGTTGGGAAGGCGGCCCGCGCTGGGGCATTCCGGTGCGTGTGCCTGCCGACCTCGACCGCGAGGCGATCAAGACTCGATTGGCGGCGCGGCGCTGCCCGGCGGTCTTTGCCCGTCACAGCCAGTGGCTTCCCATGTCGGAATGGCGCCGTCTCGGCGTGACGCCGGTCGGTCGCAGCCTTGATGGCGATACGCTCGCCACGTTGATCGAGCCCGATGGACCCGGGCGCACGGCCTATCTGACGACGCAGAATTATCGCGCCATCCTCGATTATAACTGCTCGAACTTCTACGCGCTCTCGATCGGGCTCGTCGCCGACGGCATCGAGCGTTGATCTTCGCTTGAGGGAAGGGCCGCGAGGCGCTTATGCTGCGAGCGACCCACCCTCTCGAGTAAAGAACCCAGACACGATGCGCTTTCTTCCCCTTGCCTTTCTCGCCATTCCCGCCGTTGCGCTCGCCAGCCCCGAATTCGAAGGCGAGGCACCGATTGCCTATCTGATCGACCTCCAGTCCGGCACGGTCCTCTTCGAGAAAGACGCCGACCGCCAAATCCCGCCCGCTTCGATGGCCAAGATGATGACGGCGCATGTCGCCTTCGCGCTGATCGACAGCGGCAAGCTGGACGAGGATGAGATTTGCACCGTCGATCCCGATACGTGGCGGCAATGGTCTGGCCCTGCTGCGGGGTCGACCATGTTCCTGTCGCCGGGCGAGGATGTGAGCGTCGAGAATTTGCTTTTCGGCGTGGTCACCGTCTCCGGCAACGACGCCTCGACCGTGCTCGCCGAATGCATTGCCGGCACCGAAGACGCCTTCGTAGAGCGCATGAATGACAAGGCCGAAGAACTCGGCATGTCGAACAGTCGCTTCGGCAATGCCAAGGGCTGGCCCGATGAAGGCGCAAGCATGGTGACGGCGCGCGATCTCGGTACGCTCGCCGCCTCGACAATCGACAAATATCCCGAACTCTACGCCAAATATTATGGTCGCGAAGCCTTCACCTGGGGCGAAACCGGCGGCGGCACGCCGATCACGCAGCCCAACCGCAATCCTTTCATCGACCGCCTCGAAGGCGGTGACGGCCTCAAGACCGGCCATACCGAAGAGGCTGGCTATGGCTTTACGGGATCAGCCATTCGCGACGGACGTCGCCTCGTGATGGTCGTTGCGGGTCTCGATTCCTATGGCGGCCGTGCAAGCGAGTCGGTGCGCTTCATGGAATGGGGCTTCAACGCGTGGGAGACCGAGCCTTTGTTCGGTGAAGGCGCGGAAATCGGTTCGGCAAAGGTACAGCTGGGCTCCAGCGGCAGCGTGTCGCTCGTCGCCCCGCGCGATCTTGCCGCGACCTATCCGGCCGGCAGCGACGAGGATCCGCGCGCCGTCATCCGTTACGAAGGCCCGTTGAAGGCCCCGATCGCAGCTGGCGACCATGTTGCCGACTTGGTGGTCAATCATGACGGCGCCATCTCGGTCCTGCCGCTGGTCGCTGGCGAGGATGTCGAGGAAGCCGGTTTCTTCCGGCGCGTCTGGCTCGGTTTCAAACAATTGTTCGGCATGGCCTGATCGATGGGGGCGGGGCGGTTCATCAGTCTGGAAGGCGGGGAAGGGGTCGGAAAATCGACCCAGCTCGATGCGCTGTCGCAGGCCTTGGAGGGAAGGGGGCTCGAAGTCCTCGTCACCCGTGAGCCGGGCGGGAGCCCGGGCGCAGAAGCAATCCGCAAACTGCTCCTCGAAGGCGAGGACACGCGCTGGACGCCGCGCGCCGAAGCGTTGCTCTTTGCCGCGGCACGCGCCGACCATGTCGCCAAGACGATCAAGCCCGCGCTGGCCAAGGGTGTGTGGGTGTTGAGCGATCGTTTCCTCGATTCCTCGCTTGCCTATCAGGGCGAGGCTGGCGGTCTCGGCATCGATGCGGTGCGCGACCTGCATCGCTTCGGGAGCGAGGATTTCCTGCCCGACCGGACGCTCGTCCTGCAATTGCCGGACGGTGAGGGCGCACGCCGCGCCGCCAGTCGCGACAGCGATGGTGCCGACCGTATCGGTGGCCGCTCGCCAGCCTATCACGCGCAGGTCGATGCAGGTTTTCGCAAGATGGCCGAGGCCGAACCCGATCGTGTCCAGATCATCGATGCCAGCGGCAATGCGCAGACGGTGACAGCGCGCTTGCTCTACGCATTGGGCGACCTGTTGCCATGATCATCGGGCAGGATCCGGCGCTCAAGCGTTTCCTCGATGCTTGGCAGTCGGGTACGCCGCATCATGCGTGGCTGCTCGCTGGTCCGAAGGGCGTCGGGAAAGCCACTTTCGCAACTGAAGCAGCGACGCGCATCTTGGCCGAAGCGCAAGGGCCGATGCCGGAGGGCGAGGGGCTCGACGTCGCTGCAGATCATCCCGCGCGCAAATTGCTGGACGCAGGGTCGCATCCCGACTTCCGGCGCCTGCAACGCGGCATGAACAAGTCCGGCACCGCGCTAGCGCGCAATATTTCGGTCGATCAGGTCCGCGAGCTATCCAGGCTTTTCGAAGTGACCGCGTCGATGGGCGATTGGCGCGTGATCATTATCGACAGTGCCGACGATCTCGAGGCAAGCGCGGCAAACGCCTTGCTCAAGATGCTGGAAGAGCCGCCCGAAAAGACGATCTTCTTCCTTGTCGCGCATGCACCCGGTCGATTGCTGCCGACGATCCGGTCGCGCTGTCGTCGGCTCGACTTCGACCTGCTGTCGGATGACGCCATGACGTCGATCCTCTCTCAGGAGCGTCCAGACGATAGCGAGAGCGAGCGCAGCACATTGGTCTCGCTCGGGCAGGGATCGGTGGGCAGGGCGCTGGCAATTGCCGAGCATGACCTTGGCGCATTGGCCGAGGAAGCGCGCATGCTGATGCGTGAGGGCGACCCCACCAATGCGCGCCGCTCGAAACTGGCCAAATCGCTGGCTCTGAAGGCCGCGCAGCCCAAATATGCGGAGTTTCTGGCGATGCTGCCGGGCGTGATCGCGGCCGAGGCGAAAATTGCCGAAGGGGCTCGCCGCGCCAAACTGCTCGACGCCTATGACGAGGCTCGCCGCACCGCGATCATCGCGCCGCGCCTCTCGTCTGATCCCGCATCGACCATCTTCACGCTGGCAGGACGGCTTGCCGCCGCCGCGGACTGAGGCTAGGCGGGAGCCGATGTCCAAGCCTTACTATCTCTCGACCGCCATTTCCTATCCCAATGGCGCGCCCCATATCGGCCATGCGTATGAGGCGATTGCCGCCGACGTGATGGCCCGTTTCCGCCGCAGCCAGGGGCGCGACGTCTATTTCCAGACCGGTACCGACGTGCACGGCCTGAAGATGGCGCAAGCGGCACGGGACCAGGGCATGGAGCCGGCCGAGCTTGGTGATAAAATGTCCAACATGTTCAACGCGATGTGCGATGACCTTGGCATCACCTATGATCGCTTCATCCGTACCACCGACTCCGATCATCATCGTGCGGCGCAGGCCATCTGGCGCCAGATGGCGGAAAAGGGCGACCTTTATCTCGGTCGGTACGAAGGCTGGTATTCGGTCCGCGACGAGGCCTTCTATGACGAGAAGGAGCTCAAGGAAGGCGAGAATGGCGAAAAGCTCTCGCCCGAGGGGACGCCGGTCGAATGGCAGGTCGAGGAGACCTGGTTCTTCAAATTGTCGGCCTACCAGCAGCCTCTGCTCGACCATATTGCAGCAAATCCGGACTTTATCGCGCCCAAGAGCCGCAAGAATGAAGTGGTGAGCTTCATCGAGGGCGGTCTCAAGGATCTGTCGGTCAGCCGCACCAGCTTCGATTGGGGCGTGCCGGTGCCCGACAGCCCCGGGCACGTCATGTATGTCTGGCTTGATGCGCTCACCAATTACATCACTGGTGTGGGCTATCCCGATGGTGGCGAAAATTGGGAGAAATACTGGCCTGCCGACTGCCATTTGATCGGGAAGGACATCGTTCGTTTCCACGCCGTCTATTGGCCCGCTTTCCTGATGAGCGCGGGGATCGAGCTGCCCAAACAGGTCTATGCCCACGGCTTCCTTTTGGGCGAAGGCGGCGTCAAAATGTCCAAGAGCCTTGGCAATGTCGTCGATCCGATGGAAATTGCCGGCCGGCATGGCGTCGACGCGTTGCGCTACTTCCTGCTGCGCGAAGTCACGTTCGGACAGGATGGCAGCGTTACCGAGGATGCACTCGTCACGCGCGTCAATGCCGAACTCGCGAACAGCTTCGGCAATTTGGCGCAGCGCACCTTGTCGATGATTCATAAGAATTTGGACGGCGTCTTGCCCGCGGCGGGCGACGCGGATGCCGACAAGGCATTGCTCGAGACGGTCCGCGCGGCCTGCGAGGACAAGTTGCCAGCCGAATTCGACCGCTGGGCCTTCGAGAAGGGCACCGAGGCGTGGTTGCAGGCTGTTTATGCCTGCAATGCCTATGTCGACGAGATGGCGCCCTGGGCGCTGAAGAAAACCGATCCCGATCGCATGGCCGAAGTGCTCGGTACGCTGGCGGCAACGCTGACCCCGTTGGCGAACGCGATCTTGCCGGTCGCCCCCAAAGGCGCGCAATCGATCCTTGACCAGCTTTCGGCGGGAGAGGGGGGCAGCCCTATCGACAAGCCCGTCCCTGCCTTCCCGCGCCTGGAAATGCCGACGGAGGATGCGTGATGCCACTGATCGATAGTCACTGCCATCTCAACTATGAGGGTCTGGTCGAGCGTCAGGATGACGTGCTGGCTGCGGCGCGCGAACGTGGCGTCACGGGTATGCTCAACATTTCGACGCGGCAGAAGGAATGGCCGGACATCGTCGCGACGGCGGAACGCAACGATGATGTGTGGGCGACCATTGGTGTCCATCCGCACGAAGCCGACGCGCATCCCGACCTTGGTGTCGAGGCGCTGGTCGAGGCGGCGCAGCATCCTAAGGTCGTCGCGATCGGCGAATGCGGGCTCGATTATTATTACGACAAGTCCGATCGTGAAGCTCAAAAGGCCCGCTTCGAGGCGCATATCGAAGCCGCACGCCAGACCGGCCTGCCGCTCGTCGTTCATACGCGCGATGCCGAGGAGGATACGGCCGAGATTCTGCGCCGTGCGGTCGAAAAGGGCGGCGTGAAGGGGGTGCTTCACTGCTTCACCAGCTCGCAATGGCTGGCCGACGAAGCGCTCGATTTCGGCTTCTACATCTCGCTGTCCGGCATCGTAACTTTCAAGAATGCCAAGGACTTGCAGGAAACTGCTAAGACATTGCCGCAGGACCGTTTCCTTGTCGAAACCGACAGTCCGTTTCTGGCGCCGGTGCCCAATCGCGGCAAGACGTGCGAGCCGGCATTCGTGGCGGATACGGCGGCGTTCGTGGCCGATCTGCGTGGCGAGGATCTGGACGAATTGCAGGCGCGCACGACCGACAATTTCTTCCGCTTGTTCGACAAGGCTGCTTGAGCCTTCACAAAAGGCGATTTGATCCCCATTTTGCTCTCATGAGCAGCTTGAAGGACCGCGCGTGACCAACGACTGGATGCTGGGTGGCGTCTATCTGTTGCTGGCCATGGCAATCGTGGTCTCGGCACTGCTGACCCGGCGTGAACCCATTGCAAAACTGCTAAAAATGGCGCTCGCCTGGATTGCGATCTTCGGGGCGGGTTTTGTATTGTTCGCGTTCCGGGACGATCTCACCATGGTCGGTGATCGCCTGAAGTCCGAGGTTACGGGGGCGCCGATCGAGGCCGGAACGGAAGTTCGAGTGCCGATGGCGATCGATGGCCATTTCTGGGTCGAGGTCGAAGTGAACGGCACGCCGGTCAATTTCCTGGTCGATAGCGGTGCGACGATGACGACCATCGATCGGCAAACCGCCGAGGAAGTCGGACTAGCCGTCAGCGATCGCCGCGACCAGCGTGTGCGGACCGGTAACGGCATCGTGACCGTCTCGCGCGGCCGCGCCGACACGTTGCGGCTTGGACCAATCGAACGGCAAAATATGCAGATGCATGTTGCGGACGAGCCAGGTCTCAATGTGATCGGGATGAACTATCTGTCGTCACTGTCACGTTGGGGCGTCGAGGGACGCTGGCTGGTCTTGGAGCCCTAGAGGCGAATAGCGGCGATATTCGGCATTCTCCTCTAACACGATTTTACATAATATATATTATCAGACTTATGGATCGACGGGGTAGGCAGGCCATTTTCCTCCCCTCTCGTCATCACCAGCCGTCGTAAAGGCTTTTGCTTTGTCCAAGCCTTCGTCATGGTGTCGAGCAATCAAGACGGAGGAATATGATGGGTCTCGACCGCCTCGTGGCGATCATGCGGCGCCTGCGCGACAAGAAGACGGGCTGCGAATGGGATAGCGTCCAGACGTTCGAGACGATTGCGCCCTACACGATCGAGGAAGCCTATGAGGTCTCCGAAGCGATCCACCAGGGCGATATGGACGGTCTGGCCGACGAATTGGGCGATCTCCAACTGCAAGTCATCTTTCACAGTGTCATGGCCGAGGAAATTGGCGCTTTTACGCTCGATGACGTCTTCGACCGCATTTGCGACAAGATGGAGCGCCGCCACCCGCATATTTTCGGTGACGCCAAGCAAGGCGGACATCAACTCTGGGAAGAGATCAAGGCAGCCGAGCGCAAGGAAATGGACGACCAGAGCGCGCTGGCCGGTGTCGCATTGGCCCTGCCTGCGCTCGAACGTGCCCAGAAACTGCAGAAACGCGCCGCGCGTACCGGTTTTGACTGGCCCGATGCGAGCGGCGCCAAAGCAAAGATTGCCGAGGAGCTTGCCGAGTTGGAGGCTGCGGGCAACGATGCGGAGCGCGAGGAAGAGCTTGGCGACCTGCTATTCGCCGTGGTGAACCTGGCGCGTTTTCTTAAGGTCGACTCTGAAGAAGCACTACGTAAGGCCAACAGAAAGTTCGAGAAACGGTTTCGCACGATCGAGGCCCATCCCGACTTTGCGGAAGCCGACCTTGACGGCAAGGAAGCGCTCTGGCGCGAAGCGAAAAAGGCCTAAAGCTTCTCGAAACGCTGCCAGTCGCGGTCGGACAATTCGACGCTCAACACCATTTCGTCGCCGTCGACATCGCTGTCGTGAACTTTTCCGTTGGCATGCAGCCAGCTGATGCGTGCCCCGTCGCTTACCGGGAGGCGTAGTTCGCGGCGCTCGCGCTCGGGGTCGAGACGCTTGCCGACGATGGCGCGTAATTCGTCCACCCCCTCGCCAGTCTCCGCGCTGATCAGGATGGCGCCTTCGCGCTCAGCCTGTTCGGTCACGAATGCCAGCTTCTCGCCCTCCAGCAGATCGACCTTGTTCCAGACCTGCAGCCGCGGCGGTGCGCCCTCTCCCTCCAGTCCCAATTCCTTCAGGACTGCATCGACGTCATCCGCCTGCGCCTCGGTATCGGGATGCGCGATGTCGCGGACGTGCAGGATGAGGTCGGCGCTGGCGACTTCTTCCAAGGTCGCCCGGAAGGCCGCGATCAGCTGCGTCGGCAGGTCGCTGACGAAGCCTACCGTGTCTGAGAGGATGACCTTGTCATGGCCCGGCAGGTTTACCGCGCGCATGGTCGGGTCGAGGGTGGCGAACAGTAGATCCTCGGCCATCACCGTCGCATCGGTCATGCGGTTGAACAGCGTCGATTTGCCGGCATTGGTATAGCCGACCAGCGCGACCACCGGATAGGGCGCGCGTTGCCGCCGGACGCGGTGGAGGCCGCGCGTTTTCTTGACTTGTTCCAGTTCGCGCCGGATCTTGGCCATGCGATCGCGGATCATGCGCCTGTCGGCCTCGATCTGCGTTTCACCGGGGCCGCCAAGAAAGCCAAAGCCGCCGCGCTGGCGTTCGAGGTGGGTCCAACTGCGCACCAGGCGGCCGGCCTGATAGTCGAGATGCGCCAATTCAACCTGCAATCGGCCTTCAGCCGTCGCCGCGCGCTCGCCAAAGATTTCGAGGATAAGGCCGGTTCGGTCGATCACCTTGGCCTTCGTGCGGTCTTCCAAATTCTTCTGCTGGACTGGCGTCAGGCTGTGATCGACGAGAACCAAAGTCGCGTCGGCTGCAGCCGCCATGGCCGCAATATCGTCGACTTGGCCGCCACCGAACAAGGTCGGAGGCCGAACCTGTCGGACCGTGAAACTGGTCTGATCGGCGACCTCGATCCCGATGGCCTCGGCAAGCCCCGAGGCCTCTTCAAGCCGAGCATCGGCATCGCGCGCATGCGGATAGCCGCGAATGACGGGCACGACGAGTAGAGCCCGTTGACCGCCGGCGCCCTCGTCTTCGTCGCGGTTGAAAACACTCATGAGCCAGCCGCCGCAACCGTTGAAATGGCATGTTTGAAGGCAAGCTGGAGCCCTTCGCGCGTTTCGATCAGCAGTGCGTAATTGTCATAGTCGAGCAGGATGCCTTCAAGCCCGATGCCGTTGACGAGGAAGATCTTGACCGGCTTGCCCTCGAGCCGGTGCAGGAAATCGCCCTGCCGGTCATGTGCGCGCGAGGCGTCTTCGTCGGGCGCTTCGGTCGCGGCAGCAAGAATGGTCGAGATGGCCTGTTTGTAGACAAGTTGCTCATCGCCATGGCGTTTGAGCAGCAGGCTGTAGCTATCAAAGCCGCTCAGCTGCCCCTGCAGGCGCACGCCCTTGACGAGATAGAGTGTCACCGGCGCCCCTGTCCGGCGCTGGTGGTTCAGGAAGGCGTCCTGGAGATTGGCGGGGCGATCGGACAATGGGCGGTCCTACGACTTGTCGCCGCGCTTCTCGTTGATACCGAGTGCCTTGAGTTTCCGGTGCAGCGCCGAACGCTCCATGCCGATGAAGGCGGCGGTGCGGGAAATATTGCCCGAGAAGCGACGAATCTGGACGCGCAGATATTCGCGTTCGAAATTCTCGCGAGCTTCGCGCAGTGGCGAGCCCATCATGGCCACGGTCGACGTCGCGCCATTGCCGTCGCCCTTTGTGTCGGTGACTTCGGGTGGCAACAGGTCGATCTCGATCGCTTTGGCGCGGTCGCCCGGCGTCATGATCATGGTGCGCTCAATAATGTTGCGCAGCTGGCGGACATTGCCCGGCCAGTCATGCGATTGCAGCGCAGCCATGGCTTCGTCGGTCACCCGCGGCGGCTCGATGCCGCGCTCGGCGGCGAAGCGCGCGATGAAATGATCGGCCAAAACGACGATATCCTCGCGCCGTTCGTTGAGCGGCGGGATCGAGACCGGCACGACATTGAGGCGGTAATAGAGATCCTCACGGAAATTTCCCTCGTCGATCTCCTGTTGGAGGTCCTTTGCGGTGGCCGAGAGGACGCGGACGTCGACCTTGACCGGGCGGGTGCCGCCGACGCGCGTGTAGCTCTGGTCGGTAAGGACGCGCAGGATCTTGGCCTGCGTGTTGGAAGGCATGTCGGCAATCTCGTCGAGGAAGAGCGTCCCACCATGCGCCTGCTCCAACAGGCCCGGGCGCGCGGCGCCATCCTTCTCGCTGCCGAATAACTCCTCTTCGACCCGGTCGGGCGCCATCATCGCCGCCGACACGGTGACGAAAGGCCCGTCGACCCGCGGGCTCCAGCCATGGATCATGCGCGCGGCGATTTCCTTGCCGACGCCTGCGGGGCCGGAAATCAGCACGCGGCTGCCGGTCGGTGCGACACGCTTCAGCGTCGCGCGGACCGCGTTGATCGCACCCGACGTCCCTTCAAGCTGTTCCTCGCGCATCGCCGCCTGCTTGAGCTGCGCATTTTCGCGGCGCAGGCGGTCCGTCTCCGTGGCGCGTTCGACAAGGTGGAGCAGCTTGCCGGCTTCGAACGGCTTTTCGATGAAGTCGACGGCCCCTGCCCGCACCGCGGCAACCGCCGTGTCGAGATTGCCGTGACCCGAAATCATGATCACCGGCAGCGTGCTGTCGCGCCGTTTGATCTCTTCGAGTAATTGTAGCCCGTCCAGTTCGCTTCCCTGCAGCCAGACGTCGAGCAAGGCGAGATGCGGGCGGCGCTGGTCGATGGCCTCGAGCGCGCCCTTGCTGGTGCCGGCGCTGCGGACTTCATAGCCCTCATCCTCCAGCACGCCGGCCACGAGTTCGCGAATGTCGGCTTCGTCATCGACGACCAATATTTCCAATGCCATTACTCGGGATCCTCGTCATATTCATTGTCGTCGCCGGCGCGGATGAGCGGGTCACCCGGCGCAGCTTCGGCACGTTCGTCCAGCGTCGCCGCATCGAAATGGATGCGGATATGCGTGCCCCCGCCCGGCCGGTCGAGGAAGGCGATATCGCCGGCATGTTCCTCGACAATCTTCTTCACGATGGCGAGGCCGAGCCCGGTGCCGCGAACGCGTGTAGTCATATAAGGCTCGGTTAGCCGTTCGCGTTCCTGCGGCAGGCCGACGCCGGTATCGAACAGTTCGATCACGACATCGCCTCCGGTGCGCGCGACCTTCAGCTCAACCCGGTCGCCATCCTCATTCTCGACGCCCTGTTTTCGCCTTGTTTCAATGGCTTCGACGGCATTCTTGACGATATTCGTCAATGCCTGGGCGAGCTGGCGGCGGTCGCAGACCATGCGGATATCCGCACTTTGCGGGTCGATCGAGAAATGGATGCCGGGATGCGCGACTTCGTGGAGGAACAGCGCAGCGCGCGCGATGTCGTGGACGTTCTCCTCGCGGAAAACGGGCTTCGGCATGCGCGCGAAGTTGGAAAATTCATCGACCATCCGCCGCAGGTCGCCGACCTGGCGAACGATGGTGTCAGTAAGACGCGCAAAGGTCTCGTCATCCTGAGGCACGGTATCGCCATAGCGGCGCTGCAGTCGCTCGGCGGCGAGCTGGATCGGCGTCAGCGGGTTTTTGATCTCATGCGCGATGCGGCGGGCAATATCCGACCAGGCAGCACGGCGCTGGTCCGAAAGCTGGTCGGTGACGTCGTCGAACGTCAACACGGTGCCGTCATCATAGCGCACCCGCTTGATCGCCAGCGTGCGCGCGCCGGTTTCGCTCGGCAATTCGACGATCGCTTCCTGACGCGCATCGGCGAGATATTCCGCAAGTTCTGAAGACAAATCGTCGAGCTTGCGGCCTTCGAGTGACTTTTCATCGTCGCCCAGCAGCATGGCGGCGGAGCGGTTGATAAGCTGGATATTGTGGTCATCGTCGATGGCGATGACGCCGGCGGTCACCGAGCCAAGCACGGCCTCGATGAATGCGCGGCGCAGGTCGGACAGCTCATTGGCTTCGAGCAGCGCGCCGGTCTGGTCCTCGATGCGCGACGTCATGCGGTTGAAGGCATGGGCCAGCACCGTGATCTCGTCCGCTGCCGGTTGCGGCGGCACGCGCGCGGTGAAGTCCCCCTCCTCCACCCGGTTGGCGGCAAGCACGAGTTGCCCGACCGGGCGGGCCAACCTGTCAGCGAGTTTCAGTGCGGCAAAGATTGCCAGAGCGACGATGAATAGCGCGCCGAGCAACAAGGCCGCGTTGAACTTCAACTGGTTGGTGCGCGATCGCTCGAGCAGGTCGCTATAGCTGGTGCGTACTTCGTCGGCGCGGTCGATCTGCACCTCCAGCGCCGTGCTGATGTAGCGGACCGCATAGAGATAGCCATTCTCGACATTGGGCAATTGCGTCAGGACGGCGATACGACCCGGCATCTCGACGCTGACCGTATCTCCCCCCTGGAGGTCTTCACGGGCCGCGAGGATCTTCTCCTCGTCGATCATGCCTTCATAGGCGTTGGCGGCCGCGTAGACGTCGATTTCGCCATCCGCGATGCGGAGCACGGCGCTCTCGTTCAATTGACGAAAATAGGTCTGGTCCTCGACCGTGATCTGGAATTCCTCGCCCTGCGGCGGCATCGTCTGCAGCGCACCGACAAGATCGACTGCCATGTAGAGCGCCTCGTCCGACACATCGAGTATCTCTTCGGTTAGCGTCGAATTGGCGATCTCGACCGTATTTTCGAGCATCGAGCGAGCGCGGTCGGAGAACCAGAATTCGAGCCCCGACTGGATCAACAGCGACGCGAAGATGGCGACGACCACGGTCGGCACGGCGGCGATGATCGAGAAAAGCGCGACCAGCCGCGTATGCAGGCTCCCCGTCCCCACCCCTTGCCGCTCGCCGCGCACACGCGCGATGCGGCGCGACAGCAGGACCATCAGGATGATGGCGGGAATGAGGTTGCCCACCATCAGCAGCGCGATCATCAGCGGGCTGAGCAAGGTCGGCTCGCCATGATCGTGCAGCAGGAGGTCGGCCGAATAGCCCAATGTCCCGATCAGGACGATGGCCACGATCAGCGTCAGTATACGCATGCGCGAACGGTGGCGCTGGTCCGCCTTGGGCGGGAGCGCCGGCTGCGCTTCAGAATCGGGTGAACGTACGTCCATGCCGGTCCCGCCTAGCACGGAAGCGTTGCATGAAAAACACAGTTTTTGGGGGTAAGGTCACACGGCCCGATCAGGCCGCGTCGCGCTCCGCCCAGGGGGCATAGAATTCGCGCAGCATCGCAATGACGCGGGCCGGGTCTTCCTGCTTGTTCACCTCGTTGCGGAACTCCGCCGAGCCGTGCAGGCCCTTGGTGTACCAGCCGAGATGCTTGCGCGCGACATTGACGCCGACCTTGGTGCCGTACAGCGAGAGCATGTCCTCATACTGTTCGAGGATAGTCGCCAGCTGTTCGTCCATGCCGGGATCGGCCTTGGTATCGCCATGCATGAAGTCGGCAATGATTTGGCCGAGCAGCCAGGGCTTTCCGTAAGCACCGCGCCCGATCATGACACCATCAGCGCCCGACTGGTCGAGCGCTTCATGCGCATCCTCGATCGAGTTGATGTCGCCATTGACGATGACGGGCAGGTTGGTCGCCCCCTTGACGTTGGCGATGTAGGACCAGTCGGCGCTGCCCTTGTAGAGCTGGCAGCGCGTGCGGCCATGCACGGTGATGAGCTGCGCACCGAGATCCTCGGCGATGCGCGCCAGCTCGGGAGCGTTGAGGCTCGAATGATCCCAGCCCATGCGCATCTTGACCGTCACTGGCACCTTCACCGCCTTGACCGTCGCTTCGATCAGCGAGGCTGCCAGCGGCAGGTCGCGCATCAGCGCGCTGCCGGCATAGCCGTTCACGACCTTCTTCACGGGGCAGCCCATGTTGATGTCGATGATCGCCGCGCCCTTGTCTTCGTTCAACTTGGCCGCTTCGGCCATGCGCTGCGGCTCGCAGCCGGCAAGCTGGAGCGACACCGGATTTTCGCTCGGGTCCCAGGTCGACTTCTGCAAGCTCTGGCGAGTTTCGCGGATCATCGCTTCGGATGCGATCATCTCGGACACGGTGAGGCCGCAGCCATGCCGCTTCACGATCTTGCGAAACGGTACGTCCGTGACGCCCGTCATCGGCGCAAGGATGACAGGGTCGGCGATTTTGATATCGCCAATCATGATGGGCTTCAGTCGTGCCATGATGGGCGGCCCTTTACCCAAATCCCCCTTCACAGGCAAATCTTTCGCCGCCATGGCTAGGATCATGCATGTCACCGCACTCATCGTCGCTGCAGGATCCGGAACTCGGATGGGCGGCGACCTGCCCAAGCAATATGCCCGGATTGGCGGCAAGGCGGTGCTCGCCCACGCCGTCGACGCCCTTCTCTCTCACTCGAAGATCGACGCCGTGCGCGTTGTAATCGGCGAAGGGCAGGAAGACATCGCGCGTGAAGCGCTAGAATGGCGCGATGTCGGCGATTTCATCATCGGGGGCGCAACGCGCAACGAAAGCACGCGCAACGGTTTGGCCGCTGTGGAGACGAGCCATGTGCTGGTGCATGACGCGGCGCGCCCCTTCTGCCCGCCAGAGGTGATCGACCGCCTGGTAGAAACACTTGATGGCGATGCCGTG
This sequence comes from Sphingomicrobium sediminis, assembly GCF_023805295.1. Classification (NCBI taxonomy): domain Bacteria; kingdom Pseudomonadati; phylum Pseudomonadota; class Alphaproteobacteria; order Sphingomonadales; family Sphingomicrobiaceae; genus Sphingomicrobium; species Sphingomicrobium sediminis. The sequence goes on from NZ_JAMSHT010000001.1 coordinate 622,056, forward strand.
GCCGTCGTCCCCGTTCTTGCGGTGGCTGACACGATGGCCCGGCTCGACGATGGTGGATTGGGTGAAGCGGTCAGCCGCGATGGATTGGTAAAGGTCCAGACGCCGCAGGGATTTCGGACGGAGCAATTGCTTGATGTTCTGGAGCAGTCGGACCTAGCCGGCGCCGCGGCAACAGACGAGGCCAGCGTGATCCGCGCGGCCGGCCTGCCTGTCGTCACGGTCGAGGGCCATGCGAAACTGGAAAAGCTGACGACGCCTGCCGACTGGGCGCGGGCGGCGCGTGAAATGGAGCAAGACATGGTGCCGCGCACGGGAATGGGGTTCGACGTTCACGCCTTTGCCGGGCCAGGACCGATCATACTGGGCGGGATCGAGATCGCGCATGAGAAGGGTTTGGCGGGGCATAGCGATGCCGACGTCCTGCTCCACGCCATCACCGATGCCCTGCTGGGTGCCGCAGGGCTTGGCGATATCGGAGAGCATTTCCCGCCGAGCGACCCGCAATGGAAAGGCGCGGCCTCCGACCAGTTTCTTGTCCATGCGGCGAAACTGGTCCGCGCAGGCGGCGGGACGATCGATCATGTCGACGCTACCGTCATTTGCGAAGCGCCCAAGGTCGGCCCGCACCGCGCCGCCATGCGCACAAGGATCGCAGGCATCCTCGAATTGCCGGAAGCTTCGGTCAGTGTGAAAGCGACGACGACCGAGAAGCTTGGTTTCGCAGGACGCAAGGAAGGCATTGCCTGCCAAGCTGTGGCCAACATCCGGATGGCAAGCGCTTGAGCAGTCTCCACCCCTCGCTGACCGAAAAGGTCGAAGCGCTTCTCGATGCGCATCGCAAGGCTGGTAGCAGGGTCGCGATGGCCGAAAGCTGCACCGGCGGCCTCGTCTCAGCCGCGCTGACGGACATTGCCGGGTCATCAGATGTTTTTCTGGCGGGTTATGTCACTTATTCCAACGAAGCGAAGACGCGGATGCTGGGGGTTGAGCCCGTTCTCTTCGAAACCGACGGCGCGGTCTCCGAGAAAGTGGCGCGCGCCATGGCCGAAGGTGCCCTCTCCCGCTCCGGCGCTGACGTCGCCGTCTCCATCACTGGTATTGCGGGCCCGGGCGGCGGGTCGATGGAAAAGCCTGTCGGTACGGTCTGGTTCGTCCGCGCATCGAGCGACGGGGCAGTGATGGCGAAGCTGGAAAATTTCGATCCTGCCGCCAGCCGTGACGAGATCAGGCGTCAGGCTGCGCTGGCAGCCTTGGAGCTATTGTCGCCGTAAAGTTCGTCGGCACGTGCGATGAAGGCGTCGGTCATGCGGCGCAGTGCGCGGTCGAACATCTGGCCCGCCACGGTCTCGAATATGCGGTTCTTGAAGGCGAAGTCGACGCAGAATTGGAGGTTGGTGCCCCCTTCCCCGTCGCTTTCGAAGTCCCAGTCATTCTCGAGATATTTGAGCGGCCCCTCGATATAGTCGACCTTGATGTGCATCGCCTCGCGATCCTTGGTCACACGGCTGGTGAAGCGCTCCTTGAACGCCTTGAAGCCGACGACGAGGTCGGCGACCATCTCGGTCTCGCTGTCCGAGCGAACGCGCACCGCGCTCACCCAGGGCAGGAATTCATCATAACGAGCTACATCGGCGACCAGGTCGAACAACTGGTCGGGACTATAAGGGAGATGTCGGGTCTCGGTATGACGCGGCATGTCTAGTCGCGGCGCTCCTTGGCGAGCTTTTCCTCGCGGGCCTTGCGCATCTGTTCGAAATCGTCACCGGCATGATAGCTCGAGCGGGTCAGCGGGCTGGCCGCGACCTGCAGGAAGCCCTTCGCGCGGGCGATGCTGGCATAGGCATCGAACGTCTTGGGCGTGACGAACTCCTCGACCGTCGCATGCTTGGGCGTCGGCTGGAGGTACTGACCCATGGTGATGAAATCGACATCCGCCGAGCGCATGTCGTCCATGACCTGGTGCACTTCGAGGCGCTGCTCGCCAAGGCCGACCATGATGCCGGACTTGGTGAAGATGCTGGGATCGTGCGCTTTCACGCGCTCCAGCAGACGCAGCGAGGCATAATAGCGCGCACCGGGACGAATGGTCGGGTATAGGCGCGGCACGGTCTCGAGATTGTGATTGAAGACGTCGGGACGCGCTTCGACGATCTTCTCGATGGCCTGCTCATGCTTGCCACGAAAATCGGGCGTGAGGATTTCGATCGTCGTGTCGGGCGTCTCGCGGCGAAGGGCCTTGATGACCTTCACGAACTGGTCCGCACCGCCGTCGGGCAGGTCGTCGCGATCGACCGAAGTGATGACGATATGCTCGAGCCCCATCTTGCCCGCCGCGATCGCGACATTGTCGGGCTCCAGCGGATTGACCGGGCGCGGCATGCCCGTCTTCACGTTGCAGAAGGCGCAGGCACGCGTGCAGGTGTCGCCAAGGATCATCACCGTGGCATGCTTCTTGGTCCAGCACTCGCCGATATTCGGGCAAGCCGCTTCCTCGCACACGGTGGCAAGGCCGAGCTCGCGCATCAGCTTCTTGGTCTCGGCATAGCCCTCGCTGACCGGCGCTTTGACGCGGATCCAGTCGGGCTTGCGGCGCGGTGTCGCCTTTTCAGGGGGAGTCACGGGTGCGTTCATGAGGGCGAGATAGCGATCCTGCTTGCCAAAGCCAAGGCTAGCCGTTTAGCCAGCGTCCAACCAACAGGAGGGCACCCACTGACATGATCATCGAGACGCTCACGTCGCCGATCATTTTGTTCTTCGTACTCGGTATGCTGGCCGGTTTCGCACGTAGCGACCTGTCCATCCCTGAGGCCATGTCCAAGGCCATGGCCATCTACCTCATGGTCGCGATCGGCCTTAAGGGTGGGGTCGCGATTTCCGAGACCGGGATCACACAGGAATTACTTCTGGCGGGCGCGGCCGGCATCGGGCTTTCTTTCCTGATCCCATACCCGGTTTTCTTCCTGCTGCGGAAGATTGGCGGACTTGGCCGTGTCGATGCAGCGGCAACGGCGTCGCATTACGGCTCGGTCAGCCTCGTCACCTACATTACCGCCGCCGAAGTTTTCGAAGCGGCTGGTATGCCCGCGGCCGGCTTTATGGTCGCTGTCTTGGCCCTGATGGAAGGCCCGGCCATTATTTCGGGGCTCAGCCTCGCCCGCGACAAGGCGTCCAACGAAAAGGGCGACTTGCTCCGCGAGGTTGTCCTCAATTCATCGGTGGTGCTTCTGGTCGGCTCGATGGTCATCGGTGCGGTCGCCGGACGCGAAGGGTTCGAGCCGATCGCGCCGACGTTCGAGGTTGGCTATCGCGGTGTCCTCGCCCTGTTCCTGCTCGACATGGGCCTGATCGCCTCGCGGCGCCTGCGCGAGACACGCTCGATCACGATCCGGCTGGCCAGCCTCGGTATCGCCATCCCGGTCGTCAATGGCGTACTCGGCGTAGTGCTAGGCACGGTGCTGGGGCTCGATCCAGGGACGGCGGCCATCCTCGGCGTATTGGCGGCCAGTGCGTCCTACATCGCCGTTCCTGCCGCGATGCGCCTGGCGCTGCCGCAGGCCGATCCCGGTATCTATCTTTCCATGTCTTTGGGGATCACTTTCCCCTTCAACGTGGTCGTCAATATCTTCTTCCTTAGCTGGCTTGCGGAGGCACTCGTCTGATGGATCTCACGATGATGAAACGGATCGAAATTCTCGCCGACGAGCAGCTCGTGCCGCGGCTTGAGAAGATCATCCGAAATTCGGGCTTTTCCGGACACACGGTCATGCCGGTGCTTCAAGGCTCCGGCAGTCGCGGCGCCTGGCAGGACGAGCGACTGACTGCATCGAGCCGTGTCATGGTGCTAAGCATCGGCACGAAAGAAGATGCGGACAAACTGCTCGAGGCGATCGGGCCGCTGCTCAGCGACTATCGACTGCTCCTCACCATAGGTGATGTCGAAGTCGTACGCCGGGATCATTTCTAGATGCCCGAGTTTCGCGAGCTCCTAGACGGCTATCACCGCTTTCGCCGCACCGATTATTATCGCCACCGCGGACGCTGGGAAGAATTGCAGGGTGGCCAGCACCCGCCGATCATGATCATCAGCTGCTGCGACAGCCGTGTCGATCCGGCCACCGTGTTCGATCTCTCGCCCGGACAGGCGTTCGTGCTGCGCAATGTGGCGAATATCGTTCCGCCTTATGACGGCGAAGCCGGACTGGCCGGGGTTCGCTCCGCCATCGAGTTCGGTGTCACCGGGCTAGGCGTGCGGCATATCGTGGTGATGGGCCATGGCTCGTGCGGTGGTATTGCCGCGTCGCTCAAAGGCGGTGACCAAGGCTTGGAGGGCCACAGCTATCTCGACGACTGGATCGCGCTTCTGGATGAACCGCGCAGCCGGGTCATCGACGATGACTCGATCGAGGACAAGCAGACCGGGCTTGAATATGAGGCGGTGCGCCAGAGCATCGTCAACCTGCGCGGCTTTCCCTACATCGCCGAGCGCGAGGCAGCAGGGAAGATCAAGCTCCACGGTTGCCATTTCGCGATCGGCAAGGGCCAGCTTTACGTCCTCGACGAGGAAAGCGGCGCGTTCCGGCCGGATTAGGCGTCGCTAGCAGTCCAAGTCATAGTCGTAATAAGCGCGACCATACTCATCGACATAATAGCAGTCGCCGCGGCGATCGCGGTAATATTGCTTGTCGTCGATCACGGCACCGATGACGCCGCCGAGGACGGCGCCTGCCGCTGCGCCCTCGACTACCGACACGCCGTCGACAAGAACGCCGAGTGCGACACCGGCTGCAGCGCCTGCGACAACGCCGTCGACCACACTCGAGCCACGGCGGTCGTCATAGGGGTCGTCATAATAGCCGTAACTTGCGCCCGCGCCGTAGCCGAGGCCGCCGCACGCACTGAGGCTGAGGCCGGCGGCAAGCGTGGCTGCCATCATCTTCTTGTTCATTTTCACTCTCCAAAAAACGCATGGTGGCGCGGAACAAGGACATGGGGGCCTTCCGTTCCGTCCAAGAGCCGCTATGCAAGCTCAATGGGAATGAACGAAAGATGAGCAAGCGTAACGAACGCGAGGAGGAGCTGAACATTGCCCTCCTGATCGACGCAGACAATGCGAGCCCCGACCATCTCGACGAGGTGCTGACGGTGCTGGCAGAGTGGGGCGAGATCAATATCCGCCGCGCCTACGGCAACTGGCGCAAGCATTCGCTGCGCAGCTGGGCCGACCTTACCGGTCGTCATTCCATCGTGCCGGTCCAGCAATTCGATGTCGTGAAAGGCAAGAGCGCGACCGACATGCGCATGGTCATCGATGCGATGGACCTTCTCTACAAGGGGCATGTCGGGGCGTTCGGGATCATGAGCTCGGACAGCGACTTCCTGCCGCTGGCGCAGCGCATTCGCGAGGGCGGCATCCCGGTATACGGCTTCGGCACTGCCAAGGCGCCCGAAAGCTTCCAACAGGGCTGCACGCGCTTTTACGACACGGCCAAGCTGGTCAACGAGAATGGCGCAAGCGAAGTCGACAACAAGATCGACCAGGGCCTGCTCGATATACTGGGCAATGCCTACAAACAGTCCAAACGCGACGAGGAGGGCTATACGCCGCTCTCGGAAATGGGGCAGCGCGCCAAGGCGGTTTCCAGCTTTGCGGTGAGAAACTACGGGTTCACGCGACTTTCCGACCTCGTGCGCAGCCTCGACTATTATGACGTCAAGAAGGACGCCGATGGGCGGCTGGTCGTGAAGCGTCTGCGGTAAACCGAGGAGCGCCTCCCCTTCCCCGCTCGTTGATGGGGAAAGAATAGGAGGCGTACATGTTTTTCAATAATGACAAGACCGACGCACAGGTCCGCGAAGATCTCGAAGCCAAGCTTTGGAAGGAACTGGGATCGTCCAGCCCCTTCGTGATGCTGGGCCTCGAAGGCGTCGAAGATAGCCGCACCCGCCCGATGACCGTCCAGATCGACGGTGAAGGCGAGAACCGCACCATCTACTTTTTCGCCGACAAGCGCGAAAGCCTCGTAACCGAACTCGAACGCAGCAGCCGCGCGGTTGCCGCTTTCCAGTCGAAGGGCCACGACATTTTCGCGCATATCCACGGCAATCTCGTCATCGACAATGATCGCGCCGTCATCGACCGTCTTTGGAATTCGATGATCGCGCCCTGGTATGAAGGCGGCAAGGACGATCCCAACCTCGTCCTCCTGCGCTTCGATACCGGTATGGCGAACATCTGGGAAAATGCCGGCGCCGAACATCTCGTCCAGGCCGCGATCGACGCGCTGGGCGGCAAGGCCGACAAGCCCAATTACGAAGACAATCGCGCCGACGTGCAGCTTTAAGGGAGGCGAATTCATGTCCGACGATCTTAATCGCCGCACCGAGACCGCCCGTCGCAACGACGATAGCGATCTCATCGATAACAGCCTCGATACGCCCAATTTCCAGGGCCGCTTCCAGGGTGACATCCAGACCGATGTCGCAACGCAGGCCTCGCAGGAGCGAGTTCGCGATGCCGAAGCGACCGAAGGCGTCACCAAAGAGGATGACATCAACCATGGTCAGCGGGTCCCCGCCGACCAACCCAATCTCTAGGCCAGAAGGTTTGTAGCGTACGCGTACAGCTGGGCCGGTTTTCGAAAGGAAGCCGGCTCAGTCCATGCTGGCAAGCTGCAGGTCGACCCGCTTGACGATGCAGCCGGGATTTCGCTCGCGTGCAATGTCGAGCACATCGCGATCATGGGTCGGATGATCGAGCATCAGGACATGGCGCGCAAAATCGCCGCCGCAATCGATCCGCAGTCTCGACATGTCTTCAAGTTCGATCCTGGCATCGGTCAGGCGCGGCGCGACTTCTTCGACGAATCCGCGGAACCGATAGTTCGGCTGCTCCGCCATCGTCATTGCGGTTTCCGCAGCCGGAATACCGATCATCAGCGCGAGCCCGAACAGGCCAGCCTTGGCAATATCTCTTGAGTCCCCACCCATAACCGCCTTCGTAGCGATCAAATGCTTGAAGAAAAATGACTCTCGTCGCTTGAGGACGGCAACTTGCCGATAAGGCTGCTCATCGCCCGGCTGGCGGTTGCGGTTAAGCTGGGCTAGGCCCCTTCCCCATGGAAAAGCCCGAAACGCTCGACGAGGTGCTCGCGGACATCAAGGCCCGGCTGGCGCTCGGGGCGGGCGATCGCAAGACCATGTTCCATACGCCCGCCATCGTGACCGCAGACGTCGACGCCCGCGTGATGGTGCTGCGCGATTTCGATCCCGACGCGATGCGGTGTCGTTTCCACACGGATTTGCGCAGCCCCAAGGTGGCGGCCGTCGAGGCCGACCCGCGCGTGGCCATGCTCGCCTATGACAAGCCCAGCAAGCTCCAGCTGCGCGCGCGCGGGCGGGCTCGGATCGTGCGTGATGGCGACCTCGTCGACGCGGCATGGGCCGGGAGCACCAATTTCGCCAAGAGATGCTATCTCGGCGACGCGCCGAGCGATGTTTCGCGAGTGCCGACATCGGGGCTGCCCGAGCAGTTCGAAGGCGTTGAGCCAGACGACGAACAATTGGTCCCGGCGCGCGAGAATTTCGGATTGCTCCTCATCGACCTTGATGAGGTCGATTGGTTCACGCTTGCCCATGACGGCCATCGTCGTGCGATTTGGCGCCGCGAGGGCGAAATGGAGTGGCTGGCGCCCTGATTTCCGCCACATCCGTTATCCATTCATAGGTGCGTATAGCAGTAAAAAGCCCGTAAATCCGGTATTTCTGGAACAGAAATGGTTACCGCCATGGTAGGGCGGTTCGGCTCATCGCAGCTAAGCGCTCCATTCGTCGATAACCGCTAAATTCGCGTTTGGAGGATGATTGACCCTTAACCCTTCCCTGCGCTGTCTCTTTCGCCTCAGTAACAATAGTCTTTGGGGATGGAATGATGATCAGACGTTCGATGCTGCTGGCCGCCACGGCCGCAATTTTCACGGCGACACCTGCGCTGGCGCAGGATGCCGGCGAAGGCGACGGCACCGAGGAAGGTAGCGGCGAAGGCACGGACGGCGGTGAAGGCACTGACGGCGGTGAAGGAACCGATGGTGGTGAAGGCACTGACGGCGGCGACGGCACCGATGGTGGTGAAGGGAGCGACGGGGGTGAAGGCACTGACGGCGGCGAAGGTACCGATGGCGGTGAAGGCACTGAAGGTGGCGAAGGAACCGACGGCGGTGAGACCGATGCCGGCGAAGGTACGGAGACCGAATCGAACGGCCTTGGTAGCCAGGTTCGCGAGCTCGCGCAGGGCGAACGCGATCCCGAGCAGCCCGGTATCGGCCACCTCGTCCGCGAATTGGCGCGTCCTGCCGAAGTAAGCGAAGCGCGTGCGGCAGCTGCCGAAGCGCGTGAGCAGGCCAAGGCCGCCCGCGAAGAGGCCAAGGTCGCTCGCCAGGAAGCCAAGGGCGCCCGCGACGATGCGAAGGCCGCGCGTGAAGACGCCAAGGATGCGCGCCAGAATGCGCGTGAAGCGCGGGGACGCGGCCGCGGTCGTTAAGCACCGCACTCACCACCTGATGCGGGGCGTCGCCGAAAGGGAGTCGGCGGCGCCCCCTTCATTCTAAGATTTCGGGGGATTTCATCATGTTTCGCATCATTGCGCTCGGCACGGCGCTGAGTTTCGCGATCGCCGCACCGGCAGCCGCGCAGAGCGTCACGGTTTCAAGCGGTGTCGATTATAGCAGCGGAAGTTACGGGACCGACACCGACACCAGCATCCTCGTCGTGCCGTTCAGCCTGCGAACCCGCGGCGATGGTTGGTCGGTCGGCGTCTCGGTGCCCTATATCAACATCGATGGCTCCAGCAGCGTGGTCGGCGGCGGCGGTGGTCCCATCATCACCGATCCCGATGCCGAGACGAGTAGCCGTTCCGGGGTCGGCGACCTCTCGGTTCGCCTCAATGTCGACATTGCCGAATTGGAAGGCATGGAAGTCAGCTTTGGCGGCCGCCTCAAATTGCCGACCGGTAACCGCGAGAAGCGCCTCTCCACGGGTGAGACGGACATTTCAGCGGGTCTCGAAGTCTCGGCAACGCGCGGCGACATCCTGCCCTATGCCGAGCTTGGCTATCGCGTGCTTGGCGATCCCGAAGGAACGACGCTTGATGACGGGATCTATGGGTCGGCGGGCCTGACTTTCCTACTCGGCGATGGGCTCGTCGGGCTTGCCAGCTATGACTATACGGCTGCCAGCGTGTCGACGAGCGAAGACAGCCACAGCCTCTTCGGTGCCCTGGTCATCCCGGCCGGCGATCGCTTGAGCGTGACCAGCTATGGCACGCTGGGCCTGAGCGAAGGCGCGCCCGATTATGGCCTGGGCCTCCTGCTCAGCTTCAAACTGGCGGAATGAGGTTTTGCGAGGGGGCTAGATGGCCCCCTCACCCATTTTCGCGCCCTGCCCTTGCAAGGCGTCCAAAGCGTTCCCATCTTCAACTGTGTTGCTGCACTAATGCAGCGTTACGGCAAGGAGCATGGGAGCAATGACCGATCACGAAGCCCGCGAACGGGCCCGCGTTCATTTCGAGAATTTTAAGAATGCCGCGATGGAAGCGCGCGACGAGTTTATCAAGGCGATGACCGAGATGCGCAGCATGTCGCAGGACAAGGCCCGCGAAGCACGGGCGCATGCGCACGAACATCAGCGTGAATGGCGCGAGGAAGCGCAGGAATTCGTCGGCCGCGTCCGCGAGAATGTCGCGCGTCAGGCCGAAGCGGCTGCCCATCGTGCACGCAAGGCCGCGGAACGGGCCGAGCGGGCAACCGAGCGGATGCATCGCAAGATCGAGGCCGCACAGGAGCGTGCTCGTGCTGCCGCCGAGGAAGCGCAGGCTGCGGCGAAGGAAGCCGAAGCTGCTGCTGCGGAAGCACAGAAGGCCGAGGACGAAGGCACCAAGCCCAAGAGCAAGAAGCCCAAAAAGAAGAAGTAGGGCCTAGCCCGCCACTTCCAGCTCGATATCGACCGGTAGGTCGAGGGAAAGCCCCTCGGCCTGCCGGACCGATTTCTTCATCGGCAAAAGGAAGCTCCCGCTCGATTTGTCCGGGAAAAGCGAGGTGCGCCAGCTTGTCTCGCCTACCCGCACGCTAACCTTGATCGAACCGAAGCCGCCGCGCTGCCCCATGGCGTCGAGCCGCACTTCGCTCGCCGTCTCGGCCGGCAGGGTGACGAAGAACCAATTCCCCCCGGACCAACGCCATAGCGGCGCGGTGAAGCGGATCACTGCGCGCCTGCGGGCGCTGCATCCTCATAGACCAGGCAGAGATTGCGGCCTTCATCCTTGGCGCGATAAAGCGCGAGGTCGGCGTCGCGCAGCATCTCGCCTGTGATCCGGTGCCGGTCGCGATATTCGGCGATCCCGATACTGATCGTCACATGTTTGAGATCGTGCGACCATTCATGCGCTGCGGCGCGTTCACGCAGCTTCTCACAGCGTTCGAAAATGTCCTCGGCGCTTTCGCCCTCGAAAATGCCCAGGAATTCCTCGCCGCCCAAGCGTCCCAATTTCCCGGTCGCCTCCAGCTCCTCGCGCATCAGGTTCGTCAGGGTCGAGAGGATGTCATCGCCCTGCACATGCCCGAAGCGGTCGTTGATCGACTTAAAATGGTCGATATCGACCATCGCGATGGCGAGCGGTGTCTCGTCGCGGCGGGCGCGCACCATGGCCTGCTCGAGCTGGCGCAGGATCTTGCGCCGGGTCGCCATGCCGGTGAGCTGGTCGGTTTCGGCCAGTTCGAGATTCTGCATCGCTTCGTTCTGGTGGCGCCGGATGAGCACGGCGAGCGGCATGATCGCTGCGATCAGGCAGACCAGATAGGCTTGGAAATAGATCACCTGCGTCTGGATATTGTCGAAGTGCTCGCTGACCGGCCCCTCTCCCGAAGCCGTCAGATAGGAGCCGATGGCGGTGACCAGCAGGATGCCTACTGCTGCGCCCGAGAGACCCAAGGCAGAGGTCGCTAGCGCCAGCCCAACGACCGGCAAGAAAAGCAACGGATAGGTATGCTGTGCGAAGGCGGCGAGCGACATGGCGACGAGCAGCGCATAGACCGCGAAAGCCCCGGGGCGCACAAGCTTGCGCCGATCGTGGCGATCGGAAGCCAGGAACATGATGACCGGGGTGACCGTCGCAAGACCCAGCATCACCGTGCTAGACCAGGACCACAGGAATTCGAGACTGAAGTTCATCGAGAGCGCGCCCGCCATCAGCGCGCTGGCCACGCCACCCGCAATCAGCGCCCCAGCAAAACGGATGATGGCAACCGGATCGCCCGGATGCGCGAAGCGATGGCGACCCATCAGGCGCCAGACGATGAAGCCTTCGATGATATTGGCCGCGGTGTAACCGGCAGCGACGATCCACGGCACGCCGCCCACGACATTGGCGCCCATACTCGCAAACCCGACACCCGCCGCCAGCACGACGCGCGCCTCGCGCGGTACGAGGAACAGCCCGGCGACGAACACGCCGCTGGCGGGCCAGATGGCGGCAATGCCGTCCTCGGCGTCCGTGACGATCAGCGCCGCGACCGCACAGACAAGGTAGAGCAACGAGAAGGCGAGCGTGATTGGCAGATGGCGCACCATCACCTTGCGCTCCAAATTCTCACTTGGTTTCAACATGTTCGGCACGTCCCCACGTCTCGCATTCGCGCATATCCGAGCAACGCGCATTTGATGCGAGTGCCCTTAAGTGCCGATTGCCGCGGAAAGACTCAATGCCAAATCAAGAAAGATCGTAAAGCCCGCATCAAGGATAGCGAGCTTTACGATCCAGTTTTCGGTTCCCGATTAGCGGGTTAGCTTCTTATACGCCAAGCGGGTCGGACGATCCGCCGCGTCGCCGAGGCGGCGGCGTTTGTCTTCTTCATAGGCCTCGAAGTTCCCCTCGAACCATTCGACATGGCTGTCGCCTTCGAAGGCGAGAATGTGCGTGGCGAGGCGGTCGAGGAAGAAGCGGTCGTGCGAGATGACCACGGCGCAACCGGCGAAATTCTCGATCGCGTCTTCCAACGCACCCAGCGTTTCGACGTCGAGATCGTTGGTCGGCTCGTCCAACAGCAGCACGTTGCCGCCCTGCTTGAGCATCTTGGCCATGTGGACGCGATTGCGCTCACCGCCCGAAAGCTTGCCGACATTCTTCTGCTGGTCCGCGCCCTTGAAGTTGAAGGCACCGACATAGGCACGGGTCGAGGTGTCGTGACCGTTGACGGTCATGTAGTCGAGCCCGTCGGAAATCTCTTCCCAAACATTGTTAGCCGGATCGAGATCGTCGCGCGATTGGTCGACATAGCCGAGGCGGACCGTGTCGCCGACCTCGATCGTGCCGCTGTCAGGCGTTTCCTGGCCGGTGATGATCTTGAAGAGCGTGGACTTGCCCGCGCCGTTGGGACCGATCACGCCGACAATGCCGCCCGGGGGCAGCGTGAAGCTCAAATCTTCGAACAACAGCTTGTCGCCATAGGCCTTCGAGATGTTGTTGGCCTCAATGACCTTGCCACCGAGGCGCTCGGGCACCTGGATGACGATCTGCGCCTTGCCGGGCTTGCGATCGGCCTGTGCGTCCTGGAGCTGCTCGAACTTGCGGATACGCGCCTTCGATTTGGTCTGGCGGGCCTTGGGCGACTGGCGGATCCATTCCAGTTCGCGGCTGAGGCTCTTCTGGCGACCGCTTTCCTCGCGCGCTTCCTGTTCGAGGCGCTTGGCCTTCTTCTCGAGATAGGTCGAGTAGTTGCCCTCGTAGGGGAAGTAGCTGCCGCGATCCAATTCGAGGATCCAGCCGACGACATTGTCGAGGAAGTAGCGATCGTGGGTGATCATCAGCACCGCACCGGCATATTCCTTGAGATGGTTTTCGAGCCACTCCACGCTTTCGGCATCGAGGTGGTTGGTCGGTTCGTCCAACAGCAGGATGTCGGGCTTCTGGATGAGCAGGCGGGTCAGCGCAACGCGGCGCTTTTCACCGCCTGAGAGGTTTTCCACGCTCGCATCCGAGGGCGGGCAGCGAAGCGCTTCCATCGCGATCTCGAGCTGGTTGTCGAGCGTCCAGCCATCGACCGCATCGATCGCTTCCTGAAGCTCGCCCATTTCGGCCATGAGCGCATCGAAGTCGGCATCTTCGGGCGGGTCGCCCATCAGCGTGGTGATCTCGTTGAAACGATCGACCTTGTCGGCAATCTCGCGCGCGCCGTCCTTGACGTTTTCGAGCACGGTCTTGCTCTCGTCGAGCTGCGGTTCCTGCGGCAGGTAGCCGACCGAGATATTCTCGCCCGGCCAGGCCTCGCCCTGGAAGTCCTTGTCGATGCCGGCCATGATTTTCATGAGCGTCGACTTACCCGCACCGTTGGGGCCCACGATGCCGATCTTGGCACCCTGGTAGAATTGCAGGTTGATGTTCGAAAGCACCGGCTTTTGCGCACCGGGGAAGGACTTGGTCATGTCCTTCATGACGAAGGCGTACTGGGCGGCCATGGGTCGCGATTCCTACTTGCTGATTAGGGGTTTGGAAGCCGCCTAGCCTATCGGAGGGAGACGCGCAATCAGTCGCGGCCCGTCATCGCTTCGACGCCTTCGAAACTATAATCCTTGAACTGTTCGCGCAGGGTCTTTTTCGAAAGCTTGCCAGTGGCCGTGTGCGGGAGTTCGTCGACGAACTCCACGGCGTCGGGCAGCCACCATTTGGCGACCTGTCCCTTGAGCCCCTCGACCACCGCGTCGCCGGACACCTCGCAGCTTCCGTCTTTCACGCAGACGAGCAGCGGGCGTTCGTCCCATTTGGGATGGAAGATGCCGATGCAAGCGGCCTCGGCGATGCCGTCCACGCCAAGCGCAGCATTTTCGAGCTCGATCGAGCTGATCCATTCGCCACCCGACTTGATGACGTCCTTGGAGCGGTCGGTGATCTGCATGGTGCCGTCGGGATGGAGCGCGGCGACGTCGCCTGTGGAGAACCAGCCATCTGCGTCGATGGCGGGTTCGTCGGCCTTGAAATATTTGCCGATGACCCAGGCGCCGCGGACCTGGAGGTCGCCCGACGCCTTGCCGTCGCGGGGCAGCACATTGCCCTCATCATCGACAATGCGCATTTCGATGCCGAAGGGCACGCGGCCCTGGCGCGCGATCCAGTCAACTTGCTCCTCGTCGCTCATCTCTTCCCAGCCATTGGGCTTGCCGCCAAGGCTGCCGATGGGCGAGAGCTCGGTCATGCCCCAGGCATGGCTAATGTCGATGCCGCGGGCGCGGAACCACTTGATCATGGCGCGCGGCGCTGCCGAACCGCCGATCGTCACCTTCTTCAAGGAGCCGAGTTCGTCGCCCGTCTCCTCGATATGCTTGATCATGTCGATCCAGATGGTCGGCACGCCCGCCGAGTGGGTGACTTTCTCATCGCGGAACAGGTCGACCATGCGCTTGGCGCTATAGTCTGCGCTCAGGACCATCTTGCAACCGACGAGCGGCGCCGCCCAAGGCAGGCCCCAGGCATTGGCGTGGAACATCGGTACGATGGGCAGCGCACAATCGCGCTTGGCAAGATCGAAGCAATCGGGCTGAACCTCGGCGAGCGCATGCAGCACCATCGAGCGATGCTCGTAGATCACGCCTTTGGGATTGCCGGTGGTGCCTGACGTGTAACAAAGCCCGATCGGATCACGCTCATCGGCGTCGACCCATTGGAAATCGTCATCCTCGGCGCCGATCCATTCCTCGAAGCTGGGATCCCCTTTCCAGCCTTCGGGCGGGTCGTAGACGATGTAATGCTCGATCGTCTTCCAATGCTCTCTCATCGCATCGACGAGCGGCTTCATCATCGCATCGTAGAGCAGCACCCTATCCTCGGCATGGTTGCCGATATAGCCGAGCTGCTCGGGGAAAAGGCGCGGGTTGATGGTGTGGAGCACCCCGCCCATGCCGATCGCGCCATACCAGCTGATGAGATGGCGCTCATGGTTCATCGCAAGTGTGGCTACTCGGTCGCCCTGCTTGACGCCCAGCTTGGTCAGCGCCTTGGCCATCTGCCGCGACTTTTTGGCAATCTCGGCCCAGTTGGTGCGCGTCATGTTGCCATCGGCCCAGGCCGAGACGATCTCGCCATCGCCATGCTCGCGCTCGGCATGGTCGACCAGCCGCATCACGTTCAAGGGCCAATCCTGCATCGTGCCGAGCCGTAAAGTCATGACGAAATTCCCCTCCTGACAGAGAATGTTACGCTAGATTGCTGTGAAGGTGTGGCAATACCTCTAGAAGGGCATCTTCATGCCGGGCGGGAGCGGGAAACCCGACGTCGCCTTCTTCATTTCCTCGGCTGCTGCCACATCAGCCTTGGCCTTGGCATCGTTGAAGGCGGCGGTGACGAGATCCTCGACCATCGCCTTTTCCTCGGGCTTCATCAGGCTCTCGTCGATCTCGACGCGCACGATCCGGCCCTTGGCGGTGGCGCGAACCTTGACCAGTCCGCCGCCGGCTTCGCCTTCGACCTCGATCTTCTCGAGCTCGTTCTGCGCATTGGCGAGGTCTTCCTGGGCCTTCTGCGCCATGGCGAGGATTTCGTTCATGTCGGGCATGTCGGGCATTAGCTTGCGTCCTTGATTGATTCGAGTTGTGCATCGGGAAAGGCGTCGGTGACCGCCTTCACCATCGGATCGGCCAGCGCGTCCTCGCGCTCGGCCTGTTGTTTCATTACCACCTGCTCGGCAAGGCTCGGTGCCCCGCCATGATCCTGCAGGTCGATCTGCCATGCAGCGCCGGTGAGCTTCTTCGCTTCGTCCGCAAGTTCGCGAGCGAAATTGCTGTCGAGCAGTGCCTTGGGCTGCAACATCAGCCGGGGCGCATCATAGGAGACGAGGCCGACCTTGTCGTGGAGGTCTACGCCGAGCCGTGGCCGCGCATCGTCGATAAGATCGACAAAGGCCTGGAAATCGACCGGTAGCCCAGCCGGCGCGCGTTCTGCCCGCGTTGCGGGCGGCGTTTCCGGCAGCGCCGCGGCCGGAGCGTCTGCAGCAGGCGCGGGGTCGCTCTTCGTTGGCGACGGTGCGGGCGGGGTCTTCCCGCTCGAAATCGCATCGATCACGGCGCCCGGGTCGGGCTGCCCTGCTGCATGGATGGCGCGGAGCAGCGCCATATCGGCGGCCTCGCGCGGATCAGGCGCAGTCTCGACGTCCTTGAGACCCTTCAGGAGCAATTGCCAGAGCGCATGGAGCTGAGGCCAGCCCATCGCCTCGGCATCGGCGGCGATCGCACCTTGTTCTTCGGCCGAGCGCATCACGTCATCCTGCCCGCTGGCCTTGCGGCGCGAAATGGCGTGGAGCGCGTCGAGCAGGCCGCGCATGAGCGCCTGCGGTTCGACGCCTAGGCCATGGGCTTCGTCCAGCGCGGCGAGCAACTTGCCGGCATCGCCATCGAGCAGGATGTCGAGCAGCCCCCTCACCCGTCCGCGATCGGCAAGGCCGAGCATGTCGCGCACTTCGGCAGCGCTGACTTCGGCGCCACCATGCGCGATGGCCTGGTCGAGCAGCGAAAGACCGTCGCGCACCGATCCTTCAGCCGCGCGCGCGATGATGGCGAGCGCATCATCCTCAACCTTGATGCCTTCCTTCTCGGCAATGCTGCCGAAATGGCTTGCCAGCAATTCGGCCGGGATGCGCCTCAGGTCGAAACGCTGACAGCGCGAGAGCACCGTGACCGGCACCTTGTCGACCTCGGTCGTTGCGAACAGGAATTTGACGTGGGGCGGCGGCTCTTCGAGCGTCTTCAACAAGGCGTTGAAGGCGCTTTTCGAGAGCATGTGCACTTCGTCGATGATGTAGATCTTGTAGCGCGCCGAGACTGAGGCGTAGCGCACCGCCTCGATAATCTCGCGCATGTCGTCGACTCCAGTATGGCTGGCGGCGTCCATCTCTACGACGTCGATATGGCGTCCCTCGGCAATGGCGACACAGGGTTCGCACACGCCGCACGGGTCGATCGTTGGCCCGCCATTTCCGTCAGGGCCGATGCAGTTCAACGCTTTGGCGATGAGGCGCGCGGTCGAGGTCTTCCCGACCCCCCTCACCCCGGTCATCAGGAAGGCGTGAGCGATGCGGTCGGTCCGAATCGCATTGCCCAGCGTACGGACCATCGCGTCCTGGCCGATCAGCGCATCGAAGCTTTGCGGGCGATATTTGCGCGCCAGCACCTGATAGGCCTCGGGCTTTGCGGCGCTTTGCGGCTGTTCGGGTTCGTCGAGACCGAGCCCGGGACCGGGCGGCATCTCGTCAATCTGTGATTCGGCGTCGTCCATTGCGGCAAGACTAAGCGGCTGCCGGCATAAAGGCGAGAGGGGGAACGCACAGCTTGTGTCGCTATTGCGAGCCGCTAAGAGTGAGGGCGAACACTGACAACCGGCGTGGGGGAGTATTGAACATGCGCGTCTCGACAAAATTGGCTCTGGCAATGGCGGGCGTATCCTGTCTGGCAGGCGCTGCCATCGCGCAGGACGCGAACGAGATGATCGATTTCGGCGACGATACGAGCCAGTGGGCCAATGACGGCGAATGCGACGACTGGCGCTTCCAGGGCGATGGCATGGCAACCTTCCTCGATGAGGAAAGCGTGGGTCACGACGCGACCGATTGCCGTGCCGGTTACGAGGCCGGTGCCCTGACCATCCGTACCGAGCCCTACGATCCGGATGAAGCCATCGATGCCATGGTGGCCGATGTCGTCGAAGTCTCGTCCTATGAGCGCGCGATGCTGCCTTACCGCCTGGTCGCCGAACCCAACGCGGAAGCGATGGCGACGATCGATTTCGGTGACGATAGCGGTGCCTATCCCGAGGATGGCGAATGCGACGATCCGCGTTTCGAAGGCCCCGGCGCTTCGGGGTTCGGCGACAATTACGATGCGCATGGTGACGCAACCGATTGCCGGACGATGTACGAAGCCGGGAATGTTCGGCATGCCACGTTCGGCTTCGCGCCCTACCAGGAGCGACCGCGCCCGGGGCTGATCGATTTCGGGGATGACAGCAGCTACGCCGCCAATGACGAGCAGTGCGATGATCCGCGCTTCGTCGGCGGTCGCATGGCTCTGTATCTTTCTGCAGTCGATATTCGCAGTGATGCCAGCGACTGTCGGGCGCTGTATCTGCGCGGGCAGATTACGGTTCGGTAGCGGCTTCGGGGCGGCCCGAAGCCGTCGGTCCTGTCGCTAGCGCGCAGGCCGTCCGTTCCACAGCACTATCGTGCAGCGACGCTCGCTGGCGCTCCGCTTTCGCTTCACTCTGTGCTGTTGGAAGGTGGAAGCCGACGACCCGACCGAAACCGCTGTGGCTGCTCCCTTCCGGGCCTGACCAGGTTCACGGGCAAGTCGTCCGCCGACTTCCGAGGGGGCATATGGCGAGATGATCGCCTGATTGCAAGTCAGTCGGTGACGATATCCGCAAGCACCTGCCCGACCGAGGCGTGGATCGCCCTGGCGTCGCGCAGTGAAAGCTGCGGGCGTGCCAGCATGACGGCGAAGTAATAGAGCTCGCCATCGGGGCCGCGGAACCAGCCGATATCGTTGACCTGCTGGTTGGGCATGCCTTCCGGACGGCAGGTGCCGGTCTTGTCACCGGCGCTCCAGCCATCGGGCAGGCCGGCGCGCACCCGGTCGAGGCCGGTCGTGCTCTTGTGCGTCAACCGGGCGAGCTCGTCGGCCTGTTCCTCGGCGAGGATCGAGCCATCGATCAGGCGCCGAAGCGTGTTGGCCATTGCCATCGCCGAACTGGTGTCTCGGAGGTCCTCTGGTAAATTCTCGTTGAGGCCGGTTTCGTAGCGGTCGAGCCTCGAGACCGTATCGCCCCATCCCCGCCAGCGGGCGGTCACCGCCTCCGGGCCGCCCAGCGCTTCGATCAGCATGTTGGTGGCCAGATTGTCGCTCGACGACACGGCGGCATCCACGGCCTCGCCCAGCGTCGCGCTGCCCGAGCCGTCGACAAGCTTGGCTTCCATTACCGGCTGATAGCCCGGAAAATCGTCGCGCGTGTATGTGACGCTGGTGTCGAGATCGATCACGCCCTCGCCCGCCGCTTCGAACGCTGCGCCGGCGAGCGCGACCTTGAAGCTCGAGCAGAAGGCCATGCGCTTGTCTGGGTCGACAGTGACCAGCGGCTCGCCCGCGCTGTCGATGAGGGCGACGGCCAGATCGCCGCCCGATTGCGCCTCGATGACCAGTAATTCGCCTTGGGGACCGAAATCGTTGGGGTCCTCGACCTGCGGGATCACGATCGTTCGCGGCTCGCCGCTGGTGCAGGAGGCAAGCAGTACCACTGCGGGGATCATCCAAGCTTTCATCGGTTGCTCCAATCCTGGCTGGCGCCCGGTATGCGGACGGTGAACGGCCCCTTCTCCGGCACTTCGACCTGGCAGGCGAGCCGCGACGTCGCGCTCACATGCGGCGCGAAGTCCAAGAGATCGTCTTCCTCCTCGCTCGCCGCCGGAAGCCGGTCGAAATCCTCGCGCGCAAGGATCACATGGCAGGTCGAGCAGGCCATCGCCCCCTCGCACGTGCCTTCCAGCGGTTGCCCCGCCTTCTGCGCGACATCGAGCAGGCGCGCGCCCGCTTCGGCCTCGACCTCCTGGTCGAGACTGCCATCGGGGCGAAGGAAGCGGATCAGGGTCATTGCGCGGCCGCAGCCTCGTTGATCCGCGCCATCGCGTCAACGAGCTCGGTTTCTTCGGTATAGCGCCCGAAGCCGATCCGGATGGATGAGCGCGCTTGCCTGTCCTCGAGACCGATTGCGCGCAGCACGTGGCTCGGCCGACCCGATCCGCTGGCGCAGGCCGATCCCAAGCTGATGGCGATATCGCGCAGGTCGGCAAGCAAGCGCGGGGCATCGAGCCCGTCGCGACGGATGTTGAGATTGCCATGATAACGCTGGCTCGCGCTGCCGTTGAGCTGCCAGCCGTCCAGCTCGGCCATGGCGGCGGTCCAGAGCGCCTCGACATGGGCGTGATCTTCGCTGAACCGCTCTTCGGCAAGCTGCGCGGCGACGCCGAAGCCGACGCACAAAGCCGGGCTGAGCGTCCCCGAGCGCATCCCCTGCTCCTGTCCGCCGCCATGGATAAGCGGTTCGGGCGCGACCCAGTTACGCATCCACAAGGCGCCAATGCCTTTGGGGCCATGGATCTTGTGGGCGCTGACGGCGACCATATCGGGGCCATCCGGGATCTCCACGCGGCCGAGTGCCTGCACGGCGTCGCAGAGCATTAGCGCGTCTTTTTCGTGCGCGATGGAGGCGATCTCGGCGATGGGCTGGATGACGCCGATCTCGTTATTGACCAGCATGGTGGTGACCAAGGCTGTGTCATCGCGCACGGCATCACGAGCGGCGTCGAGGTCGACGATGCCATCCGCTTTGACCGGCAAGACCGTGACGTCGTGGGTCTTGCCCCAATGCTCGACCGTATCGAGGACGGCGGCATGTTCGGTCGCGAGCGTCACCACATGGGTGCGCTCGGTCTTTGCGAGCGTGCCCTTGATTGCCCAGTTTAGTGCTTCAGTTGCCGATCCGGTGAAGGCCAGTTGCCCGTCATCCCGACCCATGGCGGACTGGACGCGGCCCCGTGCGACTTCGATCGCGGCCGCCGCCTCGCGACCGGCCCGATAAGGCGCGTGCGGATTGGCGAACTTGTCGCCCAGCCAGGGACGCATCGCCGTCTCCACTTCGGGAGCGAGCGGTGTCGTCGCCTGGTAGTCGAGATAGATCACGCCGCGGCGCGGCTCACGATGCGGTCGAGACGAGTGAGCAACGCGTCGACATCCTCGCGGGTGGTATCGGGCCCGAAGCTTACGCGGATAAAGCCTTTATGCACTTCGACCGGCAAATGCATTTCCCCTACGACGCGGCTGCCCTTCATGGCACCGGATGAGCAGGCCGATCCCGCCGAGACGCTGACGCCATCGAGGTCGAGGCTGACCAGCATTTGCGGGGCTTCGGTGCCGGGGAAGGAAATGCCGCCGATCGTCGCGATACGCGGCGCGCCCTCGGCGATGACCACGCCGCCGCGGGCTTTCACCTCGGCCTCGAAATAGGCACGCAATTCCTTGTGGCGGTCCATCGCCTTGCGGAAACGCCCGGCTGCCAGTGCGGCTGCAAAGCCGGCGGCGGCAGGCACGTTCTGCGTGCCGCGACGATAGCCCTTTTCCTGGCCACCGATGGCTTCCAGCGTGGTGAGGTCCTTGACCAGCAAGGCGCCGATCCCGGCAGGCCCGCCCAATTTGTGGCCGGAAATGCAGGTATAGTCGGCGTCCGGAATGTCGATTTTGCCCCCCGCCTGCGCGGCGTCACAGAGCAAGAGCGACCCGGCGGCGCGAACCTTTTCGGCGATCTGCTCGGCAGGCTGGATGACCCCGGTCTCGTTATTGACCAACTGGATCGCGACGAGCGCTGGTCCCTTGGCCAGGGCAGCGTCCAGTTCTTCCATCCTGATGATGCCGTCATGATCGACGCCCAGCTTGATGCTGTCGGCGCCCATCATGCAGGGCACGATGTCATGTTCGGTCGCGCCATGGATGCGGCCCGGCAGCTTGCAACGCTTGGCCGCCAAAGCAATCGCCTCGCTTGCCCCGCTGGTGAAGATGACATCGCCATCCCAATCGAGGACGTCCTTGATCGTCTTGCGCGCCTTTTCGAAGATGCCGTTGCAGTTGCGTGCTTCGGCATAAGGACTGTTCGGATTGGCCCAACAATCGAAGGCGTCCATCATCGCCTGACGCGCTTCGGGATGAAGCGGCGTGGCCGCTGCGTGATCGAAATAGAGACGGTCCGGCATCTCTTCCCCCTTGGAACCCTTGATATTCTCGCAATTGCGCGAACGCCTTCACTCCCTATATAGGAGCCTGCGTCGCGCGAAAGCCTTTCGTGCAATAATATATCATAGAATAGGCTCGTCCATGCCAGAAGTGATTTTTCCCGGACCCGAAGGTCGTCTCGAAGGCCGTTTCACCCCCGGACCCCGCCCCCGCGCACCTGTCGCGCTGATCCTGCACTCGCATCCGCAGGCCGGCGGCACGATGAACAACCAGATCGTGCAGATGCTGCACAAGGATTTCGTTCGTCGCGGTTTTGCGGTGCTGCGCTTCAATTTCCGCGGCGTCGGCAAAAGCCAGGGGACATTCGACAATGGCATCGGTGAATTGTCCGACGCGGCCGCGGCACTCGACTGGGTCCAGTCGATCCATCCCGAGGCCGAAGTAACCTGGGTTGCCGGCGTCAGCTTCGGCGCGTGGATCGGCATGCAGCTCCTGATGCGTCGCCCCGAAATCCGCGGCTTCATCTCGATCTCGCCGCCCGCCAACATGTATGATTTCAGCTTCCTCGCCCCCTGCCCCGCCAGCGGGATCATCATCCAGGGTACCGGCGACGAAGTCGTCACGCCCAGTGCGGTGCAGAAGCTGGTCGACAAGCTGCGCACCCAGAAGCACATCACGATCGAGCATAAGGAAATTGCCGGCGCGAACCATTTCTTCGCCGACGAAATTCCCGAACTGTTCAAGGAAATCGACACCTACCTCGATTACCGCCTCGACCCGGACTGCCCGATCCGGTGAGCGACTATGCGGTTAGGCGTTTGGGCGAAGGCGATGTCTCGGTAGGGTCATCGATCAACGCCCTCTACGCCGCCGCCTTTGAAGATGACGAGCATTATCTGTCTGCGCCTCCGAGCGGGGACTATCTACGGACCTGCCTCTCCGACCCCCTCTTTCTGGCATTCGTAGCCGAAGATGAGGGAAAGGTCGTCGGCGCGCTGACAGGGTATGAACTGCGCAAGTTCGAACGCGAGGCGAGTGAGCTCTACATTTATGACCTTGCGGTCGATGAGGATTATCGGCGCGAAGGTGTCGCATCAGCGCTTATCGAGGCAGTCCGCAGTCATGGCCGCGAAATCGGTGCGACGGTCGTGTTCGTGCAGGCGGACAAGGATGACGCGCCGCCGATGGCGCTCTACGCCAAGTTTGGCAAGCGCGGCGATCACCACCATTTCGATATCGAGCCCTAGGGCACCGTCCAAATCAGAACATTGGCGACGAGGATGAGTGCCATCGCGATCATCAGCCAGCCGCGCTGACGGGCTGGCCCTTCGCTGCCACGGATCAGCTTGATGCCGACGAACAGCAACAGGAACGCAGCCAGCATCGCGATCGACAAGGCGGCAGTAGCAATTGGCGGCATTCCGCGATTTCCTTCACGATATCTTTACGCCTGCCGCTCTAATGCGGTGGCCATGGGAACGCTTACCCCCGAAGCCCGGCTCGAGGAAGCCTTTGAACGGATCGAAGAAACGATCCTGCCGTGCATCTCCATGATGCTCGAAACGCTGCTCGATGCGTCTGCGGGTCTTGGCGAAGCGGATCCCAAGGTTTTGGCTGCAGAATTGCAGATCCTCGCCGCCGAACTCGAAGAGCTGATCCAGGCGGTCGAGCGCTCGAGCCCGGCCAAGATGGACCCCGGCCCCTACCGCGCCCGCGACGTCGCCTAGGCGACCAGCTCTTTCCAGAGCGCTTCATCCACATTGCCACCGCTGACAATTGCGATATCGCCTTCGCGCGGTTCGACGACGCCTGACAATAGAGCCGCCAAAGCGACCGATCCACCGGGTTCGACGACTTCGCCTTGCTCTTGCCAGGCCCAGCGGACAGCGTTGCGAACTTGCGCATCGCTCACTTGCACGCCGGTTGCGCCGGTCTCGCGAAGGATGCGGACCGTTGCCTCGGCCGGACGAAAGGTCTGGATCGCATCGCACATGGTGAAGGGCGGATTGGGGCCGACGGCTTGCGGCGTCCCGCTTTCCAGCGAGCGCGCCATATCGTCCCAGCCCTCGGGTTCGACCACGACGATTTCCGCGTCGGGACAGGCCAGCGCGATACCTGCGCTCAGCCCGCCGCCGCCACAACAGATGATGATGCGGCGCAGGTTGTCGGCTTGTTCGAGCAATTCGAGTCCGATCGTGCCCTGCCCTGCGATGATGTGCGGGTCATCGAAACTTGGCACCAGCGTCGCGCCACGTTCGTTCGCCAATCGCGCGGCGATCTCTTCGCGGCTCTCGGTCATGCGGTCGTAGAAGACGATCTCGGCATCGTGACTGCGCGTACCTTCGATCTTCGCGGCGGGCGCATCGACCGGCATCACAATGGCGGCGCGGATACCGAGCCGTTTCGCCGCGATCGCGACACCTTGTGCATGATTGCCGCTCGAGAAGGCGACGACGCCTCTCGTCCGCTCTTCCTCGCCCAACGCGATCAATCGGTTGGACGCGCCGCGCAGTTTGAAGGCCCCGCCAGTCTGCCGATTTTCCCATTTGATGTGGACGTCTGCATCGCCGATCCGCGCGCGTGTCAGCGGGGTTTTGACCACCTTATCCTCAATTCGACGGGCTGCCGCCTCGACCCAGCT
Organism: Sphingomicrobium sediminis; assembly: GCF_023805295.1. Lineage (NCBI taxonomy): Bacteria > Pseudomonadati > Pseudomonadota > Alphaproteobacteria > Sphingomonadales > Sphingomicrobiaceae > Sphingomicrobium > Sphingomicrobium sediminis. The sequence goes on from NZ_JAMSHT010000001.1 coordinate 646,501, forward strand.
ACGATCCGGAACATTCAGCATCTCGTAAGCCTTTATTTTCTAAATGAAGTTCCACGGATGGGGGCGCGGTGCCAGACGGCACTGCCAGTTTCCCTTTACATGATTATTCGATTGGCCCTATAGGGCCGCTCTCGCTGCCCCATGGGACTTCCGCAAGGCAGCAAAGTGTTGAATTCGGCAGCCCGCTGCCAGTTTTGCCCTTGGAGGTCCCTTGAGTTGCACGAACACCATTCCGCGCTGGGGCTAGTTAAAGCCCGCAAGCCGATCCTTCCGGTAACGCTCGTTCGCCCGCACGCTGCTTTTCGTGCGGCGCGCTTCTTCGTGGAAAAGTTACCCGGCAAGAGCCTGTATGCGGTCAAGGCCAATCCCGATCCAGACCTGCTGAAGGTCCTGTGGGAGGCCGGTATCAGCCATTACGATGTCGCCTCGATGGGCGAAGTGCGCCTCGTCGCGCAGACGTTGCCCGAAGCGACGCTGTGCTTCATGCACCCCGTCAAGGCGACCGAGGCGATCGAGGAAGCTTATTTTGTCCATGGCGTGAAGACCTTCAGCCTCGACAGCATGGCCGAGCTTGAGAAGATTCGCCGCGCCACACGCGGAGCGACCGATCTCAACCTGCTGGTGCGCCTGCGCGTCTCGTCGGAGCATTCCAAGCTAAGCCTCGCCACCAAATTTGGTGCCGAGCCTGGAGAGCTGCCTGAGTTGCTGATGGCCGCGCGCCAGACGGCCGATGCGCTTGGCCTGTGCTTCCATGTCGGCAGCCAGGCAATGAGCCCGGCCGCGTTCGGCGATGCGATGGAGCGCGTGCGCGCGGCCATCGTCGAAAGCAGCGTGACGATCGATATCGTCGATGTTGGCGGCGGTTTTCCGTCGGCCTATCCCGACCTCGATCCGCCGGCGATGGAAAGCTTCTTCCAGATGATCCACGAAAAGTTCGAGGATTTGCCGATCAGCTACTCGGCCGAACTCTGGGCCGAACCCGGCCGCGCATTGTGCGCCGAATATTCGAGCGTGCTCGTTCGTGTCGAACAGCGTCGCGGCAACACGCTCTACATCAACGACGGCGCTTATGGCGCCTTGTTCGATGCCGCACATATCGGTTGGCGCTACCCGACCCGGCTCATCCGCGAGGAGGATAGCGAGGCCGAACTGGTGCCGTTCCGTTTCTTCGGTCCGACCTGCGACGACATGGACAAGATGGAAGGCCCGTTCTTCCTGCCCGACGATATCGGTCCCGGCGACTATATCGAAATCGGCATGCTTGGCGCCTACGGCAATGCGATGCGCACCCAGTTCAACGGCTTCACGACCGAAGAGCCGGTGCGCGTGTCGGACGATCCGATGATGACGCTTTATGGCCCGCGTTCGGAACAGGACGAGGCCTCGAACGTGGTTCGCCTGTAAGGCGCGTTCGGAACAGAAAATTTTGAGGGAGATGAATATGAGCGAGGATCTCGCCACCCATCCGGACGAGGATCAGATCGACCGCCAGAAAAAGGCCGAGCTGCTCCAGAGCCCCGTCGAGCATATCGATATCACCAGCTTCGACGCGCGCTCGGTCATCGATGCCATGGGCAAGATGAGCTTCACCAGCCGCGATCTCGCGCGTGCCACGCGCATCTACAACCAGATGCTCGAGGACAAGGATTGCTCGGTCATCCTAGTCGTCGCCGGGTCGACCAGCGCGGGCGGCTGCATGGATCTCTATGCCGAGCTCGTGAAGAACAACATGGTCGATGCCATCGTCGCCACTGGCGCGACCATCGTCGACATGGATTTCTTCGAAGGCCTTGGTCACAAGCATTATCAGGCGCTCGAAATCCCCGACGACAAGGTGCTGCGCTCGCTCTACATCGACCGCATCTACGATACCTATATCGACGAGGAAGCGCTCCAGGACACCGATCACACGATCGCGGCCATTGCCAACTCGCTCGAGCCCAAGGCCTATTCGAGCCGCGCTTTCATCCGCGAGATGGGCAAGTATCTCGTCGAGCATGGGAAGAAGGAAAACAGCCTCGTCAAGCTCGCCTACGAGCATGACGTGCCTATCTTCTGCCCAGCCTTCGTTGATAGCTCGGCAGGCTTCGGCCTCGTCAAGCACCAGGTCGACCGCGCCAAGGCCGGCGAAGACTATATGGTGCTCGACGCCATCGCCGACTTCCGCGAACTGACCGATATCAAGATCAAGGCCGGTACTACCGGCCTCCTGATGATCGGCGGCGGCGTGCCCAAGAATTTCGCGCAGGATACGGTCGTCTGCGCCGAAATCCTCGGTCATGAAGATGTCGAGATGCACAAATATGCGATCCAAATCACCGTCGCTGATGTGCGCGATGGTGCCTGCTCCTCCTCGACGCTTCAGGAAGCCTGCAGCTGGGGCAAGGTCGACACCGCGCTCGAACAGATGGTCTATGCCGAGGCCACCTCGGTGCTGCCGCTGCTGGCTAGCGACGCCTATCATCGCGGTCACTGGAAGAGCCGCGCCAAGCGCGCTTTCGCCAAAATGTTCGACTAGGTTTCCTTACGAAACCGGAACGGCTAGAAAGCCCCTCGAAAGCAATTTCGGGGGGCTTTTTCATGAAACTGTTGCTGCAACCGTTGGCCGTCCTTGCCATCTGGACGATGATAGTCTGGGCGTGGCTCTATGCGACGCGCATGACCGCTCTCAAGAAGGCCGGGATCGACCTCAAGGGACGTCACGGCACCAAGGGTGGCGATCTCGACGGCGTGCTGCCCGACAAGACCCAGTGGGTCGCGCACAATTACAATCACCTGCTCGAACAGCCGCCGCTCTTTTACGCAGTCGTTATCGCGCTGGCGATGCTGGGTGACATGAGCGAACCGACGCGGATGATCGCCTGGGCCTATGTCGGCCTCCGCATCGCGCACAGCCTCGTCCAGATCCTGTGGAACCGCGCGCTCGTGCGCTGGGCGCTCTTCATGCTCGCCTCGATCGGACTGTTCCTGTTGTGCCTGCGCTTGCTCGCGGGCGTATTCATCGTCGCGTAGGTCCATAAAAGGAGAAACCCAATGGAGTTCAGCCCGCTAATCGGCCCGATCATTGCGCTCGTCGCTTGGACGATTGTGATGATGTTCTGGGCAGTGATCCGCATTCAGAAGGCGATCAAGTCCGGTGCCGACCTTTCCAACGTGCCCGCCGGCGCGCGCGGCCGTGATCTGGAAGGCCATATTCCGCCGCGTGCCTGCTGGCCGCGGCAGAATTACGAGCACCTCGTCGAGCAGCCGACCCTATTCTACGCGATCGTCATTGCGATCGTGCTGATGGGTGGCGACCATGTCGTCAATCTCTATCTGGCGTGGGGATATGTGGCACTCAGGATCGGCCATTCGCTGGTGCAGGTGGCAGGCAAATCGCGCAGCCTGTTCTTCGTGACTTCAACCTTGTGCCTGATGGCGCTGACGCTTCACGCGGCCATCGAATTTATCAGCCACATGTGAAGCGGCTGACCAGCTCGACATGGGTCGACCAGCGGAATTGTCCGACCGGTCGCACCCAGTCGAGCGAATAGCCGCCTTCGACAAGGATCGCGGCATCGCGCGCGAAGGTGCCCGGATTGCAGCTGACCATCGCGGTGACCGGCACCTTGCTGGCTGCCAATTCGCGACATTGCGCCTCGGCACCCGATCGCGGCGGATCGAGGATGACGGCGCCAAAAGCTGCGAGCTCTTTCGCGTCATAGGGACGGCGATATAGGTCGCGATGCTCGGGATCGACCGAGCGCCGTGCCCGCCGCGCCGCCTGCATTAACGACAGGATGGCTTCGCGTCCGGCTTCCGCAGCGGTGACTTGCTTGCCGACCGATAGTGCGAACGTGCCGAGGCCTGCGAACAGGTCGAGCGTGGGGCCGTCACTGCCTTCCAGCGCTTCCGCGACACCGTCGACAAGCGCCTGCTCGCCATCCTTGGTCGCCTGCAGGAAGCTGCCCTGCGGGAACGGCACGGCGATGTCGCCAAGCGTGATCGTGACCGGCTGCGGCTCATAGCGCGGCTCGGCGCCGTATCCCTCGTCGACCGACAGGCGGGCAAGTCGTTGCCGTTCGGCAAAGGCCGGCAGCGCCTCGGCGGCCTCCAGCCCTTCGGCTTCGATCCCCGCAAGCATGAGGTCGACGCCCTGGTCGGTCAGGGTCATCTGGACCCGTCCGGTGCGACGCGGTGGAAGCATCTTGCCCAGCAGATCCCGCAGCGGCGAAAGCAGGGCGAACAGGTCGGGATGAAGGACATGACATTCAGTCATATCGACGATCTTGTGCGATTTTTCCTGCGTGAAGCCGATGACGACACGCTTGCCGAGTTTCAGCGCCTTGAGGTCGGCGCGGCGGCGGCTCTTCGGTGGCGACAGATGCGCCGCGCGAATGTCGGTCGATAGGCCCTTCTGCGCCAAGGCTCCGGCGACACGAGTCTCGCAATAGGTGGCAAAGGCCGCGTCGGTGAGGTGCTGCAGCTGGCAGCCGCCACATTCGGGGAAATGCCGGCAGGGCGGCTCCCGGTAGCCGTCACCGCGGGCAACGACTTTGCCGTCCTTGATCGTGTCGCCCGGCGCTGCGAGCGGGACATAATGGCCCGCGTCGGTGACGCCGTCGCCGCGACCGGCAATCTGGACGACCTTCTCGCTCACATCACGTCCGGCAGTGCGGCGATGAGATCATCGGCGATGAAGGGAATGTCGCACGCTTCGGCAGCGCGGCCATGCAGCCAGACACCGGCGCAGGCCGCCTCGAACGGCTCCATGCCACGCGCCCGCATCGCGGCGATGATCCCCGACAAAACGTCCCCTGCTCCTGCCGTCGCCAAGGCTGCGGGTGCGGGCGGTGCAAAGCCGAGCCTGCCGTCGGGTGCGGCAACGAGCGTGTCGGGCCCCTTGTAGACGATGACGCACTGCGTCTGTTGCGCCGCGAGCAACGCGCGGTCGGCTTTCGAACCCACAAGGTCTCCGAACAGCGCGCGGAACTCGCCTTCATGCGGCGTTAGGATGGCGTCATGGCCCGCAAGACGATCGGGCTCACCGACATGACGCAGCGCGTCGGCATCCAGCACGAGCGGATGGGTCTTCGTCAACGCGACGGTCAGCAGCGGCGGGATGTCTCCCATCCCCGGGCCGACCAGCAGGCAGCCGATGCGCTCGTCATCCAGTGCGCCCGCATCCTCGGTCTGGACGACGCTGGACGGCAGGCCGTCGATCATTCGGCTCGTCGATACGCGGACATAGCCGGCACCTGCCCGTGCCGCAGCATGCGCGCTCAAGGCGATTGCACCGGGCATCGCGCCCGAGAGGCAATGGACCATGCCGCGGTCGAATTTGTGTCCCTGCGCATCGAGCGCGGGCAAATCGGGTTCGGCGATCTCGAACCAGTCGCTCTGGGTTTCGAGCCCGATCGCGGCGCTGGCAACACGGCCGCAAGCCTGCATGGCAGGCGAAAGGCGGTGGGCCGGCTTCAACGCGCCCATGGTGACGGTGAGATCCGCCGGACCCAGATCGGTCAGGATCGCGCCAGTATCGCTTTCGATCCCGCTCGGCAAATCGCAGGCCACGACGCGCCGGGCGGCCGTAAACAGGCGCCGTGCAGGCTCGGCAATGTCTTCGTCGATCGGACGCGTCAGGCCAGTCCCGAACAAGCAATCGAGCACAAGGTCAGCAGGCGCGGTATTCTCATCGATGGCCTCTACCGGTCTGCTCCAGTCTTTGGCAGCCAGCTTGGCGCTATCGGCGGTCGGCTCGCCCACTGCGGCGATACGGACACTCGCCCCGGCCTCGACAAGCAAGCGCGCCGCGACATAGCCATCGCCGCCATTATTGCCCTTTCCGACCAGCACCAGCGTTTCGCGTGCGCCCGCAAACCGCAAGGTAGCCTCGGCCAGCGCCGCACCGGCGCGTTCCATCAGTGCATATTCGTCGGTGCCGGCCTCGAAGGCATGTTGCTCGAGGCGGCGCATCTCTGTGGCGGTAAGGATCGGTCGGGCCATGCGGCCCCCTAGCGCAACTCGCTGGCCAAATGCCACCATTTGTCGGGACAGGCTGCCGCAGCCTCATTGCGGACGTCGGCATCGTCGAACATGGCGAAACATGTCGCGCCGCTCCCGGACATGCGAGCGAGATTGACGCCCTCTCGCTCGCCGAGCCATCGCAAGACATTATCGATTTCAGGTGCGAGCGCCCGGGCCGGCATTTCAAGATCATTGCGTCCAGACCGCCAAACCGTGCCGAGTGGCCCTCGGTCCTGTCCATCCCATGCCTTGAAGACCTCGGCGGTCGATACGGCAACGCCCGGATTGACGAGAAGGACCGGCGTGCCGGACAGACCCTCGATAGCGACAGGGTTCAGGCGTTCGCCCACCCCCTCGCCTCGCGCCGTCATGCTGAGCAGACAAGCAGGCACGTCGGCGCCGAGCCCCGGTGCAACCTGCTGCGCCAAGGAAGGATCGAGCGACCAAAGGCGCGTCAGCACACGCAACGTCGCGGCCGCGTCTGCGGACCCGCCGCCTATTCCGCTCGCGACCGGAAGCTTCTTGTCGAGATGCAATTCGACAGAGAGTTCCTGGTCGGCAGCTTCGGCGAGCGCATGGGCAGCGCGGATGACCAAATTATCGTCACCTGCTTCGAGGCCGTCAGAGAATGGGCCGCCGATGGTCAGGCTTGTCCGTTCAGCAGGACGCGCCGCGATCATGTCGCCTTCGATCAGGAAGGCGAACAAAGTCTCCAGCTCGTGATAGCCGTCATCGCGTCGCCGCCGCACATGCAGCGCGAGATTCAGCTTGGCCGGCGCAGGCTCGCGCAGCCAGCCGTCTTCAGGGCGCTTCATTGCGTTCAGAAAGGCCAAAGCCCAATTTGTCCTCGAGCCGCTCGACCATCGCCATTTCCTCGGCAAAGACCAAGGCCGCTTCCCAGGCAAAGCGCGCCTCGATCGGGTTGCCCGTCGCGTAGAGCGCATCGCCATAATGTTCGTGGATCTCGGGATCGTCGGGCGACAGGCGCGCGGCGCGTTCGAGGACGTCTGCCGCCTCGGCCAGCTCGCCATTCTTGTAGAGTGCCCAGCCGAGGCTGTCGGTGATGGCCGGATTGTCGGGCTGGATGTTGCTGGCGTTGCGGATGTAGGCGAAGGCGCGGTCCAGTTCCTCGTCCCGCTCTAGCAGCGCATAGCCGTAATAATTGAGCAGCACCGGTTCCTCGGGCGAAATGGCCAGCGCGCTGCGCAGCAGGCTGCGCGCCGTGTCCCAGTCACCGGCATCATGCCGTGCCAGCGCTTCGAGAAACAGCAACTGCCATTCGGGCTCGGCCTGCATGCCACGCTCACGCGCATAGGCATCGGCGGCTTCGTCGGGGCGCTCCAGTGCCATCAGCGTATCGCCGATGCGAGCCCAGCCGCCGGCGCGGCCCGGATGGGCCTCGCGATCGGCTCGGGCGATGGCCAGCGCTTCTTCGGCCTGGTCCGCATTGAGCAATCCTTGGATGACGCTGTCGCGCGCCTGCAAGATGAGCGGTGAGCTGTCGGCCACACCGCGATAGAGGTCGAGCGCTTCTTCGCTGCGACCGACGCGATCCATCAGCGCGCCGGTGATAATATCGGCGCTTTCATTGGCAGGGTCGGCAAACCGTCCGACCTGCGCGAGCAGCAGCGGCAGGTCGCCTGCCCGGCCCTGTGTGAGGTCGACCGCGACCGCAATGAGCAATTCGGACAGGCCTTCTGCCGGTGTGCGGATCGCCATGCCAAGCGTCTCGCCGGCCTGAAGGCGCTCACGCGCCTCGACCAGCATTGCATCGTCGCCTGCAAGCAGCGCCATCGCGGCATCAGGGCGTCCGAGCGAATAAAGCGACTCTGCAAATGCCATGCGCATGCGGGCTTCGCGGCCACCGGCGCGGGCAATGGCTTCGTCGATCAGCGGTAGCGCGGGTTCGACACGGCCGGCGGCAAGATAGAGCAAGGCCGCCTGCTCTTCGATCTGGCGCGACAAGGGGCGTTGGCGCGAGAGGCCGGCCAGGCGGCTCGGGCCCGTCGGTTCGCGGCCACCCCGGGCCGTCGCGACATCGATCCAGCTGCGCACGAACGGCGCCATGAAATCGAGGCTGACGCGGGTCGTGTCATCATTGACGATGGCCAACGCCTCGGCCCAGCGTGCGCCGCGCAGCGCATCGGCAAGAAGCAGCATGCGCAAATCGAGATTGGCATCCGACAGGTCCGCCGTCTTGGCCAGTTCGAGCGCGAGATCGAAGCGTCCGGCCGCAATCGCGCTGGATGCGGCGCGACCTTCGAACCCAGCGACCCCCTCGCCGCCTTCCTCGATCAATTCGACATAGAGATTGGCGGCGCGATCGCTTTCGCCGAGCAGTTCGGCGGTGCGTGCATCGACGAACAGGTCGAGCGGGCCCTTGGGCAGCACATTGACGTTGACGGTGACACTGAGCGGCTGTGCGGCAAAGGCCGGGGCCGCGCCCAGCGTGAGTGCCGCGATGCCGGCGAAAACGGGCTTACATGTTCGGATAATTGGGGCCTCCTCCGCCCTCGGGCACGACCCAGTTGATGTTCTGCGTCATGTCCTTGATGTCGCACGTCTTGCAGTGGACGCAGTTCTGGGCGTTGATCTGCAGCTTGGGATTGCCTTCTTCCTCTCCGACGATCTCGTAGACGCCAGCGGGGCAGTAACGCTGCTCCGGACTGTCGAACACGGCATAATTGACCGTGATCGGTACGCTGTCGTCCTTGAGCGTCAGGTGAATGGGCTGGTCTTCCTCGTGATTGGTGTTGGAGAGATAGACACTGCTCAAACGGTCGAAGGTCAGTTCGCCATCGGGCTTGGGATAATGGATTGGCGTTGCCGCATGCTTGGAGCGCATCTCCTTGTGATCGGCATGATGCTTCATCGTCCACGGCGTACCAAAACGCTGGTTGAGCCACATTTCGATGCCGGCAAGGAAGGTGCCGAGCTTGCCGCCATATTTGGCGACCATCGGCTGCACGTTGCGGACCTTCTTCAATTCCTTGCCGACCCAGCTGTCCATCACGGCGGGGCGATAGCCTTCGAGCACGTCGTTCGATCGGCCGGCGCCCAACGCCTCGGCGACATGTTCGGCAGCGATCATGCCGGTCTTCATCGCCGTATGATTGCCCTTGATGCGGGGCACGTTGACGAAGCCCGCCGAGCAACCGATGAGCGCGCCGCCCGGGAAAGCCAGCTGCGGAATGGCTTGCCAGCCACCTTCGTTGATTGCGCGCGCGCCGTAGGAAACGCGCTTGCCGCCTTCGATCTCCGCACGAATGTCGGGATGCGTTTTCCAGCGCTGCATTTCCTGGAAGGGCGAGAGGTAGGGATTGTCGTAATCGAGCGCCACGACGAAGCCCAAGGCGACCTGCCCATTGTCCTGATGGTAGAGGAAGCCCCCGCCCCAGGCATCTTCGAGCGGCCAGCCCTGCGTATGGATGACCTTGCCCGGCACATGCTTTTCGGCCGGGATGTCCCACAATTCCTTGATCCCGATGCCATAGACTTGGGGGCCGCTTTCCTCGCGCAGCTTGAACAGGTTGGTCAGTTCCTTGGTGAGGTGACCGCGCGCACCTTCCGCGAAGAGCGTATATTTGGCGTGCAGTTCCATGCCGGGCTGGTAGTCGGGGCGGTGCGAGCCGTCGCGCGCCACGCCCATGTCGCCAGTGGCGACGCCCTTCACATTGCCGGCATCGTCGAACAGCACTTCGGCTGCGGCAAAACCGGGGAAAATCTCGACTTCCATTTCCTCGGCGATGCCCGCCATCCAACGGGTGAGATTGCCAAGGCTGCCGGTGAACGCGCCTTTATTGTGCATATATTCGGGCGTCGCGATGTGCGGGATCGAGATCTTGCCGGTATCGGTGAGAATCCAGTGATGATTCTCGGTCACCTCGATCTTGAGCGGGCAATCGTCGCGTGACCGCCAGTCGGGGAGCAGTTCATCAAGCGCCTTGGGATCGATGACTGCACCCGACAGGATATGCGCGCCGACTTCCGATCCCTTTTCGAGGATCGCGATCGAGATGTCCTGCTCGCGTTCTGCTGCGAGCTGCTTGAGGCGGATTGCCGATGCCAGTCCCGCCGGGCCTGCCCCGACGATGACGACATCATATTCCATGGATTCGCGTTCGCTCATCACTACTTTCCTTGGCCTTGAACCTTTGGTCGCAATTTGCCGTCCATTCGGCTTGAGACTGCACTGACAATGAATTGACCGCGCCGTCAACATGGCCGAACGTCGCCAGCAATGAACCAAGGGGTGGGAATCGACCGTGAAGCAGCCGCAGCGTTGCTCGGATGGTGGCGCGACGCAGGCGTCGACGTGGCAACGCGCGGCGATGCGCCGAGCTGGCGGTCGCTGGCCAAAAAGCCAGTTCAGGATGCAACGCCGGAGCCGGTTCCTTCACCCGTAGCAGAAGCACCGCTGCCGGCGGCGCCGGCCGCAGCACCCGTCGCAACGCCGCAACAGCCGCTTCCCGACACGCTGGATGCGATCAAGCAATGGCATGAAGCGCGCGCCAACGAGCTCGGGGCGCCGCTCGTGCCTGCAAATCTCAATGAGAATGCGCCGTTACTGGCGGTCGGCGGTCGTGCCGAAACAGCCAATGCGGCTTTCGAGGGCGAGATCGGTACGCTCTTCAACCGCATGATGGCCGCGATCGGGGTCGAGGCACCGTCGACCTTGCTGATCGAGCCGGTGCTGATGCCCGGCACCGCAAGCCAGCGCACCCTCCCCGACGACCTGGTCGAAGTGGCGCGGCGCTCGATTGCAGGCGCGAAGCCGCAGCGTCTTCTCATTTTCGGGAACCAGGCCAGCCAGTCGCTGCTGGGCATGCCGCTCGCAAAAGCGCGCGGCCAGCTTCATCACTTCAATTCCATTCCCACGGTGGCGACGCTTCACCCGCGTTGGCTGATCGAACGACCGCGCGACAAGAGACTCGCCTGGGAAGACATGCTCATCCTCATGGGGGCGCAATGATCCGTATCGCCGCGTTAATGGCAGCATTGATGGCCACGCCTGCAATGGCCCAGGACAATCAGCGCACGTTGAAGATCGACCTGTTCGAAGAGCGTGACTATGCGAGCGACCGCGCCGTGGGGCCGCAAAGCTGGGCCGGCGTTATGTCGGCCATCGATGCGGGGCAATGGGATGCGGCGCGCACTGCGATCCTGCGCCAATCCTCGCGCGATCCGATGCGCAGCTATGCGCTGGCCGAGCTTTACCTTGCGCCGGATTCGCCGCGCATCGAAGGCGCGGCATTGGCCGAACTGGTGCGAGAGGCGCCCGAACTGCCGCAAGCGCAGCGGCTTGCCGGCCTTGCCCAGACTCGCGGCGAAGCAACGCCGCCGACCTTGGTCGAACGCCGCCTCGTCGGCCTTGGCGGCGCACCGCGCCGTACGCGGCCCGATGCGATCGACGGTCGCGACTTCGACGCGTTGCGGTCGGACTTGCGTCCTTTTGTCGAGGCCGATGACGGCGCGGGTGCCGAAGCGTTGTTCCGCGAGGCCATCGACGATGGTCGCCTCTATGGCGAAGCCCGCTCGGAATTCGCACAGCGCGTGGCCTGGATCTATTATATCGAAGGACGCATTCCCGATGCAGCCCGGCTCGCACGCGAAGGTCGCCTCGCCGGACGCGCCGAATGGCAGGCCCAATCAGCCTGGGTCGAAGGTCTTGCCGAGTGGCGGCTCAACAATTGCGAAGCTGCGTCGGTCGCCTTCCGGACGACCGCGCTGGGCACCAGCGATCGCGAGCTGGCGGCCGCCGGTCACTATTGGTCCGCCCGCGCCGAACAGAAATGCGGCCGTCCCCAAATCGTTGCCGAGCGGCTGCGCGCAGCAGCGACGGATGCCGAGACATTCTACGGCCAGCTAGCCCGCGCACGCATCGGGGCTCCGCGTCAGCTCCCGGCGCGCGTAGCCGAGCCCGACCGGCGCATGCGCAGCGTCGTCGATACGCTGCCCAATGTGCAGCGGGCTCGCCTGCTGGCAGAGTCCGGCGAACGCGCCCGTGCCGAGGAATTGCTGCGCCACCAGGCGCGGGTCGGTTCGCCGACGCAGCATCAGGCGCTGATCGAGATTTCGAAGGAATTGGGGCTAGGCGGGCTGCAATATTTTCTCGCCACTAATGGCCCGTCGGGCGTGCGCACCAATGCCGAGGCGCGCTATCCGCATCCCGCTTGGGAGCCCGACAATGGCTGGCGGATCGATCCGTTCATGGCTTTTTCCCACATCATCCAGGAAAGCGATTTTCGAGAGCGGGTAGTGAGCCCGGCCGATGCCGTCGGCCTCATGCAGGTGCGCCCTGGCACGGCACGCGACACGGCGCGCTCGCGCGGCCAGAGCGTGACGGTCGAGCAATTGAAGCGGCCCGAGACCAATATCGATCATGGCCAAGCTTTCATCGAGCAGATGCAGCGCAATAGCGCCACGCGCGGCGAGCTCCTGCGGGTCATCGCATCCTATAATGCGGGGCCCGTCCCGGTGGCTCGTTGGGCGACCATTCCCGACGACGATCCATTGCTGTGGATGGAGAGCCTGCCCTATTGGGAAACGCGCTTCTATATCCCTGCCGTGTTGCGCAACTATTTCGTCTATCACGCCGAAGCCGGCACGACGCCGCAGGCGCTGACGGACCTCATCCAGGGCCGGACCCCTCGGTACCCGCAAGCGCGCTAACGTTCTTGTTATGTTCTTGGCGTTCGGCTAGGCTCATGCCATGCCGATCGAGTCGAAAAAGGGGCGCGGTGCTACGCGCAATGATGCGTCGTCGCGCTTCAATTTGAAGCAGCATGTCGTCGACGGTGACTGGCTCGACGAGGCCGAAGCGATCGATGGCGGCCCCCCTCCCCGCCGCACGACGGTGACCATCGAGCGGCCCAAGACCATCCTCACCCGCAATCAGTCGCCCGATCTCGGTTTCGATCGCTCGGTCAATCCATATCGCGGGTGCGAGCATGGCTGCATCTATTGTTTCGCGCGACCGACCCACGCTTATCATGACTTGTCGCCCGGGGTGGATTTCGAAAGCCGGCTCTTCGTCAAACCCGATGCCGCGCAATTGCTCCTCAAGACGCTGTCGCGCGATGGCTACGAGGCCAAGCCGATCGCGCTCGGGACCAACACCGATCCGTACCAGCCCATCGAAGGGCGTTGGAAAGTGACGCGCTCGATCCTCGAGACGTTGTGCGATCTCAAGCATCCCTTCACGATCACGACCAAGTCGGATCGCGTGCTGCGTGATATCGACCTGATCGCGCCTGCCGCACGGCTTGGCCTCTGCGGCGTCGCGCTGTCGGTCACGAGCCTCAGTGCCGACATTCATCGTACGCTTGAGCCTCGCGCTCCCGCTGCACGCAAACGCCTCGCCGCGATCAAGGCGCTCGCCGATGAAGGCGTGCCGGTTTATCTGTCGGTCTCGCCCGTCGTGCCGCACATTACCGATCACGAGATGGAAGCGATTGTCGAAGCGGGCGCAAAGGCCGGGGCGAAAATGGCCTTCTACCTTCCGGTGCGCCTGCCCCACGAAGTCGCGCCCTTGTTCAAGGACTGGCTCGAAGCCCACTATCCCGACCGTGCCGGCAAGGTCATGGCGACCATCCGTTCGCTGCGTGGCGGCCGCGACAACGACCCGCGTTTCTTCAGTCGCCAGCGCGGCGAAGGCGTATGGGCTGACCTGTTCGCGCGCCGCTTTGCCAAGGCCTGCCGCGATAACGGGATCGGGCGCGAGAAGATCAAGCTCAATTGCGGGCTCTTCACCCCGCCGCAGGGTGCCCAACTCCGCCTCATCTAGTGGCTAGTGACAGGGCCGGAATGACGCACTAGCGTTCCAGCCATGACAAAGACCTCCACGCGCCTCGCGCTCGCCGCCCTCGTCTCCCTTCCCGCCGTCGCCATTGCCCAGCCGGCGGCGATGCCGACCGTCGACCCGATGGTCGCCGAGCTTCGTGACGCCGCGCTGGAGGACGAATTGGCCTGGGAATTGCTCGAAGGTCTGACCACCGAAGTCGGTCCGCGCCTTGCCGGCACCGAGGCCGAAGCCCGCGCCCGCGACTGGGCAGTCGAGCATTTGACGGAGCTCGGCTTTGCCAATGTCCGCGTGGAAGAATTCACCATGCCGACCTGGGTGCGCGGCGAAGAAAAGGCCGAGATCATCGCGCCATTCCCGCAGGAACTGGTGCTGACCGCACTCGGTAATTCGGGTTCGACCGGCCCCGACGGTCTTGAGGCAGAAGTCATCGGTTATGCAGATTATCCCAGCTTCCTTGCCGACGACCCGGCGAACCAGGCCGGCAAGATCGTCTTCATCTCGCATGCCATGCCGCGCAACCAGGACGGGTCGGGCTATTCGCCGGCATTCGGCAGCCCACGCTGGTTCGGCCCCAACGAAGCCGCCTCGCGCGGCGCGGCGGCGATCATCGTTAAGTCGATCGGCACCGAGCACGATCGCACGCCGCATACCGGCAATACGAATTTCCAGCCGGGTGTAACCCCCATCCCTGCCGCGGCGCTCGCCATTCCCGATGCCAACCAGCTGATGCGTGTCCTCGAACGTGCCGACGGCCCGGTGACGATGAAGCTATTGCTGACGCCCCGCAATATTGGCGAACAGGTGTCGGGCAATGTCATCGCCGAAGTGCCGGGCCGCAATCCCGATGCCAAGAAATTGCAGGTCGCCTGCCATCTCGACAGTTGGGACAACAGCGTCGGCGCGTTCGATGACGGCGCGGGCTGCGCGATCGTTGCGGCCGCCGCCAAGCGGATCATGGAGGCCGGGCGCCCGATGCGCACCATCGAGATCGTCTGGTACGGCGCCGAGGAAGTCGGCATCTGGGGCGGGCGTGATTTTGCGGCCCGTCATGATGGCACTGACTATCATGCCGTCGCCGAGAGCGATTTCGGTGCCGATCGGGTATGGAAAGTGACGACGAATTTCGGCGAGGGTCGCCGCGCCGAGGCCGACGGCTTGCGCGCCGCCTTGGTCCCGCTCGGTATCGTGCCCGGCGAATATGACCAGGCGGGCGGCGCCGATATTGGACCGCTGATGCGCGAGGGCGCGCCGGGGCTGAGCCTGCGCCAGGACGGCACCCGCTATTTCGACCTGCATCACACCCCCAATGACACGCTCGACCAGGTCGACCCCGAACAATTGCGACAGAATGTCGCGGCCTGGACAGCGATGCTGGCCTATCTGTCTGGCGGTATCGAATAGGCTTGGAGAAATGGTCCCGCCTCTGTTAGGGGCGCGGCCAGTCGGGGAGTAGCGCAGCCTGGTAGCGCATCTGCTTTGGGAGCAGAGGGTCGCAGGTTCGAATCCTGTCTCCCCGACCATTTTCTTCAGCGATGGAAAAGCGTGGTAGGCCCGGCAGGACTTGAACCCGCAACCTAGCCGTTATGAGCGGCCAGCTCTAACCAGTTGAGCTACGGGCCCCCGCGCTAGGACTGCACGTAGAAAGTGCCGCGCGCTCATGCAAGCACTTCGCTCAGGCCGCGCGCGGAAGCGACAGCCGGAAGCGATTGCCCTCGAGGACGAGGTCGCCGCCCCCTACTCGCGCCAGCCCGCGCACGAGGCGCAGCGAAAAGCCGAGGCCCAGCAATGCCTTGGCATCGTTGCCGATGATCAAGGCGGGGTCGAACAGCTGGTCGGTCGAATAGTCGGCGAGCCGCGCAGGGCGATCGATGACGAGCAGGCAATGCCCCTCATCCTTGGCAAATCCGATCGAAATGCTGCTGCCGGCCTCTGCGGCGTCAGCGAGCGCGCCGACGAGACGCAGGATCAGGCGCTCGGCAAGATCGGGGTCTGTGTCGCAGGTCGCCTCGGCGCTGTCGCCGGTGATAGCGAGGTCGGCGCCCTTGCGGGCTGCGCGCGCGGCAAGGCTTTCGCGCAGTTCGGCGACGATATCGCCGAGCGGCTTGCGCTTCTTCTTGCCATCGCCGACCTGGATACGTGCAGCGTAGTCGAGGTCCTTGATCGCTTCCAGGAGGATGCGTGCCTGCGCAACGATTTCGGCCGCGCGCTCACGATAGCGGCGGTGCGCGGGTCCCAGATATTGACCGTCGATGATTTCGGCAAAGCCGATGATGGCGTTGAGCGGGGTCTTGATCTCGTGGACAAGCTCGCGCAGCGATTGCGCGTCCTGCGGCGGCAGGATTTGTTGTTCGGGTCGTTCAGCGGGAGCGCTATTGGCAGCCTTGCCCGCGCGCGCCGCAACGCCGGCATATCCGAGAAAGTGTCCACTTTCCTCATCATATTTCGGCTCGCCGCGAAGATCCCACCGACCGGGGAGGCCCGTGATCGCCATGTTGCTCGCGTCGAACGGCTCGCGGGCACCAAGTGCGGCGGAAAGCGCCGTGTCTGCAGCGAGCGAATAGCCGACCAGTGCCGCGCGCGGTGCGCCTTCGACCCATCCAATCTGTCCGTCGGGACCCGCTTCCCACGCAATCGTGTCAGAAATTTCGATGACTTGCGGCTCGCGCGCCGCAGCAGCGCTCTCGGCAGGTTCCAGCTCCGGGGGCTCGGCCTGCTCTTTTTCGGGCTCAGGTTCGGCGCGCTCCTTGCGCGGGCGCTCGGGCAAGTCGACGGCGAGATCGGCGCGCGCGGCTTTCAGCTTGTCGAGGATCTGCGCAAGGCGGCGACCGGATTTCTCTTCCTCGCCCAGGTCACGCCACAGGCTGGCCAGGAAGTTGCGCGTGTCGCCACGCGAGGCCGCAAGCAGGCGGAGCCGCATCGGCTTATCGGTATGGGCGGATGCCAGGACCGGCGCCGCGACCGCTAGCTCTTCTTCGGCGAAAATGGTCAGGATTTCCTCGCCCAGCGCCCGGCCTGCGATCGAG